>CAJTWF010000001.1:0-21627 GCA_910579965.1 uncultured Oscillospiraceae bacterium
TTGCTATTTTGTTGATTTAGCCTACTCCTCGCTATTTTTCAAACAAGGCCTAGTGATGAAACAGACACCTTTTATGAGCCTTCAGTAGTGATGTTTTTGAGGAGAAATCCCGTCCAGCGTCTCAATCCGCACCTCAGGTTGAGTGGTATAGGTCCCCAGGGGGACAGAATATTATTTCCGAATTATAAATTCAGAAATAATACATTTGATTTAAGCCGTTTTGCTCGCCGCCATAAACGGTGGCAACCGCAAAACATGGCACATATTACTTCCGATCTTTCGGCTCGGAAGTAATAGCAGTTGCTGTCGCAGATAATTGTGTTGTCCTATCGCACCGTCCGGCAGATCACCGGACACTTCACCTGGTCACAGGCCGGCAGGGGCCGCAGGGACTCGCGCTCCTCCTGGAATACCTCCGCCGGAACCAGTTCGGTGGTCCCATGTACCTTGGCGCTGGCGGTCTGCTCCAGCCAGTCCAGGCAGCCCTCGCTGCCCGCCTTGGATATTTTAACGAATGGCTTGGCGAAGCCGCTTTCAGCAGCGCCAATCTGAAAAGGGAGTCTCCGGACCGGGAAAACAGATTGCCCGGAAGGGGGCTTCCGCTTTTGCTTTTGGGAAAAAGAGGGTATACTATAGGCAGAATACGAATTGGAGGCGGAGACAGGTATGGAGAACAAGCAACTGCGAATCGGCTGCGTGGTGATGGCGGCGGGGAACGCCCGGCGGTTCGGTGAGAACAAGCTGGCCGCAGTCTTCCAGGGCAGGAGCCTCCTCCAGCGGGCCCTGGAGGCGGTGCCGGCGGAGAAGCTGGGACCTGTGGCGGTGGTAACCCAGTACCCGGAGGCGGCGGCCCTGGCCCGGGGGTTTGGCTTCCGGCCCGTGCGCAACCCCCATCCGGACTGGGGCATCAGTTACACCATCCGTCTGGGGCTGGAGGCCCTGGGGCCCTGCGACGGGGCCCTGTTTCTGGTCTCGGACCAGCCCCTGCTGCGGCGGGAGGCGGTGGCGGCTTTGGTGGACGCCTTCCGGGCGCGGCCTGACGCCCTGGCGGCCCTGGGACACAACGGCGTGCGGGGCAATCCCTGCCTGTTCCCGGCCCGGTTCTTCCCGGAGCTGCGCTCGCTCACCGAGGACCAGGGGGGAAGCACCATCATCCGGCGGCACCAGGAGGAGCTGGTGCTGGTGGAGGTTCCGGCCTGTCAGCTGGAGGACGTGGACGAGCCCCAGGCCCTTCTGGCCCTGGGGCGGGGAGAAGCGCTGGTATAGTCCTTGCAAATGGGAGCCCTGAGGTGTACAATAAGGGCATCACATAACAAGGGAGGCGCATTCTATGACCATCACCTGGCTGGGACACTCCTGCTTCCTTCTGGAGAGCGGCGGCTTCCGGGTCCTGCTGGACCCCTTCCGGGACGTGCCGGGGCTGGCGGACGTGGAGGCGGAGGCGGACGCGGTCTATTGCAGCCACGGCCACTTTGACCACGCGTACACGGACCGCGTAAGGCTTACCTCCGGCAGGGAAAATCCCTTTACAGTAACCGAAATCCCAACCTTCCACGACGGCCAGGGGGGCGCGCTGCGGGGGGAGAACACCGTGCGCCGCTTTGAGGCCGGGGGCGTGAGCGTGGTACACCTGGGGGACCTGGGCCACCAGCTGACCCCCGAACAGGTCCAGGCTGTCAGCCCCTGCGACGTGCTGCTGCTGCCTGTGGGCGGGACCTACACCGTGGACAGCGGGGAGGCCAGGGCGGTGGCGGAGGCCGTGGGACCCAGGGTGATCGTGCCCATGCACTACCGCCTGGGGGACATGGGCTTTGACGTGCTCACCACCCTGGAGGACTTCCTCTCCCAGTATCCCCGGGACATGGTGGTCCGCTATCCCGGCAGCTCCCTGACCCTGACGCCGGACATGCCCCGCCAGGTGGCGGTGCTGCGGCTGGCGTAGCGCGGCGGAAGTCTCTGCCGCCGTTCTTCGCAAAATGTTCTCTCTGCATTCCCCCGCGTCCTCCCATATTGACAGCCCGAGAGGGCCGGGGCTGCACGCCCCGGCCCTCTCTCTGCCCTCTCAGCCCCGCCGGGCCCCGCTCCGGTAGTCCCGGGGTGTACAGCCCTGGGTCTTTTTGAAGAGGAAGCTGAAGTAGTGGGGGTCCCGGTACCCCACCGCCGCCGCCACCTCCCCGGACCGCTTGTCCGTGGTGCGCAGCAGCTCCCTGGCCAGCTCCATCCGCCGGCCGGTGACATACTCCGTGAAGGTCTCCCCCATCTCCTGGCTGAACACGGCGGAGAGGTAGTTGGGGGAGATGTTTACCGCCCGGGCCACCTGGTTGAGGGAGAGGGGGCCGTCGGTGAAGTGGCTGTCAATGTAGGTCAGGGCCTGTCTGAGGGGGCCCCGGCACTGGCCGCCCGCCTCCCGGTCCCGCAGCTCCAGAACCCGCAGCAGGATGGCGGACAGGTAGCTGCGCAGATCCGCCGCCGTGACGCTCTGCCCCACCATGTCCAGGCACGTCAGGGGCGCCAGGGCCTCCTGCTGGGACACCCCCAGGCCGGCGGCAAACCGGACCGCCGCGAACCGGGCGGAGAGCATCAGATACTGGCAGAAGGCCCGGGAGGACAGGGCCTCCTCCAAGCCGCGCACATATTCCTCCACAAAACGGGGGACCTCCTGGGCGCTGATGCTGCCCATGGCCCCGTCCAGAATGGCCGGGTCCGCCCGGTCCGCGTCCAGGCGGTCCAGGCACTTCTCGCCGCCGGTGCCGGTGAGCAGGCTCACGGTGTCCGCTGTCAGCACGTGCTGGCGGGGCGTGACATACCGGTAGGCCCACAGGCGGGACACCTCCTCAAAGCAGGCGGGGAGGGTGCTCAGCCGCTGGGTGGGCCGGCCTACGGCCACGTACCAGTCCGCCTCAGGGGCGTAGGCGGCGTACCGCTCCCGCACCGCCTCCACGCACCGGCGGGACAGCTCCTCCATGCCGGCGGCCGCGCCCTTGAGCAGCACCGCGTAGGTGTCTATGCTCCAGCGCAGCAGCAGGTACTCCGGATACTTGAGGAAGTACTCCAGCAGCGCGTCCCGGAGCCGGGCCTCCCCGGCTCCGGACCGCTCCCGGGGCGCGGAGAAGAGGGCGATGGCATAGCACTGAGCCCGTAGGTCAATGTCCAGTCTGGCCGCTGTCTCGTAGATCTGCTGCACCGTCAGCTGGCCGGCCACGATTCTCTCGAAGAAGGCCCGGCGTGCGTACTGCTCGTAGGCCTGCTCCTCCCGGCGGGAGCGGTCCAGACGGTCCCGGCTGGCCCGCTCCCCCTCGATCTTCTTGCGGATCTCCTCCAGCGCCTGGAGCAGGGACCTCCTGGACACGGGCTTGAGGAGATACCGCTCCACCCCGATGTCAATAGCCCGCTGGGCGCAGGCGAAGTCGTCGCAGCCGGAGACCACCACGATCTTCATCTCCGGGAACTCCCGGCTGACCAGCTCGCTGAGGGCCAGGCCGTCCATGAAGGGCATCCGGATATCCGTGATGAGCACGTCCGGCTTTGTCTGGCGGATCAGGGGCAGGGCCATCTCCCCGTCCCCGGCCTCCCCGGCCAGGGCGTAGCCGTACTGGTTCCAGGGCACCATGTCCCGGAGGCTCTCCCGGACGGCGCTCTCATCCTCCACCAGAAATATCCGCAGCATGGCTGTCCCTCCCCTGTCCTTGTTCTCACCTGTTTTTCTCAGAATACCACACTTTCCTCCGAAATTCCACCGGAAAATGTGATGTTTCCTTGGGAAGACGAGGATCCTTGGCCGCAGCTTGTTATGTTTCCCCGCCCATAGGCCGATATTAATTAAAAAGCTGAGGAAGGGGGCGCTTGGAATGAGCGAGCTGACCATTCGCAGGGACCGGGAGATCTCCGCGGCCCGATACCGGGCGGCGGAGAAGGCGGAAAAGACGGAGAAGGGCGGCGGCCCGATCCAGAGGACGGAGAAAACGCCGGGCTTCACCCTCTCGGAGACCCTGCGCCAGCTGCTGAGCGGCAGCAGCCGGACGGAGAGCCAGATCCGGGAGAGCCGCAGGACCCTCCAGTCCGGCGAGGCTGTGCTGGCGGAGGTGCAGGAGAATCTCTCCCGCATGGAGGCGCTGGCCCGGGAGGCCGCCGGGGAGGGGGAGACGGACCGGGACGCTCTCCAGGCCCAGCTGGACCGGCTGCGGCAGGAGATTGACCGGATCATGCGCAGCGCCGCCGGCGGCGCGGACCTGTTTCTGGACGGGGATCTGGAGGACGGTGCGGACGCGCTGCTGTACGCCCTGCTCTCCGACGCCGCCGCCGGTCAGGACCTCCCCGGCTGGCTGACCCAGGGGGGCCTCACCGCGGACCAGATCCTCTCCTCCCTGGGCCTGGACAAAACCGCCAGCGGCGCGGACCTGATGGCCGCCATCATCGGCAGCTCCCTGGACGGCAACTCCGCCGCGGGCCGCCTGGCGGCCCTGTACCTGGGCGCGGTGATCGCCGGGGGCGGCATCGACGGGACCGCCAGCATGGAAATGGCCCTGGAGGGCCTGCGGCAGCTGATGGAGAAGGTGGCCCAGGGCGTTCCGGCGGACCAGGCGGTGGCGGAGCTCACCGGCGGCGCCTTCACCAGTCTGTCCGATTTCCAGAGCCAGTTCACCAGCGGCACGGCCCCGGGCTTGGAGGCGTTTCTGACAAATCTCCTGCTCACCGGGGAGGGAGACCTCCTCCTGGACTTCCCCGCCATTCCGCCCCTGCTGGCGGGACTGGAGGGGATGAACCTGGAGCTCCTCATGAACCTGCTCTCCTCCGGCGAAAGCGCCAGCGGGGAGGCCGCCGCACCGCCGGTTGTTCTGCCGGAGGCGGAGGCGGCCCTGGTCCCGGCCGGCGGTCCGGACGCGGCCCCGCCGCCGGAGGACCACGCCCTGTCCGTCATGGACCTGGGCTCCGTCCGGGTGTCGGGCCAGGACCTCTCCGGGGTGTCCCTGGGGGACAACGGCGTGCTGATCGTAGCCGGACAGGGGGACGTGACGGTGGAGGGCGCGGGGCCGGACGCGCCGGAGATCCTGCTCACCGGCTCCGGGACCGTCACCCTCCGGAGCGTGAGCGCCCCCCTGCTGACCGTGGACGGCAGAGGGGTTCAGCTGGCCGGCGCGGGGGAGAACACCCTCCAGACGGTCCGGCTGCGCCCGGGGGCGGTCCTCACCCTGGACGGGGGCGGATTTCTCCGCATGGGCTCCCTGGAGGCCGCTCCCACCGCCCTGCTCCGCCTCCGGCCCGGCGCGGCGGCGGAGGTCCGCCGGGGAGAAGATTCTATGGGCGGGACGAGGATTCCCGTGATTCTGGAGGGCCCCGCCTCTCTGGCGGTCCAGGCGGACCGGGTGAGCGATCCCCGGGGGAGAAGCCTGGACCCTGTCGACGTGATCTGGAAGGCCCTGCTGCCGGGGTGGAGCGCCGTCACCGCCATGGCGGTGGACGGCAGGCAGGTGAGGACCCACCTCCCCGGCGGCGAGCTGCCCGCTCTGGTGCGCCTGTGGCTGGGGAAGGGGGACGGCTCCCAGGGCCACCCCATCCACTCCCTGGCCTTCTGGGGCCGGGACGGCGCGGGCCGCGCCAAGACCCGGTACGCCTACCTGCGCTGGAACCAGCAGACGGGGGCCTTCCAGGAGATCAATATGTACCCGAATCCCTTCACCGTCACCGGCGGCGAGGCGGACCGGGACTGGGTGTATGAGGAGGAGACCCAGACCCTGCGCATCCTGTCCAGCCGGGTGACCGCCGTGTCCGGCGGGTCAGGGACGGACGCCAGCCAGACCCCCTTCAGCGGCAGGATCGCCCTGGCCGACAACATCGGCTCCATAGAGCTGACCCTGGGGGGCGTGGTGTGCCGGACCTCCTCCGGCAGGGCCTTCAGCCTGGGCCGGGAGAACAATGTGACCCTGCTGCTCCAGAGCGGGTCCAGCAGCCTCTTTGAGAGCGGCGCAGGGTGTGCCGGCGTGTCCCTGGGGGACGGCGCCTGCCTGCGCATTGACCGGGACGGCTCCCCCGGCGGCCGGGGTCCCGCCGACGGCTCCCTCACCGCCGCGGGCGGTCCGGGGGGCGCGGGCATCGGCAGGGACAGCGGCGCGGGCCGGGACCGGACGGCCCGGATCCACATCCGCGGCGGCGTCATCACCGCCCTGGGGACCGGCGGCGGCGCGGGCATCGGCGGGGGCAAAGGCAGCCCCATGGGGTCCATCGTCATCACCGGCGGCGTAATTGACGCCACCGGCGGACCCGGCGGCGGCGCGGGCATCGGCGGGGCCCTGGCCGCGCCGGTGGGGGACATCAGCATCCGGGGCGGGACCATCTCCGCCGCTGCCGCCGATCAGGCCGCCGCCATCGGGGCGGGGGTTCGGGGCGCCTGCGGGGACATCCTCATCACCGGAACCGCCCGGATCCTCAAGGCCCTGGGGGGCAATCCCGGGGCGGATATCGGGGCCTGCCTCTTCGGCGGATGCGGGCAGGTGCTCATCTCCGGCGGCGCGGACATCGGCAGCGCCAGGCCCTGGACCAGGACCGGCATCTCCCTGGAGATGGGGGCGGACACGGC
This sequence comes from uncultured Oscillospiraceae bacterium, assembly GCA_910579965.1. GTDB lineage: Bacteria > Bacillota > Clostridia > Oscillospirales > Oscillospiraceae > Pelethomonas. The sequence continues at coordinate 6,575 of CAJTWF010000001.1, forward strand.
CACCCTGCCCCAGTTCCGCCTGTCCGCCAAGTCCCTGCGGCTGGACGGCCTGTCCGTGGCCACCCGGGAGCAGGCCCGGGCCGCCCGGCGGACCGTGGAGCTGGACCGCCGGTGGGTGTCCCGGATCCAGGACGCCTACGGCGCGCTCTACGGCCAGCTGGAGCAGAGCTTCAGCGGCCTCTACGGCAGCCAGCCGGAGGGCCCGGTGCGGGACAGCGTCTCCGCCGGCGCGCTGGTGACAGATATGCGTCAGTCCATCCTCCGGGAGTCCGCCCGGGTCATACGCACCCACAGCCGGCGGACCAAGGAGTGCGTCTGGCAGCTTTTGTGGTGAAAGCACGCAGAAAACAAACCGGGGAGCCGCAGGCTCCCCGGTCTTCATATCTCAAAGGAGGTGAACGCCGGCCCTGGCGCACACGTCCAGGGTCTCCTGGTCCCACAGGCTTACCTGGACCTCCCCGATGTGGCAGCAGCCGATCATCAGCATGCACAGCCGGCTCTGGCCGATGCCGCCGCCCATGGTCAGGGGCAGCTGGCCCTCCAGGAGCATCCGGTGGAAGGGCAGGTCCCGCCGGTCCTGGCACCCCGCCAGCTCCAGCTGCCGGGCCAGGCTCTCCTCGTTGACCCGGATGCCCATGGAGCTGATCTCAAAGGCACGCTCCAGCACGTCGTTCCACATGAGGATGTCCCCGTTGAGCTCCCAGTCGTCGTAGTCCGGAGCGCGGCCATCGTGGCGGGACCCGCTTCTGAGGGTCTTGCCGATCTGCATGAGAAAGACGGTTTTGTGCTCCCGGAGGAAGGCCGTCTCCCGCTCCTGGGGCGTGAGGGCGGGGTAGAGGTCCTCCAGCTCCTGGGTGGTGATGAAGCGCACCTCCCGCTCCAGCTTCACGTTCAGCTGGGGGAAGGCCCGGCGCAGCGCGTCGCAGGTGTCGCACACCGCGCCCACGATGGAGCGGACCGTGTACTTGAGGTAGTCCTCATTCCGGTCCTCCGGGGTGATGACCTTCTCCCAGTCCCACTGGTCCACGTAGACGGAGTGGATGTTGTCCAGGCTCTCGTCCCGGCGGATGGCGTTCATATCCGTATACAGGCCGTTGCCGGGGTAGAAGCCGTAGCGCTTGAGGGCCAGGCGCTTCCACTTGGCCAGGGAGTGGACCACCTCGCCGGTGGCGGCGGGCACGGCGGGGATGTCAAAGCTCACCGGCCGCTCCACGCCGTTGAGGTTGTCGTTGAGGCCGGAGTGGCGGTCCACAAACAGGGGTGCGGACACCCGGCGCAGATTCAGTGCAAACTTCAGGTTCTCCTGGAAGCTGCTCTTGACAAATTCAATGGCCCGCTGCATGTCGTAGCCGTAGAGGGGGGTGCGGTAGCCCTGGGGAATATAGCAGTTGTTCATAATAGCGTCCTCCTTGGTGGGGAAAAATCGTCCAAGGCTATGATACACCCTTTTTTTGAAAAATGCACGAAAAAAATCCGCCAATTATCAGACCAGCCCTTCGGGAGCTTTGCAGGGGCGAGCATTGCTCGCCCCTACAGGAAACCGCGTTTTTCGGAAAATGGGTTTTCGTGGCCTAATTCTCGAAAAATTTTTCTCAACCGGCACGTCCAACTTCCGGGAGATGGTAAACAGGGTATCCAGCGAGATCCCTATACATTTCGAAATACTGGCGGCAGGAAGCCTCACTCCTCCCGCACATACCGGATAATATCAGACACCTCACAATCCAGGATAAAGCACAGGGTGTCCAGTGTCTTCAGCGTGATATTTTTGCCGTGCTTCATTCGGTGCAGGGTGTTGGCGGAGAGACCTTCCTTATAAATCAAGTGGTATTCGGTTATGTTCCGCTTCACCAAAGTCTGGTAAAACGGCTGATAACTAATCATTTTTTATCACCACGGTAACCATATCATATTTAAGCTATTGACTATGCCTAATATATTGACTATAATGAGCGAAATAATACACAAGCGAGGTGATAACGTGCCAGATTACAAAAAGATGTATCTTGAGATGATGTGTGAGACTGAGAAGGCAATCAACATACTAATTGCGGCGCAGCGCCGATGCGAGGAGATCTACATCAGCGCGCCTGAAACAGAGATCACGGTTCTACCCGTGACAGAGGGAGATCACGAGCGCTGACAGCGCCCCGCCTGAACGGGCAAAGATCACGGAAATTCATTTTCCGAAAAACACAGTTTCCTATAGGGGCGAGTATCGCTCGCCCCTGCACGAGTCCCGCAAGGAGCCAGTTGCCGTTGACAAAATTGATTTCCCTGGGCAAAGACGCCATGAAAGCATCTGCTTTCATGGCGTTTCCTGAACCGCAAAATCTGATAAACATCCTCCTTTTGGAAAATGAAACACGGGCGTTGCCAAAAAGATGCAAAGATGATGCAATTACCTGTAAAATAAAAACAGGACGGAACCTTCTGCTCCGGAGCTGCGTCTATAGGGGCAGAGGAGAACTTCCATGGACATCATGGATACAAGGAGGATTGGACGATGAAACACATGAAAAGACGGGCCGCGGCCCTGATCCTGGCCCTGACGCTGCTCCTGGGCCTGGCGGCCTGCGGGAAGGACGGCAAGCAGGGCGGGGATGACCAGCTGCTCAGCAGCACGGTCTACGTGCCCCAGTTTTTGGACATGAACATTGAGGGCATAGAAGACATCTCCGGCGGCTGCGTGGGGGAGGATTGGGTGTACCTCATCGCTAACAAGAGTGAGGAGACCACAGAGACGGACCCCGTCACCGGCGAGACCTATCCCGGCTATGTCTACAACACCTACCTCTACCGACTCCCCCTGGCCGGCGGTGAGGCGGAAAAGCTGGAGAACTACCAGATGACGGCGCTGCCCGAGGGGACCGAGGGCGGCGTGTACATCGAGAAGGTGACGGCCGGGGAGGACAACACCCTCTGGGTGACGGAGGTCATCAACGCCTACACCTTTGACCTGCCCGAGGACTTTGACGAGAACACGGACGACAGGTGGAGCTACGAGGTGGACCAGAACACGGTGCTCCGCCGCCAGCTGGACGCTGCGGGCAACGAGATCACCCGCACGGAGCTGGACGCCTCCGCCCTGAACGAAAAGCTGGAGGCAGAGTACACCAGCGGCATGAACTATGACCGGGAGGGCAACATCTACGTGACCTCGGAGAAGAAGCTCTTCGTCCTGGACAAGGACCAGAACCTCCTCTTCTCCCTGGACGGGGAGCAGCTCTACGGCGAGCTGGTCCTGCTGGGGGACGGCACCATGGCCCTGCTCCACAACTACTATGACGAGGAAAAGGAGACCTCCCGCAACATCATGAAGACCATCGACCTGGCAGGCAAGGCCTGGGGTCCGGAGTACGTGATGCCTGTCAACGCCTACAGCGCCTTTACAGGCGGCGGGGACTACCTCTTCTACTACCAGAACAACGACTCCATCTACGGCTGCAAGGCCGGATCCCAGGACGGGGAGAAGCTCTTCTCCTGGATCGACTCCGACATCAACCGCAACGACGTCAGCTTTTTCGAGTTCACCCCCGACGGCCGGGTGGTGGTGGTCACCCGGGAATGGGTGCGCCCGGAGAACGGGCCCTACAGCCTGAAGATCGAGCTGGCCGTCATGACGGCCACGGACCGCGCCTCCCTGCCGGAGAAGACCACCCTCACCTACGCCACCATGTACCTGGGCTACGACACCCGCCAGAGCGTCATCGACTTCAACAAGAAGAGCGGCACGCACCGCATTGTGGTCCAGGACTACTCCGAGTTCAACACCGAGGACGACGCCTCCGCCGGCCTGAGCAAGCTCAATACGGAGATCGTGGCCGGCAAGGTGCCCGATCTGCTGGACACCACCTCCCTCCCCCTGGCCCAGTACGGGGCCAAGGGCGTTCTGGAGGACCTGTGGCCCTTCATTGAAAACGATCCGGACCTGGGCCGGGAGGCGGTGATGGAGCGGGTGCTCCAGGCCAACGAGATGGACGGCAAGCTCTATGAAATCTTCAACAGCTTCTATATCACCACCGTGGCCGGCTCCTCCCGCATTGTGGGCGACAGCATGAGCTGGACCCTGGCGGACCTCCAGGAGGCCCTGACCAGGATGCCCGAGGGCTGCTCCATCTTCGGCCAGTCCGACACCAAGTCCGAGATGCTGCGCACCATCATGAGCGTCAACGCGGACGCCTTCGTGGACTGGGACAAGGGGGAGTGCCGCTTTGACAGCGACAGCTTCAAGTCCCTGCTGGCGTTCTGCAACAGCTTCCCCGCGGAGTTCAACTGGAGCGAGATGAACGAGGAGGAGTGGGAGTATGAGGACACCCGGGTCATGAACGGCAAGCAGATGCTCGTCCAGACCTCCGTCTCCAGCCTGGACTGGAGCCTGCCCCGGCTCAAGGCCATGTTCCAGGGGGACGTGACGTTCGTGGGCTATCCCACGGAGGACGGCAGCGTGGGCAGCTGCTTTGCCAGCGGGTCCCGGGGCATCGCCATGTCCACGGCCTGCAAGGACAAGGATGGGGCCTGGTCCTTCATGCGCCAGTGTCTCCTGCCCGTAGACGAGGACCAGTTCTACAGCCAGTTCTACGTCAACAAGGCCGACTTTGAGAAGGCCATAGAGAAGTCCATGGAGCCCAACTACGAGTACGACGAGAACGGGGAAATCGCCACGGACGAGAACGGGCAGCCCCGGGTGTACAAGGACACCGTATGGCTCGGCCCCGACCAGGAGATTGAGATCGACAGGCCCACCCAGGCGGACTATGACCAGTTCATGGCGCTGTACAACGCCATTGACCGGATGTACCGCTACGACGAGAACGTCTACAACATCGTCAACGAGCAGTGCGGAGCCTACTTCTCCGGGGACAGGGGCCTGGAGGAGACCGCCAGCCAGATCCAGAGCCGGGTGAAGCTCTACATCAACGAGAACAAGTGAGCCGGCGGGCGCTGAATACAGGTTCTTAAGGGATATTTAAGAAATCAACTGCCCTGTTGGATGCAAAAATGATACATCCATCCGTATAATAGTGCTATCCCAAGGGAAGGAAGGCTGATAATTATGTTGTACATACGCGGAAAGAGGCTGACAGCCCTGCTGCTGGCCCTGGTGCTGATCCTGGGCGCAGCGGCCTGCGGCGCCGGCGGCAATGAGGAGGACGCGTCCCCCCTCAGCGGCACGGTCTATGTGCCGGAGTTTATTGACGTGGACGTGGGCATGGAGCACATCCAGGGGGGCTGCTCCGACGGGAAGAACCTCTACCTCGCGGGCTACGTCCGGGACGAGCCGGACAGCCAGGAGAACTACGACGGACACTACGCCATCTACCGGATGCCCCTGGAGGGCGGGGAGGCGGTGGAGCTGGAGAACTACGCCCCCTTGACGCCCCCCGAGGGCAGCGAGGGCGACAGCTACATCAACGACATCTCCGCCGGCCTGGAGGGGACGCTGTGGGTGCGGGAGAGCATGTACATCCAGCACTTTGATCTGCCCGAGGGCTTTGACCCGGAGAAGGACGACAAGTACAGCTACATGACCGACTCCGAGGACATCCAGATGTTCCGGCAGCTGGACTCCACAGGCAACGAGATCACCCATCTGGACGCCACGGACCTGACGGAGAAGCTGGAGATGGACTACATCCAGAACGCCCTCTTTGACAAGGACGGGGACTGCTACATCAGCGGCCAGGGCAAGCTGGCCGTGCTGGACGGGTCCAAGAACATCAAGTTCACCATTGAGGACGACCAGCTGTGGGGGGATGATCTCATCCTCCTCAGCGACGGCCGGGCGGCCATACGCATGCACTTCAGCGACCTGACCACCAACACCAGCGGCTACAAGGTCCGGGTCATCGACAAGGAGACCAAGGGCTGGGGCAAGGAGTACGCCCTGCCCAGCAGCGCCTACCAGGTCTACTCCGGCGGCGGGGACTACCTCTTCTACTACCAGCAGGGGGACATCCTCTGCGGCTACAGGGAGGCCGACGAGACCGGCGTGGAGCTGCTCAACTGGCTGGACGCCGACATCAACGTAAGCGCCGTTGAGTTCTTCTCCTTTCTGGAGGACGGCCGGGTGGCGGTGATGACCGAGGACTGGCGCAGCTACTCCGTCAGAGGCAGCAGCACGGAGCTGGCGGTGCTCACAGCCACGGACCGCGCCTCCCTGCCGGAGAAGACCACCCTCACCTACGCGGCCCTGGGCATGAACTACGATCAGCGCAACGCTGTCATCGACTTCAACAAGTCCAGCACCACCCACCGCATTGAGGTGACGGACTACTCCAAGTACAGCACCGACGAGGACTACTTCGCCGGCCTCACCCGGCTGAACACGGAGATTGTGGCCGGCAAGGTGCCCGATATCCTGGAGGCCGGCACGATCTCCCTTACCCAGTACGCGGCCAAGGGGGTGCTGGAGGACCTGTGGCCCTACATCGACGGCGATCCGGACATCGGCAGGGACAGCCTCATGGAGCGGCCCTTCCTGGCCGCCGAGCGGGACGGCAAGCTCTATCAGGTGTTCGATACCTTCAGCATCTCGACGGTGGCCGGGGCCACGGACGTGGTGGGGGACCGGCACAGCTGGACCGTGGCGGACCTCCAGGAGGCCCTGGCCAGGATGCCCGAGGGCTGCTCCATCTTCAGCTACTACGACACCAAGGACAGCATTCTCAGCACCGTCATGATGCAGAACCTGGACCAGTTTGTCAACTGGGAGACCGGGGAGTGCAGCTTTGAGAGCGATGCCTTCAAGACCATGCTGGAGTTCTGCAACCAGTTCCCGGCGGAGTACAACCAGGCTGCTGCCATGGACGACCAGGACAACGACTACAAGCGCATCTCCGAGGGCCGGCAGATGCTCAACAGCACATACCTGTCTGACTTTGAGAGCATCCAGACGGACAAGGCCATCTTCGGCGGCTCGGTGAGCTACGTGGGCTTCCCCCAGGAGGACGGCGGCGTGGGCAGCGCCTTTGCGATCAGCGGCGGTCTGGCCATGTCCTCCACCTGCAAGGACAAGGAGGGCGCCTGGAGCTTCCTGCGCCGGCTGCTGCTGCCCAAGTTCGAGGATGTGGAGAGCTTGAAACAGGGCGGCTTCTGGGGCTTCCCCACCAACAAGGCGGACTTTGATCTGGTCCGGGAGGACGCCATGACCCCGGACGGCTACAAGCTGGATGAGAACGGGGAGCAGGTCCTGGACGAGAACGGCAGCCCCATCGAGGAGTCCTACTCCTCCGTGGGCTGGGGGAACGGCTTCATGGTGGATATCTACTCCACCAGTCAGGAGGAGTACGATCAGATCATGGCCCTGTACAACGCGATAGACAGCGTGTACAGCTATGACCAGGAGATTTTCAGCATTGTCTCCGACGGTGCGGGCTCCTACTTCGCCGGGGACCGGTCCCTGGACGACACGGTCACCCAGATCCAGAGCCGGGTGAAGCTCTATGTCAATGAAAACCGCTGAGATCAAATTCGGCGGCCGGGGGAAAAAGCCCCTGGCCGCCGGGCAGGGGAAGGTGAAGCGGACCTGGGACCGGAGCAACGAGCGCATCCGGGACGTGATGCACTCCGCCGCCTTCCTGGGGCCCAGCGTGACGGGGGTGGCGGTATTTTTCATCGTCCCCTTCCTGGTGGTGGTGTACTACTCCATCATCCGCAGCCCCCTGAACCCGGAGTTTGTTTTTCTGGACAACTTCAAGGCCGTGCTGGGGAACTCCTCCTTCCGGACAGCGGCCGGCAACACCGCCATGTTCTCCGCCATAGCGGTGCCCCTGGCGGTGGTGCTGAGCCTGGGGCTGGCGCTGCTGCTGGAGTGCCGCATCCCCTGCAAGAGCCTGTTCCGCACCTTCTTTTTAAGCCCTATGATGGTGCCGGTGGCGTCGGTGGTGCTCATCTGGCAGGTGGTGTTCCACTACCGGGGCACGCTGAACGTCATCCTGGCCAACTTCCATGTGGAGCCCATCGACTGGCTCAACTCAAAGTACTGCCTGCTGGTGATCGTGGTGCTGTTTCTGTGGAAGAACCTGGGGTACAACATGATCCTGTTCATGGCGGCTTTGAACAACATCCCCAAGGAGCTGCTGGAGGTGGCGGACGTGGAGGGGGCCAGCGCGGCCCACAAGTTTTTCAACATCAAGCTGCGCTACCTGTCGCCTACGGTGCTGTTCGTGGCCATTCTGTCCATTATCAACTCCTTTAAGGTGTTCCGGGAGATCTACCTGCTGGTGGGCAAGTACCCCTTCGACGGGCTGTACATGATGCAGCACTTCATGAACAACACCTTTGAAAACTTCGACTACCAGAAGATGGCCTCGGCGGCGGTGCTGATGGCGCTGGTGATGGTGGCGCTGATCGCGCTGCTGTTCAAGGCGGAGGACATCTTCGGCAAGGATGTGGAGGGGTAACCGCTGACGGCAAGGGGTGCGGGGAATGTAGGGGCGAGCATCGCTCGCCCGCTCTGACGATACGCACCAGCGGTCCGTGAGAAGCGGGCGAGCGATGCTCGCCCCTACATTCGCTCTGACGGCGCCCATCAGCGGCGCCCGTCCCCGCATGTCTCCTGCAAAGTTATACCCAAACTGGAGAATGACAAAACATGAAAAAGAACCGCTACTTGGGGCGCTTTGCCCTGACCGTGCTGGCGGCGGGGTTTGCGCTGGCGTTTTTGATGCCTACGGTGCTGACCATCACCAACTCCTTTATGACCCAGTCGGAGATCAGCGCCAACTACGGCAAGGTGTTCTCCAATGTCTCCGGCAGCGAGGGCAAGACCTACATCTCCGAGACCGTGAACCTGAAGTTCATCCCCGACAAGGTCAGCCTCAGCCAGTACATCACCGTGCTCATCAAGAGCCCGGACTATCTGCTGAAATTCTGGAACTCCGTGATCCTGGTGGTGCCCATTGTGCTGCTCCAGCTGGGGGTGGCCTCCATCACCGCCTACGGCTTCACCCGCTGGCGGGGGAAGGTGCGCTCGTTCCTCTTTTTCTTCTACGTGATATTGATGCTCATGCCGGTGCAGGTGACGCTGGTGCCCAACTATCTGGTCAGCGACTGGCTGAACCTTCTCAACACCCGGTGGTCCATCATCTTCCCCGGGGCCTTCGCCCCCTTCTCCGTGTTCCTGCTGACCAAGTCCATGCGCCGCATCCCCTCCTCCCTCATTGAGGCGGCCAAGCTGGACGGGTCCAGCGAGTGGCAGGTGTTCAAGGACATCTGCCTGCCCCAGTGCCGCAGCGCCCTGTACTCCATCGCCATTCTGGTGTTCATCGACTACTGGAACATGGTGGAGCAGCCCATCATCCTGCTGCCGGACGCGGAGAAGCAGCCTCTGAGCGTATACCTCTCCACCATCAACTCCAGCGAGGTGGGCCTGGCCTTTGCCATCGCCACCATCTATATGGTGCCCTCGCTGCTGCTGTTCCTCCACGGCGAGGACTATCTGGTGGAGGGCATTGCCCACCAGGGCTCCGTGAAGGGGTAGGCGAAGCGTTCCTTTTTCAAAAGAAGGGGCGCCCGCCTCCGCACAGGCCCCGCAGCTTGCAGGCTGCCGCGGTGAAATCAATTTCCGCGCCCGAAACCCTGTTGAAAGGATAAAAACCGATGGAAGTAAAAGAAAAGTCCAAGAAAAGAGAGCTCATCAAGACCATCGCCATCATCTTCCTGGCGGTGCTGCTGGTGCTGACCTTCTTTTCGCAGACGATCATGAACCGCTCCCTGCCCGAGGTGGCCACGCAGCTGGTCACCTCCGGCACCATCAACGCCAAGATCCGCGGCAGCGGCACGGTGTCCGCCAACGAGAGCTACGAGGTGATCCTGGACCAGACCCGGGAGATCCGGAGCGTATGCGTGAAGGTGGGAGACAAGGTGGAGCAGGGGGATCTGCTGTTCGTGCTGGGGGATGTGGAGAGCCAGGAGCTCAAGGAGGCCCAGGAGTCCCTGAGCAAGCAGCAGATCGAGTACCAGAAGCAGATCCTCAGCTACTCCAAGGACTACGCCACGGAGGATCTGAGCGTGAAGAACCTGCGGGAGGATTTGCAGAAGGCCCTGGCCGCCCGGGACGCCAATCTGGTCACGGAGACGGACATCTCCTACGCCAAGGGGGATCTGGCCGCCGCCCAGACCCAGCTGAGCCAGCTGACGCGGATGATCGAGGAGCTCAAGGCCATCCAGGCGGAGAGCGAGGAGTACACCGAGGCCCAGACCAAGGTGAAGGAGCTGGAGGGCAAGGCGGAGACCCTGAACACCACTATTGAGACCAAGCGGAAGGAGCTCAACGACGTGACGGCCGACGACGCCCTCAGCGCGGACCGGAAGATCGAGGACGCCCGCCGGGCTCTGGAGGAGGCCCAGACCAACTGGGCCGGAGATTGGGCGGCCAATGTCGATGTGCTCAATAGCCTGGGAGAGCTCAACCTTCCGGCGACTCCCCGCGCTCTGTCCAGCTATGAGCAGGTGCAGATTGAGGGTAAGCTGGGCGAATTACAGCGGGCCGAATGGAACACGCCCGCCCCCAGTCCGGACGGTGATGGTGATGGTAAAGCCATGCGCCAGTCCAATGCCTACGGCTATGACAGGTGCCTCGCCGCCTACAACACCCTCCTGGCGGACCAGAAGGACGTAGCCGACAAGCAGCAGGCCTACCAGCGGGCGCTCCAGGACAAGGACGCCTCCGCCGGGACCGTGGCCGAGAAGCGGCAGGCCATCCAGCGGGAGATCGACGCGGCCCAGTCCGAGCTGGCCGGTGTGCAGCAGCAGCTGCGGGACGCCAGGCAGCGGCTGGAGGCCCTGGCCGGGGCCAACAGCCAGGTGAAGGAGCAGCTGCGGCTCTACGAGGCCGGGCAGCGGGAGCAGACCGCCGCCGTGGAGGAGCTGAAGACCAAGCTGGAGGAGCTCCAGGCCAAGCAGAAGGACTACGAGGCCGCCCTCACGGAGATTGCCGCCAAGGAGCGCGCCCTGGAGGAGGCCCTCAGCGGCAAGGACATTGACAAGCAGCTCAACAACCTGAATCTGGAGGCCATGCGCCTGGAGATCTCCCGGCTGCAGGCCCTGGTGGACAAGTACCAGAAGGATGCGGTGGACACGGAGATCCCATCCAAGGTCTCCGGCATTATCAGCGCGGTGAACGTCACCGCCGGCAAGGAGAACAAGCCCGGCGAGGCTATGGCGGTCATCGACGTGATAGACCGGGGCTACACCATCAAGATCTCTGTCACCGCCGAGCAGGCCAAGCAGGTGAAGGTGGGGGACACGGCGGAGGTGACCAACTTCTACTGGGGCAGCGACATCACCGCCACCCTGGAGCAGATCACCCCTGACCCGGCCAACCCGGGCCAGAACAAGCTGCTGGTGTTCCGCCTCACCGGCGAGATCGACGCGGGCACCAACATCAGCCTCTCCATCGGCCAGCGCAGCTCCACCTTCAACACCATCGTGCCCAAGAGCGCCCTGCGCCAGGACACCAACGGCAGCTTTGTCCTGGTGATTACCAGCCGGAACACCCCCCTGGGCAACCGCTACACCGCCACCCGTGTGGACGTGCAGGTGCTGGCGGAGGACGACACCAGCGCCGCCGTGACGGGCGTCGCGGAGAATGACTACGTGATTACCACGTCCAGCAAGCCCCTGGCCCCGGGCACCCAGGTGCGGATGGTGGAGAACCCATGATGAAGGATAACCGTCTGGGGCGGATTCTGTCCGTCCTGAAAGGGCTGGGCTGGCGGCGGTGGGTCCTGCTGGGGGTGAACCTGCTGCTGCTGGCGGCCATGGGGGCCTCCCTGGCGGGCCTGGAAAAAATGCGGAGCACCCCGTCCACCCTGTCCGCCGCCCGGCGGTTTCAGGGGGAGGGGGAGACCCGCTTCGCCCAGCTGGCCGTCTTTATGCCGGAGGGGAAGGGCAAGTCGGAGGAGGACATCCAGCGGTTCCGCCAGAGTCTGGACGCGACGCTGGTTGAGCAGTCCCTGGAGGCCCCGGAGAACGGCAGCCTCACCATCGACGCCTACTGCGGCTTCGCCAGCGTCACCGTCAGCTCCGAGAACACCACCGGCTCCAGCGTGAAGGCCGCGGGCGTGGGGGGGGACTTCTTTTACTTCCATCCCCTCACCCTCCTGGGCGGGTCCTACATCCGCTCCGACGACCTGATGGACGATCTGGTGGTGCTGGACGAGGAGACCGCCTGGCGGCTCTTCGGCGGCACGGATCTGGCGGGACTGACCATGTACATCAACGACGAGCCCTTTGTAGTGGCCGGGGTGGTGGCCCGGGAGGCGGACTTTGCCACCCAAAAGGCCTACACCGGGGACGGGGGCGTGTACATGTCCTACTCCGCCCTCAGCCGTCTGGTGGAGACCGCCTCCATCACCTGCTACGAGATCGTCATGCCCAATCCTATCCGGAATTTCGCCAAGGGCATTCTGGAGGACTTCCCCGCCGACGGCGGCGATCTGGTGGAGAACTCCAGCCGGTACGAATTCTCCCACCTGCTGGAGGTGGCGAAGAATTTCGCTGAGCGGTCCATGCGCCTGAACGGGGTGATCTACCCCTACTGGGAGAACGCCGTGCGCCTGACAGAGGACTACGCCGCCCTTCTGGCGGTGCTGTCCATAGTGTTCGCCGTGTGCCCGGCGGTGACGGTTCTGGTGCTGGGCATCCGGCAGATCCGCCGCACCTACCGCTTTGTGAAGGCCAAGGTGCCGGAGAAGGTGGAGGCGGCGGTGGAGAAGCGCCGGGAGGAGCGGCTGGAGCGCCAATACGAGAAAACATCCGGAGGGGAATGACCATGGCGGAGCTGAGCTTACGAAAGGTAAAAAAGGTATACGACAACACCGTGGTGGCGGTGCAGGCCTTTGATCTGGAGATTGCGGACAAGGAGTTCATCGTGCTGGTGGGCCCCTCGGGCTGCGGCAAGTCCACTACCCTGCGGATGGTGGCGGGCCTGGAGGACATCACGGACGGCGAGATCTACATCGGCGGCCGGAAGGTGAACAGCGTGCCCCCCAAGGACCGGGACATCGCCATGGTGTTCCAGAACTACGCCCTCTACCCCCACATGACGGTCTACGACAACATCGCCTACGGCCTGAAGCTGCGGAAGTTCCCCAAGCGGGTCATTGACCAGAAGGTCCGGGAGGCGGCGGAGATCCTGGATATCACGGAGCTCTTAAAGCGCAAGCCCAAGGCCCTCTCCGGCGGCCAGCGGCAGAGGGTTGCCATCGGCCGGGCCATTGTCCGGGAGCCCCAGGTGTTTCTCATGGACGAGCCCCTGAGCAACCTGGACGCCAAGCTGCGCAACCAGATGCGCTCGGAGATCCTCAAGCTGCGCCAGAAGGTGAACACCACCTTCATCTACGTCACCCACGATCAGACCGAGGCCATGACCCTGGGGGACCGGATCGTCATCATGAAGGAGGGCTTTGTCCAGCAGGTGGGGACGCCCCAGGAGGTGTTCCACCACCCGGCCAACCTCTTTGTGGCGGGCTTCATCGGCTCGCCACAGATGAACACCTTTGACGCCCGCCTCACCCGGACAGGGGACCGGTACAGCGTGGAGGTGGGAGGCGCGGCAGTGGCCCTGTCGCCGGAGAAGTGCCGCCGTCTGGCGGCGGCCGGCGCGGAGAGCCAGGAGGTGGTGCTGGGCATACGGCCGGAGCACATCACCCTGACCGGCGGGCCGGGCTCCGTGCCGGCGGAGGTGGACGTGTCGGAGATGATGGGCAGCGCGGTCCACATCCACGTGCGCGCCTGCGGCCGGGAGGCGGTGATCGTGGTGCCTGTCAGCGAGGAGGCCGCGGAGCGGGGGGAGGACACCCTGGCCGCCGGTACGGCGGTGGGCTTCACCTTCCGGGGCAGCGCGGTCCACGTGTTCGACAGGGAGACGGGGATCAACCTGGAGTTTCCGCCCGCCGCCCCGGCGGAGGAGCCTCCAGAGGAGCCCCAGGCGGAGCCGGAGCTCCCCCCGCCGCCGGAAGCGCCGGCCGCGGCGGCGGAGGAGGTCCCCCTGGAGGCGCCGTTCCCTGTCCGGGACCTGGGAGACCCCTTTGCGGAGGATTAGATGCGTAAAAATAAGATTTTATACTTTCGTAACAAACTGTGCTGGATTTCGTAACAACTGGAGGGTATAGTAGGTCTTGCAAGTGACAAGACTTCTTTTTCATCTGATCCTCCAAACGAAGGAAAACCGGGGAGCCGCAGGCTCCCCGGTTTTCCTTTTAGGGCGTCAGTATCTTTTCATTTTCAGACCTGACATTTGTTTGCAGCGCTCCCTCCCTGCATGACCATCCCCTCGTCACCGGCGGGGGAGACGCTGAACCGGGGCCTCCCTCGGTCCCGGCTGTAGCGCGGTCAGCGGTCCATCAGGATCAGGTTCTGGACATTGTTGTGGTTGGGCCCGCTCTGGAGGAGGTAGACGGAGTAGTTCACGCCGCTGACCACGTCCAGATACAGGGAGCCGAAGGTCTCGTGGGGCGGATAGACCCCCAGCCAGGCGGAGTCCATGGTCTCGATGTCCAGGCCGGCGGGCATGGCCATGAGGTTCGTGTCCGCGTAGAAGAACTGGTACACGCCGGGCCGGATCCGCTTGAAGGCCCCCACCTCCTTGAAGCGCAGATCGCTGTAGACCACCCGGCCGTCGCTCATCAGCACGTCCATGGGCCCGCTGTTGTAGGCCAGATTGCCGATGCGCAGGTTGGCGAAGCCGCCGGTGGGTCTGGAGGTGCTGTCGGTGATCTGCAGAAGGTCCAGGCCGCTGGCGGTGTTGATGATGGCGATGGTGCTGGCCGCGCCGGCCTGGAGGAGCATGGACTTTTGGATGTAAATGTAGCCGTCCCGGCCGGAGACTGTGACCGTGTGATAGCCGGGGCGGAATCTGCCGTAGCTGGAAGCAGAGGCGTAGTTGAGAGGGCTGACAAAGCGGCCGCTGCCCACGTGGACCCGAAAGGCGGAGTAGCCGTAGGCGGCGTTGAGGAACCGCACAGAGGCGGTTCTGCGCCAGGTGGTGACGGTGGTGGTGCAGTTGGAGCAGCCCCAGCTGCCGCCGTTGCCGGGGTAGACTGGGC
>CAJTWF010000001.1:21727-269544 GCA_910579965.1 uncultured Oscillospiraceae bacterium
CGCCCTCGCCGGGGTTGGGCAGGGGGATCACGGCGTCACCGCCGCTGTCGCCGGGGTAGACCGGACCGCCCTCTCCGGGGTTGGGCAGGGGAATCACAGCGTCACCGCCGTTGTCGCCGGGGTAGACCGGACCGCCCTCGCCGGGGTTGGGCAGGGGGATCACGGCGTCACCGCCGCTGTCGCCGGGATAGACCGGACCGCCCTCGCCGGGGTTGGGCAGAGGGATCACAGCGTCGCCGCCGCTGTCGCCGGGGTAGACCGGACCGCCCTCGCCGGGATTGGGCAGAGGGATCACGGCCTCGCCGCCGTCCATTGAGCGGGGGGAGATGGCGCCGGCTGTGGTGGCCGCGCATTGGGTGTGGCAGGCAAAGGGAGTAAAATTGTTTTTCTCCATATACAGTAAACCGGAACAGATTGTTCCGGCACCCTCCTTTCAGATGATGCTGAGCCATTCTATGCGGGAGGGTCCGCGGCCGTGCGGCCGCGGACCCTCTCTGTACATCATCCTATTCCCCGCCCCGGCGGCAGCGCACCAGCAGCATCATAGGCCGGCGGAGCTCGTCCGCCATCCCCGGCACATCCAGAAGCTCCTCCGGGGGCTGGGCCTCCTCCACCGCCTCCAGGCAGAATCCCGCCCGGAGCAGACCCATGAGGATCTGGGTCAGGGTGTGGTGCTGCTTAGGTACGCAGTGGCCCAAAAAGTCCGTCATACGCTCCCCGGGTTCAAAATAGCGGTCCACGGGCCAGTGGAGGATCCTGCCCTCCGGGTCCGTCGCCCAGGTCTGGTTCACCCCGGCGGTAAACACCGGGTGCTCAATGTTGAACAGGAACACGCCCCCCGGCCTCAGCGTCCGGTATACCCGCCGGTAGATCCCCTCCAGGTCCTCTATATAGTGGAGCACCAGGTTGGACACCACCAGATCGAAGGTATCCGGGGGATAGCCGTAGTCCTCCAGCCCCAGGACCTCATAGCGGACCCGGGGGTGGGCGCAGCGCCGCCGCGCCTCCTCGATCATCCGCCCGCTGGCGTCGATGCCCAGCACCTCCGACGCGCCGTGGTCCGCCGCGTACTGACAGTGCCAGCCATAGCCGCACCCCAGATCCAGCACCGCCGCGCCCCGGAGGTCCGGAAACAGCTTCTCCAGCTGCCGCCACTCCCCGGCCCCGGCCAGGCCCTGCCGGCTCCGGGACATCTGGGCGTAGTCCTGAAAAAAGCCCTCGTTGTCATAGATATTTCCCATCGTATTCTCCTTAGAGCCTGTTTAGCATCTCGACGTGTTTGGATTGGCGAGATGCTAAACAGGCTCTTAAATCAGCCACCGGCTCACCACCGGAACCCGCCGCAGACCCAGGTAGGTCAGCAGGCTCAGCCCCAGCAGCACCGCCGCCTGGAGGGGTACGGACCAGTACACCGGCAGGGCCAGGAAGCGGTCCGGTACAGCCAGGTACTGGAAAAAGGGGTGGACCAGATAGACGCAGAAGGAGGCGGCGGAGAGAAATCCCACCGCCTGGGGCAGCCGGGTCCAGCGGCCGGCTGCCCACTGGCACAGCCGGAACACCCCCGCCGCCATCACCAGCACGAACAGGCCAAAGCCGTCCAGATAGAACTGGTCCAGGGCCCCGGCCCCCACGCTGCGCCCCCAGGTGCCCAGAAACGTGACCGCGAAGCCCCCCGCAAACAGCCCCAGCCCCTCGGCCCAGCTCCTGGGGGGATGGCAGCGCATGTACCAGCCCAAAAGGCCCAGACCTGGGCAGACAGCCGCCGCGGGGAGGACGAAGTACAGCAGGGAGGACTGCATCTGGCTGAGGGGCCAGAAGTGCTTGAAGAACCGGAGGAGCCCGCCGGCCAGAAACCAGACCGCCAGGATATAGCGCTGCTCCCCGTCGGAGGCGAACCGGGCCGCCAGCCGGGTCAGGGGCAGGGTGAGGTAGAGGGCGAAGACGAAATAGAAGTAGTAGAGGTGGTAGTAGGTGTTCCCGTAGAACAGGTTCTCCGCCGCGCCCCTCAGAAGCGTCCCCAGGGGGGCGGAGCCCCGGAGGGTGAACATGCGGAACAGCTCATAGAACACGCCCCAGGCCGCCAGGGCCGCCAGCAGCCGCAGCAGGTACCGGGAGAACAGCCGCCGGACGGACACGTCCCGGGCGGGATCGTTCATCAGCGCGCCGCTGCACAGCAGGAAGGCCGGCACCGCCCAGCGGCTGACGCTGCCGTAGAAGGCGGCCGCCAGCCAGCGGTTGGACCCCACGCCGTAGTTGGCAAAGTGGCTGGCGCTGCAGTGGATGAGGAGCACCGCGCAGATGGCCAGACTCTTGACCAGATCCACCGCGCCGTCCCGCCGGGGGGCAGCTTTTCTGTCCATGGAAACACCTCCGTCATTCGTTTTCTTTGGGAGCAAAGAACCAACTAGAAAAACCTCATCACGGGTTTGGGGGGAATTCATCCTCTTTGGGGCACTTTTTCCTCCCCAGAAACAGCAGCAGGTCCTCCTGGCGCAGGCACACCAGCGCCAGCGCGTACAGCGCCATGGCCGCCGCGCCCAGGCCCACGCACTTCACTACCAGCATCGCCTTGCCCTCCAGCCCTGTGAGGACCAGACTGGTGACGGCGTACAGGGCCCCGCCCACAAGGAGGGTGGCCGCGCCGCTCTTCACCAGGGGACCCAGCCGCAGGCCCTTCACCCGCCGCAGCAGCAGGCAGGCCATCACCGCGCCGCCCAGGGTGATGGACGCGGCCGTGGCCGCGGCCAGACCCGCGCCGCCCCAACGGGGCCCCAGCAGACGGTTGAGGACCCAGTTGCACCCCAGCACGCCGGCGTTTACCAGCAGGGGCTCCAGGGTCCGCTCCATGGTGTAGTAGGCCTTGCTGAGAAGATCCAGGGCGCAGAAGCCCGCCATGGACAGGGCGTAGATGGTGAAAATGGCCCCGGTGGCGGCGGTGGAGTCCGCGCCGAAGTTGCCCCCCTGGAAGAGGACCTGGACAATGGGCGTGCCGAAGGCGGCCAGCAGGGCGGAAACAGGCAGCACCAGCACCAGGGTGGTGCGCAGCACGTTCCAGATATAGCTCAGGTAGGCCTCCTTGCCCCCGCTGGCGTACTGGTGGCTGAACTTGGGAAAGAGCACCGTGCTGATGGAGTAGATCAGCGTGGTGGTCAGGGGGGTGAAGAGCTTATCCGCGTAGTAGAAGGCGCTCACCGGGCTGCCCTCTAGGGAGGCGGTCATGGCAGAGTCCTGGAGGTAGCAGAAGAGGAAGATGGACGTGGTCAGCACCGTCACCAGGGCGGTCTTCAGAAAGGATCCCACGTAGTCCGCCCGGAGGTTCAGCGCCGGCCGGTAGCGGTAGCGCTCCCTGCGGGCGTAGGGGAAGGTCATGGCCAGCTGCAAAAGCCAGGCCAGGGCCACCGCCGCCACGTATCCCCCCACCCCCAGCTGTCCGGCGAAGAGGGCCAGGAAGGCGATCAGGGCCAGATTGTAGGGGATGGACATGCTGCCCTGGAGGATGAAGTGCTCCAGAGACTGGAACAGGGCCACCAGCAGGTAGGTCAGCAGGATCACCGGCAGGGTCAGGGCCATGATGCGCATGTACCCCGCCAGCTGGGCCGTCTCCTGGGCCGGGCCGTCCCACATGGTATCCATCCAGGGGGTGAAGGTGGCGGCGATCCACACCCCGCTCACCAGGGCCCCCAGCAGCACAGTGACGGAGATCAGGTTGCTGGCCGCTGTGAAGCCCTCCTGCCGGTCCCGGCGCAGCCGGGGGGTGAGGATGGGCACGGCGGCTACGCACAGGGCGTAGGCCACGGTGGTGAAGAGGTAGATGGTGGCGTTGTTGGCGGTGGTATACAGATCCGCCGCCGCCTGGGTGCCGAAGGCCCGGGCCTGGAGGGACTCCCGGACAATCCCCAGCAGCTTGGCGAACAGGGTCACCAGGGTCACGGTGCCGATGACATTGACTGTTTGGTTCTTTTTCACGTCGCTCGCTCCATAATCTCTCGAATCAAGTCCTCATTCTTATCCAGCTTGGAGACCAGCTCCTCCACGGCCCGGGCCGTCTCAGCGCAGATCCGCTCCCGGCTCTCCACGGTCTCCCGGAAGATCGCCTGGAATTTCTCCAGGGTGAAGTCCCGCACCGTAAAGGGGGTGGGCCGCTGGATGGAGGACAGGAAGGAGTCCACCTTGGGATCGTAGCTGATGCCGATCATGGGCACGCCCATGACTGCGGCGTAGATGAGGGCGTGGAGGCGGACCCCCACCAGCACGTCCATGCACCCGATGATGGACAGGGTCTGTTCGGAGAGGTATTTTTGCCGCAGGCACCCCGCCTGCCCGTCCAGGCCCTGGGCCACGGCGTCGCAGACCTTCCAGTCCTCGTCGTGGAAAAAGGGGATGAGCACCGAGTCCGCGCCGTACTCCTCCCGGAGCCAGCGGATGCACCGCTCCACCTCCCGGAGGAAGGTCCTGTCCGGGCCCCGGGACTTCACCGCCCAGCCCACCGTCAGCCGGTCCGGCCGGCGGGGGCAGCCCTCCTGGGCCAGGATCTCCAGCCCCAGAGCCGGATCCGCCTTCTTCACCCGAATCACCGGGTCCGCGGTGACGTGGACCAGCTCCCCCGGCACCCCCAGGCCCAGCAGCAGGTCCCGGCTCTTGGCGTCCCGGACCACGATGCCGTCGGTCCGGCGGAGGACCCGGGCGGCCAGCCGCCGGTTCCGGGGGGCGGAGATGGGGCCGATTCCCTGGCTGTAGATGAAGGTCTGGCGGCCCAGCAGCTGGGCCAGCCGGAGGATAAACAGATAGTAGAGGATGCTGCGGCCCGAGGTGGCGTCCTGGAGGAGGCTGCCCCCGCCGGAGAGAAGCAGGTCGCAGCGCCAGACGGAGCGGAGGATGCCCCACAGGCTCATCCGCGCCGCCGCCTTGACGCCGTACTTCTCCGCCGTCTGGGCCGGGTCGTGGGAGAGGACGGTGATGTCCACGTCCGGCAGCTTCTCCCGCAGGTTGTCGATGACCGTGCGCAGGATGGACTCGTCGCCGATGTTGTTGAAGCCGTAGTAGCCCGATATCAGTATGTTATACATTCTCTCTCTGTTCCGTCTCTCCATATTTTTGCCGAATCCGCCGGCAGAGCCGGTAGGCAAGCTCGAAGCAGCACACGTAGATCACCCCCAGGACCATGCCCAGAACCAGGGAGTAGCCGGTGCGGACAAAGCCCAGGTACAGGGGGGTGCGGATGTGCATGAAGGTGTTGCACACGCTGGTCAGGCCGATGGCGCTGACCAGTCCGAACAGGCCCGTCCAGAAGGGGAGCCGGCGCACGGCGCAGTATGCCGCCAGCATGGCGCAGGGGAAGGCGGCCAGAAACTCCTTGGTCCGGGGCCGGGCCAGCAGGTTGTTCTCCAGGATATTGCGCAGAATGATCTCCACGCTGGAGACCGTCACATCCGTCTCGTGGCCGGTGCGGGCCAGGTAGTAGTAGCCCACCGCGCCCACCGCGGCCAGCAGCGCCAGGGTCCACACGGGGATGGTCCAGCGCAGGGCCCCGGCCACGTCCCGGATTTGCAGGGTGTTGGACTGCCGGTCCTTCTCAAAGAGGCCGTAGTAGGCCAGAAACAGCACGCAGAAGAAGGCCAGCGGGGCCAGCTGGGCCGCCTTGACCCCCCGGAAGATGCCCAGCTCCAGCATGTAGTCCGTGGAGGACAGGGGCGCGGCGGTCATCATGGCGCCGCACAGGGCGATCAGGACCGCCCCCGCCAGCAGCAGGGCCGCCCGGGGCAGGATGCGCAGAAGGCCCGCGTCCTGGGGCAGGCTCCGGCTCAGCCCCTTGGCCGCGCTGAGGAAGAAGGCGGCGGCCAGACAGGCGAACACCACCGCGCTGGCGAAGCTGGCCAGCAGCCGGAAGGAGTTGGGCGCGGCGTACCACG
Organism: uncultured Oscillospiraceae bacterium; assembly: GCA_910579965.1. Lineage (GTDB taxonomy): Bacteria > Bacillota > Clostridia > Oscillospirales > Oscillospiraceae > Pelethomonas. Next base: position 27,637 of record CAJTWF010000001.1, read on the forward strand.
CGCCGGCCACGCACACGCAGGCGGCCCCGGCCAGCAGCAGGGTCCACCGCCTCTTCACGGGCAGGCAGGTGGCGGGCAGCAGCGCCCCGCCGATCCCCGCCCCCAGGCCCAGGACCAGCATGGCCAGAGGGGGCACCTGGACGTTCTCCAGCACCGAGGCCCGGCCCCGGACAATGCTGTGGGCGGCCAGCCGCTGGTCCAGGCTCTCAAACATGTCCCGGTAGATCTGAGGATCCGTGACATAGGCGAAGCGGTTGTCCTGCTGCTTGATGGGCTTGAAGTAGATGATGCGGATATTGCGCTCCACAATGGCCCGGTAGAGGGTGTTCTCGATCTCCTCCGCCCCCTGGTAGCCGTAGTAGCCGTAGCGGAACTGGATGTAGTCCCACACGGAGAAGACCCGGACCATGTTGTAGTCCGTGGCCCTGGCGATGTCCTCCACGCCGGACTGCATGATGTTCTCCCGCTGCACGTTGGTCTCGATGAGGCCCACGGTGATATTGTTGCTCTGGATATAGTCCAGGGCAAAGGCGTCCTCCTGCTCGTCGTAGCCCACCACGGCCTCGCCGCCGGCGATGATATAGTCCGGGGTGATGCCGTACTTCTCATAGCCCTCCAGCACCGCCTGGGCGTAGCGGGCGTCGTTGCGTCCGTTGTAGCAGAGGGTGCGGGGCACGATGGACATGCCCAGGCTCTGGATGGTCTCCACCTTCTCGGGCATCAGGCCCAGGGAGATATACATGAGCTTGGAGGACTGGATCTCCCGGCGCTCCACAAAGCCCTTGTTCATGGTGGTGTAGTAGCTGGCGGCGGCGCTGTAGAGGGTGTCGTTGACCGTGCCGTTGAGGAGGATATAGGCCTCCTCCCCCTGGTCCAGGAGCACCACGTCCCGGCTGTGGAAGCGTCGCTCCACCGCGTCCACCACGAACCCGGCCGCGTCCCGGCCGGAGACCTGGACCAGCACGTCAAAGCGGTCATAGCCGTAGCGCTGGATGTCCTGGACAAAGGCGGCGGGGTAGCTCTCCGCCCAGTCGGAGTCCTGGATCACCTCGTCCATCATGGCGGCGGTGACCGCCAGAGGGGAGTTCTCCATCAAGGTGATGAGGCTCTCCTCCGTCAGCCCCACCTGGGTGATGCCCATGTCCCGGAACTGGGCCAGCCACCAGGCCACGTCGTGCTCGCTCTGCTCGGCCAGCAGCTCCAGCTCGTTGTAGTCCAGGACAATGTCGTAGCTCTTGTTGTCCGCCTCCGCCCGCCAGCGCACGGCAATCACCGCGGCGCTGACCGCCACGGCCAGCGCCAGCAGGATGAGGAGGATTCGGTTGCTCTTGATGTATTGCTTCATGAGGGCTCCTTTCGTATAGGGGGCATACTGGCGCCATTCCTTTTCCCGGGAGGGCGCTTCTCCGGCGCTCTGCCGGCAGCCTGTATACCCCTTGCTGATGTTTTTGCTTCTTTTCTCTGTTCAAAAGGAGAGAACGCTCAGCTCCGGCCGCGCCGGAAGGTGAGATACCCCTCCAGAATCAGCGCCGCCGCCACCGCGTCCACGGTCTTCTTCCGCTTTTTGGCGTTTTTCCCGGCGGAGGCCAGGATCTGGTGGGCGTCAATGGTGGTGCGCCGCTCGTCCCAGAGATGGACCGGCAGGCCGAAGGCTGCCTCCAGCTCTTGGGCGAACAGCTCCGCCTTCTCCGCCCGGGGCCCCAGGGTGCCGTCCATGTTCTTCGGATAGCCCAGCACCAGCTCCGTCACGCCGTACTCCCCGATGATCTGTCCCAGGCCGGAGAGGACCTCCTCCGGCTTCCGGCTGTGGATGACCTGGGTGTGGCCCGCCAGCAGGCCCGTCAGATCGGAGACCGCCGCGCCGGTGTGGGCGTCCCCGTAGTCAATCGCCATGATGCGCATGGCAGTCCTCCTTATATAATGTGTGCTTTTTCGCGGTTTCTATCGCGTTACCCTCCATTATACAATATTTGCAAAGGAAAAAAAAGTGGATTATTTGAAAAATTTATGTTGACCTGGGGCCTGTAAGGTGATATAGTAGACAATACCTGTGGAAATGGGTTTCTTTTTGCGCGCTTTTCGCTTCCGCGCGGCAGGCGGCCCAGATCTCCAACAGGGAGGCAATCGGTACAGGCCTTGAGCCTGCATACATGAATAAGGAGGTGCCGTTAGGAATGCGCGTGAAGATTACTCTCAGATGCAGCGAGTGCAAGCAGAGGAACTACAACACGGTCAAAAACAAGAAGAACGACCCTGACCGTCTGGAGATGAAGAAGTACTGCCCGTTCTGCCGGAAGCATACTGTTCACTCTGAGACGAAGTAAGGAAAGGAACATCCAAACATGGCTGAAGAAAAGAACGTCAAGAAGGACCGGGGCCGCTGGTTCCGCGAGATGAGAAGCGAGCTGAAAAAGGTGGTGTGGCCCACCCCGGAAAAGGTTGCCAGGAACACGGGCACCGTGATCCTCTACAGCGTGGTGTTCGGCGCCTGCATCTGGATCTTCGACGGCGTGGCCGCCCTGTTTATCAAGACCCTCCTGTCCATCTTCTCGGTGTAAGAGGCGCTGGAGGTATGTCCGATAACGCGAAGTGGTACGTGGTCCACACCTACTCCGGCTATGAAAACGCCGTCAAGACCACCATTGAGAAATTCGTCACCAACCGCCGCCTGGAGGAGATGATCGTGGACATCCAGATCCCTCTGGAGACGGTCACTGAGATCAGCGAAACCGGCGCTGCCAAGCAGGTGGAGCGGAAGGTGTTCCCCGGGTACGTGCTCATCAAGATGATTATGACCGACGATACCTGGCATCTGGTGCGCAACGTCCGGGGCGTCACCGGCTTTGTGGGCGAGGCCAGCAACAAGCCCATCCCCCTCAGTGACGACGAGGTCATTGAGTGGGGCATGGAGAAGCACGAGATCGTGGTCAACTACAAGGAGGGCGATCAGGTCCGCATCAACGACGGGCCTCTGGAGTCCTTCACCGGCGTTGTGGAGGAGATCGACGCGGAGAAGAACAAGGTCACCGTGGTGGTGTCCATGTTCGGCCGCGAAACCCCTGTGGAGATGGAGCTGGACCAGGTGGAAGTCGTGTCCTGATTGTTTCTTTTGATGCTTTTCTTTGTCTGATAAAGAAAAGCATAGCTGTGGGAGGGGGAACCCCAGACGGACCCCGCCACCACCACATTATACAAGGAGGTGCCTGACATGGCACAGAAAGTCGTAGGCTACGTTAAGCTGCAGATTCCCGCGGGCAAGGCGACGCCCGCTCCCCCTGTTGGTCCCGCCCTGGGCCAGCACGGCGTCAATATCGCCGCGTTCACCAAGGAGTTCAACGAGCGCACGAAGAACGACATGGGCATGATTATCCCTGTCATCATCACCGTCTACTCTGACCGCTCCTTTACCTTCATTACCAAGACTCCTCCTGCGGCCGTCCTCATCAAGAAGGCCTGCAATATCGAGTCCGGCTCCGGCGTGCCCAACAAGACCAAGGTGGCCACCATCAGCAAGGCCGACGTGCAGAAGATCGCCGAGACCAAGATGCCCGATCTGAACGCCGCCAGCCTGGAGTCCGCCATGAGCATGATCGCCGGCACGGCCCGCAGCATGGGCGTCGTCGTGGGTGAATAAAGGAGGGCTTGAGAAATGTTTAGAGGAAAGAAATATCAGAACAGCGCCAAGCAGATTGACCGGGCCACTCTCTACGAGTCCAAGGACGCCTTTGAGCTCATCTGCAAGACCGCTTCCGCCAAGTTTGACGAGACCGTGGAGCTCCACGTGAAGCTGGGCGTTGACTCCCGCCACGCTGACCAGCAGGTCCGCGGCGCGGTGGTGCTCCCCCACGGCACCGGCAGGACCGTCCGGGTGCTGGTGTTCGCCAAGGGCGACAAGGCCGACGCCGCCCGCGAGGCCGGCGCCGACTACGTGGGCGACATGGACATGGTGGAGAAGATCCAGAAGGAGAACTGGTTTGAGTTCGACGTGGTCGTGGCCAGCCCCGACATGATGGGCACCGTGGGCCGTCTGGGTAAGCTGCTGGGCCCCAAGGGCCTGATGCCCTCCCCCAAGGCCGGCACCGTCACCCCCGATGTGGGCAAGGCTGTGCAGGAGGTCAAGGCCGGTAAGATCGAGTACCGCCTGGACAAGACCAACATCATCCACTGCCCCATCGGCAAGGTCTCCTTCGGCGCGGAGAAGCTCAACGACAACTTCAACACGCTTATGGGCGCGATCATCAAGGCCAAGCCCGCCGCCGCCAAGGGCCAGTATGTGAAGAGCTGCGTCACAGCCTCCACCATGGGTCCCGGCGTGAAGGTGAGCACCTCCCGCCTGATCTAATTCCCAGATTGGTTTTGTGCAGAAGAGCCAGGTCCTTCCGGACCTGGCTCTTTTCGGTGTTTCGGTGGGATGGTTTGCCTATGGAAAATGCGGTAATGTTTCGTCAAAGGTGGTGCAGAGGCGGGCAGCGCCCATCCTCTGACGGTCCCCACCCTATATCGTTTCCCCGCGGCACAAATTTCCCGGCATATATGCCATGATCGGCGGCGGAGGCGGCTTCTCCAGAGGGCCGAGACTGGGAAACTCCCTGCATCCGGCCAGCGCCAGCACCGCCAGAACCAGCGTGAGCACCAGCACCCCTTTCACAATCCTCCCCTTCATGCGCGCCCTCCCCTGTTTCTCTCTGTGGTAGGGAATATAAATCCCGGTTACCGCCCATTATATATGCTATAAATCTTTTTGTAAAGAGAAATATATCCTAATTTTCCCTGTTTCTCGCCGGTCCAGGATTTATACTATATACAAAGCAGGGGGTGTCGTATGGACTACTTAGCGTGGGTACCGGAGCGGATCGCCCAGTTGCGGACGGAGAAGGGCGTGTCGGCCCGGGACATGAGCCTGTCCCTGGGGCAGAGCGAGAGCTATATCAACAAAATCGAGAATCGGCGGACGCTGCCGTCCATGGCCGGGTTCCTCTATATCTGCGAATACTTCCACATCACGCCCCGGGATTTTTTTGACCCCGGGGCGCTCTCTCCCCAGAGCGCCGGGGACCTGGCGCGGGAGATCGGGCGGCTCACCCCCGGTCAGGCCAGCCACATTCTCCAGGTCATCCGGGATCTGGGTGAAAAAAACGAGAGAGAATGCAGATAATGAGGACAGCCGGCGCAGCCGGTCCGGCCCCCTTGACAGGGCGGACCGGCTCAGGTATAGTGGTTGGAGAAGCAACCGCCGCGACAGAAAAAGGAGGTTTCCATGGACAGAGACGTTGTCATCATCGGCGCAGGGCCCGCCGGCATCTTCACAGCCCTGGAGATGCTGAAAAAGGGCAGCAGGCAGAGGATTCTCATTGTGGAGAAGGGCCGGGCGGTGGAGGACCGCCGCTGTCCCAAGAGCAAGGCGGGCCAGTGCGTGAGCTGCAAGCCCTACTGCCACATTACCACCGGCTTCTCCGGGGCCGGGGCCTTCTCCGACGGCAAGCTGTCCCTCAGCTGCGAGGTGGGGGGCGATCTGCCCAGCCTCATCGGTCCGGACAAGGCCCAGGAGACCATCGACTACACCGACGGCATCTACCTGGAGTTCGGCGCGGACAGCCATGTGGAGGGCCTGGGCAACACGGAGGAAGTCAAGGCTATCCGCAGGCGGGCCATCCGGGCGGGGCTGAAGCTGGTGGACTGCCCCATCCGCCACCTGGGCACGGAGAAGGCCCAGGACCTCTACTACGCCATTGAGCAGCACCTGCTGAAAAACGGCGTGGAGCTGCTCTTTGGCTGCGAGTGTACCAATCTCATTCTGGAGGGGGACGTGTGCCGGGGGGTGCAGGTGCGCCAAAACGGCCGGGAGGAGGAGATTCTGGCCCGCCATACGGTGATTGCCACGGGCCGCCGGGGGGCCGACTGGCTGGAGAGCCTGTGCGCCCAGCACAACATCGCCCACCAGCCGGGCACGGTGGACATCGGCGTGCGGGTGGAGGTGCGCAGCGAGGTGATGGAGACGGTGAACCGGGTCCTCTACGAGTCGAAGCTGGTGGGGCATCCCCGGCCCTTCAAGAACAAGGTGCGCACCTTCTGCCAGAACCCCGGGGGCTTTGTCAGCCAGGAGAACTACGACAACGATCTGGCGGTGGTCAACGGCCACAGCTACAAGGAGCTGAAAAGTGACAACACCAACCTGGCCATCCTCTGCTCCCACAATTTCTCCCACCCCTTCAACCAGCCCATCGCCTACGCCCAGCGGGTGGGGGAGCTGACCAACATGCTGGGGGCAGGCCACATCATGGTCCAGCGGTTCGGGGATATTCTGGACGGCAAGCGGACGTGGCAGAAGGAGCTTGCCTTCTCCAACGTGCGGCCCACCCTGCCGGACGTGGTGGCCGGGGACATCACCGCCGCCATGCCCTACCGGGCCATGACCAACATCATCAACTTTATCCAGGCCATGGACGAGGTGGTGCCTGGGTTTGCCTCCTCGGAGACCCTGCTGTACTCCCCGGAGCTAAAGTTCTACTCCAACCGGGTGAAGATGGACGAGGACTTCAACACCAACATCCAGGGCCTGTACTGCTTAGGCGACTCCAGCGGCTGGACCCGGGGGCTGATGATGGCCTCCGCCATGGGCGTACTCATGGGGCGGCGGCTGGCGGCGGCCGAGGGGTAATTCCTTCTTTTCTGAACAAACAAAGCAAAAAACGTCAGAGGCGGTCTGTGACCGCCTCTGACGTTTTTTGTTGTATTCTTTCAACCCAAAAGAATCCCTGCTGAAGATCGCCTCAGATCTGCACGATCCAGCCCATGTCGTCCGCCACTACGCCGGTCTGCATACCGTAGATATGATCGTAAAGCTTCTGGCTCACCGGGCCCACGCCGCCGCCGTGGATGACGATATCCCGGTCCATGTAGCGCAGGTAGCCGATGGGGGAGATGACGCAGGCAGTGCCGGTGGCCCAGGCCTCCTGGAGGGTGCCGTCCTTGCTGGCGGCCTCCACGTCCTGGATGGACAGGCGGCGCTCGCTCACCTTGTAGCCCCACTTGCGCAGGAGGGTGATGGTGCTGTCCCGGGTGACGCCGGGGAGGATGGACCCGCCCAGGGGCGCGGTGATGATCTCGCCGCCGATCATGAAGAAGGCGTTGGAGGTGCCCACCTCCTCCACATACTTGTGCTCGTGGGCGTCCAGCCACAGCACCTCCTTGCAGCCGTTCTCCAGGGCCTTCTTGGTGGCCCGCATACCGCCGGCGTAGTTGCCGCCCACCTTGGCAAAGCCGGTGCCGCCCACGGCCGCGCGGATGTACTCGTCCTCCACATAGATGTGGCTGCCGGTGAGGCCGCCCCGGTTGATGTCATAGTAGGCCCCAACGGCGCAGAGAATGATGATGAAGTGGTAATGCTTGGCCGGCTCCACGGAGAAGCTCACCTCGTCGGAGATGATGTAGGGCCGGATGTACAGGGCCGTACCGGGGGCGGTGGGGATCCAGTCCGCGTCCGTCTTCACGGCGGCCTTCACCGCCTCAATGAACAGCTCCTCGTCCATGGGGGGGATGCACATGCGCTCGTTGGTGCGGTTGAGGCGCTTGGTGTTCATGTCCGGACGGAAGAGGTTGATCCTGCCGTCAGGGGTGCGGTAGGCCTTCATACCCTCAAACATCATCTGGGCGTAGTGGAGCACGCAGGAGGCGGGGTCCAGGCTGATGGGGCCGTAGGGGACGATCCTGCCGTCGTGCCAGCCCTGGCCCTCGTCGTAGTCCATAATGAGCATGTGGTCGGTGAAGTACTTGCCAAAGCCCAGGTTGGACTGGTCCGGCTTGGCCTTGGGGGTGGTGGTGCGGGTTACGGGAAATTCGTAAGACATGATTGCATCCGCCTTTCGGTTTTGGTATTCATCCTTTTTCTTGAAAGAAAAAGGATCAAAAAGAACTTTTACACCCTATGGGTGTATTTTACGATAGAACACGTGTAAAAAGTGTTTCTTTTGGTTCTTTTCTTTATTCATAAAGAAAAGAACAGAAAAAAGCTCTACAGATGATACAGCTCCGGCCGCCGGTCCCGGAAGACATTGATGGAGGCGCGGATGTCCTCGATTACCGAGAAATCCGCCTCGCCGGTGATGGTCTCCTCCCCGTCCCAGGCGCGGGCCAGGTACTCGCCCCAGGGGTCAATGATGGCGCTGTGTCCGCCGCAGCGGGTTTCTCCCGCCGCGCCCACGCTGTTGCACAGGGCCAGGAACATCTGGTTCTCAATGGCCCGGGCACGGGCCAGGGTCTCCAGGTGCATGGTCCGCTTCTCCGGCCACTGGGCCACTGCAAAGAGGAGGTCCACCCCCTCCAGGGCCAGAGTCCGGGTCAGCTCCGGGAACCGGATGTCGTAGCAGATGATCAGGCCGCACTTCTTGCCGTCCAGCCGGAACCGGCAGGTGCGGTCCCCGGCCCGGAAGGCATGGTGCTCCCCGGAGGGGGTGAACAGGTGGGTCTTGTCGTACTCCGCCAGCACCTCGCCGGAGCGGTCAAAGACATAGGCCGTGTTGCAGAACCCGTCCCCCCTCTGATTGGCCACACTGCCGCAGACGATGTTCACGTTCAGCTCCCTGGCCAGAGCGGAGAACACGGCCTTGGTCCGCGCCCCGTCCCGGTCCGCGCAGGCGGCCAGATCCTCCGGGAAGAACCCGGTGTTCCAGGTCTCCGGCAGCACCGCTACGTCCGGGCGCTCTCTGCTTACGGTCTCCCGGATGAGCGCCTCGGCGTGGGCAAAGTTTTCGTCCGCCGCCCCCAGGCGCATATCCATCTGGATACAGGAAATTTTCATCAGCATTCTCCTCAAAGCCGGATCGCCGTCTCCAGAGCGACGGACAGATACCGTTCGTACTCGGACGCCGGCGTCTGGCCCAGGAGCCCCCGCTCCCATTGGCTCCCCGCCAGGCTGTCCGCGGTATACAAAAACTGATAGACCTCTTTCCCCCGGAACTGCCCGGCGGCCATGACGGAGGCGCACTCCATCTCCACCGCGCCGCAGCCCTCCGCCCGGCGCTCTGCCACTTTTCCGGGCGTCTCCCGGTAGATGGCGTCCGTGGTCCAGGTTTTGGTTTTGACATAGGGCAGGGCCAGCTCATCGAAGATTGCCGCCAGCCGGTCCGCCGTGGGGATCTCCACGTAGTCCGAGGCCGGCAGGTAGTGGAAGCTGGTCCCCTCATCCCGGTAGGCGGCGGTGGGAACGATCAGATGCCCGGCGGGCAGGTCCGGGTCCAGCCCGCCGCAGGTTCCAAAGAACAGGACCTTCTCCGCGCCCTTGACCCACACCTCCTCCAGGATTCCCACTGTGGCGGGGCCGCCCAGGGTGGTGAGGTACAGCCCCAGGGTATGACCCTGGCAGGAAAAACGGTAAACCGGGATCTTTACGCAGGCGCTGACCGTACTGACGGTCTCCGCGGGGAAACGCTGGAGCAGCGCCTCCGCCACCTTCTGCTGGAAGGTCACCAGCACGGTTTTGGGGAAGCCCTCCACCGGCTGCGCGAGATGGGAGGGCTTCAGCAGCTCCCCGCCGCCGTCAAAGCCCCGGCGGATCACTGGTAGTCTCTCCCCGTCTGAAGGGCCTTCATGTTCAGCTCCACCAGCTGGGCCTTCTGGGGGGGCACCAGCTTGGCCACCGTCTCCTCCGTGCCCTCGAAGGTGAGCTCCGGGTGATTTTTCAGCACGTGGCCCATCATCACCATGTTGGCCAGGGTGGGCACGCCCGCGTCGTTGGCCATCTGGGTGGCGGGGATGTAGAAGACCGCCGCATCATCGCGGCCCACCTTCTCCCCAATCAGGGTGGAGTCCACGTAGATCTGCCCGCCGGGGACCACCGCGTCCACGTACTTTTGCAGGCTGGGCAGGTTCATGGCGATGAGCACGTCCGGATGGGTGATGATGGGGGAGCCCACGCTCTCCTCGGAGAGGATGACGCTGCAGTTGGCGGTGCCGCCCCGCATCTCCGGGCCGTAGGAGGGCAGCCAGGAGACCTGGAGGTCCTCCAGCAGGCCCTTGTAGGCCAGGAATTTTCCCGCGAACAGGATCCCCTGTCCGCCGAAGCCGGCAATCAAAATCTGGGTTGTCTTCACTTCTCCTCAGCCTCCTTTGCCGCCGATCTGTCCTTGTACACCCCCAGGGGGTAGTAGGGCAGCATGTCGCTCTCCACCCACTCCAGGGCCTTCTGGGGGGTCATGCCCCAGTTGGTGGGGCAGGCGGACACCACCTCCACCAGGGAGAAGCCCTTCTTCTCCACCTGGTTCTGGAAGGCCTTCCGGATGGCCTTGCCCGCGGCCTTCACGTTCTTGACGTTGTTCACCGCCACCCGGGCCACGTACTCCGGCCCCTCCAGGGTGCTCAGCAGCTCGCAGACCCGAATGGGCCAGCCGCAGTGGTTCACGTCCCGGCCGTAGGGGCTGGTCTGGGTCACCTGACCGGGCAGGGAGGTGGGGGCCATCTGGCCGCCGGTCATGCCGTAAATGGCGTTGTTGACAAAGATGATGGTGATATTCTCGTTGCGGGCCGCGGCGTGGACGGTCTCCGCCATGCCGATGGAGGCCAGATCGCCGTCCCCCTGGTAGGTGAAGACCACGCTGTCCGGCCGGCACCGCTTGATGCCCGTGGCCGTGGCCGGGGCCCGGCCGTGGGCGGCCTCGATCATGTCGCAGGCAAAGTAGTCGTAGGCCATCACCGCGCAGCCCACCGGGGCCACGCCGATGGTGTCCCCCTCGATGCCCAGGCCGTCGATGGCCTCGGCCACCAGCCGGTGGATGATGCCGTGGGGGCACCCGGGGCAGTAGTGGAGGACCGCGTCCGTGAGGGCGCGGGGCTTCTCAAATACGATTGCCATGTCAGTTCACTCCTTTCTGAGCTTCGCGGATGCTGGAGAGCACCTGCTCCGGGCTGGGGATCATGCCGCCCGTCCGGTTGCACAGGCTCACAGGCCGCCGGCACTCCGTGGCCAGACGGACGTCCTCGATCATCTGGCCCATGTTCAGCTCCACGCACACGAAGCTCTTCACCTGGTCCGCCGCCTGGCGCAGGACCGCCTTGGGGAAGGGCCAGAGGGTGATGGGACGGATGAGCCCCGCCTTCACGCCCTCCCGCCGGGCCTGCGCCACGGCGTTCTTGGCCACCCGGGAGGCGATGCCGAAGGCCACCACGCAGATCTCCGCGTCCTCCATCATGTACTGCTCGTACATGACCTCGTTCTCCTCCACCGCCTTGTACCGCTCATAGCGCTCAAAGTTCTTCTGCTCTAGCTCGTCGGACTTGAGGTAGAGGGAGTTGACGATGTTGTGCTTTCTGCGCATCTTGGTGCCCGTGAGGGCCCAGGGCTTGTCGTAGGTCTCGACGGCCGCCTCCTCGAAGGTGATGGGCTCCATCATCTGCCCGATGGTGCCGTCGGCCAGGATCATGGCGGTCATCAGGTACTTGTCCGCCAGATTGAACCCCTTGATGGTGAGGCTGGCCATCTCCTGGACCGAGGCCGGGGCCAGCACGATCATGCGGTAATCCCCGTGTCCGCCGCCCTTGGTGGCCTGGAAGTAGTCGGACTGGCTGGGCTGGATGCCCCCCAGCCCCGGGCCGCCCCGCTGGACGTTGACCACAAAGGCGGGCACGTCGGAGCCGGCTATGTAGCTCAGGCCCTCGCTCTTGAGGGAGATGCCGGGGCTGGAGGAGGAGGTCATCACCCGCATGCCCGCGGCGGCCGCGCCGTAGACCATGTTGATGGACGCGATCTCGCTCTCCGCCTGGAGGAACACGCCTCCGATCTTGGGCATCTTCTTGGCCATGTAGGCGGCCACCTCCGTCTGGGGGGTGATGGGATAGCCGAAATAGTGGCGGCACCCGGCCCGGATGGCGGCCTCCGCAATGGCCTCGTTGCCCTTCATCAATACTCTCTCTGCCATGTCGTCCTCCTTACTTCTCCACGGTGATGATGCAGTCCGGGCACATGGTGGCGCAGAACGCGCAGCCGATGCACTCCTCCTGGTTGGTCATCACCGCGGGGGAATAGCCCTTTTGGTTGATCTGGTCCCTGGCAATGGCCAGAATGTGCTTGGGACAGGCGCTGACGCACAGGCCGCAGCCCTTGCACAGATCGGTCTTAAAGGTTACTTTTGCCATAGTGGTCTCCTTTCTCTTTGCGGATAATCACAGCTCCCGCTGCATGACAACAATGGTATAGCCGCCCCCATCGGTCTCGATTCCGGTGGGGGTAAACTGGTTTTTCACCCAGAAGGCCTCGCTCTCCGGGTTGCCCTTCACCCGCCCCAGGCGGACGGACCGGAACCCCTGGTCCTTCAGGAGGTCCATAAGCTCGCTCACCAGGGCCGTGCCCACGCCCCGGCCCTGCAAGTCCTTTCGCAGGATGAACCAGCCTACAAAGGCGGTCTCCGGGTTGGGAAAATGGAGGATCAGATCCAGCGCGCCCCACAGCCGCCCGTCCCGGAAGTAGCCCAGGAAGTACTTGTCCTCGCTTGTGGTCCGGGGCGGCAGCTTGGTCAGGTCCCCCCGGAGGCCCTCCAGGGTGGGCTCCTCGCCCATGTATCGGTAGTAGGTGGGGTTGTCCTTTGCCAGGGCCAGCAGCTCCGGCAGGTCCTCCTCCGTGAGGCGGCGGACCTGGTATTGGGCGGATATATCTTGAAAAGAAAGCTCCATCGTAGTTCATCTTCCTCCTATCAGCGATTTGAACTGCCGCTCCGTCATAGTTTGGCCCAGGATCTCCCATAACCGCTCCCCTGGGTTCTCCACAGGAGCGGGAGCGGGGACGCGCTCCTCCCATTCCTCCGCTGTTCCATACAGAAATGCGGACCAGTTTTCGTTCAGCGGTTTCCCGTTATACAGGGCAGTGATATACAGATTTTGCAGCAGCAGGTCAAATCCCTCGCGGAACCCCTTTGCGTCCAGGCCGGACACGGCCTTCAGAAAAGCGGTGTCCACAGCCGCCCCGTCTTCCAATATATCGTGTATCTTCTGCGCAGCCGGTGTCAACGGCTTTTTCCGCCGGATTTCCTTGAGCAGATAGTATGCTTTTGCGGACAGATATGTAGTCCGTTTTTTGAAGGCCTTGCAGTAAAACAGCTCCTGCCGGTCAATGAGTTCCGTCACATCGCTCCAGCTGCATCCAACATCCTCCAGCGCCGGCAGCTCAGGGTTGGTGTTGCATAATAAAATACCATTACGATCCAGATAGCGCAAGAGCGGATTCATTGTCAATAGTCCTCCACGTCAAACACGCGGTCTTTACAGTAGTATTTCCGGTCCTCCTCCGTGATCCTCCGGACAACCCTGCACGGGCTGCCCACGGCCACCACCCATTCGGGAATGTCCCTGGACACCACGCTCCCCGCGCCGATAACCGAGTTGCTGCCGACAGTCACCCCCGGCAGCAGGACCACATTGCCGCCGATCCACACGTTGTCCCCGATGGTGACAGGGAGGCCGTACTCATAGCCGGAGTTCCGGCTGTCCGGGTGGAGGGGGTGTCCGGCGGTATAGATGGAGACGTTGGGGGCGAACTGGACGTTGCTGCCGATGGTCACCTTGCCCACGTCCAGAATGGTGAGGTTGTAGTTGGCAAAGAAGTTGTCCCCCACCTCGATGTTCCAGCCGTAGTCACAGTGGAAGGGGGCGTTGATCCAGGGGTCCCTCCCGGTTTTTCCCAGCAGCTCCAGCAGCAGCCGCTGGGCCTTCTCCTCCTCGTCGGGGGGCAGCAGGTTGAAGGCGTGGAGCTTTCGCCGGCAGGCCATCCGCTCCTCGCTCAGCCCGTCCAGCCACGCCTTGTAGGGCAGGCCCGCCAGCATTCTCTCCTTCTGCGTCATAGGCTCTCCTTTCATCCGAACAGCGGCCGCGCTCTGGGCGGTCCCTTCTGCTCGGGCAAGTCAAAGTACTTCTCCTGGAGCTTCATGGACAGAAGGCCAGGAACCCTGCCCTCCAGGGCCGCCGCCACGGTCTCCTCCGCGCTGGTCATCCAGAGGGGCAGACCGCTGAGCGCGCTCAGTCTCTCCATATAGGGCAGCGCCTCCAGCACCGTCTCCGCCGTGGTCTCGTGGGCCAGATTGGCGTTGTTGACAATGTCCGTGAAGGGCAGGCCCCCGGCCCTCTCGATCTCCCCCATGACCTCCAGGGCCTCCTCCGGGGTCCGGGTCAGGGGGCGGCAGGGGTTGGCCACAAAGGCCATCCGGTAGTTCCCCTCCTCCAGGATGAAGGGGGTGTACCGGCCCAGGGCGTAGGCCCCCCGGTCATCGCCGCCGATGTCCATCACCGCGTACAGGTCCCGGTCCTCCACCAGCCGGTAGGCCTCCGCCGGCAGGGCGGGCAGGTCCACGTTGGTGTTGGCGAACTGGGGGGAGATGAGCGCCACCCCCGCCGCCTCCAGCTCCCGGGCGCTGTCCTTGGTGCGGAAGTAGGGGTTGACGATGTCCAGGTCCGCAATGGCGGTCCGCCGGCCCTCCCGGGCCAGCAGCAGGGCGTAGTTGACGGCAATGTTGGTCTTTCCGGACCCGTAGTGTCCGGCGAACAGGGTGATTCGTTTATGGTCCATAGGGGGCTCCTTCGCTTTCTCTCCGCAGGGATTTTTCCATCTCGTCATATACCAGGACCACGCCGTTCTCCACCGGCCAGCGGCCGCGCCGGACCGTCCGGTAGCCCCGGCGCCCGTACATCCGGAGGGCCGGCAGAGACGCCTCCAGCTGGGCGGCGGCGTGGCTCCGGGCAATCTCCGCCTCCAGCCGGTCCATGATGCGGCTGCCGTATCCCCGGCCCTGGAAGGGGGGCGCCACATAGACCCGGGTGATCTGGCTGTCCAGCCGGGTCCCGGTGCCGATGAGCGTCCCGTCCAGCCACAGCCCGTACACGCCGCCCCGCCGGATGTCCTCCCCCACCGCCTCCGGGGTGTGGAGGGCGCGGAACGCGTCCACAATCTCCCGGCAATAGTACCGGGGGTAGACCTCCTCCACCGTGCGCCGGACCAGCGCGGCGATCAGGGGGGCGCTGGCCTCCTCCGCCGGGAGCAGGCGGGCCGTGTCCAGGCCCATTATAGCTGATTGCGGATGATCTTCCCACTGGTAGTTTTGGGCAGCTCATCCCGGAATACGATAATGCGGGGGTACTTGTAGGGGGCGGTGTGCTCCTTCACGTAGGTCTGGATCTCCTTTTTCAGCGCCTCCGTCCCCTCCGTGCCGGGCACCAGCACAATGCTGGCCTTCACCACCTGGCCCCGGACCTCGTCCGGCGCGGCGGACACGCCGCACTCCAGCACATAGGGCAGCTCCATGATGACGCTCTCGATCTCAAAGGGCCCGATGCGGTAGCCGCTGGACTTGATGAGATCGTCCACCCGGCCCACGTACCAGAAGTACCCGTCCTCGTCCCGCCAGGCGGTGTCGCCGGTGTGGTAGAGCCCGTCGTGCCAGGCGGCGCTGGTGCTCTCCTCGCTGCGGTAGTAGCCCCGGAAGAGGCCGCAGATGTCCGTCCGCTCCGCCCGGATGCAGATCTCGCCCACCTGTCCGTCCGGGACCGGGTTCCCCTCCGGGTCCACCAGCTCCACCGGGTACAGGGGCACGGGCTTGCCCATGGACCCCACCTTGGGCCGCATACCCACCAGATTGCCGATCATCACCGTGGTCTCGCTCTGGCCGAAGCCCTCCATGAGGCTCAGTCCCGTGGCCTTCTGGAACTGGTGGAACACCTCCGGATTCAGGGCCTCGCCGGCGATGGTGGCGTGCTGTACGCTGCTCAGATCGTACCGGCTCAGATCCTGCTTGATGAGCATCCGGTACATGGTGGGCGGCGCGCAGAAGGTGGTGATGCGGTACTTGGCGAACATGGGCAGGATGTCGGAGGCGTCGAAGCGGTCAAAGTCGTAGACAAACACCGCCGCCTCGTTGAGCCACTGGCCGTAGAGCTTACCCCACATGGCCTTGGCCCAGCCGGTGTCGCTGATGGTCAGGTGCAGGCCCTCCGGGTCCACGCAGTGCCAGTATTTGGCGGTGATGAAGTGGCCCAGGGGGTACTTGTAGCACTGGGTGGCCGCCTTGGGAAAGCCGGTGGTGCCGGAGGTGAAGAACATGAGCATCAGATCCTCCCCCGCCGGCGCGTCCTTGGCCCGGATGAACTCATCGGAGAAGAGGCGGAACTCCTGGTCAAAGTCGTGCCAGCCCTGGCGGCAGCCGTCCACCATGATCTTCACCATGCCGGGGAACTGCGCCGCCGCCCGCTCCGCCTCCCAGGAGACCTCGCCGTTGGCGGTGCACACCACGGCGGAGATGCCGGCGGCCTCGTAGCGGTAGGCCAGATCGTGCTCCATCATCTGGTTGGAGGCCAGCAGGGCCACGGCCCCCAGCTTGTGGAGGCCCAGGATGGCGAACCAGAACTGGTAGTGCCGCTTCAGGATCAGCAGCACCCGGTCCCCCCGCTTGACGCCCAGGGACTGGAAGTAGTTGGCGGCCCGGGAGGAGTAGCGGGACATGTCCTGGAAGGTGAAGTAGCGCTCCGCCCCGCTGCGGTCCACGTGGAGCATGGCCAGCTTGTCGCCCTTGCGGCGGGCCAGGCCGTCCACCACGTCGAAGGCGAAGTTGAAGGCGTCCGCGTTCTTGAACTGGATCCGCTTCAGGGACCCGTCCTCCCCCTCCTCCACCTCGATGAACTTCTCCCAGATCCGGCTCTCCTGTCCGGCGGCGTCCGGCCGGCGCTCCAGCTTCTTCTCCCGGACCGGAGCCGGGGCCGCGTCCCCGGGCCCCTCCAGGACAATGGCGTAGAACACGCAGTCCTGGCCGCCGGTGGCGATCATGCCGTGGGAGGCGGTGGAGTTGTAGTAGATGGTGTCGCCGGGGTTGAGGATCTCGATGTGCTCCCCCACCTGGACCTTCAGCTGGCCGGAGACCACGATGTCGAACTCCTGGCCCTCGTGGGTGGTGCACTCGATGGGCCGCAGCTGGGCCTCGTCGGAGTACTCGGCCACCACGTACAGGGGCTCGGCCACCCGCTTTTTGAACCGGGCGGCCATGTTGTAGTAGGTCATGCCGTGGGCGTGCTCGATGTGCTGGCCCTCCCCGGCCCGGGTGAGGGTGTAGTTGCTCAGGCGGGGGCTGGAGCCCTCGATGATGTCGGTGACATCCACGCCGAAGGCCTGGGCGCAGCGGTAGATGAAGGCGAAGTTGAGATCGCTCTCCCCGGCCTCGCACAGGAGGTACTCCTCCAGGGGCACGCCGGTGAGGCGGGCCATGTCCCCGGCGGTGAGGCCCACGATCTCCCGCAGGTCCCGGATGCGCTGGGCCATCTCCTGGAGCTTGAAGTCCAGTCCGGTGGTGGGTTGCTGTTTCATTGGTCAAATCCTCCTTGCAGTCTCCCCCTGGGGCAAACAAAAACTCGCCCCAAAGATACGGTAATCTTTGAGACGAGTAAACATATACCCGCGGTACCACTCAAATTGCGCCCCACAGGACGCCGCTCATCGGGCTCCAGCAAGCCCTATGCACTCACGCGGCAGTCACGGGAAGGTTCTACTCCCGGGCAGCCCGGTTTCTTCCTTCCAACTCAGGAGCTACAAACTCTCGCTTCCGCCCTGCCGGCTCGCACCGTCCGCCGGCTCTCTGAAGGGCATCCCCGGAGCACTCTCCGTCATCGTTTTTATGCTGCGGCCACTGGCCGCTATTCGATTGCAGTACCATCTTACCATATCGCGGTGGGTCTGGTCAAGTGGAAAATTAAAATTATTTGCCGGGGGTGCATATCTATTCGGAAACTCCGGGGGCGCGGTTCTGTACGTTAGTCCCGGGGCCTGCGCGGCCCCGGGACCGCCGATTACAGCTTATTCCTCATGATCTTCCCGCTGATGGTCTTGGGCAGCTCGTCCTTAAACACCACAATGCGGGGATATTTATAAGGCGCGGTGTGCTTTTTCACGTAGGTCTGGATCTCCTTCTTCAGCTCCTCCGTGCCCTCCGTGCCGGGCACCAGCACAATGCTGGCCTTCACCACCTGGCCCCGGATCTCGTCCGGCGCGGCGGACACGCCGCACTCCAGCACATAGGGCAGCTCCATGATGACGCTCTCGATCTCAAAGGGCCCGATCCGGTAGCCGCTGGACTTGATGACGTCGTCCGCCCGGCCCACGTACCAGAGGTATCCGTCCTCGTCCTGCCAGGCCACGTCCCGGGTGTGGTAGAGCCCGTCGTGCCACACCTCCGCCGTCTGCTCCGGATCCTGGTAGTAGCCGTCGAACAGGCCGCAGGGCAGCCCCTTCTCCTTGTCCGCCCGGATGCAGATCTCGCCGTTCTCGCCCCGGGGGACCTCGTTTCCTTCGCTGTCCACCAGCACCAGATCGTAGGTGGGCACGGGCTTGCCCATGGAGCCGATCTTCTGCTTGTTGCCCACCAGGTTGCCGATGGTCAGCGTGGTCTCCGTCTGGCCGAAGCCCTCGTAGATTTGCAGGCCGGTCTGGGCCTCGAACTGGCGGAACACCTCCGGGTTCAGGGCCTCGCCGGCGGTGGTGGCGTGCTTGATGCTGCTCAGGTCATAGCGGCTCAGATCGTCCTTGATGAACATGCGGTACATGGTGGGGGGCGCGCAGAAGGTGGTGATGTTGTACCTGGCGAACATGGGCAGGATGTCGGAGGCCTCGAAGCGGTCAAAGTCGTAGGTGAACACCGCCCCCTCGCACAGCCACTGGCCGTACAGCTTGCCCCACAGCGCCTTGCCCCAGCCGGTCTCGCTGATGGTGAAGTGGAGGCCGCCGGCGTGGACACAGTGCCAGTACTTGGCCGTAATGTAGTGGCCCAGGGCGTACTTGTAGCTGTGGGCGGCGATCTTGGGATAGCCGGTGGTACCGGAGGTGAAGAACATGAGCATCGGGTCATCGCCGCAGGGCGCGTCCGGCGCGCGCTCGAACTTGCTGCGGTACATGGCGTACTCCTCGTCGAAGTCGTGCCAGCCCGGACGGCTGCCGCCCACCAGGATCTTTAATTGCAGGGTGGGGCTGTCCTTCTCCGCGATCTCCACCTGATGGGCGGTGTCGCCGTCGGCGGTGCAGAGGATGGCGCTGACCCCGGCGGCGTTGAACCGGTAGCTGAAGTCGTGCTCCTGGAGCAGGTTGGTGGCAGGAATGGCCACCGCCCCCAGCTTGTGGAGGCCCAGGATGGCGAACCAGAACTGGTAGTGCCGCTTGAGCACCAGCATCACCCGGTCCCCCCGCTTGACGCCCAGGGCCTTGAAGTAGTTGGCCGCCCGGGAGGAGGCCCGGGACATGTCCTCAAAGGTGAAGCGGCGCTCGGTCTTGTCCCGGTCCAGGTGGAGCATGGCCAGCTTCTCCGGATACTTGGCGGCAATGGCGTCCACGCAGTCAAAGGCGAAGTTGAACCGGTCCGCGTGGGGGAAGGAGAGGGACTGGAGCACGCCCCTCTCGTCCTCCACGGCGTGGATGAAGTCCCTGCACACGTAGTCCTCGCTGCTGCGGGCGTCCACGATGGACCGGCGCACGCTCATCTCGTCCGCCTTCTCGCCGGAGATGACCACCGCGCAGAACACGCACTTCTCCCCGCCGACGGCGATCATGCCGTGGGGGGTGGAGGAGTTGTAGAGGATGCTGTCCCCCTCCCGGAGGATCTCCGTGTGCTCCCCCACCTGGACCTTCATCTGGCCGGAGAGGATAATGTCGAACTCCTGGCCCGCGTGGGTGGTGAGGTGGATGGGCATGCGCTGCTGGGCCTCGTCGTAGTCGTAGGTGCAGTAGTAGGGCTCGGCCAGCTTGTTGCGGAACAGGGGGGCCAGGTTGGCGATCTCAATGCCCGGCTCCTTGGCGGTCTGCTGGCCCTCCCCCCGGCGGGTGACGGTATAGCTGGACAGGTTGGCGCTGCGCCCCTCCAGCAGGTCCGTGATGCCGATGCCGAAGGCCAGGGAGCACTTGTGGATAAAGGTGAAGGGCAGATCCGCGCCGCCGGCCTCGTAGACCCGGTACTCCGCCACGGTGGTGTCGGTCCTTCGGGCCATCTCCTCCTCCGTAAAGCCGCAGATGTTGCGCATCTCCCGGATACGGAAGGCCATCTCCAGCAGCTGGGTGTTCACATGCCTGGTGTCCATAGGCGGTTCCTCCATGTCAAAGAATTGGTGAATGGGAAAAGAAAAAACCCGTCCCAAAGAATTTCTTCTTTGAGACGAGTTCATAACCCAGTTATGTACCCGCGGTACCACTCAAATTGCGCCCCGCAGAGGACGCCCCTTCAGGCTCCAGCAAGCCCTATGCACTCACGCGGCAGTCACGGGAGGCGTCTACCAGTCCCCGCAGGGACGTTCGAACCTCCAGCTCGGAAGGGATGGGACCATGAGGCGGCCTGCTGCCGGGCTTCCACCAGTGCCCGGCTCTCTGGGAGCGGACGGCCTCGTCCGTCTTCGTCATCGCTTTTCCTATTTACTTTCTGAAAAGTTTACACCATATCGGAAGGTTTGTCAAGAGGGAATTTCTGCGGCGCCAGGAAAATCCATTTTCACGGCGGCAGATGCCTCCTCGCTGTTGGGCGTCGTCATTTATCAAACAAGCCCTAGTGGTCCATCCGGTCAGAAATCAAATCATATCCCGGGCGAAATTTCCGCATGGCATCGTTGTTGTCCTTGACGGGCCGCAGCCCGATAGAGGGCAGTTACCCGTATGGGGTAACCGCCCTCTTTCCTTTGCAGATGCTGACAGCGCCAGGCAAGCTCTCCATCCGCCCGGGCCCCGGCCCGGACGCCAAGGGACGGCGCTCACAGCGCGTCCTGCTCCTCCGTGGTCCTGCGGCCGCAGAGGTCCCAGAGCACCTGCCGCACAGCCAGCACGCCGCCGCCGATCAGGTGTCCGGTGGTGCCGAAGCGCTCAAACCGGAGCTGGAAGGTGTCCTTCATATACTGGTTGAGCTTCTCCTGATACATGTCCTCCACGATCTCCTGCAGGACCGTCCCCTGCCGCACCATGCTCCCGCACAGGAGCACCACGTCCGGCGCGTAGGTGTTGGCCAGCAGGTTCACCGCGATGGCCACGTACTCCCCCACCTGATTCATCATCGCCCTGGCGAAGGTCTCCCCCTGCCGGTACAGGGCGAAGAGCTGGGCCAGGGTGGCGGCCTGGGGATAGACCCCCCGGGCCTCCGCCAGCAGCGTCCGCTGGGAGAGGTAGGTCTGGAGGCAGCCCGCCTTCCCGCACTCGCAGATCTTCCCCGCCGGGTTGAGGATGATATGGCCGATCTCCCCGGCCATGTTGTCCCTGCCCCGGTAGATCTCGTCGTCGAGGATGACCGCCGCGCCCACGCCGTCGCCGATATTCAGCACCACGATGTTCCGGAAGCCCTTGGCCGCGCCGAACTGGTGCTCCGCCACGGCCACCGCCTTCACGTCGTTTTCCAGAATGAACGTCCAATCCGGCAGGCGGCGCCGCAGATGCTCCAGCAGGGGCACGCCCTCCCACTGGAAGTTGGCGGAGAAGACCACCTCGCCCCTGCCCATATCCAGAATGCCGGGCACCACCACGCCCACGGTGCGGCAGAGGTCCTGCCCCCGCTGCTCCCGCAGGAACTGCTCTAAGCAGTCCGTCATCCAGGGGAGCACCCGCCCGGGCACAAAGTCCCCCTCCGGCACCGGGAGATCCCGGTAGGCCGTCACCTGTCCCGTCAGGTTCACCAGCCCCAGATGGAGCTTGTCTCGGGCCAGAAACAGGCTGGCGCAGAGCAGGCGGTCCTGGCGCAGGGACAGCAGCCGGGGCGGACGGCCCACCTGACAGATGGCCTCCGTCTCCCGCTCCTGAAGGATGCCCCGGGAGATCATGTTCTCCACGATCCGCCCCACGGTCATGATGTTCATGCCCGTGCGCACAGCCACCTGGGCCCTTGACATCTCCCCCTCCGACTGGACCAGAGAGAGGACCTGCCGGATATTGGCGTAATATATTTGGACCCTGTCCGCTTTCCGTATATTGGCCGTAGGCGGTCACCTCCCCGTTCCGGCGGCGTTTCTGCTTGGACGCTCTATTCTATTATACTGCAATCTCTCCAAATTACAAGGAAAAATTCGTCTCCCCGCTACGCCCGCATGACGCTGCGGCAGACCTTCACCACCATGTCGCCGCTGCCCACGTTGTAGCCGCTGCACGCGTAAACCGCAGTCAGCGCCCCGGTGGCCACCAGGATCAGGGGCAGCTTCTCCGGGTCCACGTACATCCGCCGGGCCAGGGTCTCCACGTTGGGTACAAAGGGATCGTAATACACCCTGATCCGGGGGAAGACCTCCAGCACCTTTTGCAGCTTGGCGTTCTCCAGAGCCTCCCGGCTGCGGACCAGGAAGACAACATCCGCCGGCAGGCTCCGGAAGTCCGCCTCCAGATCCAGCATCTCGTTGAGGATATGCTCCGTGGGCTCCCTGCCCTCCTCCAGCCACAGGAGGACAGCCCCGTTTTTGGTGAGCTCGCTGCCCGTGACCTCCTGTCCCTGGCTGTCCCAGACCTTGAACTCCTCCAGCCCGTAGCTGCCCAGCATCTCCGACAGGTCCGCCTGGTGCTTGCGCAGGCGGATGGTCCTGGTCTCTCCGGGGGCCAGGGTGAAGTGGTACTTGCTGGCGTAGAGGTTGCCGTTGGGCAGGCGGTTGTCCGTGATGACCCGGTACTCGCCGGCGCTCACCCGGACCCGCAGCCGGTCTCCCTCCCACTTCTCCCGGCTCAGCTCCAGGGTCTGGTACATGCCGCCGGTGAGGAGGCCCAGGGCGAAGTCGGTCTCATACTGCCAGCTCTCCCCGTCCTCCTTCTCAAAGACCACGGCGCAGTCCTCTCTCCGGGCCGCCTCCACAGCCGTGAACCGTCCGTCCGCCCAGTACTCCGCCCGCCGGTCCACCGGATTCATCCGGGCGGCAATGCCCAATGTCCGGCAGATGGAGACAAAGAGGATCTTCTTGGACAGGGGACTGGCGTTTTTCACCGTCAGGGCCCCCACCGGCCCGGTGACGATCTGGCCGTATTCGATGGACTCGTCAAACCCGATCTCCCGGCCGATATAGCGCCAGATCTCCATGGGATCCCCCCGGAAGGCGGCCTTCTGCTCCTGGGAGAGGGCCTCCAGGATGAACCGCCGGCACAGGCGCAGGGGCTCGTTGAACACCCGGGGGCAGACGATGCAGGGGTAGTACAGCTCCTCCGGGGCCTGGTACTCCCGGCTGCACGCCAGGGCCTCCCGCAGCACCTCCGGGTCCACGTCCCGCCGGTCCTTGGCGGACAGGGTCAGCAGCAGGGCCTCCTTCTCCTTGGGCTGGAATTCCCCGTCCTCCAGGAAGGCCAGCAGCCGGTCCAGGTTCCCCCGGCTCTCGAAGAGGAGATCAAAGATCTCCCGGCTGTAGCCGTACTGCTTTACCACAGCCTCTGCACGCTCCCTGTGGAACATGGCCTCCGTCCGCTTCTCCCGTATCTCGTTGGCGGCGGCGGTCTTTTTCAGGCCCAGGGCCTTCTGCTCCTCCGTGGGGCGGGCGGCGCTGACAATCTGATCCTTGGGCGCGGTGGACACAAAGTCCTCCCACTGGCCGGGGACCGGGCTCTCCCGCTCCAGAACGATCTCCACCCGGTCCGCGTCCGGGGTGTAAACCATCCGCTCGCAGAAGAGGTCCCCCTTCTTCACGTGGATGTTGATGCTGCCCAGGCCGCAGGTGAGGCGCACCGTGCCGCCGGCCCCGGTGACCATGACGGCGGCGGGGAAGATATCGCAGTAGTTGAGGATCCCGAAGGAGACCTGGGCCCCCTCCACCGGCGCGCCGGCGGCGTCCTTCACCGCCACGGTGAGGGACTTGGTTGCGGCGTAGAGCTTTAAGTTGTTGAGGAAGGAGGCCATGCCCACCTTGGAGATGATCTCCTCCCCGGAAATCTCCCCAAAGCAGCGGCTGTGGATCAGCATGGCCCGGCTGGCCGCGTTGGTGAACCAGCCCTTGTTGAGCACCTCCTCCGGCTCGCAGGCGCCCAGGAAGTACCACTGGCCGCCGCACCAGACCTCCACCCAGGCGTGGTTGTCGTCGCAGTGGGCCCACCGGGGGGTGTAGATCTGCCGGGCGGGGATGCCCAGGGAGCGGAAGACGTTCACCCCAAAGGCGGACTCCTCGCCGCACCGGCCGTAGCCGGACCGGTAGGCCCCCAGGGCGGAGATGGTCCGGGCGTCCGTGGCCTGATACATCACGTTCTCCGCGCACCAGTAGTTGGCCTCGATGACGGCCCCGGCCGCGTCCAGGCCCGCCACCCGCTCCGCAAGCTGGCTGTGGAAGAACTTCCGGCAGTCGCACAGCTCCTCCTCGTTGACCCGGATGTGGAGCACATAGTTGAGGAAGATGTCCTCCGGCACGCCGGCGGCGTAGGGGGAGCTCTGCCGCAGGAACACCCCGTGCTCCCCGCAGGAGAGGAAGATGTCCAGATCGTAGTTGGCCAGATCGCTCAGGGGGCTGCTGCCGCAGATCCACTTGGCGGCCAGAATGGCGTCCGGGGAACAGGTCTTCTCCGCCCGGGCCATCTGGGCGCGCAGCTCCGCGGCCCGGGTCTCCCCGGCCCGCGCCAGCAGGGCCTCCCACTTCGCCTGGGCGGTATCATACATGGATGTTGAAAAAAGCATGGTTTCCTCCTGACGGGAGCCGCCCTCCGGGGCCGCTCCCTCTTCACATTATATATATTCAGCATAAAAAGACAAGTCCAGACCCAAGGATGGAACTTGTCTTTTTAAATTGATGGATTATGCCAGGGTGTGGACGATCTGGGCGCACTGGCGGAACTCCTCCTCGTCCGTCTGCCAGATCTCGTACTCCGACAGGGAGGGCAGGCCCATAAAGACGGTGCTCTTGCGGTAGATCATGCCGCTGTCCAGGGGGGCCTTCCGGCCCGTGGTGTGGAACACCACCACGCCGGCGTGGTCATGGATCTCCTGGATGTTCCACTTCTTCACCCCGCAGCCGGCCATGATGTCGATGCGGCCCGCCGCCCGGGCATAGAGCTCCCGGAGCAGGTCCTTGCCCGCCGCCGCGTCGCCGGCCTGGCCGGAGGTCAGGATGGTCCGGCAGCCCAGTTCAATGGCCGCCTCCAGCGCCGCAAAGGGGTCCCGGGTCATGTCGAAGGCCCGGTGGAGGGTCACGTCCATGCTGCCGGCGCAGGCCATCAGCCGGGCCATCTTCTCCCGGTCCAGCTCCCCCTCCGGGGTCAGCGCGCCGATGACCACGCCGTTGGCCCCCAGGACCCGGAACGCATTGATCTCCTCGCACATCTCCTCCATCTCAATGTCCGAATAGAGGAAGTCTCCGAAGCGGGGGCGGATGAGCACGTTGATCTTCACGTCACAGTCCCGCTTCACCTGCTTGAAAACCACAGGGGAGGGCGTGGTTCCGCCGATGGCCAGATTGGCGCACAGCTCCAGCCGGTCCGCGCCCCCCCGGGCGGCGGCCATGCAGGAGGCGTGGGAGTCTACGCAGGCCTCAATCAGTGGGTGATTCATACAATGTTTCCTCTCCAAATCATGTATTTTGCGGAAGCATCAGTACAGGTGGCAGGCCACAAAGTGGCCGGGCTCAATTTCCTTGGTCTCCGGCCTGCGCTCCAGGCAGGCCTTGGTGCACCGCTTGCACCGGGCCGCGAAGGGACAGCCCGCCGGCAGGTCAATGGTGCTGGGGATGTCGCCCTCCAGGATGATCCGCTCCTTTTGCAGGGTGGGGTCCGGGATGGGCACGGCGGAGAGCAGGGCCTCCGTGTAGGGGTGGGCCGGGCGGGCGTAGAGCTTCTCCTTGGGCGCGGTCTCCACCACAAAGCCCAGGTACATCACCGCGATCCGGTCCGAGATCATCTCCACCACCGACAGATCGTGGGAGATGAACACGTAGGTGAGCTTATACTCCTCCTGGAGCCTGTGGAGCAGGTTGAGGACCTGCGCCTGGATGGACACGTCCAGGGCGGAGATGGGCTCGTCGGCAATGACCAGCTTGGGGTTCACGGTCAGGGCCCGGGCGATGCCGATGCGCTGCTTCTGGCCGCCGGAGAACTCGTGGGGATAGCGCTTGGCGTGCTTGGCGCTCAGGCCCACGATGCCCAGCAGCTCGTTGACCACCTTCATCCGCTCCCCGGCGCTCATGTCCGTGTGGATGAGCAGGGGCTCCTCGATGAGCTCCGCCACCCGCATCCGGGGGTCCAGGCTGCCCGCGGGGTCCTGGAAGATCATCTGCATGTCCTTGCGCAGAGGCCGCATGGCGTCCTGGGAGATCCTGGAGATCTCCTTGCCCATGAACCAGATCTCGCCGCTGTCCGGCGTGAGCAGGTGGTTGATGAGCCGGCCCGTGGTGCTCTTGCCGCAGCCCGACTCGCCCACGATGGAGAAGGTCTCCCCCTCGAACACGTCAAAGCTGACGTTGTTGACCGCGTGGACAAACTTTGTGGGCTTGCCCAGCAGGGACTTGCCCACCGGGAACGTCTTGGATACGTTCTTCAAAGATACGATTTTTTCCATCACCTGCATCCCCCTATCCTTCCTGTCTCAGCCAGCAGCGGCAGCGGCGCTCCCCGCCCACGTTCTTCAGCTCCGGCTCCTGGGCGCGGCACTTGTCCGTGGCGTACTTGCACCGGGGCGCGAAGCGGCAGCCCGTGGGCATGGAGGCCAGATCGGGCACGCTCCCCGGAATGCTGGGCAGCACCTTCACCCCGGCTCCCAGCTTGGGCACGGAGGCGATGAGGCCCTGGGTGTAGGGATGGGCGGGGGAGGCGAAGAGCTCCTTCACCGGCGCCTCCTCCACGATCTTGCCCGCGTACATGACGATCACCCGGGAGCACATCTCCGCCACCACGCCCAGATCGTGGGTGATGAGGAGGATGCTGGACTGGTCCTCCTTCTGGAGCTTCTTCATCAGATCCAGGATCTGGGCCTGGATGGTCACGTCCAGAGCCGTGGTGGGCTCGTCGGCGATGAGCAGCTGGGGATCGCAGCTGAGGGCCATGGCGATCATCACACGCTGGCTCATGCCGCCGGAGAGCTGGTGGGGGTAGTTCCTCAGAACCCGCGGGGGGTCAGGGATGCCCACCTTGCCCAGCATATCCGCGGCGTGGCGGCGGGCCTCCTCCTTGGTCTTGCCGGTATGGAGGCGGATGGTCTCCACCATCTGCCGGTCAATGCGCATGGAGGGGTTCAGGGCGCTCATGGGCTCCTGGAAGATCATGCTCATCCGGCCGCCCCGGATGGCGCGGATCTCCGCGTCCGAGGCCGCCAGCAGGTCCATGCCGTCCAGAATGGCATGGCCGTGGGTCACCTTGCCCGGGGTGTCCTTCAGAAGGCGCATGATGGACAGGCTCGTCACGCTCTTGCCGCAGCCGGACTCGCCCACCAGACCCAGGATCTCCCCCTTGTAGATGTCGAAGGAGACCTTATCCACGGCCGTGACGCTGCTCTTCTTGCTGGAGAAGAATTCCGTGCGCAGCTCGTCAACCTTCAGCAATACTTCTTTCTGCATATCGAATCTCCTTTTCCTATTCTCCCCGTCACTTGATCTTGGGGTCCAGGGTGTCCCGCAGGCCGTCGCCGAAGAGGTTGAAGGCCAGCACGGTGACAAAGATCACCAGACCGGGCAGATACACCATGTGGGGCGCGGTGGACAGGTAGCTGCGGCTCATGGAGAGCATGGCGCCCCACTCGGGGTCGGTGACGTTGGCGCCGAAGCCCAGGAAGCTCAGGGAGGAGGCGGCCATAATGGCGGAGCCGATGCGCATGGTGAAGTTGACGATGAGGGACTGGATGGTGCCGGGGAAGATGTGCAGGAACAGGATCCGGCCGTCCTTGCAGCCCAGGCTGCGGGACACCTCCACGTACAGGGAGCCCTTGACGGCCAGGGTGGCGGAGCGCATCATGCGGGCGAAGCTGGGCACGGTGAACACCGCCACGGCGATGAATACGTTGATGATGCCGGGGCCCAGCAGGGCCACGATGGCGATGGCCAGCAGGATGTCAGGGAAGCTGAAGAGCACGTCCGCGCCCCGCATGACCAGCATCTCAATCCAGCCGCCGTAGTAGCCGGCCAGCAGGCCCAGGATGGTGCCCAGCACCGCGCCCACCACCACCGAGGACAGGGAGACGCCCAGGGTGAGAGGCGCGCCGGCCAGAATGCGGCTGAAGATGTCCTGGCCGAACTGGTCCGTGCCGAACCAGTGCTCCGCGCTGGGAGGCGCGAGGATGTTGTCGTAGTCGTAGGCGCTGGGGTCATAGGGGGCCAGGGAGGGCCCGATGATGGCGATAATCAGCAGGAACACCATCACCGCGAAGGCGGCCACGGCGGTTTTCCGCTTGAGAAACTTCTTGATAAATTCCCGGGTTTTGCTGCTCTTGTCTGCTATGATATTTTCGTCTATGTAGTTCTCCTCGAAGACTGCCTGGTTCTCCGCGCGTTCGTTCTGATTGGTTGACATGGTATCCTCCTCCCTCCTTTAATCGTAGCGGATCTTGGGGTTGATGACGCCGTAGAGCATATCCACCACCAGATTGATGAGCACGTACTGCATGGCAAAGATCATCAGCAGGCCCTGGATGGCCGGGTAGTCCCGGAAGGCGATGGAGTCCACCAGCAGCCGGCCCATGCCGGGGATGGAGAAGATGGTCTCGGTGATGACGGAGCCGGAGAGCAGTCCGCCGATCTGGAGGCCCAGGATGGTGACCACCTGGATCAGGGAGTTCTTGAAGGCGTGGCGGAACATGACAATGGCCTCCCGCTGGCCCTTGGCCCGGGCGGTGCGCACGTAGTCCTCCCGCAGGGTCTCCAGCATGGAGGAGCGGGAGTAGCGGGCCAGGGTGGCCATGATGCCGGTGCCCATGACAATGGAGGGCAGGATAAAGCTCCTCCAGGAGTCCAGGCCCGACACGGGGAACCAGCCCAGGTGGACGGAGAAGTACTGGATGCCCATCAGACCCAGCCAGAAGCCGGGGGCGGAGAGTCCGCAGATGGCCAGCAGCATGCCGATCAGATCCAAGAAGGTGCCCCGCTTGATGGCGCAGATGACGCCGATGAAGATGCCGGCGAAGGGGGCCCAGACAAGTCCCGCGCACACCAGCTGAATGGTGAACTGGAACCGGGACCAGATGAGCTCGGAGACGGGGATGTTGCTCTTGAGGCTGCGGCCCATATCGCCGCGGAACAGATCCTTCATGTAGTTGAAGTACTGCACGATCAGAGGCTTATCCAGTCCGAACTCGGCCCGGATGGCCTCCACCTCCTCCACCGTGGCCTCCTTGCCGGCCAGGGTCTGCGCCGGATCGCCGGGCAGCAGGTGGATGAACATGAACACAAAGATGGAAATGACCAGCATCAGCGGGATCGTTTCCAAAAGACGTCTGGCACAATAACGTCCCATGATTTACCTCCCTCTTTATTGGGAAAGCGGAGCAGGAGAATCCTGCTCCGCTTTCAGCGCTTAAGCGTGGAACCGTAGAGGCTTAGCGGTCAAGCCCCGCCGTGCGGAATACGAACACGCCGCCGGGCATGTACTGCAGGCCCGTGACATAGGTCTTATAGGCGTTGAGGGTGTTGTCGTTGCCCAGGAAGATCCAGGGGCACTCCTCCCAGGCGATGGCCTGGGCCCGGGCGTAGGCCTGGGCGATCTCGTTCTGATCGCTCATCTTCAGCGCGTCGTCCAGCAGCTGGTTGAACTCGGCGTTGTTCCAGAAGGCGGTGTTGTAGCCGGCAGGAGGAACCTTTTCGCCGTGGAGGATGCTGCGCATGGAGCCGTCCGCCTCATAGGAGCCGGAGGACCAGTTGACGTACCACATCTGGACGGTGGTGCTCTCCAGGGGGGCGCTGGTCAGCTCGGCGTTGGCGGTGGACTCGTTGGGCAGCAGGTTCACGTTGACGCCGATCTGGCTGAGCTGCTGCTTGACAAAGGTGGCGCCCTTCTGCTCAACGGTGGTGTTGTCCACGATGATGTCCACATCGAAGCCGTCCTCAAAGCCGGCCTCCTTCATCAGGCTCTTGGCCTTCTCCAGATCCAGGGAGTAGGGGGTCTGCTCCGCGTAATAGAAGATGGAGTCGGAGAAGATGGAGGTGGGCACCTTGGCGTAGCCGTTGAAGACCACCTTGGCGTAGGCCTCGCTGTCAAAGGCGTAGTTGAGGGCCTGGCGCACC
The DNA here is from genome assembly GCA_910579965.1 of uncultured Oscillospiraceae bacterium. Lineage (GTDB taxonomy): Bacteria > Bacillota > Clostridia > Oscillospirales > Oscillospiraceae > Pelethomonas. The sequence continues at coordinate 57,757 of CAJTWF010000001.1, forward strand.
CGCTGATCGGCAAAGGGCTTGCGGCCGTCAGGCAGGGCCCACTCGGTGTTCAGGGTGACGTAGCGGTAGGTGGTGGCGGGCTGAACGTCCACCACGATGGAGGGATCGTTCTCGATGAGGCTCACGTCGGTGACGGGGACGGGGGTGATGACGTCCGCCTCGCCGGTCTGGAGCATGGCGATACGGGAGGCGTCCTCGGGCACCACGATGAAGGTCAGGCTGTCAACGGTGGGACCCTCGCGCCAGTAGTCCTCGTTGCGCACCAGCTTGGTGTAGCCGCCGTCCACACGCTCGGAGAGGACATAGGGGCCGGTGCCGGCGGAGTTCTTGGCCAGATAGTCGCTGGCGTTCTCCATGGCCATGGCCTTGGGGGAGACAATGCGCAGCTGGGTGATCTTGTTGATGAAGGTGTTGTTGGGCTCGTCGAGGGTGATGGAGACCTGGTACTCGCTGTCCACAGTGACGTCCACCCAGTTCTTGGTGGTCCGGGTCAGGGTCAGCTCGGGATGGGCCAGGCCCCGCTCATAAACCGCCTTCACAGCCTCGGCGTTGAAGGGCTCGCCGTCGTGGAACTTGATGCCCTCGTTGAGCACGAAGGTATAGGTGCGGCCGTCCTCGGACACGCTCCACTCCTTGGCCAGGCTGGGGATGACGTTGGTGTCCTCGTCAAAGGTCAGCAGGCTCTCGTACATCTCGTAAGTAATCTGGTTGGAAGCGCCGTTGCTGGAGACATGGGGATCCAGGTGGGTGGCGTCGGCCAGAACGGCCACCACCATGTCGTTGTCCGGGGACTTGGCGCCGGAGGTCTGCTTGCCGGCGTCGGCGGGGGCGGCGCTGTCAGCGGGGGCGTTGCTGTTGTCCTTGGGGGCGCTGTTGTCCCCGCCACAGGCAGCCATGCTCAGAAGCATCACGGCTGCAAGCAGGAAGGTCAGGGCTCTTTTCATTCTCAATTTCCTCCAGTCATATTTATTGTAAACCGCGCCTGCGGATTCACAAAACAGCCACTCCGGCGGACAGGGCCCTCTGCGCTTGCCTGGACAAGCGCAGGCGCACAGGACGTCCTGTGCGGGAGGGCGGGTGAACCTGCCGCCGGGGGTTCACACCGGGAATTATAAATATTCTGTTAAAATAAGTCAACAAAATTCCAGAACATAACTGCACTTTCTCCCATTTACACGTAATATACACCGATGTTTTGTGTATTACGCCCAATAATTAATATATAATAAATAATAATTGGCAAAAAAACAGCTCTGCACCTTCCTCTGCTGAAAAGCGTATCCGGGGCGCTTAGAGCCTGTATTCATAGCCGGGGGATGAGGGATTGGCGGAGGATTTTGCCGCCAATCAAGGCGGACTTTCGCAGGCATCCCGACGGATGGCAAGGAGATGTAACGAGGAGCGGCGGCTAAAGAGCTGCCGGGGTCCATTCAGCGGCTGTGAATACAGGCTCTTAATTCTCCGCCAGCCCCGCCGCCAGATGGAAGAGGGTGCTCACCGCCGCGCCTGTGGCCCCGGAGACCTGATGCTGCCACACCGGCTTGTTCACGCTGGCCGTGCTGGCGATATCCAGGTGGAGCCAGGGGAGGTCCTGGGTGAAGCGCTTGAGGAAGGCCCCCGCCGTGATGGCGCCGCAGCCGTCCTTGCTGGTGTTGCGCATATCCGCCAGATCGCTCTCGATCATCCGCTCATACTCCCTGCACAGGGGCATCCGCCAGTACTTCTCCCCGGACAGGGCGGCGGCGGCCTCCAGGCGGCCGTACCAGCCGTCGTCGCTGGCCATAACCCCGGCGGTCACATAGCCCAGCATGGCCCAGATGGCCCCGGTGAGGGTGGCCGCGTCCACCAGACGGGTGCACTTCTCCTCCCGGGCCGCCCAGGTGAGGCCGTCAGCCAGGATCAGGCGGCCCTCGGCGTCGGTGTTGAGGATCTCGATGGTCTGGCCGGAGAGGGAGCGGATCACATCCCCCGGCACGGCGCTCTCCCGGGAGATCCGGTTCTCACAGGTGGGGATCACAGCCACAGCATTTACCCTGGTCCCCGCCGCCGCCAGGGCCCGCAGGGCGCAGGCAACGGCTGCCGCGCCGGCCATGTCCCCCTTGATGCCCTCCATGGAGTCCCGGGCCTTGAGGGAGTAGCCGCCGGTGTCCACAGTGACGCCCTTGCCCACCAGGCCCAGGACCTCGCCGCTCTCCGGCGCGCCCATGTAGCGCAGCACCACCAGCGCCGGGGGATGGCCGCTGCTGTCCCCCACGGCCAGCAGGCCGCCCAGGCCCTTCTCCGCCAGCTCCTCCCGGGGGAGGACCCTCGCCTGGACCGGCAGGCCGGACACCATGTCCGTCAGGGCCTTCGCAAACTCCATGGGGGTCAGCAGGTTGGCGGGGCGGTTCACCAGATTCCGGGCCTCCACGATGGAGCGGGCCAGCTCCAGGGCCGTGGTGAAGTCCTCCTCCCGCCAGCCCTCGCCGCCGGCGTAGCAGGCGAGCTCCGGCTCCCAGCGGCCGGACAGGGCGAACTTCTGCTTGTAGCCTCCGCCGCAGATCCCCTCCAGGGCGGCGCACAGCCCGGCCAGACCCAGCTCCCCCGCCGGGGCGAGGTCAAAAAGGCAGCTCCCGCACTTCAGCTCCAGAGCGGTTTTGACCGCCTTGCCGTAGACCTCCTTGCAGGCCAGAGGCGTCCACGCCTCCTCCCCCCGGCCCACGGTGATGAGGGTGGGACCCTCCGCCTGGAGCTGATAGCGGGCCGTGAGATAGGCGCCCTCCCCGGGGCCGGCCTTCGCCTGGATGGGTTCGCCATTGTAGATTTTCACTTCAATTCCTCCTTCCGCCGGATGGACCCGGCGCGTGATGCTTGACAGTATACCCCATAAAGCCCCGGTCCGCAAGGCGGAAATCCGTTTTTCGAAAAACGCAGCCTCCTGCAGGGACGAGCGATGCCCGCCGCCGCGTGGGCCGCGTGCAAAATCCGCTCCAGCTTCTCCGCCGCCCCCGGGCGCTGTCCGGCGGCACGGCCATAGGCGGCGGCCCCGCCGGTGATTTTGACAGCCCGGGGACCGGCGCATTGCAGCGGCCCGGGCCTTTTTCCGCCCCGGGCCGGCCCCGCCTCCAGGCCCCTCAAGGGGTTGGTCCTAATTCACAAATAATTCAAAAATTTTTCGTGAAATATTCTTCTTCTTCTCCTTGCAAATTAGAGGAATTTGCGGTATAGTGTACTTAGTTAAAATTGTGTCAATATGACAGGAGGTTCTGACATGGGACATTTTGACCACGACGGCCACGATCACGCCCATATCCATGAGCACACCCACACCGACGAGCACGGCGCTGTGTACACCCACAGCCACCAGCACAGCCACGAGGGCGAGCACCAGCACGTCCACGGCGGCGCCCAGGCCACGGCGGTGCTGCAATATATGCTGGACCACAACATCCACCACGCCGGCGAGCTCAGCGACATCGCCAAGCAGTTCACCGGCGAGGCCCAGCACCAGCTGCTCCACGCGGTGGAGTCCTTTGACCAGGCCAACGGCTATCTCTCCGCCGCCCTGGAGCTCATCAAGGCCGGAGAGAAAAACTGAGGGATCCGAGGAGGAATATCCATGTGCCTTTCCACTATATATAGGAATGAGAAGCAGGACGGCAACATCCTGTGCCGCTTTGTGGCCAGCATCACCGCAGACGGGGACAAGCTGACGTTCGTGGACGTGATGGGGGAGACCACCACCATCACCGGCCGCCTGGTCAGCGCGGATCTCACCGCCGGATCGGTGATCGTGGCCTCGGAGTGACGGCCATGCGGGACTACGAGCTCTGCTGCGAGATCTTCAATCAGTGCAGCAACAACCAGATGCGGGATGTGGACTTTCAGGAGGTGTCCGTGGAGGACACGGACGCGTATATCCGGGACCTGGAGCCCCGGGCGGAGATTGAGCGGGAGGATCTGGCCGACGGCGGGGTGGTCTACCACACCAACACCGCCGGTCTGCTCAAGCGCTACTCCTTCACGCCGATCTGACGGAGCCGTTCTGATCCCCTTCCTTCCCGGGAGGGACTGTTTGCCTGTTTTCCACGGCGGCGGAGCCGCTGAAAAATATATTTTACTGTATGGAGGACTCAACCATGAGCGTAGCCGACATTTTTGAAGAGAGATCCGCGTTTTCCTTTGAGGTGTTCCCCCCCAAGACCGACGCCGGCATGGAGAAGCTGTGCGGCGCGGGCGGCGTGCTGGAGCAGCTCTACACCCTGAACCCCGACTACATCTCCTGCACCTACGGCGCGGGCGGCACCAACGTGGGCAAGAACCTGGAGGTTCTGGACAAGATCCAGAAGGACGGCAAGTGCACCCCCGTCACCCACTTCACCTGCATCGGCAACACCCGCGAGGGCATCAAGGAGCAGCTCCAGAACTACCTGAGTCACGGCATCAACCACATGCTGGCCCTGCGGGGAGACCTGCCCTTCGGCTGGACCGGCACCGGCGGCGATCTCCACTACGCCACCGAGCTGGTGAAGTTCGTGCGCGGCGAGTTCGGCGACAAGTTCACCATCGCCGTGGCCGGCTCCCCCGAGGGCCACATCGCCTGCCGCAGCCTGGAGGCGGACATCGGCTTCCTCAAGCAGAAGCAGGACGAGGGCGCGGACTACATCATGACCCAGCTGTGCTGGGATATGGACCAGTTCAAGTACTGGCTGGAGGCCATCCGCAACGCCGGCATCTGGATGCCCGTGGACGTGGGCATCATGCCCATCCTGGATCAGGCCGCCACCATCAACATGGCCCTCAGCCGCAACGGCTGCGTCATGCCCCGCAAGCTCTGCGAGATCATCTCCAAGAACTGGATCTTCCCCAACCCCTTCGACAAGGAGCCCTTTGACGCCGACGTGGCCGGCAAGAAGGCCAGCTTCAAGGAGGCGGGCATCGAGTACACTATCAACCAGATCGACGAGTACCGCGCCTGCGGCATCGACGGCATCCACCTCTATGCCCTCAACAAGTACGACGACGTGGCCCGCATTGTCAAGGAGTCCGGCATCGTTGATCTCTAATCCCTGTTTTTTCACCGGCAATCCCCGTGCCGGCAAGGCGGCCCTGCCGTTTTGCCGGCAGCTGAACGCAAAGGAGAGTAATATCTATGGCCCAAACCATCGCGCTGGCCGGCAAGGGCGGCGTAGGCAAGACCACCATCTGCGGGATGCTCATCGAGTATCTGTGCGAGAAGAAGAACGGCGCTGTCCTGGCCGTGGACGCTGACGCCAACTCCAACCTCAACGAGGTGCTGGGGGTGGAGGTGGAGGACACCTTGGGGGATATCCGGGAGGATATGACCCGGGCGGAGATGGCCTCGGAGCAGGTCATCCCCACCGGCATGACCAAGGCGGATTACGCCGAGATGCGCTTCTCCGACGCGCTGACTGAGGCCGACGACTTTGACCTGCTGGTCATGGGCCGCACCCAGGGCAAGGGCTGCTACTGCTTTGTCAACGGCCTGCTCACCGCCCAGGTGTCCAAGTACGCCAAAAACTACCGCTATATTGTGGTGGACAACGAGGCCGGTCTGGAGCACCTGAGCCGGGGGGTTCTGCCCCAGGTGGACACCATCCTGCTGGTGAGCGACTGCTCCCGGCGGGGCGTCCAGGCCGCAGGCCGGCTCAGCGAGATGATCGTGGAGCTGAAGCTGGGCGCGAAGGAGGTGGGGCTCATCATCAACCGGGCCCCCGGCGGCCAGCTCAACCCCGGCATCCAGGAGGAGATCGACAGGTACGGCATGAAGCTCATGGGCGTGGTGCCCCACGACGACACGGTCTACGAGTACGACGCCGAGGGCAGGCCCTCCGTCACCGTGCCCGCGGACAGCCCGGTCAAGCAGGCGGTGCGCCGGATCTTTGACCAGCTCCGCCTGTGAGAACTCCTGACAAGCGCCCCCCTTCCCGATAAAATCTATGACGAAAGAGGAGCAGCAGTATGCCAAATTCATCTGACCTTTCCCAGGGCGCGGCAGAGCGCGCCGGATATATCCACGGTCTGCCGGAGAGCACCCAGGCCGACTTCCTGTCCGGCCGCATGGGCTTTGCCATGGGCTTTGACAACACCAATCAGGTCATGGTGGACCTGTGGAGCGAGGGCTTCCAGCCCCGGGATATCTCCGCCGCCAGCGCCGCGGACGATCTGGGCCGGTACTGCCAGGCCCGGGAGCAGCTGGCCGCCCACATGCGCGAGCGGATTCTGGACGAGTACATCCAGTTCGGCTCCGCCCCGGCGGTGTGCGCCTGGTATGACGCCGCCCTCTCCAGCCGCCGGGAGACCCTCATGGACCTGAGCGCCAAGGCGGTGGCCGTCCGGCGCGGCGCGCTGGACAACCCCGGCACCGGGTTCGTGGCCATGGACCGCTTCCTGCGGGATCCCCACCGCGTGGTGGTGGTGGAGGCCCACGAGATCGCCGGCAAGACCCCTGCGGACACGCCGGCCACCTTCGGCAGCCTGCGCATGAGCCCGGCGGCCAACGACTACGTCTGCGCCGTCACCGGCGAGACCAGCGACGTGTTCGTCAAGTTCGCCCTCAACAGCTGGGAGGACATGGAGCTGGCCCTGGGCGTGGAGCTGCCCAAGATCCTCCGGGGCTGGCAGCGCTTCCGCCTGCCGGTGAAGCACCGCGTCCGCTCCCGGTACGACGCGGTGGGCATGGTGGGCACCCCTATTGAACACTGTGTCCACGCGTGGTATCAGCAGGAGCGGGCGCTGTGCGAGGCCAAGGGTCTGGTGCTGGCCCGGGAGATCCAGTACCTGTCCGCCTTCAACCCCAACATCGTCATCGCCTTCTCTGAGAAGGGCCTGCAAAAGCTCTGGAAGAAGCTGGGTATTTCTTAAGAGCCTGTCAGCATCATCGGAAAACCATATAAAGAGCCACAACATAACGAAGGGAGACAACCAACATGCCATTTGCCAAGAAGCCCCAGGTATTCAGCGCCAAGATCAACGAGCTGACGCTGGGCACCGGAGACAAGGCCGTCGTCCTGGGCGGCCAGAACGTCTTCAATCTCTACACCTTTGACGCGCCCATCGCCAATCGCCCCAAGATCGGCATCGACGTGTCCGATGATCCCGAGCAGCCCTGCGAGGGCCTGACCGCCTTCTACGCCGGCTGCGAGACCCTGGCGGACCGGGCCAAGAAGGCCGCCGCCCTGCCGGAGGCGGATTTCGTGTGCATCCGCTTTGACCTGGCGGACCCCAACGGCGCCAACAAGTCCATTGAGGACTGCGTGGCCGACGCCAAGGCTGTGGCCGAGGCCGTTGACAAGCCCATTGTGGTGGCCGGCTGCAAGAACAGCGAGAAGGACGCGGACCTGTTCGGCAAGATCTCCGAGGCCCTCCAGGGCAAAAACATCCTGGTCCTCTCCGCCAAGGAGGAGAACTACAAGGGCGTGGCCGCCGGCGCGGGCATGGCCTACGGCCAGAAGGTGGGCGCCGAGTCCGCCGTGGACATCAACCTGGCCAAGCAGCTCAACGTGCTCATCACCCAGATGGGCGTGGACGGCAAGAACGTGGCCATGAACGTGGGCTCCGCCGCCGCGGGCTACGGCTTTGAGTACGTGGTCTCCACCCTGGAGCGGGTGAAGGCCGCCGCCCTGAGCCAGAACGACAACACCCTCCAGATGCCCATCATCACCCCTGTTGGCGTGGAGACCTGGGGCGTGAAGGAGTCCACCGCCCCCGAGAGCGAGAACCCCGGCTGGGGCAGCGCCGAGGAGCGGGGCATCGACATGGAGGTGGAGACTGCCGCCGCCTGCCTGGCCTACGGCAGCGACGCCGTCATCCTCAAGCACCCCGCATCTATTGAGAGCACCGCGCGGCTGGTTGCCGCGCTCATGTAAGGAGGGCCGGAACCATGGCACTGAAAGGTCTTGACATTTTTAAGCTCACCCCCAAAACCAACTGCAAGGACTGCGGCAACCCCACCTGCATGGCCTTCGCCATGAAGGTGGCCTCCGGCGCGCTCCCCATTGAGAAGTGCCCCCACATGTCTGCGGAGGCCCTCTCCACCCTCTCCGAGGCCACCGCGCCCCCCATGAAGAGCTTCAAGGTGGGCGAGCTGGGCCTGGGCGGCGAGACTGTGCTCAGCCGCCACGAGAAGACCCTGGTCAGCAAGACCCTGTACGCCGTCCAGGTCTGCGACTGCATGGACAGCGCCAAGCAGGACGCGGTGCTGGCCTCCATCCCCGCCGTGGACTACGAGCGCATCAGCGAGCGGATGTACGTGGAGATGGTCTACGTGCGCCACAGCAATGACAAGGCCCCCGCGGACTACGCCGCCCTGGTCTCCAAGGCCAAGGCCCTGGGCCGTCCCATGGTCCTCAGCTGCACCGACGTGGAGGCCATGAAGGCCGGCGTGGAGGCCGCCGCGGGCTGCGACATCATTGTCAACGGCGCCACCCCCGACAATTTCGCCGGCATGAGCGCCGTGGCCGCCGGGGCCAAGGCCCTGCTGGGCGTCCGCGCCGACAGCCTGGAGGCCCTCCACGAGGTGGTGGAGAAGCTGGAGGCCGCCGGCAACAAGAACCTCATTCTGGACGTGGGCGAGGCCAGCGTGAAGGACGCCTACGCCAATGCCGTCCAGATCCGCCGCGCCGCCCTGAAGGACGGCGACCGGACCTTCGGCTATCCCTCCATCGTCAACGTGGCCGCTCTGTCGGGCGGGGACGCCCACCTGGAGGCCGGCCTGCTGAGCCTGTTCACCTGCAAGTACGGCTCCATCGTGGTCTGCTCCGAGATGACCTACGCCAAGGCCCTGCCCCTGTACGGCCTGCGCCAGAACATCTTCACGGACCCCCAGAAGCCCATGAAGGTGGCTCCCGGCATCTATCCCATCAACGGCGCGGACGAGAACAGCCCCTGCTGCCTGACCGTGGACTTCGCCCTGACCTACTTCCTGGTCTCCGGCGAGATCGAGCGCAGCAAGATGCCTGTGAACCTGCTGATTACCGACGCCTCCGGCATGTCCGTGCTCACCGCCTGGGCGGCCGGCAAGTTCTCCAGCTCCTCCATCAAGAAGTTCTTTGACGAGTTCGACGTGGCGGGCAAGATCAAGAACCGCGCCCTCATCATCCCCGGCAAGGTGGCTGTCATGAAGGGCGAGATCCAGGATAAGCTGCCCGATTGGAGCGTCATCGTGGGCACCACCGAGGCCGTGCAGCTGGTGAAGTACCTGCGGGACGAGGAGTGGAAGAAGAGCTGCACCGCCAAGAGCGCCGCCCCCGCCGCCGGCGAGGCCGCCGCGGAGCCCGCTCCCGCGCCCAAGAAGGTCCTGCCCGCGCCCCCCATCGTGGTCACCGGCCCCTACATGATCGACGACAAGCCTGTTACTTACAAGGGCCACGATCCCAACGCCCAGACCTTCGTCACCATCGGCGAGCGGATCCACTGCATCTCCCCCGCCATCCGCAAGGCCATGGACAGCTATGACGAGGCCCCCATCCTCAAGCGGGCCGCCGAGCAGATCGCCGCCGGCGCCACCTACCTGGATGTGAACATCGGGCCTGCGGAGTCCAACGGCCCCGAGCTGATGCAGTGGGCGGTCCAGCTGCTCCAGCAGAACTTCAACAACGTGCCCCTGGCCCTGGACACCGCCAACCAGAAGGCCATCGAGGCGGGCATCAAGGTCTACAACCGCACCAACGGCAAGCCCATCGTCAACTCCGCCGACGCGGGCAGCCGCATCAGCAACATCGACCTGGCCGCGGCCAACGACGCCATTGTCATCGCCCTGTGCTCCGCCGACGGCATTGCCAAGGACAACGAGGAGCGGATGATGCACTGCCACAACATGCTCGAGCGGGGCCTGCACCTGGGCATGGAGAGCGACGACCTGTGGTTTGACCCCCTGTTCCTGGTCATCAAGGGCATGCAGGACAAGCAGATGGACGTGCTCAACGCCATCCGGGCCTTCTCCGAGGAGGGCCTCAAGTCCACCGGCGGCCTGAGCAACAACTCCAACGGTATGCCCAAGCACATCCGTCCCATCATGGACGCGGCGATGGTGGGCATGGCTATGACCATGGGCCTGACCTCCGCCATTGTCAACCCCTGCGACCAGCGCCTGATGGAGACCATCAAGAGCTGCGACATCATCAAGAACCACAACCTGTACGCCGATTCCTATCTGGAGATCTAAGTCAGGGACAGCCAGCCCCCGCCTGCCCGTCGCAGGCGGGGGCGCACATACATAGAGGAGGATATTTTCATGATTATACAGAGCGGACTTGTCCACGACGGCGTCAACCCCACCCCCTATGAGGCGGACATCGCCATCCGGGACGGAGTGATCGCGGCCATCGGCCCCCACCTGGACCCCCAGCCCGGCGAGGAGGTCATCAGCGCCGCCGGGAAGCGGGTCTACCCCGGCTTTGTGGACGCCCACACCCACCTGGGCCTGGACGGCTACGGGGTCAGCGGTCTGGCGGGGCACGACTACAACGAGATGGGGGACATCGTCTGCCCCCAGCTGCGGGGCATTGACGGCTTCAATCCCCAGGACAAGTCCGTAGCCATGGCTCTGGCCGGCGGCGTGACCACCGTGGGCACGGGCCCGGGCAGCGCCAACGTGCTGGGCGGCACCTTCTTCGCTGTGAAGACCTGGGGCAGCTGCGTGGACGACATGGTGGTCCGGGAGCCGGTGGCCATGAAGTGCGCCTTCGGGGAGAACCCCAAGCGGTGCTACGAGGACAAGGGGGATTCCTCCCGCATGACCACCGCCGCCAAGCTGCGGGAGATGCTCTTCCGGGCAAAGGAGTACCTGGAGGAGAAGGAGGAGGGGGCCAAGCGGCCCAAGTTCGACATGAAGCTGGAGGCCCTGGCGCCGGTGCTCCGGGGGGAGATCCCCCTCAAGGCCCACGCCCACCGGGCGGACGACATCTGCACCGCCATCCGCATTGCCAGGGAGTTCGGCGTGAAGCTGACCCTGGAGCACTGCACGGAGGGCCACCTGATCGTGGAGGAGCTGAAGCGGGCCGGCTGTCCCGTGGCCGTGGGGCCCACCCTCACCCACGCCAGCAAGTATGAGCTGGTGAACAAGACCTTCGCCACCCCCGGCATCCTGGCCCGGGCGGGCCTGCAGGTGAGCATCATCACCGATCACAGCGTCATCCCCCAGCACTACCTGCCCCTGTGCGCGGGTCTGGCGGTCAAGGCGGGCATGGACCCCTTCGCCGCCCTCCAGGCCATCACCATCAACCCCGCCCGGCACCTGGGCGTGTCGGACCGGGTGGGCTCCCTGGAGGTGGGCAAGGACGGCGACGTGGTCATTGCCAGCGGCGATCCCATGGTCAGCGACTCCCAGGTGGAGGCCGTGGTGGTCAACGGCAGGCTGGCGGCAGGGAAATAGGCCGCTGCCTGCGGAGAAAAAAGCAAAAAAACGTTTACAGCCCCATGTGGATATGCTATAATCCATTTTGACTGGTTTCCACACCCAGTCCAAGCGCCGGCAGTTTCCTGCCGGCGTTCGTTCGGCGGCAGCGGGTTCCCGCTCCCGGGGCCGGCCGTTCTCTAAACAAAAAATGGAGGCAAACCACATGAAAAACACTTCTCTGCGCGACATCGTCTTCTCGGCCCTGGTAGGGGCGCTGTACGTCGTCCTCTGCTATTTCGGCAACATCTTCGGCCTGAATTTCGGCGTGATCCAGTGCCGGTTCGCCGAGGCCCTCACCGTGCTGCCCTTCCTGTGCCCCGCCACCGCCTGGGGCCTCTTTGCCGGGTGCATCCTATCCAACCTTCTCAGCCCCTACGGCCTGCCGGATCTGATCTTCGGCTCCCTGGCCACCCTGCTGGCCGGGCTTCTCACCGCCCGGTGCCGGAGCAAATGGCTGGCCCCCCTGCCCCCGGTGCTCCTCAACGGCCTGATCGTGGGCGCGCTGCTGGCCTGGTATGAGACCGGATTCACCGCCGCCTTCCCGGGCGTGTTCCTCTTCAACGCCCTCTCCGTGGGGATCTCGGAGCTGCTGGTGTGCTGTATTCTGGGCCTTCCCCTGCTGGCTGTGCTGACAAAGACCGGGATTTTTTCAAAACAGGTGGTCCAGTAGGACACGTTTGAAAATTGTCAGCACGCCCAAACGGCGGTAATTTTTCCGAAAAATCGGGGAAATCCCTTGACTTTTCCGAAATATACAGTATACTTATATAGCTTGCGTATTTGCGGGCATATCCTTGCTCCCACCGGAGAGTGGGGGCCATTCGTCCAAAAGGAGGTGCAACCATGGCAAAGATCACCGAAAACTACGAGGTCGTGTATATCATTGATCCCGCCCTGGGCGAGGAGGCTGTTGCCGCTACGGTCGAGAAGTTCAAGACCCTGGCTGAGCAGCACAGCTCCGTTGTCGAGGTGGAGGAGTGGGGCAAGCGCAGACTGGCCTACGCGATTGATTACAAGACCGAGGGCCACTATGTCCTCATGTCCTTTACCAGTGATTCCGCGTTCCCCAAGGAGCTGGACCGTGTGCTGGGCATTACCGACGGCATTCTGCGCTCCATGATCGTCTGCAAGGGCGCGTAACAGGAGGGGTGCCAGATGCTCAATCGCATTGTCATTATGGGCCGCCTGGTGCGGGACCCGGAGCTGCGCACCACGCAGACCGGCATCTCCGTGACCAGCTTCACTATGGCGGTAGACCGTGACTTCAAAAACAAGGACACCAACGAGAAGAACACCGATTTCATTGACGTGGTCGCTTGGCGGCAGACGGCGGAGTTCGTCTGTAAGTATATGACCAAGGGCCGCATGGCCGTGGTGGAGGGCCGGCTCCAGATCCGCGATTGGAAGGATCGGGATGGCAACAACCGCCGCAGCGCCGAGGTGGTGGCGGACAACGTCTACTTTGGCGACAGCAAGCGGGACAGCGGCGGCGACAGCTACGGCTCCCCCCCGCCCTACGGTACGCCCGCCGCCGCCCCCTATGGCGGCGGACAGAGCGCCTACGGCGGCGAGAGCCAGGGGGCCTTCGGCGGCGGCTACGGCGCGCCTACGGCAGACGGCCCCGGATTTGAGGCGATTATCGCCAATCAGGAGGACGGCGACGTGCCGTTCTAAACCGGGCTCACGGCCCTGAACGGCGGTTCTGACCGCCATATTCTGACAGGAGGAAATAGTACCATGGCTATGGAACGTGAAAATAGACCTGCCCGCTCCGGCGCTCCCCGGAAGCGGAAGAAGGTCTGCCAGTTCTGCGTGGATAAGTGCGAGTATATCGACTACAAGGATGCGGCCAAGCTGCGCCGCTTCATCTCCGAGCGCTCCAAGATCCTGCCCCGCAGAACCACCGGCACTTGCGCCATGCACCAGCGCCAGCTGACGGACGCCATCAAGCGGGCCCGCCAGATCGCTCTGCTGCCCTACGTGACCGAGTAAGACGCCCAGACGGGCGCTGCAAAGCAGCGGCATGATGAACCCATCATGCCGCTGTTTCGCATATCCGGCGATATCGCTGTTACACTTGATAAGAGGGAAAAGGAGGCCCAACGCGATGCTCTTTGACACCCACGCCCACTACGACGCTCCGGAGTTTGACCAGGACCGGGACGCGCTCCTGGCCCGTCTGCCGGAGCAGGACGTCTCCCTGGTGGTGAACCCGGGCTGTGACCCGGCCAGCTCCCGGGCGGCTCTGGAGCTGGCCGGGCGGTATCCCTTCCTCTATGCCGCCGTGGGCTGGCACCCGGAGAACTGCGCCCCCTACGACGGAAGCCTGGACGGCATCCGGGAGCTGGCCCAAGCGCCCAGGACTGTGGCCATCGGTGAGATCGGCCTGGACTACTACTGGGAGGAGAATCCCCCCAGGGAGCTGCAGCGCCGGGTGTTCCGGGACCAGATGGCTCTGGCCCAGGAGCTGGGGCTGCCGGTGATCGTCCACGACCGGGAAGCCCACGCCGACGCGCTGGCCGTGGTCCGGGCGTTTCCCGGGGTGCGGGGGGTGTTCCACTGCTTCTCCGGCAGCGCGGAGATGGCCCGGGAGCTGGCGGAGCTGGGGTGGATGATCTCCTTTACCGGGGTGCTCACCTACAAGAACGCCCGCCGGGCCCTGGAGGCGGCCCAGGCCGTGCCTATGGACCAGATCATGATCGAGACCGACAGCCCCTATATGGCCCCGGTGCCGGTGCGGGGCCGGCGCAACCACTCGGGCAACCTCTGCCATATCTGCCAGCGGCTGGCGGAGGTGCGGGGGATCTCCTATGAGGAGTGCGCCCGGATCACCCTGGAAAACGGGAAGCGCTTTTTCTCCATTCCGTGAGACAGCAGACCGGCGCCGCGCCTCTGTGGGGCGCGGCGCCGGTGCGCTCAGCGGATGAAATTGGTCCGGGCCGGCGGGACCGGCGCGGGAGCCTCGATTCCGGCCGCCCGGCCGGCGGCGATGGACTTGATGAGCCACGCCATGTTCCGGCCCAGTGTGGTCATGACAGCCATACCCTCCTCGTCCTGGCGGACCTCATCGGGGGTATTGCCGTGGACCATGGTCCAGTAGCGGGAGGAGACCACAGGCATCTGGTTGATGGAGAAGTACTTGTTCAGCTGGTCCAGGGCGGCGGTGGCGCCAGCCCGGCGGGCGCTGACCACGGCGGCGGCGGGCTTGAGGCGCAGCGCGGCGCCGGCGGAGTAAAACAGCCGGTCCAGGGCGCAGGTGATCTGGCCGGAGGCGGCGGCGTAGTGGACCGGAGAGCCCACCACCAGGCCGTCACAGGTCCGGGCCTTCTCCGCAGCCACGTTGACCACGTCGTCGTGGACGCATTTGCCCAGCTGGCGGCAAGCCCCGCAGCCGGCACAGCCGGCGGTGGCGTCCCTGCCCAGCCAGAGGATCTCCGTCTCCAGGCCCTCCTCCGTCAGGGCCCGGGCCACCTGGTCCAGGGCGGTATAGGTGCAGCCCTTCTCGTGGGGGCTGCCGTTGAGCAGCAGTACCTTCATAGTCGTGTCCTCCTCTTGCGAATCATCTGCTTTTTATTATAGCAGGTTTTCGGCAGAACGCAACCGGTGTTTTGACGGCGCTCTGCGGGAAATCTCATTAGATAGGATGTCGGGAGAAGGGGAGGCGTTCAAGCCTATGTAAGCGTCTTTTTAAGATGAACACTTTGTCCATGGATTTTGTCGCTTCGTCTGCCGAAAGATGCCCATTTCCAGCATGATTTACAACTTCAAAAAACGCAATTTCTGTAACTTTCCCCCGCATTTTTCGTCTGTCCGCCCCCACACAAACTCTATGATTTTACAAATATTTCCACAGAACAAAATTGATTTCCATGGGAATTCTCCCCAGAGGTTGCGGATTGGGCAAAAGTGTGGTACACTTTTCAGCGAAATGAACTTATTCTGCCTGTGCGAGGTATCTATCCCATGAAAATGCTATTCAAGCAGCGTTTCTTCTCCTGGTTCGACAGCTACGACATCTACGACGAAAACGGCCGCACCCTCTTCACCGTGGAGGGCAGGCTCAGCTGGGGCCACTGCCTCCACATCCTTAACGCCGCCGGGGAGCACATCGGCACAGTTCAGGAGCGGGTGCTCACCTTTCTGCCCCAGTTCGAGCTCTACGCCTACGGGGAGTACCTGGGCTGTCTGCGAAAGGAGTTCACCCTCTTCTCCCCCCGGTTCACCATTGATTGCAGCGACTGGGAGATTGAGGGCAGCTGGACGGAGTGGGACTACTCCGTTGTCAGTCCCAGTCAGGGGGTGGTGGCCTCCATCGGCAAGGAGCTGCTTCAGTGGACGGACACCTATGTTATAGACGTGCTGGACCCGGACAACGCCCTGTGCGTGCTGATGGTGGTACTGGCCATTGACGCGGAGAAGTGCGGACGGGACTGAGCGCCTGATTTTGGAAAGGAAGTGACCGCCTATGGACCGCCCCCTGGCGGACCGTATCCGTCCCCAGACCCTGGAGGAGGTGGTGGGCCAGCGGCATCTGCTGGGCCCCGACGCCCTGCTGCGCCGGTTCATCGAGAAAGGGACGGACGCCAACATGGTCTTCTACGGCCCCTCCGGCACCGGCAAGACCACCATTGCCAACATCATTGCCCGGCAGACCCACCGCACCCTCTACCGGCTCAACGCCACCACCGCCTCTCTCCAGGATATCAAGGACATCATCGGAGAGGTGGGCACGCTGATGGCCCCGGGGGGTGTGCTGCTGTACCTGGACGAGATCCAGTACTTCAACAAGAAGCAGCAGCAGTCCCTGCTGGAGTTTATGGAGAACGGGTCCATCACCCTCATCGCCTCCACCACCGAGAACCCCTACTTCTACGTCTACGCCGCCCTCCTCAGCCGCAGCACGGTCTTTGAGTTCAAGCCCGTCACCGCCGCCGACGTGCGCCCCGCCGTGGACCGGGCCCTGGACCTGGTCCGCTCGGAGAGCCCCCTGCCCCTGAGCTGGGAGGAGGGGGTGCCGGACTACGTGGCCCAGGCCTGCGGCGGGGACGTGCGCAAGGCTATGAACGCGGTGGAGCTGCTCTACGAGGCCGCCTCCGTCCAGGACGGAGCGCTGACGCTCACCCTGTCGGACGCCCGGCAGGTGAGCCAGCGCAGCGCCATGCGGTATGACCGGGGGGGAGACGCCATGTACGACATGGCCTCCGCCCTGATGAAATCCCTCCGGGGCAGTGATCCGGACGCGGCCCTCCACTATCTGGCCCGATTCCTGGAGGCGGGGGATCTGATTACCCCCTGCCGCCGCCTGCTCTGCTCCGCCAGCGAGGACGTGGGGCTGGCCTATCCCCAGGCGGTGTCCATCGTCAAGTCCTGCGTGGACACGGCCATGCAGCTGGGGCTCCCGGAGGCCCAGCTGCCCCTGGCCCAGGCGGCCATCCTGCTGGCCACCGCGCCCAAGTCCAACTCCGTCATCAACGCCATCGGCGCGGCCTGGCAGGACGTGAAGCGGGGCCGGACCGGGGCCATCCCCCGGGAGCTGCAAAACGTCCACGCCGACACCACCGGCCAGGAGCGGGAGCAGGGGTATCTCTACCCCCATGCCTACCCCGGCCACTGGGTAAAGCAGCAGTACCTCCCCGACGAGCTGGCCGGGGCGGTCTACTACCAGTACGGAGACAACAAGTCGGAGCAGGCCGCCCGGGCCTACTGGGAGAGAATCCGGGGGGACGGCACTCAGTAGGTCCAGCCGTCCACAGCGCCGTCGGTGATGAAGTAGGTCAGCGCCCCCGGCTCCTGAGCCGGGCCCAGGTTTTCGATGACCTGGAGCTTGATCTTCCGGTTCTCCGGCCGGATGGATTTTATGTACACACTCACCCGGTCCCCGGGCTCCAGATCCCCCCGCCAGTCCGCCAGACCGGAGAGGTTGGGGGCCAGCTCGATGAACACACCGTACTCCCGCACGCCCCGCACCACGCCCTCCACCGCGTCGCCGGGGGCGAAGGCGGCGGCGTTCTCCAGCCAGGTGCCCAGCAGCTGCTTGTGGGTGAGGTAGAACCGGCAGGCGTCCCGGTCCACCGCCGTCACCGCCGCCAGGATATCCTGGTCCACCCGGAAGCGGACGCCAGGGTGGGGGATGCGGGCCACGGAGATGTTCTCCAGGGGGATGAGGCTGGTCACACCGCAGCCCAGGTCCACGAACGCGCCGAATTTTTCCAGGTGGGTCACCCGGGCGGGCAGAACCGTGCCCGGCGGCGCATTCTCCAGGAGCCACGCCATGGCCTGCTCCTGGGCCGCCCGGCGGGAGAGGGTGAGCCGGGGTCTGCCGCCGCCGTCCACGTCAATGGCCGTGACGGTGAAGCTGGTGGGCTTCCCCACCCGGGAGAGGATGGCGATGTCCCGTTCCGCGCCGCTGATCGAGGGGTGGATTGCGTCCAGCCGGGGGATGGTCCCCTCGTAGCCGCCGAAGCGGACGGTCAGATCCCGCTGCGCGTCGCAGCGGATGGCCATGCCGGTGAGGATGGTCTGATCCTCCATTGCCAGCTGGAGGGCGCTGAGGGGCTGGTTGTCTGGAAACAGGGGGCCCGCGCCCTCCGGTAAATATTCATTTCTGCGCACAAGCTACACCGTCCTATCTGTTTTGGATAGGCTAGTGTATGCGCCGGGGTGCTTGACCGTTGAGAGATTGGGGGAAATTTGATGTGGATTTGCGGTTGAACCAGCGGGTGGAGCTGAAAAAGCAGCACCCCTGCGGCAGCAAGGTGTGGACCATCCTCCGGGTGGGGATGGATATCAAGCTGCGCTGCCAGGGGTGCGGCCATGAGCTGATGCTCCCCCGCAGCAAGGCGGAAAAAGCCATCAAGAAGATTTTAGAGGAGGAGGCGAGCACGTGAACAAGAAGTGGGTGACGATTGTTTCCCGCGTGGTCATCGGCCTGCTGGTGCTGACCATGCTGGCGGGCATGATCCTGCCCATGCTGGCGTGAGCCGGAGCTTTTTTAGCAGTCATACATTTTCTTTGTGAACAAAGAAAATGTATGAAAAACGCTAAATGAGCAAAATCAAAAAGTGCACAAAAGAGCCCTAAAGCGGAGTGATCTTGTCAATATCAGATGACACATCCAACTCAAAGATAATAGGTTCTTACGCAGCGGCGCCTTGGTCGGCATAGAATCTCTGGCGCTTCAGCGCGGGCGGGAGGCCGTCGTTGGCGGAGCAGATCCGGCGGCGGTTCCAGTAGCTGATGAAGTACCTCCAGATCAGGGCCTTCAATTGCTTAACAGTCATGTTCTCCGGGACGATGCGGTTATAGAACAACTCACTCTTCATCCTGGCTCACATGCTCTCACGGCGGGCGTTGTCATGACAGCGGCCGCCGTCGCTGTTCATGCTCTGGCGGATGCCGTGCTTTTCCACCGCGGCCCGATAGGCCCCACTGGTGTACCGGGAACCCCGGCCAGAGTGGACGATGGCTCCCCGCAGGGCAGGATAGGACGCCGCCGCGCTGTCCATCATTCGCACACACAACTCCGCCCCCATGTTGTCATCCATGACCAGGCCCAGGACGGAGAGATCAACACAGTCAAAGATGGCCGAGACATACAGCTTTCCATCCTTCGCTTTCAACTCGGTGATGTCGGTGACGCATTTTTCCAGAGGTTTTTTATTGCAGACATCCTCGTCGTGGATCTCCCGCATGGTGTCCGCCAGCCCTTGGTGCTTCCAGGCCCGATTTTGCCGCGAAAGATACTGATAAAACCTCTGCCGGCTCACCTCCAGAACGCGGCAATACAGTGAAATCTTCCCCTTATTCTTGCCGCCGTCCGTCTATTGCGCAACAAACCTCATTCGTTGCTCCCTATTGACTTCCGACGGCTCGCGGCGAAAAAAGCGCTGGCCTCCGCAAAAACTCGTTCTCTTCCTTCAGATGACGGTTCTCTCGATCCAGCGTCTTGATCTGCTTGCGCAGCGCCCCCAGTTTTCCGCCAGAATCATGGACTCGCCAGGACCCCGGGAGCCCGGGCCTGCCCAGCCGTCCCTCCCGCTCCGATCTCCTTCGCCAGCTTTACGGCCTGCACCTTGTACCCCTTCTCATATTTCCTTTGTTCCCGCGCCATTTTATGCACCTTCCTTACTCCCGTTATTTTACTCCTTTTCCGTGAGTTGGAGGTGTCTACTTTTTTGTACCAAATCACTTTCAGATTGTCCAGAAGCAGGGACACCTTCTGTTTTGAAACGCGAATCAGGCGCTCCATAAACCGGATCAGCCGCTACCATATCTTCCCTGATTTTCCTGCCTTTTCTCTCAAGGATAGTAATAACTTACACTTTACTTGTTTTTATCATAGAGTTCCTCTATCCGCAAGGCATCATCCATCTGCTCATAAACCAAAAACTGTGAAAGAAATACGATGTACCATATGCCGGTTACCGGCAGCAGGAGCAGCGTCCAAGGTGCAAACAGCACATAGACCGCCCAGTGCGCCAGCTGCAAAATACCAGTCCCCATGACCCGCCAGAAGTACCTGATCAGAAACAGCAGCGCATTGCGCAGCCGGATGGCTGGAGCCTGCCGGAACAGCACGATCTGCGGCCAGAGCAGGGTATTCGCCACCAGGATCAGCAGCAGCCCTGCCAGATATATGCCTATAGTCCCCATGGACGGCCCTGTCTCCGCCCACCAGAACAGCATCCCCATAAAGGCGTACAGTCCCGCAAACAGTCCCATTACCGCACCTAAAAGCATGCTTCCCTGCCAGTTCTGCCGCCAGGAACGCTTCCAGCCGTCCAACCAGGGGGTCGGATCGTCCCGCAGGCCCCGCAGGACAGCGTCATACATCCCAGCCAAAAACGGCCCCGCAATCGCGCCGCCTGCGATGGAGCAGGGAAGAAGCACCAGGATG
This sequence comes from uncultured Oscillospiraceae bacterium, assembly GCA_910579965.1. GTDB lineage: Bacteria > Bacillota > Clostridia > Oscillospirales > Oscillospiraceae > Pelethomonas. The sequence continues at coordinate 78,051 of CAJTWF010000001.1, forward strand.
CTGGATACGGCGACGGCATAAAATATTCCCGCCGCCAGCGGCGCAAAACCCACCAGAGTCAGCAGATTGATCTTCCACCACTGGCCAAACCGGTTGGACAGCAGCTGGCGGTAACGGTAAAAGCCCGTCTGCCGCCCGTTCTCATTGTAGTGCGGGTCCTAAGGAAACAGCAGTCCCACGAATCATCCCTCCTTATGCAGCATAGTGGCAGTTCGACAGAAAGCCCGCCAGAATTTCCTGTGCGCTGCCATCAAATTTCTCCCGGCAGGACAGCTCCACACTGATTGCATAGTTCCGGTACACGCCAAAGGCTGACGCGCCCCTGGCATAGGGGTTTGTGTCCGACTCGTAGGTATAGTTGATGACCGTAAATTCCTGGCCATTATAGGTCTCCGCAGAGGTCTCCTCTATTGCATACTGGCTGGAAGCCATGTCCATCCACTCTGCCGCGCGGCTCTTGGCCTTTTCAGCTTTGTTATAGCCTGCCAGCAGGACATAGACCTGCGCGTCATAGAGCTGGGCCTCATCGCCGTCCTCGTTGGTATAAGGCTCCGCCTCGCCAATAGACCAGGTGGCGTAATACATACCGTTGGCAGTCAGCGCGTCATTGTTCTCCCGGGGCGTCAGTCCCTCTGGCGTATCTATGCCGATCACGTTCCCAACGCTCACCCAGCGTTCATCCCAGACCCCGCCGTCCGCCGCCTGCCGGGGGACGGACTGAGCGCACCCCGCCAGACAGATACATCCCGCCAGCAGCAGCGCAAAAACATGCCTTTTCATGAAACCGCTCCTTCCGTCAATTTGGTCCACAGAACATCACAGCCTTCCGGATATGCAGAGGTTTTTTCCGTCCAGAATCCCCGGCGGGCCAGATACAAAGCAGAAACAAGCTCTTGACTGCTGCCGGTCACTGTACTGCCCATCCATTCGTAAGCGTACTCGCCCAGATCAAACCCCGCTAGCACCGGGCAGTTCCCCCAGACCAGGCAGGTTTCTTCAAGAGAATCCCCGCCCTTCTCAGGCAGGGAGCCATCCAGGCGGCGAAGGGAATGATAGCCCCGCTGAAACTGTTCCGGGTCCTCCAGCAGAAAGAAGTAGCTCTCGCACTCCAGAATATCTCCCATCAAAGAAACCTGCGCCGCAGCGGTCATATCGGGGGTCCTGCTGTCAGAGACATACTGTGTCAGGGCGGCGGCAATTTTTCCGTCTCCGTTCAGGTCCTCCCCCAGGGAGGCGAAAGCTGCCTCCAGCGCGGCGGCGGTGTCCTCCGGCAGACGGCTGCTCCCCACATATGCGATCTTATAATCCGGTTCTGCCCGGCTGAGCGTGTTCCACACAATGCTTCCAGTGATTGCCAGAAATACCAGTACGATCCCTACATGCCATTTATAATAATGCCACCAATTTTTCCACTTCTCCGTCTTTGTCAATTCAAGAGGCGCGTCCGGCTTGACGTCCCGGTATTTCTTCTTCAGATATTCGCTTGCCATCACTGTTTCCTATTCCCGCGTCGTCCCGCCGGAGACGTAGCTAACAGGCAGACACACCAGCGCCGGAATATTGGAGCGGTCCTTTGCCAGCAGCAGATCCACGCAGGTCTCCGCCATCTTCTCCACAGGCTGCAGGATGGTCGAGCAGTACAGCGCCTCACCTCCAAACCGCCGGATGCCGTCAAAGCCGATGATCTGCACATCCTCCGGGACCCGAAGTCCCAGCTCCGCCAGTATATTCTGTATTCTCCAGGCCAGCAGGTCGGTGGAACAGAAGATGCCGTCAATATCCAGCTTCCCTTCCGTCATATGCGCAAGCAGAAACTCCCGGAACACCTCCGGACCATCCTCGCCGTCGTTCCGGCGCAGAATCTCACAGGGGATCTGCCGGGTCCGGCAGACGGCCTCGAAGCCGTCCCCCCGCTTGTCTGTCTCACTGGGGCTGGACGAGCCGGTACGGAGGAAGGCAAGATGCGTACATCCAAGCTCCAGCAGCTTCTCCGCTGCCAGCCGGCCTCCGCCGTAGTTGTCCGCCGCCACGCAGGGGATGTCCGCCCGGAAGCTGCGGTCGATGCCCACAAAGGGAAGATCTTCGTCCACCACCAGGGGGTTATAGGTCAGTCCAATGATGCCGTCCGCCTTGTTCTGCCGGACAATGTTGACGCAGTTCTGCTCGATCTCCGGATTGGAGGCGGTGACATACAGCAGCATCCGGTAGTCCCGCCGGGCCAGGGCCGTACAGATGTGCTGTGCCAAGGCGGCGAAAAATGGGTGGTCCACTCCCGGCAGGATGACCGCCACCATATTGGTTTTGTTTGTTTTCAGTCCCCGGGCGTACTGGTTGACCTGATATCCCAGCTTCCGGGCGGCTTCCTCCACCTTTATTCTGTAGCTCTCCCCAACGGGGATGCCGTTGAACACCTTAGACACGGTACCCAGGGCCACACCGGCCTCCTGCGCCACGTCCTTCATCGTCGGCATAGCGTTTTTCATGTCCGCCTCCTTGTGAAATGTTTCATGCACAAGACGCAACTGTATTGCCCGCGCCTTGTCTGTCTGTATCATAGCAGAAGAGATGATGAAATGTAAAGAGAAATTTCACACATTTTTCATGAAATGTTGCGCTTTGGTGCAATTAACAAAAACGGGCTATGTAGTTTGTTAAAGTTGATGAACTTAAAGAAATTGGCAAAAACTTGTTGACAGAGAGACGGGGGATTTGGTAAGATAGCCACAACAGACGCATAACGTTTCACAATTTTTCGGCGGCTTGCGGGCTGCCGAATTTTTGCAAGGGATGTGAAACGTTATACGAACTGCGCGGCCGGCGCGCACCCTGCAAAGGACAATCTCCCCGCATCGCAGTCTCCTCTCCCAGCGACAAGCTATGTGTTTAAGGAAGTGAGTCACATGAAAAAAAGCGAAACTCCCGTCCGAATCTCGGCGGCGGGCTCCGCCGCCCTGTCCCAGCGTTCCGGGAAGACGCTGGGACAACGGTTCCTGGACAACTGGCAGCTCTACGCGCTGCTGCTGATCCCCGTGGTACTGACAGTTGTCTATAAGTACATCCCCATGTACGGCATCCAGATCGCCTTCCGGGACTTCGATCCCAACCTGGGGTATCTGGGCAGCCGGTGGGTGGGCTTTGACTGGTTTACACGGTTCTTCAAGGCTCCCACCTTCTGGCGGATGATGAAGAACACGGTGGCGATCAGCGTCTTCGGTCTGCTGTGGAGCTTCCCGGTGCCCATCATCCTGTCCCCCGTCATCAACCAGGTGCGATTCCACAAGTTCAAGCGGGTGGTCCAGACCGTTCTCTACGCCCCCCACTTTATCTCCGTTATGGTCATCTGCGGTATGATCAAGATTTTCCTCAGCCCCACAGGCGGACTGCTGAACCTGATTCTGGGCACCCAGATCGATTTCCTCACCCATTCGGAGTTCTTCCGGACCATCTACATCGCCTCCGGCATCTGGCAGGACGCGGGCTGGGGCTGTATCATCTACTTAGCGACTCTGGCCAACGTGGACCCCGGCCTCTATGAGGCGGCCAAGATGGACGGCGCATCGGTATTCCAGCGCATTCTGCACATCGACATCCCGGAGCTGATGCCCATGGTCGTTCTGAACCTCATCATGGCCGCCGGCGGCATCATGAACGTGGGCTTCGAAAAGGTGTGGCTGCTCCAGACCGATCTGAACAAGGCCACCAGCGACGTGATCGCCGTCTACGTATACCAGCAGGGTATTGAGCAGGCTAAGTACAGCTACTCTACCGCCGTAGGCCTTTTCAATACAGCGATCAATATCGTGCTGCTGATTATCGTCAATAAGATCGTGTCCAGGGTTTCGGAAGTTGAGTTTGTTTAAAAGGAGGGAATCGAAAATGGCAAGCGCAGCTGCAAGAAAGAAAACATCCGCCGGTATGTCCGATAAGACCAGCGATATCATCCTGGTGGCAATCTGCGCCATCGCGCTGATCATCGTGGCCTATCCGCTGTACTATGTTCTCGTCGCCTCTGTCTCCGATCCCTACGACGTGTACGCGGGCAAGACCTTTCTGCTGCCCAGCGGGTTCACGCTGGACGGCTACAAGGCGGTATTCGCCGATCCGAAGATCGTCTCCGGCTTCCTCAACTCCGTGAAGTATACCGTGATCGGCACCTGCTTCTCCGTCATCATGCTGTATATTACCGCCTATCCCCTGGCTGACAAAAATCTGCCGGGCAGAAAGTGGATCAGCCTTTTCTTCGTGTTCACTATGTACTTCGGCGGCGGACTGGTCCCCACCTACCTGGTGGTTCATGATACCGGCCTTATAGGCAGCATGTGGTCCCTGTTCCTCCCCGGCGGCGTGGGCGTGGGCAACATGATCGTGGTCCGCAACTACTTCCAGCACTCCATCCCCCACGATCTGGTGGAAGCCAGCGAGATCGACGGCTGCTCCAAGTTCCGCACCTTCCTCAGCGTGGTCATCCCTCTGTTCCTGCCCATTTTGGCGGTCCAAGCCGTATTCGCCATGGTGGCCTACTGGAACGACTGGTTTACGGCCATGATCTACCTGGGCGGCAAGGGCGAGCCTCTGCCCCTGGTGCTGCGGGGCATCCTGATGAAGAGCTCTGCGGCGCAGGAGCAGGCGGCCATGATCTCCGGCGGCTATGCCGAGCTGAACAAGCAGACTGAGCTCATCAAGTTCTGCTCCATGATCGTGGCGGCCGTGCCTATGCTCATCGCGTATCCCTATGTCCAGAAATATTTTGAGAAAGGCTTCATAGCCGGCGCGGTGAAGGGGTAACCGCGGTGGAGAATGAGAAAATAACCGCTGCGTATGTGATGCAGAAAATCGACCAGATCATGGAGGGAACCGCCGCGCTGCGGGAGGGCATCACCATGCTGGAAAATCTGGACGAGGGAGCCGCCGCTGCTGCCAGCAATATGGTGGAGGCAAGAGAAAAGACCAATCAGCAGGTGCTGGCACTCCTGAACAAAGTAGTTGATAAGCTTGAAATAAAATGAAAAGGAGAATCATCATGAAGAAAGTATTGTCCCTTGCTCTGGCAACCGTCATGCTGCTGGCCGTGCTGGCCGCCTGCGGCGGAAGCGACGGCCCGGCCGCCAGCTCCGGCGAGCCCAACACCAGCACCGACCAGACCGAGTTCCATGTGATCTCCGGCATCTCCGCCCTGTCCAGCGGCTATGACGACAATCCGGTACTCAACGCCATGATGGAGAACGCCGACATCAAGATTACTTGGGAGACTATGAGCGACTCTCTGGGCGAGCAGGTCAACATCCGCCTCCAGGCGGGCGGCGACAACCTGTCCGACGCCGTGCAGGCTGTGGGCTGGTCCAACTACGACCTGGGCCGCTATGGCCGGGGCGGTACATTCATCGACCTGACCCCCTATGTCACCGATCCCGAGATCATGCCCAATCTGTCCGCCATCCTGGAGAAGTACCCCAATATCAAGGCGGCCATCACCCAGGACAACGGCGGCATCTACGGTCTGCCCGCCGCCGAGATGATGGGCACTGCCGCCACCGGCGCTGCCGACGACTACTCTATCCACTCCATCCAGCAGTTCTCCATGATCAACAAGAAGTGGCTGGATGACCTGGGACTGGCCGTCCCTGAAACCATGGAGGAGCTGAAGACCGCCCTCCAGGCTTTCAAGGACAACGACATGGCCGCCAAGATTTATGGCGCGGCTCCCGGCAATACCATCCCCATGAGCTTCGGCTTTGACCAGTGGTGCTGGGGCCAGAACATCTTCTACGCCCCCTTCGGCCTGACCAACTGGTCTGACGTATGCTCTGATCTGCGCCTGACCAAGGATAAGGAAGTGGTCTTTGACTGCGTCAGCGACGGCTACCGCGAGGCCATCACCTACTACCATGACTGGTATGCCGACGGGCTCATTGATATCGAGGTTTTCAGCCAGGATGACAAACAGTACCTTGCCAAGTGCGCCCAGGGCTACGTGGGTGTGGCGACCTGGTGGGAGATCAACGAGCTGATGGCCGACTATGCGGCTGACTACGTCTACCTGCCCCCGCTGAAGGGCCCTGACGGCACCTGCACCGTGACCATCAAGTCCGCCGGCTCCGCCGTCAACTCCGGGCATCTGTCCATTACCAAGGCATGCAAAAGTCCCATCAAAGGTGGGGAAATTGACCGATGGTATCGTGATCAGGTCCTTGCGCCCTTCGGACCTCCACCCGCAGATGCTGGCCGGCTTTCAGCACTGACAGGTCATATCTGACAAATGGGTGAAGGATGGAAACGGTTATGAATTGATAAAAACTGACGAAATACGGGAGTGGGACAACGACAAACGGATTTGGATTCCTGGATATTTGATGCAGCAGATAGATCGAGGCGGCGCTGCTGCCGGAGCTTTCGTGAATGGCCGGATGATTGGCTTTGCGTCTTTAGACGGAATCCTGCGGATAGAGTTTATATTTCGGCGATTCCATCCCATGATACGATTTCGTTTTATTTCGGCATGGGATGTTTAGGGCCTGAATGAAAATTGTCAACACGCCCAAACAGCGGGTCTTTTTTCGCATACTGCGTTAAATTTTCTTTCCATCCGTCAGATTCTGCAGCGGGCGCATCGAGCGCCCGTGCAGAATCATCGTGCAGGACCCCTCGATGGGGTCATTGCACGATATGGATGCCTGCGAAAATTTGCCTTGTCTGGCAAAAAAATTCCTTGCTGTTAGGCATATCGCCAATTATCAAACAGGCCCTAGATGCGGCATACATCATATGCGAATTTGCAGACACAGAATATGATCGGTATTTGGAATATCATTTGAAGTGAGGAGGAAACACGATATGACCAGCGAAGCCCTTCAGAAAGCCCGGGCCTTCGAGGCCCAGTACGGCCCCCACATCCCCGCCGGGGAGCGGCCCGCCTTCCACCTGACGCCCACCATCGGCTGGATGAACGACCCCAACGGCTTCTCTCTCTACAAGGGGGAATACCATCTTTTTTATCAGTACCACCCCTACTCCAACGAGTGGGGCCCCATGCACTGGGGACACGTGAAGAGCCGAGACCTGATCCGCTGGGAGCGGCTGCCCGCCGCCCTGGCTCCGGACTGCGGCTACGACGCGGCGGGATGCTTCTCCGGCGGCGCGGTAGAGATGCCCGACGGACGGCAGCTGCTGATGTATACCGGCGTCCAGCGTGGACATGACGCGGATGGATTCATCCGGGATATCCAGACCCAGTGCATCGCCATCGGGGACGGCGTGGACTACGACAAATGCGAGCTGAACCCGGTCCTGACCGGAAAGGATCTGCCGGAGGGCGGCAGCACGGTGGACTTCCGGGATCCCAAGGTTTGGCGGGAGGCAGATGGGACGTATTACGCGGTCATCGGCAACCGCGCCGCAGATGGCAGCGGGGCCATCCTGCTCTACAGCAGCGGGGACGGCCGGAAGTGGGCGTTCGTCCGCGCCCTGGATGCCTGCCATAACCAGTACGGGAAAATGTGGGAGTGCCCGGATTTCTTCCCGCTGGACGGGAAGCAGGTCCTGCTCACCAGCCCCCAGGAGATGCAGCCCGTGGGACTGGAATTTCACGCCGGAAACGGGACGCTGTGTCTCATCGGAAGCTACGATCCGAAAGGGGCGGGCTTCATCCGGCAAAATGCTCAGGCAGTTGACTATGGCCTGGACTTCTACGCCCCCCAGACGCTGCTGACCCCTGATGGGCGGCGGGTGATGGCGGCCTGGATGCAGAATTGGGCCACCGTGGGGGCGAGGCCTTATCACTGCCGCTGGTTCGGCCAGTACACAGTCCCACGGGAGCTGTCGGTAAAAAACGGACGCTTGTACCAGAGGCCGGTGCGGGAGCTGGAGAACTATCGCGGTCCGTGCGTCATGCACCACAATATCCCTGTCAGCGGCGAGGTCAACCTGCCCGGCGTTCAGGGGCGGATGCTGGACATGACGGTCACCGTCCGGCCCATTGGGAAGGATTCCTACCGCTGGTTCCGCATCCGGGTGGCCAAGGACGGGGAGCATGAGACCATCATCCGCTACCGCCCCGATCAGGGGACCGTCAAGATCGACCGGACCCGCAGCGGCCTGCCCTACGACATTGTCCATACCCGCAGCTTCTTTGTGCGGGACCGGGGCGGGGAGATCAAGCTCCGCCTGGTGCTGGACCGCTTCAGCCTGGAGGTCTTTATCAATGACGGCGAGCAGGCGGCCAGCGCGGTGATCTACACCCGCCAGGCGGCGGACGCCATCAGCTTTGAGGCCGGCGGTTCGGTGCTGATGGATGTGGAGAAATACGATCTGGTGTTTGATGAGGAGGCGTGAGCCATGGCGGAGAAAACCTTTGACGTGGTTGCTCTGGGGGAGCTGCTGATCGACTTTACGGAAAACGGATTCAGCTGCCAGGGCAATCCCCTCTTCGAGGCCAACCCCGGCGGCGCGCCTTGCAACGTGCTGGCAATGCTGAAGAAGCTGGGGCGGAGCTGCGCTTTTGCCGGCAAGGTAGGGGACGATATGTTTGGCCAGCAGCTTCGCTCCGTGGCAGAGGAAGCCGGGATCTGCGTGGACTATCTGGTAACAGACCAAGACGCGCGGACCACCCTGGCATTTGTCAAGAAGCTGCCCAACGGCGACAGGGATTTCTCCTTCTTCCGCAACCCCGGCGCGGACATGATGCTCACCGAGGCGGAGGTGCCGGGGGAAGTAATTGGCAGGAGCCGCATTTTCCCTTTTGGTACGCTGTCCATGACCCATGAGGGCGTAAGGCGGGCCACCCGTCATGCTGCCGGCTGTGCCAGGATGGGCGGCGCCCTTGTTTCCTTTGACCCCAATCTCCGGCCCCCGCTGTGGGAGAGCCTGGAGGAAGCCAGGAAGCAGATCGCCTACGGTCTGTCCCAGTGCGATATTTTGAAGATCGCCGACAATGAGCTGTCGTTTATGACCGGGGAGACGGATCTCGATAGGGGCGCGGCTGCCCTGCGGCGGCAGTACCCCAACATTCGCCTGTTCAACGTAACAGCGGGGCCGGAGGGAAGCTGCTCCTATTATGAGGATAAGCGGGTGTTCGTCCCTGCCTGCAAGCTGGGCGGGACGATCGAAACCACCGGGGCCGGGGATACCTTCTGCGCCTGCGTTCTCAACTTCGTGCTGGAGCATGGGTTGGATGGATTGGCGGAAGAGGACCTGACTGCCATGCTGCGCTTTGCCAACACGGCGGCTTATCTGGTGACCACCAGGAAAGGCGCCATCCGCTCCATGCCGGAGCGGGAGCAGGTGGAAGCGTTACTATAAGAACCTGTATTCACAACCGTTGAATACGGTCTGACCGGTCTTTTTGCCGTCATGCTGCGTCGCTTTTTCTTGCCATCTGTCAGGATGCCTGCGGAAAATTTCCTGGTCTGGCAGAAAAAATCCGCGGATATCCCGTATCCCCGGCTGCGAATACAGGTTCTAATTGCAAATCAAATGTTGCAAATCAAATGTTGCAAATCAAATGGAGTGGGTACACATGAAAAAAGAATTTCTCCAAAAGGTCATACCTGGTCTCTCCCTCCTGCTGGCGCTGGTCTGCGCTGCCTGCTCCGGTAAAGAAATCGGGAATCCGGAGAAGCTGCTGTTAAGTCTCAATTTTGACGAAGGATCTGGCAACCAGGTGTCTCCACGCCTTGGGGAGTAGCCGGGGGCTTTTCCCTTGCTGCTCCTGCGGGGCGGTGTGCCTCGCGCCGACTCGTTTGTAACGGTGCTTGGAGCGAAGCCAATCGCTCTGGAAATGGCTCGCACACCTAATCCTTGTTTCTTCAGGGCTTTGATGGCGCCTCGTTCTTCCGGGCCTAAGTGCTGTCCCCTCTTGCGTTCTGCCTGAACTGTGGTATCATCTTTGCTGTCCATAGTGATTGCCCTCCCAGGCAGTAATGGTGGCTTCCAATAGCCATTTTACCGCAGCGCAGCCACCATGGGCTCTTAAGTGTCCAACTTCGTTTTACAATCGACCAAACAATTTTTTGCAATGACTGTAATGAACCTCCACCAATTCACGTAGAAAATGAGCAAAATCCACGGCTGTTCTGGTGCCAGTTAGCTTTACCACTCGCTTACACGCCAGCGGTTCAAACGCAACGAACAAGTCTACAACACCGCAGTGGCGGTACGCATAGTCTTCACGTTCCAGCCTTCCAGGCTTTGCTGGGATGCTTTATTTCTCAATCAGTTGCTGGTTTGTCTCGTCCAGGCAGACCACCGGGCGCGGAGGATCGTAAGGACGCTGATATACATCCAGAATATCCTCCATCCTCGCTACAAACTCCGCCCCTGGTTTTGGGATGCACCATTTCTTCTTTTGCCAAGGCTTAAGTTCATTTTTTTCAGGGGTTCCATCACCGCTGTGTCTGAAATACTCTCCACAACCCCAAGGCACACCTGCTCATCCGCAATCAGCCGCAGCGTCCACCGCTCCCGGCCCTCCGGTGCTTCTGAACAGGCTATGGCCACTATATGAGCCTCAACACGTCCATCTATGTTCTTGTGCCGGTTTACTTGCTCCTTCCGCCCCAAGGCCGATTACTGCCTGTTACAAACCCTTTTGCTATCTGGAAGATTGTGTGCGGTGTGGCATGATATGCTTCCTTTATTTTGGTGTATGTCCACTCCTGGTTTTCTGGTAGTTCATCTAGGGCTTGTTTGAAAAATCAAAGAAGCTGTGCTAAATCAACAAAATAGCGATGGATGCCAGGTAAACAAAAGTGAGAAAAGAAGTATCCAACTTGTCATACCTGGTGGCAATCCTGCGAAACCATTTGAGTTTTTGGAAGAAGCACTTAACCAAATGACGCCCTTTATATAACCACCTGGCCACGGCTCAGAAACATTGCGCTGAGGCGGGATCACATAGCTGGCTCCCTGTTCTGAGATATAATCTCGGATGGCTTTTGCCCTATAAGCACGGTCTGCCAATATATTGCTGTCATTAATCACTATCTTTTCCAGCAATTCAATGGCATGGATTGAATCATAGTCATTCCCTGCGGACAGCATATTACCTTCAAGAAAAAAGCTAGGAAAAATAGAGAAGATGTGGAAAAATGGGGAGCATGGAATATATAGACTTAAGGAAAGTAGGAAGAGAAGGACGCAAGGAGATACGCAGGCAGATCGTACGGCTCAAGAAATTGGGAAAAACGGGAAAAGAAATCGAGGAATTAACCGGTGTACGGCAAAATCGCGCCAGCGAAATATGGACAGCGTATCAACGAGAGGGCGAAATCTCTCTAGGCGAAAAGTATGGGCGCAAGGCTGGAAGACACATGGTCCTTACAGCGTCTACCTGGGCATGGAGCTGGAGGGCCCCGGCGGCGTCCGGACCCTGGACGCCCAGGTCAGCCGGGTGGAGATCTCCCCCCTGGCCCTGAACGTCTGGATCTCCGGGGAGGAGCTGGTCCTCCACCACGGACCGGACCGCCCCCAGCCCAGCGAGACCTTCTACTTCTGCGACAGCACCCAGGAGGTGCTGGCCTTTGACGCGGACGGCCAGCCCATTGCGATGCGCGCTGGCATGGAGGGAATGGGCGGCGGCGGATGCAGCGGGTACAATGAGAGCGAGGGCTATATCTGGCTGTCCTGCGGCTTCGGCGGCCTCATTGATGTGAACCGGGTTGCTAAGATCGTGGTCAACGGCGTGGAGATCCCGGTGCGGCCGTAAACGAAAGATGCCTCCCGTCCGGAGCGGACGGGAGGCATCTATGTAGGTTTTTACTGCTTCAGGCGGAAGCGGTTGGTCTGATCCTGGAGCAGGCGGACCTGATCGAACAGCTCCGTGCTCACGGCGGCGGACTCCTCGCTGCTGGCGGAGTTGGTCTGGACCACGGCGGAGATCTGGCCGATGCCCTCGGTGACCTGGGCAATAGCCATGGCCTCGCCCTGGACAGCCTGGGCGATGTTGCCGATGCCCTCGTTGGAGCTGGTCACCAGCTCCAGTGTCTTCTTGAGGGTCTGGGAGACCTCGCCCACGATCTGGCGGCCCCGGGTGGTTGCCTGGACAGAGTTCTCAATGAGCTCCTTGGTGGCCTTGGCGGCCTCGTCGGACTGGGCGGCCAGAGAGCGGACCTCGTCGGCCACCACGGCAAAGCCCTTGCCGGCGGTGCCCGCACGGGCGGCCTCCACAGCCGCGTTCAGGGCCAGGATGTTGGTCTGGAAGGCGATGTTCTCAATGGTGGCGATGATCTTGCTGATCTCCTGGGAGGCCTGGGTGATGTCCTCCATGGCCACCACCATCTGCTCCATCTGCTGGCCGCTGATGTTCACCTGCTCGCCGGTGAGGCGGGCGTTCTGCTGGGCCGCGCTGGCGTCCTTCACGTTCCGCTCTGCGTTTTTGGACAAATCATCCAGCGTGGCGTAGAGCTCCTGGACGGCGCTGGCCTGCTCCGTGGCGCCCTGGGCCAGGGACTGGGCGCTGCTGGAGAGCTGCTCGGCATTGCCGGAGACCCGGCGCTCCGCCTGATGGATCTTGGAGAAGGCGGAGGAGATATTGGCGGTAAAGCTGCCGATGGAGTCCTCAATGGAGCGGAAGTCTCCGATGTAGTCGGCGGAGGTGGAGACGTTGAAGTTGCCGTCGGAGAACTCGCCCATAATGCGGGTGATATCCTCCACGTAGCTGTGGATCAGGGCCAGAGAGCTCTCCAGATTCTGGGCCAGATCGCCCAGCTCGTTGTTGGCGGTATAGTGGAGATCCAGCTTCAGGTTGCCATCCCCCAGGGGCTTGCTCTTCTCGGTGATGAGCAGCATGGGCCGGACCACCTGGTGCAGCACGTAGAACACCAGGCTGATGAGGCAGGCCAGGGCCAGGGTCAGGCCGATGATGGAGGTGGCGTGCATGATGGTCAGGGTCTGCTGCATCTCGGCGCTGGTGCCGGCGCTGATCTCGTCGCCCCGGCTCACCACCTGATCCAGCAGGCCCACCAGGGTGGACAGGTTGGAGAGGATGGTATCCTGATAGAAGCGCTGGCCGGAGGCGGCGTCCATAGCCAGCGCCTGGGAGGCGGACTCGTGGAGCTGCTTGTGGAGGGGTTCAATCTGGGAGCGCAGGGAGCTGACGGTTCTGTCGCCCATCGCGTCCTCGCTGTAGAGCCACTGGCCCAGGGCACAGGCAGTGGGGTCCATGCTGCCGGTGAATTCCGCGCCGGCGTAGAGGGCGTTGCTGAGGTTGGAGGACCACTTGTAGTGGGCCACCTCGGCCTTCATGGCCCGATCCAGCAGATCGGCGGCCTGCTGGGCGGTATCCTGCGCATTTTGAATACGCAAAATGTTGATGGTCATCATGACGCTGAAGAGAAGTACGGAGAGCAGTGCCGCCGCCACGCGGTAGCCCACCATTTTGTTGATGCCTTTTCGCATAGTCGTAACCTCACTCTTTCATGTTTTTGTTTGAGGGGTGGCGCGGCAGGGACGGGATACTCCTCCAGATCCAGGGAGCGAGAGAAGGGGCCCCCGCGCTTCCCGGACCGCCGCATCTCTCTATTTATTCGCGTTCTTTGACAGTATACCACACTCCCCATGTGGTTTTCAATAGTTTCCTTCACAATATAGAGAAATCCATTTAAGGGGCTGGCTGGACGGTCCGATGAACGCCGGATTGGGCTGACGGCTGCCCTGGTGCCCTCATTCGGCGCAGCCGAACGACTGGCCCGGCGGCCTGACGGCCGCCCTGGTAACATCTGCACTTTTTTGGCAAAAATGCAAAAATAATCCTGTACAAGCGGGAGCGAAACTGGTATAATACAACCATCCCCCACAGAAGGATTGAAAGGAGCGATTTTATGAAGTTCACATTTACCTGCAAAAAGGTGTCCCTCAACGACTCCATCAAGGACTATGCGGAGAAGAAGATCTCCAAGCTGGACCGCTACTTCCGGGAGGACGCCGACGCACTTGTGACCTTCTCTGTGGAGAAGGGCCACCGCTGTGTGGTGGAGATCACCATTGTCAGCGGGAGCACCCTGTTCCGCGCCCAGGAGGAATCCAGGGACGGAGACATGCGGGGGGCCATCGACGCGGCCTGCTCCACCATTGACCGCCAGATCCGCAAGAACAAGACCCGCCTGTCCAAGCGCCTGCGCCAGGAGGCGCTCACCCCCAGCGTGCCCGCCGAGTTCGACGTGAACGAGGAGACGGAGTTCCAGGTGGTGCGCACCAAGCGCATTGCCGTGAAGCCCATGAGCGTGGACGAGGCCATTCTCCAGATGAACCTGCTGGATCACGACTTCTTTGTGTTCCGCAATACCGAGGACGTTGTCAGCATCGTCTACCGCCGCAAGAACGGCGGCTACGGCCTGCTGGAGACCGACGGAATCCGGGATTGATCCCACGCATCGCCCCCTTTTCCTCCTGGGACGGCGGCCGGCCGCCCTCTTTCGACAAAGGTTCTCTGAAACCGGCAAAACCTCCTATTTACAAATGAGGAAAAGGGTTGTATGATAGTGATCGGAAGCTTTCCAATATCCCACCCGCCTGGGCCGCTGTCTCTGACAGCGGCTCCTTTTTATGCCCCGGGCCCGCCGCTCACAGGCTGACGGCGTACCGGGCAGGATTCCGCTCATCGTAAAAGACGGCCAGCTTCTCGCCTCTGACGGGGCATCTCAGAAAATACCGTACATACCGGCTCCCCTGGTAGGCGGCGCGCCCTTGGGCCCAACCCCGGCCTTGCATTTTCCGCGCTTTTACAGTACAATGGTGAGGATATCCAAACTACGAGAAAGGCGAGGTCAACGAAAGGATGAATCAAAAGGAACTGGGGGAGCTGCGCCGCCGTTTCCAGCCGGACAGGAGCGCCGTGAGCCGCATCTACGGCTGTTATGTCAACACACAGCGGGAGGTCATCTCCTACCTGGACGAGTCCCTGGGCCGGATGCCCCTGGAGGAGTCGGAGAAGTACCTGGGCCTGCTGAAAAAGTCCCTGTCCGGGGCTCTGGGCAAAAATCTCATCGACGTGGTGTTCACCACCGAGCAGGTGATGGACAGCGACGAGTACCGGCTCCTGTCGGCCCTGCGGGAGTCGGAGCTGAAAAACGGCGAGATCCGCCAGGAGTTCTACCAGCGGGTCATCGAGAGCCTGGACATGGGGGAGAGCAACTATCTGATCCTCATGGCCTATGACGCCTACGACGTGCCCCGCCGGGGCGGGGACGGCCAGCCCGGGGATTCGGAGAACGTGTACCGCTGCATCCTCTGCTGTGTGTGCCCTGTGAAGGACGGCAAGCCGGAGCTGGGTTACTTCCCCGGGGAGAACGAGTTCCACAACTGCGTGGCCGGGCAGATCGTGTCGGCGCCGGAGCTGGGCTTCCTGTATCCGGCCTTTGATGACCGGACGGCCAATCTGTACAACGCCCTCTTCTACACCCGAAAGGCGGACCAGCTCCACCAGGAGTTCATTGACGCCATTTTCCGCACAGAGGCCCCCATGTCCGCTGCCGAGCAGCGGGAGGCCTTTGAGACCGCCCTTCAGGAGGGACTGGAGGAGGCGTGCAGCATGGCCGTTGTCCAGTCGGTCCACGAGCAGCTGCGGGAGCGGCTGGAGGAGCACAGGGACAGCAAGGACCCGGAGCCCCTCTCCCTCACCGCCGGAGAGGTGGGGGGCATTCTGCGCCAGTGCGGCGTGGAGGAGGCGCGGGTGGAGGCCTTCCAGTCCCAGTGCGCCCAGCGGTTCGGGGAGAGCGCGGCCCTGAACCCGGCCAACCTCATTGACAGCAAGCGCTTTGAGGTGAAGACCGGGGAGGTCACCGTGTCCGTGGATCCGGCGTGCAGCTATCTGGTGGAGACCCGGGAGATCGACGGCCGGCGGTACCTCCTCATCCCCGTGGGGGAGGACGTGGTGGTCAACGGCCTGCCCGTGACCGCCGGCGGGGCGGAGGCGGCCGGCGTGCAGCCGTAAAAGAACGTCCTACCTCCGCCCGAACAGCTCCGGCAGAATGTCCTCCACCTCCGGGTACATCAGCAGCCCCGTGGCGATACCCAGCTCCCGGCCCAGCTGCATCTTCCGGCGGAGGGTGCCCGCGTCGTCAAAGAGGACGAAGCGGCTCTCCCCCTCCTGGGTGGAGGTGAAATACTTCGCGCACAAGTCGCCGGAGTAAAAGACCGAGGGCTGCCGCTGGGCCATCATCTCCTCCAGCTCCTCCCCGGACAGGGCCTTCCCCTCCCCGGAGGGACAGGGCAGGGGGAAGCTCATCCGCAGCCGCTGGAGATCCAGCGCCAGGCGCTTTTGTCCAAAGGCCTGCCCGGCCTCCTCCAGCCGCTGGCGGAGGGAGCCGCCGGAGAGGGCCGTGCAGACGAGCACCTGGGCGGAGGCGACCCGCCGGCCGTACTCCTCCGGGACAAACAGCTGCTTCCGGTTCCGGGCCAGCACCCGGCCCAGGGCCTCCAGGAAGGAGACCCGGTCCGGGCTGGGCGGCTGCTCGAAGTCCGCCGCCACTCCGCAGTAGTTCCGGTTGCCGCACTCCCGCCACACCTCCCGGCACAGCTGGGCCGTGTCCCGGACAGCGTCCCAGTCCCGGTCCCCCAGCACCATCAGGCCGCCGAAGGTCCTGGCCAGCAGGGCCTGGCGGGTGAGATGGCCCTCCCGGCCCACCTGGTAGGCCACGTGGGCCAGCCTGTCGGTGTACTGGCTGGCCGTGCGCTGCTTGTCGGGTGTGACGGCTAAAAAAATCTGCAAGGTCGGTCCCCCCTTGTATAACGAAAAATTATGTGCTATACTTCAGTCATATTATGCGGTCAAGGAGGGCGCTATGCCTGTCTCTCTCGTCCCGGACCGGGTCCTCCGGCATTATACCGACGTGACGCCCCGGCTGCTGGGGGAGCTGGGGGTGAAGCTGCTGCTGTGTGATCTGGACTACACCCTGGCGCCCCGGTCCGTGTCCGCTCCGGACGGCGCGCTGCGCGCCTGGCTGGACCGGTGCCGGGAGGCGGGGGTCACGGTGGCCATTCTCTCCAATAACCGCTCCCCCCGCCGTGTGGAGGCCTTCTGCGGCGCACTGGGCATCTGGTACGTGGGCCACGCGGGCAAGCCGTCTGTCAAGGGCTTCCGCCGGGCCATGGAGCAGGCCGGCGCGGTGCCGGAGGAGACGGCCATGCTGGGCGACAAGCTCCTCACCGACGTGCTGGGGGCCAGGCGCAGCGGCGTAAAGGCACTGATGGTGGAACCTCTGGGGGGACCGGCGGGGACCTGGAACCGGGTGCTCCACGCCCTGCAGGAGCCCTTCAAACAGATCGCAAAAAGGAGAAATGAGGAAAAATGAGCAGATTTCAGAAGATCGCCGCCAAGCTGGCGGACCACAGCCTGGACGCCATGATGGTCACCAGCGCGCCCAACCGGTTCTATGCCACCCAGTTCCGCTCCAGCGCCGGCATGGCCATCGTCACCAGGAGCGAGAGCTACTTCTTCACCGACAGCCGCTACATTGAGGCCGCCGGCAAGGCCGTCACCGGCGCGGTCATCCGCCGGAACTCCGCCGATGTATCCATGGTGGATCTGGCCAACGAGGTTCTGGAAAAGCATAATATCCAGCGCCTGGGCTTTGAGGAGCAGTACGCCACGGTCGGGGAGTACAACACCTGGAAGGAGAAGCTCAAGTGCAAGGAGCTGGTCCCCGCCACCCAGCTGCTCACCGATCTGCGGGCGGTAAAGGACGAGGAGGAGATCAAGACCCTCATCGCCGCCCAGCGCATCGCGGAGAAGGCCCTCCAGGAGGTGCTGGAGTTTATCAAGCCCGGCCGCACGGAGAAGGAGATCTCCGCCTTCCTCCAGTACCGGATGCTCTGCAACGGGGCGGACCGCATGTCCTTTGAGCCCATCGTGGTCAGCGGCGTCAACAGCAGCATGCCCCACGGCGTTCCCTCCCACAAGAAGGTGGAGGAGGGCGACTTCCTCACCATGGACTTTGGCTGCATGCTGGACGGCTACTGCTCCGACATGACCCGCACCATCGCCATCGGCCACGTCACCGAGGAGATGGACAAGGTCTACCACACCGTCCTGGCCGCCCAGGCCGCCGGCGCGGCCGCCGCCAAGGCCGGGGTGAAGGGCATGGATATCCACGCCGCCGCCGCCAAGGTCATCTCCGACGCGGGCTACGGCGACTACTTCGGCCACGGCTTTGGCCACGGCCTGGGCATCGAGGTCCATGAGAACCCCGGCGCGGGTCCGAAGGCCTCCGTACCCCTGCCGGTGAACGCCGTCATCTCCGCCGAGCCGGGCATCTATATCCCCGGAAAGTTCGGCGTGCGCATTGAGGATGTGCTGATTATTCAGGAGAACGGCTGCAAGGACATCATGGAGGCGCCCAAGGAGCTGCTGGTGCTGAAATAATTGGACTGCATATTTTAATTGTATCATCAAGGGTCCCGGACAAAGTCCGGGACCCTCGCTCGTTACGGGAAAAATATGTGCGTCAGAAGCTGGTCTGGCCCTGCCAGCTCTGGGCGGCGGCGCAGTAGGGGACGCCCTTGACGTTGTGGAACTGAACAAACTTCAGGGAGTACAGGTCCCCGGAGATGTAGCGCTCGTAGTCCGGCTGGTAGAGCACAATGTAGTCGCTGCCCACGGTGTGGAGGATCCCCTGCCAGGTCACCGCCTGCTGTGTGCCCACCATGAAGGTGGCCACCACGAAGTAGCCCACGTTCCGGTTCAGCAGGCTCCGCAGGGACGCCTGATAGGCCTCGCCGGCATCGGCGGGCATGTGGGTGCCCTCCATGTCCACGGGGTTCTTCATCCGCTGGCTCTGGGCGGCGGCGCTGGATATCCCGCCCAGCTCCCCGGTGCCGTTGAGGCCCGTGATGGTCACGGTCCCGGCCTCCGCCGCCGTGGCGGCGGGCGCTGCCGGTGCCTGGATCTCCGCCGGACTGATTGCCCCGGCGGCGGACTGCCCGGCGTAGCCCAGGGTTGGGTCTCCGTAGATCCAGCTGCTGTTGATGGCGCTTGCCATCTCCGGCGGCATACGCGCGCCGGTCTCGTCCGGAGCGGCCATGGGGCTGCGGAGCTCTCCGCCGGTCATCCTCTGCATACTCTGGTCATTGTTTGGCATCTCCATACACTCCTCCTTGATGGTCTCTCAGGTGCTGTAGTAGGCGTTTGTTGGGTTATAAAAGCAGTGATCCCCAATGCGGGTCTGCCAGTACCCCACGTTGGAGGGGAACCTGCTGCGGCAGTCGGGGCTGAAGGGGTTGTAGAACCAGAGGGACTCCGCCACATCCGGCAGCCTGTTGCCGGCGATGGCCCAGTCAGCGATCTCATAGTGGATCGCCTCGGGGCGCATATTATAGATGTTCTGGGGGTTGTAGGCGCCCCCCTCGGTCTCGCTGGCACAGACAAACTGATAGGGCTGAAAGATGATGTTGCGGACGCTCCCCTGGCCCACCCGGGCGTACTCCCCGCCCCGGGCGTGAACCCGATTCATCACCACGCCCGCCACAGCCTTCATCCCGTTGGTTCCCTCCCCGCCGGCCTCGCACTGGATCAGGCGCGCCAGCAGCTCCCGGTCAGAAAAAGCCATAAGTCATCACACTCCTGGTCACGACCATCCTATGCAGCCGGAGCAGGGCAGGTGCATTCCTGTCATATCCCTCCCCGCGGGCGCATAGGCTGTAGCGTCAGCCGGTTGGGGACGAGGATTCCGAAACCGGACTACCAATGAGGTGAACGTACATATGGAGGAAACACGCAACTTTGTCCAGCTGCGGGGGACGGCGGCCGGCGAGCCCCAGCTCTCCCACGAAAACCACGGCCAGCGGTTCTGCCGCTTCCCCCTCTCCGTCCAGCGGCTGTCCGGCCAGACGGACCTGCTCCACGTCATCGCCACCGCCCGGCAGCTGGAGCCGCTGCTGCCCCTTGAGGGACGGCGGCTGGCGGTGGAGGGGCAGCTGCGCTCCTTTAACAACAAGAGCGGCCATGGAAACCGGCTGGTCATCTCCGTCTTTGCCCAGTCCCTGTGCGGCGCGGAGGCGGAGGATCTCAACAGCATCCAGCTCCGCGGGGTGATCTGCAAGCCCCCGGTTCTGCGCCGCACGCCCCTGGGCCGGTGCATTTCCGACATGATGCTGGCGGTAAACCGCCGGTACGGCCGGGCGGACTACCTCCCCTGCATCGCCTGGGGCCAGGTGGCCATGATTACGGGACACATGGAGGTGGGGGAGACGCTGTGCCTGGAGGGCCGGGTTCAGAGCCGGGTTTACACCAAGGTGGTGGAGGGCTGCCCCCAGGAGCGCACCGCCTACGAGGTCAGCGTCATGCACCTGCTCGAGGAGGACGATATCCTCTGAAAAGCCGGCATATGGGAGCAGAGGGCCCCGGACTTTGTCCGGGGCCCTCTGCTGTCCGAAAAACACAAAAGGGTCTTGACAGTCTCACACTACTGTGGTAGTATAAATCCAGAGAAACTACCGCAGTAGTGTGAAAGGAGCGCTGATCGTGGACAACAAGCTGTTTGATTCGGAATTAAAGGTGATGGGGGTGCTGTGGCGGGAGGGGGAGGCCACGGCCAAGCACATCTCCGACGTGCTGGCGGAGGAGGTGGGGTGGAACATGAACACCACATACACCCTCATCAAGCGGTGCATCAAGAAGGGGGCCATTGAGCGGCTGGAGCCCAGCTTCCGGTGCCGTCCTCTGGTTGCCAAGGAGGAGGTCCAGGCCGCGGAGACGGACGAGCTGGTGGGCAAGCTCTTCGACGGCAGCGCGGACAAGCTGTTTGCCTCCCTGCTGGGGCGGAAAAAGCTGTCGGCGGAGCAGATTGTCCGGCTGAAGGAGATCGTGGGGGAGCTGGAATGATATGAATACAATTGGTATATTAGAGTTAAGCCTGTCCGGCGGGTTGTTGATTCTGGCGGTCATCCTCCTCCGGGCCCTGGCTCTGGACCGGCTGCCCAAGGGGACGTTTCTGGCCCTGTGGCTGGTGGCGGCAATCCGGCTGCTGGTTCCGGTGTCCATCCCCTCGCCGCTGAGCGTCTACTCCCTGGTCCGGCGGGCGCCGGAGAATGTGGCCGCGATGGAACCGGCGCGGGCTGCCGCTGTCCTCCCGGTCCTGACCGGCACAGAGACAGAGGCGGTCCCCGGCGCGCCCGCAGTCCCCCTCTGGGAGACGGTCTGGCTGGCGGGGGCGCTGGTATGCGGGGGCTTCTTCCTCCTCTCCTACCTCCGCTGCCGCCGGGAGTACCGGACCGCTTTGCCGGTGGGGGAGGAGCTGTGGGAGCGCTGCCGGGACCGGCTGGGGCGGAGGATCGCCCTGCGCCAGTCGGACCGGGTGGCCGCGCCCCTGACCTACGGCCTGCTCCACCCGGTGATCCTGCTGCCCAGGGACTTCGATCCCTTCGACGGGGAGCGGCTGGACTATGTGCTGGAGCACGAGCTGGTCCACATCCGGCGGCTGGACGGCCTCACCAAGCTTGTTCTGGCGGCGGCGGCCTGCGTCCACTGGTTCAACCCCCTGGCCTGGGCCATGCTGGTCCTGGCCAACCGGGATATCGAGCTGCGCTGCGACGAGGCGGTGGTGGCCCGATTCGGGCGGGACAAGCGGTCCGCCTACGCCATGACCCTTATCGCCATGGAGGCGCAAAAGAGCGGGCTGGGCCCCTTTGCCAGCGCCTTCAGCAAAAGTGCCATTGAAGAAAGGATTCGTGCGATTATGAAGATGAAGAAACGGTCCCTGGCCGCCATAATGGCGGCGGTTGTACTGGTGTGCTGCGTCAGCGTGGCCTTTGCCACCTCGGCGGCGGAGCGAAAGCCCATGCCCCGGGTGGCTGACGGCAGCTTCACCGGAGAGGAACTGGAGGAGCTGTCCGCCCTGTGGCTGGACGGCTGGGAGGACATGACTGTGGCGGCCTACCAGGAGGCCCTGTGGAAACAGAAGGACACGCCGGAGCACTACGCCCTCATAGAACGCTATGGGAAGAACCATGTCAGCGTGGGCTATTTCAACGATCCCCAGGCCACGGAGGAGGCCAACGCCTTCCACACCTACTTCCAGAAGGTCTTTGAGCCCCTCACCGGGGACGGCTGGCAGGAGCGGTTCTTCGCCGGCATCGTGACCGCCGGCGATGAGGACCGCCGGCTGGTGAGCCTGGAGTACAGCTATACCCTGGGCGTTCTGGACCGGAACCAGCTGACCGCCGGGGCGTACTGGCAGGCCCACCGGGATATAGAGGCGGAGGTCCAGGCCATGGCGGAGGACTACGCCGCCCAGGGACTCGCCCCGGAGGAGGGACTGAGGCTCCACGAGGCCGCCTTCTCCCGGCTCTCCCGGGAGCTCACCACCAGCGCCCTCTCCGTGACCGTGGAGGGCGGGATGCTGGTCCAGTCCTTTGGGAAGTCCTCCGACGGGGTCCATCCCTTTGAGAGCGAGGACGAGGAGCTGCACCGGCAGTCCTCCCAGCAGACAGCCCGGGAGTGGGACCGGCTCCTGGCCCCCTACGCGCCCTTCGGCCTCTCCTATGCCTTTGACGATCCGGACCTGGACGGGAATGGACTGACCATGACCTACCAGGGCCGGGAGGTCCGGGGCATCATGGACCCCCAGGTGGGGTGGATCACCGAGCACACCGGGCTCAGCGCCTACGGCGAGGAGGCGGTGGAGCTGTACGCGGTGTACGCGGACGGCGCGCTCACCGGCCTGCGGCTGGCCACGCTGGAGGAGCAGGCGGCCCTTGACCAGAGCCGCAGGCAGTCCCCTCTGGGCATAGGCGGCCTCCCGGACCAGGAGGCGCGGGAGTTCCCCCGGGCCGCCCGGGAGGACTATGACAGCCTTCTCACCCTGCGCACGGAGGGCTATGAGGACCTCAGCCTGGAGGTCTTCAACCAGCGGCTGCTGGACTGGGCCAACGAGCACAGCGGCGCCTGGGACCGGATTAACTGCGATGTGATCTGGAACGACTACGGCGTCCGGCTGACGGAGAAGGAGCGGTCCTTCGCGGCCCTGACCTGCCTCCTGTCCGGTACGGAGAACGGCCAGATGGTCCGCGCTCTCCACACCGGCCAGCCGGAGGAGGATCCGGGCTTTGCCGCCAATCTGCCGGAAATCCTCCGTGAGGAGAACGGCGGCGCCCTGGCCTGGTGCGATCTGTACTACGACGTCTCCTACCACGTCCCGGACAAGGCCGGGGCCACCGTGGGGGAGCGGGACAGGTGTGCCGCCGGGATGCAGATGGACATCGCGGAATTCTGGGAGAGCACGGATCTGGACGCGCTTCTGACTATGACCGAGGAGGACGTGGCGGCCCTGTTCAACCAGTGGGGGGCGGAAAACAGCACGGACAACGTCCGCTTCAACCCTGTCACCGCAGACAACCTCCACTTTGAGCACATGGACGAGCGGGGACGCCAATAAAGCGGCCAAAAACGCAGAGGGTATCATCAGACTGCCGACAGCCTGATGATACCCTCTAACGTTCTTTTTGCTCCTTTTTCTTTCAAGAAAAAGGAGGATTCTTTTTGCTTCTTTTTCTTGAAAGAAAAAGAAGACATGCTCCCTACGCGCTGGACCGCTCCCGCCGCTCCTGGCTCTTCCGGCTGGCCTTGCGGTAGCGCTCGGCGATGTGGCCGGCGTCCTTGTACAGGGCGGCCTTGCAGGCCCAGCGTCCGGCGGGGGTCTTCTCAGCGGTGACCGCCAGATAGAGGCGGCGGTGCTCCCGGCACTTGCAGCGCAGGACCTGCTCCGTGGGGGCGGTGCGCACCCAGCGGCCCGCGGACAGGGGCTGGCGGCACAGGGGACAGACCGGCTGGGTCACCTCCCGCCGGTTCTTGCAGGCCCAGCGGGTGTCGAACTCCCCCAGCTCCAGCTCCCACAGGGGCAGGGGCCCCCGCTGCTTGGGCGGACGGTGAAAGAGGGTCAGGTCCGTGAACCGGTCCAGCATCACCTGATAGACCAGCACCGTATAATAGGTGTCGTTCCAGGCGCTGTGGAAGTCCAGATCCGTCTCCATGGACAGATCCGTCACCGCCTTCTCCAGGGAGGGCTGACAGCCCAGGTCTCCCCCCAGCAGCTTCTGATAGACGTACTGCAAATCAAAATACTCGCACCGCCAGTCCGCGTCAAAGGAGATGTGGTGGAAGGCGAAGTTGCTTAAAAGGACCTCCACGTCGTTGTTGCCCCACTCCACGAACACCGGGTCCTTCCCGCACCAGCGCAGGAAGGCCGGGCCCAGATCCAGGAAGCAGGGCGCGGCGGCCAGGAGGGAGCGCAGCTCCTCCCGCTCATAGGGCAGGAGGCGGTAGGTGCGGCTCTCGATTTTGCGGCTGGCCTTGGGGTGGACGTAGCTGTGGAAGGAGTCCAGCATGGCGCCGGTGTCCTGGGCCACCTTGATGGCCGCCACCTCGATGAGCTCGTGGAAGGGGAGCCTCTCCCCTGACCGGCTGCGGTAAAAGGTGGTATTCCATTCCAAATCCAGAAAAATCAGCTCCGACATAGATCAACGCTCCAGTAATGTTTTCATATCCTCCGGCAGGGGCGCGGTCACCGCCAGCTCCCGGCCCCCGTCCGGATGGGCGAGGACCAAGCTGTGGGCGTGGAGGGCGGGGCGGCCGATGAGGGCCCGGTCCTCCACGCCGTAGAGCCAGTCCCCGGCCAGGGGACAGCCCAGGCAGGCCATATGCACTCTGATCTGGTGGGTGCGGCCCGTCCAGGGGCGGACCTCCACCAGACACAGCGGCCCCGCCTGGGCCGCCACCCGGTAGCCGGTGAGGGCCCGCTGTCCCTCCGGGTCAATCCGCCGCTTCACGGCGGAGGACGGATCCCGGCCGATGGGCTGGTCCACAGTCCCCTCCGGCGGACAGGGCGCGCCCAGGCACAGGGCCAGATAGGTCCGGCGGAAGCGCTCGCTGTGGAGCTGGCGGCGCAGGGCGTCGTGAGCCCAGCCGTTCTTGGCCGCCGCCAGGACCCCGGAGGTGCCCCGGTCCAGCCGGTTCACCAGATGCACGCAGGCCCCCGGCCCCAGGTAGTGGACCAGCCCCTGGGCCAGGGAGGGCTCCTCCGGCGAGAGGGAGGAGGGGATGGAGGCCAGGCCGGCCGGCTTATTCACCACCAGCAGGTGCTCGTCCTCATAGAGGACCTCCAGCGCCATGGCCGCCGGGACCAGGGAGGAGGGACGCTCCGCCGCGTCCAGATCCACCCGCAGCCGGTCCCCGGCCCGGAGGAGGGCCGTGACGAACACCCGCCGGCCGTTGACGGTGAGGCCGGTCTCGGTCCGCTTCAGGCGGCCGACGCGGCCGGCGGAGAGGCCCAGCTCCCCCCGCAGCAGGCTCTTGACCGTGCGCCCGGCCTGCTCCTCTGTCACCACCAGCTCCAGCGCCGCCATGGTCCGCCCCCCTTCGGCAAAATTCCGCATATATCCGAATTATACAACAGCCCGCGCCGGTTTTCAATATGCAGATTCATGCAGAAATCATCCGGGCCGGGGCCCTCCCGGCGTTCCAGAATTTGAAAAAACCGTGAATTTTCAGGGAAAAGGCCCCGCCGCACTTGCGGCAAGGGGTGATCTATGGTAAACTAGGACTGTTATCCCCTCAGAAAAGGCTGAAAAACGCCTCTCCCCCGTCAGAATTACCAGAGAAATATATAGAGCATGAGGAAATGTATATGGAAATCACGCAGGGCGTGCGCTTCGACACCCTGGGCCTGAGCCCGGAGGTCATGCGCGCGCTGGAGAAAAAAGGCTACGAGCTTTCAACACCCATCCAGGCGGGGTGCATCCCCCCCATGATGGATTGGCAGGACGTGACGGCCAAGGCCCCCACCGGCACCGGCAAGACCTTCGCCTTCGGCATCCCCATCATCGAGCACGTGGATACGGACAGCGATCAGGTCCAGGCCGTCATTCTGGCCCCCACCCGGGAGCTGGCCCTCCAGATCACTGCCGAGATGCGGGAGCTGGCCCAGTTCAAGCCGGGCATCCGCATGGTCTGCCTCTACGGCGGCCAGCCCATCGGCAAGCAGATCGACGCGCTGAAAAAGCGGCCCCAGATTGTGGTGGCCACCCCGGGCCGCCTCCAGGACCACATGAAGCGGCGCACAGTGCGCATTGACCAGACCCGGACCGCCATCCTGGACGAGGCGGACCGGATGCTGGACATGGGCTTTATCCACGACGTCACCAAGCTGCTGGACCAGATGAAGAACCGGAAGAACCTGGGCCTCTTCTCCGCCACCATCAGCCGGGAGGTCATGGACATCGCCTGGGTCTACCAGCGGGACGCGGTGGAGGTGACGGTCCGGGCCGACGAGGAGAACAAGCCGGACATCCTCCAGTACCGCCTGGAGCTGACCATGAACGGCAAGGTGGACGCGGTGGAGCGGATCCTGGACCAGGAGCGGTTTGACCGGGTGATGATCTTCTGCAACACCAAGGGCAACACCGAGCGGGTGACCAAGCTTTTGCAGATGCGGGGCATCGACGCCCAGTGCATCCACGGGGACATCCCCCAGGAGAAGCGGGAAAAGGTGATGGCCCGGTTCCGCCGGGGGGAGCTGCGGGTCTTCGTGGCCACCGACGTGGCCGCCCGGGGCATCGACGTGGACGACGTGGACGCGGTGTTCAACTACGACGTGCCCGACGAGAACGAGTACTACGTCCACCGCATCGGCCGCACCGGCCGGGCCA
Organism: uncultured Oscillospiraceae bacterium; assembly: GCA_910579965.1. Taxonomy (GTDB): domain Bacteria; phylum Bacillota; class Clostridia; order Oscillospirales; family Oscillospiraceae; genus Pelethomonas. The sequence goes on from CAJTWF010000001.1 coordinate 104,679, forward strand.
AGCGCCACGGGGTGGCCTACACCTTTGTCACCGACTACCCGGGCATGGTCCGGCTCAACGACATCGCCAAGCACACCCGCAGCCAGATTCAGCCCGTGAAGTTTGCCGAGGACGGAAGCCTCGTCCCGGCGGACGCCAAGTGAGGCCCCCTATGCGGAGAAAGAGTACCAAGCCGCCGGCCCGGCTGCTGGCGGCGCTCCTGGCCTGCCTGCTGCTGGCCGCCTGCGGAGCACAGCCCTCCCCTCAGCCGGACCCGGTCCCGGACAGCGTCCCCGCGGAGCCCAGCGCGCTCACCGTGGTCATCACCGACGCCCAGGACACCCTGGATCCCGCCAAGGTCACCGCGGCGGGGGGCGAGAGCCTTCTCTACCACCTCTTTGAAAATCTGATGCGCTGGACCGACGGCGGCGACGGCTGGGCGGTTCTGTCCCCGGGACAGGCGGAGAGCTACAGCGTGGATACCGATTTTGCCGGCAACGCCACCTATACCTTCACCCTCCGGGAGGACGCCCGCTGGTCCGACGGCAGGCCTGTCACGGCCGCCCACTTCGCCGCCGCCTGGCAGCGCCTGGCGGACCCGGCCCAGAACCTCCCCCGCCGGGAGCTGATGCGCATCGTCTCCGGCTACGATCAGGTGCAGCAGACCGGGGACGTCTCCCTTCTGGGGGTGTCCGCCCCGGATGAGCGCACCTTTGTGGTCTCCCTCCAGGGCAGCCACGCCCATTTCCTGGCGGAGCTGTGCGCCGGGGCGTGGACCATGCCTGTCCGGGACGATCTGCTCTCCGGCGGCTCCTGGGGGGACAGCGCGGACGCCACCGTCACCAACGGCGCCTACACCGCCGCCCATTTGAGCCGCAATCTGGTGACCCTGAAGCGCAGCGAAACCTACTACGACAGCGCCGCGGCGGTACCCGATGAGATCCGCTTTGTCACCCGGGAGGGGGCCCAGGCCGACTATGACAAGCTCCTGGCCGGGGAGGCTGCGCTGGTCACCGGTCTGCCCCAGGAGCCCCTCCGGGCGCTGGCGGACAGCGGCCTGTGGACGCCGGAGCCGGTGACGTGCGCCTACGGCGTGCTGCTGAACACCCAGCGCCCCCCCTTTGACGACGACAACATCCGCACCGCCTTCCGGCTGGCCATTGACCCCCAGTCGGTGGCAGAGCAGCTGGGGGATCCCACCCTCCGCTCCGCCGGCGGCCTGATCCCCTACGGCGTGGCCGACTACGGCACGCCCTCCCGGCCTGCGGAGGACGCCCCCGAGAAGGAGGCCGGCGCCCTGCCGGATCCCAACGCCGCCCCGCCCCCGGCGGAGCCGGATCCGGTGTACTGGGACTTCCGCGCCCACAGCCTGGAGGTGGTGACGGGCCACACCCAGCGGGACTATGACGCGGACTGCCTGCGGGCCCAGGCCCTGATGGCCCAGGCCGGCTATGCCAACGGCGGCGGGTTCCCAGTGGTGGAGTATATCTACGTGGATACCGGACTGGCCGGCGAGCTGGCCCGGGTCCTCCAGGCCATGTGGCAGGAGCGGCTGGGGGTGACGGTGACTGTCCGCGGGGTCAGCCAGGAGGAGTACGACGCCCTGGTTCTTCTCCAGCCCCTGCCCGAGGACGTTCAGGCGGAGGGCTCAGCGCCCCAGCAGGTGGGCGCGCTGGGCGCGGCCACCGGGGACTTCACCCTGGCCGGCCAGACCTTCTCCGCCCCCTACAGCGACGCCGGCGCGCTGCTGGAGCGCTTTTGCAGCGCCAGCGGCGACAATGTCACCGGCTACGCCAGCGACGCCTTTGACATTCTCCTCAGCTCCGCCCGGGCCGCCGTGTCCCCCGAGCCCCGGGACGCCTATCTCCACGACGCGGAGACCATTCTGCTGGAGGACGCGCCGGTGATCCCCGTGTGCTCCCTGGGGGGCAGCTTCCAGCTGGCCCAGGGCTATACCGGCCTCTACCGCGCCCCGGACGGGGTGTACTTCCTGTTTAACGTGGGGATGGAAACGCCCCAATAACGCCCGGATTCTGCCGTTCCGATTGTCTGTATCTATTCAAGCAACCATCTATAGAAGGAGGAACCATCCTATGAACAACTGCACCGACTGCCTCAGCCGTAATACCTGCCCCAGCGCGGATAAGCCCATGGAGGAGTATATCCGCCGCCTGCCTCTGGAGACCGCCCACCACCGGGTGGAGACCCAGCAAACCAAGTGCGGCTTCGGCCTCCAGGGGGTGTGCTGCCGCCTGTGCGCCAACGGCCCCTGCCGCATCACCCCCGACGCCCCCCGGGGCGTCTGCGGGGCCAGCGCGGACACCATCGTGGCCCGGAATTTCCTGCGGGCCGTGGCCGCCGGGTCCGGCTGCTACATCCACGTGGTGGAGAACACCGCCCGGCAGCTGAAAAACACCGGCCTCCACAGGGACAAGATCCGCAGCGAGAAGGCCCTGAACCATCTGGCGGAGCTCTTTGGCGTCACGGGAACGGACAAGTACGATCTGTGCGTGAAGGTGGCGGACGCGGTGCTCTCGGACCTGTACCGGCCTGAGTACGAGGCCATGGAGCTGGTGGAGAAGCTGGCCTACGCCCCCCGGGTGAAGCGCTGGAAGGAGCTGGGCATCATGCCCGGCGGCGCCAAGGGGGAGGTCTTCAACAATATCGTCAAGACCTCCACCAATCTGAGCTCCGATCCGGCGGAGATGCTGGTGAGCTGCCTGCGCCTGGGCGTGTCCACGGGCCTCTACGGCCTCCAGCTGACCAACCTGCTCAATGACGTGGTGCTGGGGGATCCGGAGATCCGTCCCGCCCCCGTGGGCATGAACGTCATTGACCCCGACTACATCAACATCCTCATCACCGGCCACCAGCACTCCCTGTTCACCTACATCCAGGACCGGCTTCTGGACCAGGACGTGACCGCCAAGGCCCAGGCCGCCGGGGCCAAGGGCTTCAAGCTGGTGGGCTGCACCTGCGTGGGCCAGGACCTCCAGCTCCGGGGAGCCCACTACACGGAGATCTTCGACGGCCACGCGGGCAACAACTACATCTCCGAGGCCGTGCTCTCCTGCGGGGCCATTGACGCGGTGCTCTCTGAGTTCAACTGCACCCTGCCCGGCATTGAGACCATCTGCGAGGAGCTGAAGATCAAGCAGATCTGCCTGGACGTGGTGGCCAAGAAGGCCAACGCGGAGTACATCCCCTTCCGCTACGAGACCCGCCAGGAGGACGGGGACCGGATCATCGACGAGATCGTCGCCGCCTACAAGGCCCGCCGGGGCGCGGTGCCCATGAACCTGTTCAAGGACCACGGCAACAAGAACACCCTCACCGGCGTCAGCGAGGGAAGCCTGAAGGCATTCCTGGGCGGCAGCTGGAAGCCCCTCATTGACCTCATCGTGGCCGGGAAGATCAAGGGCCTGGCCGGCGTGGTGGGCTGCTCCAGCGTGGCCTATGGACATGACACCCTCACCGCGGAGCTTACAAAGGAGCTCATCGCCAAGGACATCCTGGTGCTCACCGCCGGCTGCTCCTCCGGCGGACTGGAGAACATCGGCCTCATGACTCCCGAGGCCGCCGAGCTGGCGGGCCCCAGCCTGCGGGCCGTGTGCAAGGAGCTGGGCATTCCGCCGGTGCTGAACTTCGGCCCCTGCCTGGCCATCGGCCGGCTGGAGATCGTGGCCACGGAGATCGCCCAGGAGCTGGGCGTGGATCTGCCCCAGCTGCCCCTGGTCCTCTCCGCAGCCCAGTGGCTGGAGGAGCAGGCCCTGGCGGACGGCGCCTTCGCCCTGGCCCTGGGGCTGCCCCTGCACCTGGGCGTGCCCCCCTTCATCACCGGCAGCAAGCTGGTGACCAAGGTGCTCACCGAGGACATGGTGGGCCTCACCGGCGGCCGCGTCATTGTGGACGGCGACGGCAAGAGCGCCGCCAACACCCTGGAGGCCATCATTGAGGAGAAGCGCAAGGCCCTGAACATCTGAGAGGGGGACTGCTGATATGAAACGAATTATGATTGATTCCGCCAAGTGCGACGGGTGCAAGAACTGCACCATCGCCTGCATGGCGTCCCACAGCGACATGACCCCCCGCCGGGGCAGCCTGGACGAGCTGCGCCAGAGCGTCTACGCCCTGGACCTCACCGATCCGGAAACCCAGTCCCGCAACCGCATCGTGTCCGACGGCGCGGGGGGCTACCTCCCCCTCTTCTGCCGCCACTGCGACATTCCGGACTGCGCGGCCACGTGCATGAGCGGCGCGCTGGAGAAAAATATGGAAAATGGTCTGGTGGAGTATAACGCGGACAAGTGCGCGGCATGTTATATGTGCGTGATGAACTGCCGCTACGGCATTCCGGCCATTACGCCGGACCGGAAGCGCGTCATCAAGTGCGACTTCTGCCAGCATCTGGAGGAGGGCCCCGCCTGCGTCCGGGCCTGCCCCAAGAAGGCCATTGAAGTGAGGGAGGTATGACCATGGAGCGATTTGTCATCATCGGCGCCGGCGCGGCCGGCATCAGCGCCGCCCGGGTGCTCCGGGATTTCCGGCCCCATGACGTGATTACAGTCCTCTCCATTGACGAGAAGGTCCACTCCCGCTGCATGCTCCACAAGTTCCTGGGCCATGAGCGGGACGCCGGCGGCATCAACTTCGCCGGCGTGGATTTCTTTGACAAGAACGACATCATCCACATCCCCAGCCAGACCGTCACGAAAATCGACACCCAGTCCAAGACGGTCCACTACGGCGAGAGCTACGCCATCCCCTACGACAAGCTCCTCATCTCCACCGGCGCAGGCTTCTTCATCCCCCCCATCCCCCACTTCCGGGAGGCCCCCAACGTCTTCGGCTTCCGGGATCTCAGCGACGCGCTGGCCATCGACGAGGCATTTGCCAAGGGCAAGCGGGTGTTTATCGTGGGCTCCGGGCTGGTGGGCCTGGACGCGGCCTCCGCCCTGTGCCGCCGGGGCGCGGAGATCACCATCGCGGAGATGGCCCCCCGGGTCATGCCCCTCCAGACCGACGACTACGCCGCCTCGGTGTACCAGAAGGTCTTCGAGGACCACGGCTGCCGGTTCCTGCTGGGCATCGGGGCCAGCGACGCGGCGGTGGACGAGGCGGGGAACATCACCGAGGTGATCCTCTCCACCGGGGAGCGGGTGCCCTGCGATCTCATCATCATGGCCGCCGGCGTGCGGCCCCGGATCCAGCTGGCCCTGGACAGCGGCATTGCCGCCGAGCGGGCCATCACGGTGGATGACCATCTGCGCACCTCCGCGCCGGACGTGTACGCGGCCGGCGACTGCACGGGCCTCTCCGGCGTGTGGCCGGACGCCATGGCCCAGGGCAAGGCGGCGGCGGAAAACATGGCGGGCATTGACACGGTGTACGAGAAGCCCTACCCCTTCAAGAACACCAGCAACTTTTTCGGCGTGACCATGCTCAGCGTTGGACGGCTGGATCTGACGGAGGGGGCGGAGATCATGGTCCACAAGACGGACAAGGAGTACAAGAAGGCCATTGTGAAGGACGGGAAGCTCACCGGCTACCTGTCCATGGGAGACATCTCCAACAGCGGTCTGTACCTGCACCTCATCAAGAACGGCATTGATGTGAGCGGGAAGCTGGACAAGATTTTCCGGCTGACCTTCGCGGACTTCTACGGCGTCAACCAGAAAAACGGCGAGTACGTCTATACGGTGTAATGATGAAAAAAGCGGGCGTGATCCCAAAGGATCACGCCCGCTTTCTCTATTTCTCAGTCCCTGTACAGAATCAGGCTGAACCAGGTGATGACCACGTTCCCCCCGGCCTGGAAGTCGATACCGAACCGCTCCATGGTGTCGGTGAGGAGCACGCCGTGGCTCTCCACGCAGGGGAACATCCGGTCCGGATGGCGGCAGGGCCCCTCCGGATACGTACACTGTTCGCAGATGGCGCAGGACTCGGTGGACAGGGGGTAGGTCTCCGTCCCCTGGTCCCGGAGGAGGCCGTTGACCTGCCGGGTGATCTCCTCATGGTCCGCCCGGGCCTCCAGGGTCCCCTCCAGATCCGCGATGTCCGGCACCTCGCTCATGGTGGCCAGCAGCAGGGCCCGGGGGTAGGTCAGGCACCGGGCCCGGCACTCCTCCACCGTGCCCACGGCGGGGGGACAGGCCCAGCTGGTGCCGTAGCGGGGGCAGTCGGACTGACACACCGTCCGCACCCGCTGGGAGAAGGTGAGGGAGGCGGTTTCAAAAAATTCATACTGGACAATGGGCAGCTCCCGCAGCTGCTCCTCCAGCAGGACGCGGTTTATCACAGCGGGCCCTCCTCTCAGCAGCGGTTCAGGCAGGCGAAAATCTCCTGCCGCCGGGGCATAGCCAGACCCGAGGGAACGGTCCGATCCCCGCAGATCCCCGCCAGGCCCTCCGTTTCCAGAATCCGCTCCACCTGGTCCACCACCTCCCGGACGTTCACCTGCTGTCCGGTCCAGCGCTCCCGCACATAGCGCAGGATGCAGGCCAGGGCCTGGGTCTGCTCCCCGTCCACCAGCTGCTCCACGTACCGGAGATCCAGGTCCTCTCCCCCCAGGGAGAAGGCGGTCTTCCCCAGCCGCCGCACCTTCAGCCGCTCCTGGACCGTGCCGCTGCCCCGGTAGTTCCTCCGGGTCTGGACCGCGCCGGCAATGGGCAGGGTCCGCCGGTCCGCCGGCAGGCGGAAGTCCGGGGCCGGATCCACGCCCGGCCGGCCCTCCAGCAGGGCCCGGGTCCGGTCCGTGATGTCCAGGGCCCGGTAGGCGTCCATCTGGAGGACCTTGTCCGCCACGTGGAAGTAGTCCCCACAGCTGCCCACCACCAGGATTACGGACACCCCGGCCTTCTTATACAGATCCGTGACCCGCTCCAGGAAGGGGGTGATGGGCTCCTTGTCCGGCGCAATGGCAAGCCGCATGAGGCCGTCCCGGGCCATCAGGTTGGCCGCGGAGGTGTCCTCGTCAATGAGCAGCACCCGGCTCCCTGACTCGATTCCCTCGATGATGTTGGCGGCCTGGGAGGTGCTGCCGCTGGCGTCCAGGGTGGAGAATCGGACGGTATCCCTGCCGTTGGGCAGGTGGTTGATAAAGAGGGAAACGTCCGTGTTGGTGATCTTCCGGCCGTCCTCCGCCCGGATCTTCAGGGCCGAGGACCGGGTAATCACGTACTCCCGGCCGTCCCCGGCCACGTGGTCGTATACCCCCCGCTCCAGGGCCTTAAGGAGGGTGGACTTGCCGTGGTAGCCGCCGCCGGCGATGAGGGTGATCCCCTCCGGGACGCCCATGCCCCGCAGCCGCCCGCGGTGGGGCAGGTCCAGCTCCACGGCCATGGTCTCCGGCGCGGCGAAGGGCACCGCTCCGGCCATGGGCCGGTCGGACACGCCGCTCTCCCGGGGCAGCACCGCGCCGTCGGCCACAAAGGCCGCCAGACGCCGCCGCTCCAGCTCCTGGCGGATATAGGCCTGGTCCTCCGCCAGAAAGACGGCCTCCTCCGCCTCGCCCTTGGGGAGCTTGGCATAGAAGAGGCTCTGCTCCACACACACGGGCAGGTACTCGAAGAGGATCTTCTCCAGCTCCGGCGCGTTGATGGTCCGGCCGTTGGCGGGGAAACCCACCTCAAAGCGCAGGTGGACCGCCTGGTCCGTGATCTCGCAGGCGGTCCGCTCCAGCACCTCCTGGCCGCACCGGCTCACGGCAATCACGCCGCTCTTGCCGGAGCCCTTGGCCTGGAAGGAGAAGCGGCCGGCCTGCCGGTCAAAGCGGCGCAGCAGGCAGTCCGCCAGAGCCCTCCGGTCCACCGGGGACTGACAGAGGCGGTCCGGGAAGGCCGCCGCCCGGCGGGAGACTTCCACCCGCAGCCGGGAGGGGGCGGCAAAGGGGTCCCCCTGGACGTGTTCAATATGCAGAATGTATCCGCCGAAGCCGAAGCTGCCCGCCAGGGACTTATAGGCGGGGTAGCTCCTCCGGTCAATATCGCGCAGATCGCCGCGCAGCTGGGCCGCTGTTCTCATATGCTCAGGCCCCCAGATAGTCCAGGATCTCCTGGGCGTTGGTGTCCGGCTTGACCTTGGGCATCACCTTCTCGATGTTCCCCGCCCCGTCGATGACAAAGGTGGAGCGCACCACGCCCATGCTCACCTTGCCGTAGTTCTTCTTCTCCTGCCACACGCCGTAGGCCTGGATGGCCGCCAGCTCCGGGTCCGAGAGGAGAATGAAGGGGAGCTCGTGCTTCTGGGCGAACTTCTGGTGGGAGGCCGCGGAGTCCTTGCTCACGCCGATGACCACCGCGTCCAGGGCCTTGAAGGCCTCGTAGGCCGCCGCAAAGGCGCAGGCCTGCCGGGTGCAGCCGGGGGTGTTGTCCCGGGGGTAGAAGTAGAGCACCACCCGCTTTCCCGCGAAGTCCGACAAGCTCACCAGATTGCCATCCTTGTCCGGCAGCGTAAAGGCCGGCGCTTTCATTCCAACTTCCAACATGGCTGGATTCCTCCGTATATTATATAGTATATTGTTTAATCCTCGTCGTCCTCCTCCGCCCCCTGGGGGTCCTGGAGCAGGAACTCGGTGAGGGACTTGGAGAGGGTGGAGAAGATGGCCGCAGCGGCGGCCAGAGCATTCCCCTCCTCCGGCGGCAGACCCGCCTCCGTCAGGGCCGGCACGCCGCCGGTCAGAAGGAGCCGCCGCAAAAAGGCGGTGGAGCGGCGGTACTGCCGGACAAAGCCGTCGTAAAACTGCCGCACCGCCTCCTCGCTCCGGTCCTCCGGCAGCAGACGCTGGATGCAGGAGATGCTCAGGCTCTGCTTGAGGGTGCAGATGACCACCAGATAGGCCAGATGGATCCGGGAGTACCGCTTTTTCACCGGCGGGGGGATCACCCTCATCCGCACGTAGTTGTTGATAATGCTGGCTGTGACAAATTTTTCCTCCGCATCCCGGTCTATGGGCGTGAGATAGCGGGTGAGCAGGAGGATGACCTGATCCATATACAGATCCAGCTGGGGCAGACTGTCCCAGTCCGGCAGGTCAAACTGCTCCAGGCCCTCCGCCCACCGGGTCATCCGCTCCATGATCGTATCCTGATCGCTTCGCATAGAGGCCCTCCTTTGTTGACGTTGCTTTCTGCTATAGAGTATAGACGATTTACAGGAATAATGCAATATGAAACATCAAAAAATAATTCACGGGGCATACTTGACATATCCGCAGAAGCAATGTATACTAATATCAAATATTAGATATGGCGATTTTTGAAATCGCAGAAGGAGGATACTATGGCAAGCAAAGCAATGCACCGTATGCAGAGCCCCGGCGAGGAGCGGGCCAACGCCATCTCCCACGGCGTCGGCGCGCTGCTGGCCCTGGCGGGCGCGGCGCCCCTGGTGGCGCGGGGGATCATGACCGGCTCGGCAAAGACGGCCTTCAGCATGGCGGCCTACGGCGTCAGCCTGGTGCTGCTGTACACGGCCTCGGCGGTGTACCACGCCGTGCGCAACCCGGAGATCAAGCGGGTGCTGCGGGTGATGGACCACTGCTCCATTTTTGTGCTCATCCTGGGGACCTATATCCCCATGTCCCTGCTGGTGGTGGGCGGGCAGACCGGCTGGATGCTGTTTCTGACCAACACCACCCTGGCGGTGATCGGCATCACCCTCAACGCCATTGATCTCAAGCGGTTTGACAAGGTGAGCCTGGCCCTGTACGCCCTGATGGGCTGGCTGATCGTGGCGGCGCTGCGGGCCATCATCGCCGCCCTGCCCCCTCTGGGGCTGGGCCTGCTGGTGGCGGGGGGCGTGGCCTACACGGCGGGGATCGTCTTCTACAAATCCCAGGGACGGTATATGCACTTTATCTGGCACCTGTTTGTGCTGGCGGGCAGCATTCTCCAGTATGTGTGCATTGCCCTGTACTGCATCTGAGCGCACAAAAAAACGCATCTTTATCCGGGACGGGCCCCAGAGGCCCGTCCTTTTTTGTTTCGCCGGGCATATTTTCGGACGAGCCCTCATAGAGTGTGACAAAGAGAACGGACAGAGGAGGGTTGTCCATGACGGAGGAATATGCGGCCTCCCGCTATGAGGACGCCTGCGCGCTGCTGCCGGGGCGGCTGCGGGCGGCGGCAATGAGCATCAGCCAGCGGGAGAAGGCCCGGACGGAGGAGCTGCGGCTGCGAATCGGACGGGCCTTGTATCTGACCACGCCGGCCGGGGAGACGGCCCTGCCCCAGACCAGGGTCATCCGCAGCGATCTGGAGCAGGTGCTGGACCGGGCCACGGAGTATTCCCGCTACACTGCCGCCGGAACCATGGCCCACGGCTATCTCACCGCGCCGGGGGGCTTCCGCATCGGCGTGTGCGGCACGGCCCTGCCCACGGGGCCGGGGGCGGGCACCAACGAGGGCGTCCGGGACGTGAGCTCCCTGGCCATCCGCATCCCCCGGGTTTTTGAGGGCGTGGCGGAGCCGGTGCTGCCGGAGCTGGTGGAGGATGGCCGCCCGGCGGGGACCCTGATCCTCTCCCCGCCCGGGGGCGGCAAGACCACCCTGCTGCGGGATCTGGTGCGGCTTCTCAGCCAGGGCTCGGCGGTGTGCCCGCCCCAGCGGGTGGCCCTGGTGGACGAGCGGGGGGAGCTGGCGGCGGTCCACCGGGGGCGGCCCCAGCTGGAGGTGGGCTGTCACACGGATGTGATGGACGGCTGCCCCAAGCATCTGGCGGTGCCCATGCTCCTGCGGGCCATGACCCCGGGGATCATCGCGCTGGATGAGGTGGCGCTGGGCGCGGACGTGGAGGCGGTGTACGCGGCCGTGGGCTGCGGGGTGACGCTGCTGGCCACGGTCCACGCCGCCTCCCTCCGGGATCTGGAGGACAGGCCCATCGGACGGGATCTGCTCTCCAGCGGCGGCTTCCGGCGGGCGGTGGTCATCGAGGGCCGTGGCAAAAACCGGCGCAGCCGGGTGGAGCGTCTGCCATGAGGGCCCTGGGCGCGGCCCTGGTCCTGCTGGGCGCTGCGGGGGGATACCTGCTGCGCCGCCGTGAGCAGCTGCTCCCTGTGCGGCTGGGCCGGGCGCTGCTGGAGGATCTGGCGGTGCTGGACTACCAGATTCGCTTTCGCCGCCGCCCCCTGCCGGCGCTGCTGGCGGGGATGGAGGGCCTGGGCGCACGTTGGCTGTGGCAGCCCCTGGCGGAGGCCCTGGAGCGGCAGGAGACGGAGGGCCTGCCCGGCTGCTGGGCCAGGGCGGCCGCCGGCCTGCCCCCGCCCCTGGACCGATATCTGGCCCCTTTGGGCGCTATGGTTCCGGCGGGCGGGGCGTGTCTCTCCGCCGCCATTGAGGAAACAAGAGAGGAGCTGACCGGATTTCTGCGGGAGGAGGCGGCCCGTCAGGCGCAGCAGGGGCGCGTCACTGCGGCCCTGTGCCTGTCGGGGGCCACTCTGCTGATCCTGGTGCTGATATGAGTGATGAATATTGACCTGATTTTTCGGATTGCGGCCATTGGAATTGTAGTGGCGGTGCTCAACCAGCTGCTGGTGCGCTCAGGCCGGGAGGAGCAGGCCCTGATGACCACCCTGGCGGGGCTGGTGGTGGTGATGATGATGCTGGTGCGGGAGATCAGCGACTTGTTCCAGCTGATTAAGACGCTGTTTGGTTTTTAGGGTGGGACCATGGATTTACTGAAACTGGCGGTTCTGTGCGCGGCGTGCCTGACGCCGGTGGCTCTGCTGCGCAAAAAGACCCCGGAGCAGGCCCTGCTGCTGACCGCCGCCATTGTGGCGGTGGTGCTGGTCCGGTGCCTGAGCGCGGCCGCGCCTCTGCTGGACAAACTGCGGTCCCTCTTTGAACGGGCCGGGGTGGAGACGGTGTATGTCACGGTGCTCCTGCGCACGGTGGCGGCGGCCCTGGTGACCCGCTTCTGCGCGGATCTGTGCAAGGACGGGGGCAGCCAGGCCCTGGCCACGGCGGTGGAGACGGCGGGCGCAGTGGCGGCCCTGGTGATCGCCCTGCCGCTGCTGGAGGCGGTGGTGGGGCTGCTGCTGGGATACTTTGCATAGGGGGGAACGGCTGTGAGAAGCACGGGATGGACGGCGCTCTTTTTCCTGCTGGCGCTGTATCTGCTGGGGGGACAGGCCCTGGCGGCGGAAGCTCCGGCGCTGCCGCCGGAGCTGGTGCGGGCCGCGCCGGAGGCGGCGGAGCAGGTCAGCGGCGACGCGTCCGAGGCATTCGGCCTTCTCTCCGGCCTCCAGGCGCTGGGGGCCCGGGCGGCGGAGGCGGCCAGGGGCTATCTCCTCTCCGGACTGAGGGCGGTGGGGGCCATCATGGCGGGCGTGGTGCTGCTGGGGGCCCTGGAGAGCGCCGCGCCGGCGGGCCGGGACCTGCTGGGCCGCTACGGGTCTGCCGCCGGGGCCCTGTGGATCACCGCCATGGCGGCGGGGGATCTGAGCGCCCTCATCGGCCTGGGCCGGGAGACCATCGTGGAGCTGAGCCAGCTGTCCAAGGCGGTGCTGCCCGCTATGGCGGCGGCGGAGGCGGCCTCCGGCGGCGTCACCGCCGCCGCCGCACGGCAGGTGGGGGCGGTATTCTTCTCCGACGTGCTGCTGACCGTCATTGAGCGGCTGCTGCTGCCCATGGCGTACCTGTACATCGGTGCGGCGGCCGCCGGGGCGGTGCTGGAGGGGGAGGTCATGGAGCGGATCGGGGATCTGCTGAAAAAGGCTGTCAGCTGGATTCTGGGGGGCCTTCTGACCCTGTTCACCGCCTATCTCACCGTCAGCGGCACGCTGGCCGGCTCCGCTGACGCCCAGGCGGTGAAGATGGCCCAGTCCGCCCTCTCCGCCGCCGTACCCGTGGTGGGGAGCATCCTGTCGGACGCGGCGGAGAGCGTGCTGGCGGGAGCTGGCCTGATGCGGGGCATGGTGGGGACCCTGGGGACACTGGCCGTGGCTGGACTGTGCCTGCTGCCCCTGCTCCGGCTGGGGTGCCAGTACGCCCTCTATCAGGCCGCGTCCCTGGTGGCGGCGGCCGTGGGGCCGAAAAAGCTGGTGAAGCTGCTGTCCATGCTGGGGGACGCCTTCGGCCTGGTGCTGGCGATGACCGCCGCCTCCGCTCTGCTGCTGCTCGTGTCCCTGATGACCTCGGTGCTGGCCGTGACGCCGTGAACAGCCCCTCTTTGGCTTCGGCAGTTCATATCGCACCTCTCAGGTTTTTCTTTTGATACTTTTCTTTTTTCAAAAAGAAAAGTATGACTGCTCAAAAGGGGGGGATCCGCGCCATGCGAGCTTGGCTGCTTGGCATCGTGCTCACGGCCTTCGCCTCCGGTCTGGCCCGGCAGCTCGCGCCCCAGGGGCGGGAGCAGGCCATGGTGCGGCTGGCCGGCGGGCTGCTGCTGACCCTGGCGGTTCTGCGGCCTCTGGCCGGGATGGACTGGGAGGGGCCCGCGCTGGAGGCGGGGGCGTTTCAGATCCGGACGGAGGAGCAGGCGGCGGTATATCGAAAAAATCAGCAGCAGGTCCTGTCAGCAATCATAGAGGACAGGACGGAGGCATATATATTGGACAAAGCAAAACAGCTGGGCCTCGCCTGCCGTGTGGAAGTGACGGCGGCGGTGGGAGAGAGCGGCATTCCCCTGCCTGACCGGGTGGTCATCGGGGGCCCCTATAGCCGGGAGCTGGCTGTGTGCGTGGAGGAGGAGGTGGGCATTCCCGCCGAAAAAACGATCTGGCTGGAGGGAAACGAATGGACAGAGAGGACGCAAAGCGAAAGCTGACAAAGCCCTTGGAGATACTGGGCCGCTACAAGTATGTGCTTCTGGTGGTGGCGCTGGGCGCGGCGCTGCTGGCCTGGCCCGGGAGCAGGAAGCCCGGCGGGTCCTCCCCGGACTCCGCCCTGCCGGAGGCGGGCAGCGCCGCCCCTGCCGGGAGAGAGAATCTGGCGGATACGGAGCGGGCCATGGAGGAGATTTTAAGCAAGATCAGCGGTGTGGGCCGGGTGGACGTGATGCTCACGCTCCACAGCGGCGGGGAGCTGGTGCTGGCCCAGGACACCAGCCTGCGCTACTCCGGCCCCACCCAGAACCCGGACACCTACGAGCGCACGTCGGACACCGTGTCCGGCACAGGCGGCGTGGTGGTCACGCAGGAGAAGTATCCCCTGTACCGTGGGGCGCTGGTGGTGTGCGAGGGGGGCGGCAGCGACGGCGTGCGGCTCCAGGTGGTGGAGGCGGTGGCCGCTCTGACGGGCCTGGGCGCGGACCGCATCGCCGTGGTCCAGTGGAGCGCCGCCTCCGGAGGCGGCGTCAGCAATTCCGGCAATTAATATTTGTATAAAACGGTCATCGAGGAGGAAATGAAACCATGAGGAACCAATGGAAGCGCAACGCCGTGGTGGCCACGGTCCTGCTGTTTGTGTGCGCGGCGGTCTATCTCAACTGGCGCTACGCGGGGAACATCGCTGAGGGCGAGCCCTCCGCTCCGGTCAGCGGCCAGGAGGAGGACGGCGGCTCCACCAAGGTGCTGGGGGACGCTACCCTGGTGGGCGGCGTGCCCACTCTGGCCGATGAGACGCTGGCCTCCGGAGAGGGCGCGTCCGCCCCGGCGGCCACCTACTTTGACACCGCCCGCCTCAGCCGCCAGCAGTCCCGGGACAACGCCCTGTCCATTCTCCGGGAGGCGGCAGGCCAGGAGAATGTGGAGCAGGCCGTTCTGGACGAGGCCAACCAGGCCATCCAGACCCTGGCCGGATACACCATGCTGGAGGGGCAGATTGAGAACCTGGTGGTGGCCAAGGGCTACGCCGACTGCGTGGCCTTTATGGGGGAGAACAGCATCAGCGTAGTGGTCTCCGCCGCCGAGGACGGCTTGCAGACAGAGGATGTGGCAAAGATCACGGATATCGTACTCAGCGAGACGAGCTACACCGCCGATCAGATCAAGATCATGGAGGCGGAGTAGGGGAAAACAGGCGCGGCCGGCGGATTGAAATGGGGAGTGTCATTTCAATCCGCCGGCCGCAGGGCTTTGATATCGACAGGCAAAGAAATCCAGCCAAAAAACTGCATACGTTCCCCATATCTGCGGATACTATCCATGTTTTCCAAAGCATCGAAATTTTTTTGCCAGGCTTTTGCCGGGCAGATATGGGAGGAATCGAGAATGAAAGCAACCGGAATTGTGCGCCGCATCGACGATCTGGGACGAGTGGTCATTCCCAAGGAGATTCGGCGCACTATGCGTATTCGAGAGGGCGACCCGCTGGAGATATACACCAGCCGGGACGGCGAGGTTATCTTTAAGAAGTATTCCCTCATGGGCGGGCTGGACGACTTTGCAGCCCAGTTCTGTGAGACCCTGTCCAAGAGCTGCGGCGCCATCACGGCGGTCACGGACCGGGACGCCATCATCGCCGTGGCCGGCGGCGGCAAGCGGGAGCTGCTGGGCAAGCGGATCAGCCCTCAGCTGGAGCAGATTATGGAGGACCGCAAGATCTACCAGCACACGGGGGACGAGCGAAGAATTTTTGTCACCGAGTCCGGGGACAAGTACTGCGCCGCCGTGGCCGCGCCTATCATCTCCGAGGGGGATGTGCTGGGCCTGGTGCTGTTCGTGGAGGACGGCGAGCCCCAGGTCACCGGCGAGACGGAGTACAAGCTGGCCCAGACCATTGCCGCCTTTTTGGGTAAGCATATGGAGAACTAAGAGGACAGTACGATCATAAGTGCCGGTGCGGCGTCAGCCCGTACCGGCACTTGCGGTGGTTATCCCTCGTCGATCATCATCTGAATGTCCTGTGGGTCCATATGCGCCAGCATCCGGGCGGAGGCGGTCAGACCCTTGTCCAGGGCGCAGGCGGTTCGGTAGCTCTCTGCGGCTTTATCCGCCGCTGTTCGCTCACTCCCTGACGTACTCATCCGCAGATAGCAGCTGCCCAGATTGTGGTAGGCCAGCGCGTAGTTCTTGTTCATCCTGACTGCCCGGTTCAGCTGCTGGACAGCCTCCTTGTATTCCTCCTGATAATAGAGCGCACAGGCCAGGTTATTGCACACAGCGGGACTGGAATCCGTGTATCTCAGCGCCGCCCGGTAGTAGGCCGCGGCCGCCCGGTACTTTTTTAGATGATAGGTTGCGTCCCCGTTTTTCCGGTTGATTTCAGCACAAAAGTGGTTAACCTCTTCCATCTGGAGCAATGTGTTCATCTCATTATCTGAGTCGTTGAGTTCTCTGTAGCAGTCGATTAGCTCTTTGTAATATTTTATATCTCTCGCGTTGGGAGGGCTATTGGCGATGGCCGCCTGTAAATGCTCCGCCGCCGATGAAAACTCCCCCAGCTTTTTTAGCTCCAGTGCAAGATTATAGTGGAGCGTGCTGTTCGTGGGGTCATGTTCCAGTCCCCTTTCATAATAAAATATGGCATGCTCTACAGCGCCATAGTGAGCGCATATAACGCCAAGTTCATTGGAGTCTTGTTTGTTCCCTTTGTAGGGAGAGAGCATCTCATCCAGCTCCGCTTCTCCTTTTTTGACGCCCTTTTTTCGCTCCATTTCTGACCGGTAGATTAGCGCCCTTAAACGATAGGCAGGACAGTCCTTTGATTTCATTGCCTCACATATATCACGGTAGGCGTTTGCGCTTGCCTTTGGGGTTCCATTATAATAGCAAATAGCCCGAGAAGAATAACAGTCAGCATCCTGCGTTTGGCTTAGCGCCTTTGTATAGCAAGCGATTGCATCTGTATACATGACCATATTTTTATAACAGTCCCCCTGGATACGGAAGCACTTCCACCGCTGAGGGAAGACGGCCAGCGCTTGGGATGCGCAGCGGATAGCCTGATCGTAGTCCTTTTTCTCATAATAGATCTTCGCCAGATAGTAGAACGGTACATCGGATATGCCCTCATAGTCAGTGCTCTTCCCCAGCGCCTTAATCGCCCGGTCAAAATCCTTGCCATGGTAGCAGTGCAGCCCTATATATATGTAGGTATTCGCAAAATACGGATTGATTTTCTGTGACTCTGCCAGCAGCTCCAATCCTGTCTTATACTCCTGGACGTGGATATGGCAGGCCCCCTTGTAGGAGAGCACCGCTGCCTCACAGTCTCTGTCATAGCCCAGAGCCTTGTCAAAATCCGCGAAGATAGACTGGATAAACGCCTCCTGAGACCCAAAGACCTGGTCCACCACCTCTGCCGCCCCCGGGACACAGTCCCGGACCTCCAGAATCCGCACCTTGACCCGACCCCGCCGGAAAAAATACTTCTCCGGCTTGTAGCCCCGGGCTAAAATAGCGTCGTAGCACGCCAGCTCATTCACATAATCGTTCAGACCGTGGTAGCAAGCAGCCCTTTTGACCATGACATTTTTGAAGACCCGCTTCTTTTTCAGACGCCCATCCGGCAGATCATTCAGCTTTCCCAGCGCACCCTTGTAGTTGCCCAGCAGCATGAGAGCGTCCGCATAGCAGATGGCATAGCGGGGCTCAGCCAGGACTCTCCCGCGGCAGTTGTTCAGATGGGTGATGGCCTCCCGCGGCCGTCCTTCCACCACGCAGTCCTCCGCCTGCCGGAACTCCCGGGAGACTGTGAACCCCAGGTCCGCTGGTGGGGGAAGCTCAATCTCGTCTGGAAGAATTTTCTCCATCAGTTCAGCCTTTTTCCCATACCGAACAACGCCCCTGCACAGAAGCAGCGCAAAAAGAGCGGCCGTCGTGATGGGCAGGGCGTACCGCAGCGGAAGGCAGACAAACAAAGTCACGATCCCTCCCAGCAGAACGGCGGCCTTCAGGGCAGGGACGCCTGACTTTCCGCTGACATACCATTCCACAAAGATCAGCGCGAGGCAGAAAAGGCTGAGAATAAAGTTTGCCAAATTGAGGCCCAGATTGCTGTTAAACTGCGCCAGAGCAGCCTCACAATACTGCATATCCATACAGATACTCCCTCCACATTCTGGAACAATCTGCCATTTTTCGTCATTATACCAAATATTTCTTTTCTGCGCAACTATTTTTCGTCAATAAGTCCGCCGCACTGGCAGCTGACCCTCAGCGATGTGTAACAAAAATATCACCGAACTGTAACCTATTTCCTCTTGCATTTCCGGGCAAAAGGGTGGATAATGGATCCTGTCAAATACTGTCGAAGGAAGTCCCATTCTATGAACCGACTTATCTCCCTTGCTCTGAGCATTTTCCTCCTCCTGGCCATCGGCTGCGTGGGCAGGGCCGCGCCCCTCCCGCCCCAGGAGGAGGGCTCCATCCAGTCCAGCGTCCTCCATACCCAGGCGCCTCCCGGAGATGACAGCGTCCCCGGGGAGGAGAACATCCCCATGGAGGAGGCCCCCGCTGCGGAGGAGCCCGCAGAGCCTGTGGAGGAGGAGCCCTACGTCCGCGTCATTGATCCGGCGGCTCCCATGGTGGCGCTGACCTTCGACGACGGTCCCCACGAGGTATACACGGACCTCATCCTGGACGTGCTGGAGGAGCACCGCGCCGTGGCCACCTTCTTTGAGGTGGGGCGGAATGTGGCCCAGTATCCCCAGCCCCTGGTCCGGATGGACGAGCTGGGCTGTGAGATCGCCAGCCATTCCAACGCCCACAGGGACCTGAGCAAGATGAAAAAAAGGACCATGCTGGCGGAGCTGGACGCGGCGGATCAGGCCTTTATCAGCGCCATAGGCCGCGCCCCCACTCTGGTGCGCCCCCCCTACGGCGCGGTGAACAGCACGGTCAAGTACGCCAGCGGCCGCACCATGGTGACCTGGACCGTGGACACGGAGGACTGGCGCAGTCAGGACGCCCAGACGGTGGTGGACTACGTTCAGAGCCTGCCGAATCTGGACGGGGAGATCATCCTGATGCACAGCACCTATAAGAGCACCGCCCAGGCCGTTGCTGTACTGGTGCCCTGGCTCCAGGAGCAGGGATACCAGCTGGTGACTGTGTCGGAGCTGATGGCCTACTACTACGGCCAGCTGCTCCAGCCGGACCAGTTCTACGGCTATACATATTTCGCCTCCAACGGCCGCACGGACACGCCGGCCGTCCTCCCCCAGGAGCAGGAGACCCCGGCGGAGACCCCCGATGAAGCGTCTGACCCGGCGGAGGGTCCTGCCGAATCCCCGGAGAGCGCCGCGCCCGGGGAGACGCCCCCGGCGGTCCCGGAGGAGGAGCACCCCTGGACCCCCTATCCGGAGGAGCCCCTGGTGTCTGCGGACGATCTGCCCCCGGGGTGGCTGTACGCCTAAAACGAAAAAACAGAAGGTATTCAGCGAAAGCTGTTATACCTTCTGTTTTTATATTGTCCCAGGCCCGGTCCCCCGGAGGATAGGTCAGCAGGTCCCCCGCCCCACCCAGGTTGAGATTCCCCTTTCTTCCCCGGAGATCAGGGAGAACAGGCGCGAACAGGGCCTACTCCCGGATTCCTATCCGGCTGACCCGCCACTCCCCCTCCTCCCAGAAGAGGGACAGCTCCAGATAGCGGTAGGGCTCCTCCCCGCCGGAGCGGAACTTCACTGCGGCCTCCGCCGCAAAGCCGGCGTCCGTCGGGGACACGCTGTAGCTGAAGCCGGCCGCGCTGGCGCCCTCCGCCTGGTCCAGCACGTCCTGGACCGGCTCCTCCGGGGCCAGCAGCCTCTCCACCCCCGTCAGATCTCCGGCAAACACCGCCTCCGCCAGGTCCATCACCGCGTTCTCCATGGCAAGCCGCCAGGGGGGCGCGTCCTCATCGGTCTCCACCTGGAAGGTGCACACCATATCGTAAAACCGGGCCCCAAAGCCCTCCACGGCCTCCAGGAAGCAGCTGGCGCTGAGGGAGAATACCCCCCCCTGGCCGTCCTCCACGAACCAGGTCTCCGACTGCATGTCGTCCCAATCCGTGCCGTCGCTGGCCACGAGGCACAGCGGCGCGGCGTTCTCCGGCAGGCCCACGCCCTGGCCGGCGGTGTTCTCGTCCACCAGAAAGACGGTCTCGTAGCAGAGCTCGTCGTGCTTCCGCCGCAGGGCCACGGCCTCCTCCAGGGTGCTGTCCTTGTAGTGGGCGATCTCCAGCTGGGAGGCAGGCAGGCCCTCGGGCTGGGTCCGGGGCCGGATGAAGCAGGACCCCAGGGGCTGGTAGATGTAGTAGTCCGCTTCGCTGTACCAGATGCTGAAGGCGGGCCAATCCATGGACACGCCGGCCTCCTCCGTCTGGAAGGCCAGCAGGTGGTATTCCTCCCCATCCAGACGGGGGGGCGGTTCCGGGGCAGGCGGCTCCGGGGTGACTGCCGGCGGCGGTCCCTCCGGCGGGGCGGGGTCTGTCTGTGCGGGCCACATCCAGGCCAGCGTCACCACCGCCGCGCAGGCCGCCACGGCTGCGGTCCAGGCCAGCCGGTCCCGGAGCCGTTCCCGCCGTCCCCATGTCTCGCTGCGCTCCAGCAGCCTCTCGTCCACATTCCCTATCGCGTCAAACAGCCGCTCCTGTTCCCTCATAAGAGAATTCCCTCCTTTTCCAAATAAGTCCGCAGCTTCTCCCGGGTGCGGCGGAGAATGGTCTTCACCGTGTTCTCCTTCAGCCCATACCGGCCGGCGATGGCCTCCAGGGGTTCCACGTACCAGTACCGCCGGAGAAACACATTGCACTCCCGGACCGGCAGTCCGCCCAGAAAGCGGTTCACCAGCGCCTCCAGCTCCCGGTCCAGCACCGCCTGATCCGCCCCCGGGGACGTTGGCACGCACTCCCCCAGCTCCTCCAGGGCCGCCGGGTACTCCCCTCCGCCCCGCTTCTGCGCGATGCCGGCACGGAGCCTGTCACAGGCTGTGCGGCGGGTGATCTTGCCCAGAAACAGCCGCAGCCGGTTGGGCCGGTGGGGCGGCATGGCCCTCCACGCCCCGATCCAGGTGTCGTTTACGCACTCCTCCGCGTCCCGGGGGTCCGCCAGGATGTTTTTCGCCACAGTGCGGCAATAGGGGCCGTACTTGTCCGCCGTGGCCCGGATGGCCTCCTCGCTGCGCCGCCAGTAGAGCTCCACGATCTGTTGATCCTGCAAGGTTGATCCCTCCCTTTTCTTGCGCTCTTACCTGTATAGTCGGATAAAGAGGACGAAGGTTTCTCCTGTTGGAGAAAATTTTTATTTTCCCGGGCCGCCCCCTGTGGTAGAATGGGGACAAACAGCGGAGAGAAAAAGGGGCTGAAAAAATTTTTCTGTCACAGATCCCCGGCCGGGCCGTCTAATTCCATAGGAGGTGTTATTATGCACACAAAGATAAACAAGGAGACCCTGGTCCAGCGGGCCGCCGGCGGGGACAGGGCGGCCCTGGAAGAGACGCTGGCCGGGGTGCAGGAGCTGGTCTTCAACCTCTCCCTGCGGATGCTGGGCACGTTCCACGACGCGGAGGACGCGTCCCAGGACATTCTGGTGAAGGTGATGACCCGCCTGTCCTCCTTCCGGGGGGAGAGCGCCTTCGACACCTGGGTGTTCCGCATCGCGGTCAATCACCTGCGGGACTACAAAAAGCACCTGTTCGCCCAGAGCCCCCTCAGCTTCGAGTTCTACGGGGAGGACATCCGCAGCGGCAGGGCCTCGGACGTGCCGGACCTGACCGGCGGCGTGGACACCCCCCTTCTGGCCCGGGAGCTGAAGCTGTCCTTCGCGGACGCGGCGGCGGAGGTCTTTCGCGCCATGAAGCCCTTCAACGACTTCCTCAACAGAGCCCTGGACGGCTTCCAGATGCCCCAGCGGTGACGCCCCCCGCTCCCGCAGACGGGGAGCCCCACATACGCCGGCAGCCGGCAGTCTATCTCAGACTGCCGGCTGCCGCTTTTCACGCAATCAGCTCTGTTTCGGTTTTCACGCCCATCACTGGGTCATGGCCCGGTGGAGCAGCACAGCCATGTCCGCCCGGGTCAGATCGGCGCGGGGGGAGAGCTGGTTCCCGCTGACAGGCAGCAGGCCCAGCTGGAGCAGGCCCGCCACCGCCCCCTGGGCGTAGCTGTTCACCTGGCTGCCGTCGGCGTAGGCGTTGAGGTCCTTGGCCGAGCCGCTGCCCGGGTCCATGTCCGCCGCGGCCAGGGTGCGCTGGATCATGAGGGCCGCGTCCTGACGGGAGATGGAGGCGCTGGGCATGAAGCGGTTGTTGCCCGTGCCGTTGACGATGCCCAGGGCGCTGAGGGTGTTCACCGCGTCGGCGTAGTAGGCGCCGGCGGGCACATCGGTGAAGAACCGGCCCGTGCCGCTGCCCGCGTTAAACTGGAAGGCCCGGCAGAGCATCAGGCAGAAGTCCCCCCGCCGGATGGACAGGCTGGGGCCATACTGACTGGGGCTCATGCCGTTGACCACGCCCAGATCGTGGAGGAAGTCCGCCGCGGAGATGGTCTGGGGCGCGGCCCCCGCCAGATCCCGGAAGTAGGCCGAGGCCCCGGGCCGCTCCATGGTGATGCGCAGATTGCCGGAGTAGGTGCTGCCGTCGGCGTTGGTGGCCGTGTAGGGGATGTTCACCACCCCTGTATATCCCGCCTTGGGCAGGAACGTCAGGTTGGACACCGACGGGTCTCCGCTGAGGCTGTAGTCGGTGGTGACGTCCGCCTGCCAGCTGTACTGGACGGGGCTGACGTACTGATAGTACAGCCTGCCCTGGCTCTCATCCGGCAGGCCGGTGAAGCGCAGGCTCACCGGCTGGTTGCCGGCGGCGGCAGCCTGGAAGTCGTAGGCCCGCAGGGCCACCGGCGTGCCGTAGGTGGCGTACTGCACCGTGGTCAGGGTCCCGGTGCCGGCCTTGACCGTCACCTCCACCGTGCCGCTGACCTGGGAGCCGCCGATGGTCCAGGCGGTGAAGGGGATGGAGGCCACGCCGGAGAAGCCCACGGCGGGCATGAACGTCACGTTGGACACCGACATCTCGCCGCCCCGGTACAGGTTGTCGGACCCGTTCACCGCCCGGGTGGGCTCCCCCTCCCGGTAGCCCAGGTAGAGAATGCCCTGGCTGGAGGAGGGCAGGGTGAAGCGGAGGTAATTGAGGGAGGACCCCGCCGCCGCCTGACAGGCCGCGTCAAAGTCGCCGCTGTCAAAGGCCACGGTCTGGCGGCCGGAGGTGACGTAGCTCACCCGGCTGCCGCCGCTGGAGCCGCTCCCGCCGCCGGAGGTGCTGCTCACGACCATCACCCCGGAGAAGGTCTCCCCGGACACGGCGCAGCCGGTGAAGGGCACCTCCACGCTCCCCCGGAAGTCCTCCTTGGCCCAGAAGGACAGGTTCGTCAGATAGGGGGTGGCGCTGTTGAAGTACTTGGTGGCCGTGGTCACCCGGGTACCGATGGACCCGGCGCTGGTGCGGTTGTGGTAGAGGGTCCCCCGGTTCAGATCCGGCAGGGCGTTGAACACCACGTAGTGGAGCCGCTGGCCGGTAAGCGCCATGGACAGGCTGTTGAAGTCCGTCGTCACCAGCTTCACATATCCACCCGGGGCGCAGGAGTAGCTCACATCCCCGGCCCCGCTGGACTGGAAGTTCAGCTCCGCCGTGCCGGAGAACTCCTTGCCGTCGATATTCACGCCGTGGAAGGGCACCCGCACCGTGCCGTGGAAGCCCTCCGCGGCCACGAACGTCACCTGCTCCACCCGGGGCGCGCCGGTGGGGTAGTACCGGTCCTCCGCCGTCACCAGGGTTCCCCGGTTGTCCCCGCCCCGCCAGTAGGAGTAGAGATTGCCCTGGGTGGTGGAGGGAGGCGTGAAGGAGACGTAGCCCATCCGTGCGCCGGTGGCGGCGGAGCAGAAGCTCTCAAAGCTGCCGGTGGAGAAGGTGATGTATCCCCGGCCGTCGTCGTAGAGCTCGATTCCCGCGTCCAGACTCTGGGTGACGGTGATGACCAGCTCCCCGGTGTACTTGCCGCCGGAGACGCTGTAGCCGGCGTAGCCGATGCGCACCGTGCCGGAGAAGCCGGGGGCGGGCACAAAGGTCAGGTCATTGATCTCGCTCTGGCCGTACTTCTGGGTGGAGGAGACCTTCATGCCGTAGTCCCCCTCCCCCTTATAGTCCTGGTACAGCTCGCCCTGGCTCACCGGGGGCAGGGTGAAGATCACGTAGCTGAGGGGGGAGCCCAGCTCGCTCTGGCAGACCTTGCTGAACAGCGCCGCCGACAGGTCCACCGGCTTGCCCTGGTCCGAGGTGATGGACACGTCCGTCTCCGTCTCCTTCAGGGTCACGACGATCTCGCCCTTGAAGGACCGGCCGCTCTGGTTCATGCCCGTGTAGTGGATGGTGGCCTTCTCCCCGGCAAAGGTGATGTTGGGGACAAAGGTGATGTCCTTGATGTAGGGGCCCCGGACCGCCCCGTCCGCGTAGTAGGGCTGGCTGCCGGCCACGCCCGCGCCGGTGTCCGCCTCGGACTTGTAGCCCAGGTAGAGGGTGCCCTGGGCGGTGGGCACGGTCACGCCGGTGATGGAGGCCAGCTCGCCGCCGGTGATCTCCTTGCACTGGGCCTTGATCCTGGCCTCCAGCTCGGAGAATTTCAGGGGCTCGCTGGCGCTGACCCCGGTTGTGTACTCGATGGTGGACCTGCTGGCGGTGACCTTCACGGGGAACTCCTCTTTATAGGACTTGCCCGGGACGGTGACGGTGATGACCACCGTGGCCTCGTCGGCGCTGATGCCCTCCACGGTGATGGAGTTGTCCGCCTCCACCCGGGGGATGACGCTGTTCTTGTTGTTCATCACAGAGACCTCGATCGTGCCGCCCTCGGCGTCTCCGTAGAGGAAGAAGTCCGTGCCCAGCTTGATGGTTTCAAAGGCGTTCTCCGCCACGGTGATGCCGTCCTTTGCCAGACTGTCGCTGAGCTGGATGCCGCTGACGGTGACGCTGATGGTCTTGGTCACCCGCTTGGTATCGTCTCCGGCGGAGACGGTGATTGTAGCGCCGTCGCCGGGGGCCTGGGGGATGACCGTGGCCTTGCGGCCGTTCTCCAGCTCCTCCACCTGCACGATGTCCTGCTTGTCGGAGGACCAGGAGACGTGGAGGCCCTGGGTGGCGTTGCTCTGGGGCTCCAGGACGGCGTTGAGCTGGATGCCGTCCCGCTCCCCGTTGGTGACGGGCGCCTCCAGCTTCAGGGTGTAGGTGCCGTCCAGCGCTCCCTCCTCCAGCCGGTTGTCGCCAACAGGGCCGGTGAGCGTTATGTCCTTTAAGGTGGTATCCTCCGTGCCTGTGCCGCCGTCCTCCGTGGTCTCGTCCGCCCGGGCCGGCGCGGCCAGGGAGAAGACCAGCGCCAGGGTCAGCAGCAGGCTCAGACAGCGGCGCGCTGTGGTGCTCTTCATGGGTTAGCCCTCCTTTTCATCGCTTCCCCCGCAGGGAAAGCGGGAGCGGGCGCAGGCCCGCTCCCGTGGGGTGAGTTACTTCTTTTTTGCTGGCGTCTGACTGAATATGCCGGAATCGCTCTTGTCTCCCTGCTTGAGCTTCAGGGTGATTTTCAGCGTCTCCTTGTCATCCTTGCTGCCCGCAACGCCAATGGTGAAGGTGGCAACCACAGGATCGCCCTTTGCCTCGTTGACCGCGTATGCAATCTGGGTGGGATCCGGTGTCAATGTTACCACGTTTCCGCTGGGCTCGACTTTCATCAGCGGCTTGCCGTTCTTGGCGGATTTGCCTCCGTCCACGGTCAGCTTCACGTTCTTGAGCATCTCCTCGGACGCGCCGCTCAGCTCTACCGCAAGCTCCTGTCCCTTGTTGTTGTTTGCGGTGTACAGCATCTCCGCCGCGTATGTGCCGTCGGCGGCGGGCTTCAGCTCCTGATCGCCCAGCTTCAGTCCGGTGATTGTGGGGGACTGGTTGATGGTGACGCGGATGGTCTTCGTGATGGTCCTGCTGCCATTCTGGGCTGTACAGGTGAGGAATACAGGCTGATTCGAATTTGTTGCGTTCAATGCCTTAATCGTCACCGATTTCGCCTTAGTCCCCGAGGTAAACTCAAAAGCGTTTGCTCCATTTCCAACCGCCGCCCAGTCTATCGTTGCGTTTTCCGTTCCATCTGCGGGCTCTGTTGTAGCTGTGAAGGTGACTATATCATTCACATCCAGTGTAATAGAGTAGTCGTATGGCCGATTGTCCGGAGTGGCGCTCGGCTTGTCATTCCAGCTCTGATGGGTTGACGAAAGCGAAAGTCCCTCCAGATTGACGGCTCCGTCGACAGGGATTTCGTCAACCCAGAATTTGGGAGTATCCCAAAAGGCGTAGTCCTTATCTCCAGGATGACCCCACTCCACAAAGAGATAGACCTGTTTCCTGCCATCAACATTTCCCTCTCTAAGGCTAATGGTCAAGTCCTCTGTTGCCTCTGCGCCGCCGTAGCTATAGATCCGCGCTGGATCCCCGCTGATTCTAATGGATTGCGTGGAGTTCATTTGCGTGAAGGAGAGCTGGTAAGCAGAGACCGCCACGTCGCCGTTTCCTGTCGGTGCGACTGTGACCCCCAAAGAGGGGGGTTTGGACATCATGCTCTTGAAAGCATCGCTGTCAATCGGCTCTTTCTTTGCGGTGTAAATAGGCTTATCAAAGGTGAGCACAAGGGAACCGTTGTAACCGTTGCTCCCCTTTGCCAGGGAAAGATCCAGGGTGAGGGAGTCGATTAGGTTTGGTGCGCCGCCTTTGGGCTTCTGTACCGGATCGGCTCCCTTAAAGCCGGCCCTCTGATGGTCTCCGGGAGGATCCCCCGGCTTGCGGGGCGCGATGGCGTAAGCCAGGACGACATAGGTGTTGTCCTCCTCGATTGCGTCCGCCAGAGACTGGGGGCCGGTGACGGGAACGCTGTCACCCCTGGTGGTCACAGAGCCCTGGGCCTTAGAATCGCTGGTTAGGTCTGAATCGCTCTCTACTCCATCCGGCGTTGTAGCGGCTCTGCTGGTAATCAGCTGGTACACCCTCTGTCTGGCGTCATCGTTGGCGTAGATGTCAAACACAGAATAGCCGTCCTCATAGAAGGTATCGTCTCCCGGGCGGTTGGGCAGATAGGTGTCGGGGGTTTTGCCCACCTCGGCTACGCTTTTGGAGTATGTGGTGGTCAGCGCCTGCAAAATTGTGTAGTTCTGATAGTTCGGGGGAAGCGCATTCACGCCGCCCACAGTGGGATCCACAAAGCTCGCAAGCGGTTGGTTGAGAATCCAGATCTGGCTCGCTACATCCTTGGTGTACATTTGATATTTTACCGTACAGGCGGTATCCAGGGTATCGAAATCCTGGTTGCCATCGCCAGTGTCCGCAAGCGTCAGGTTCAGCTTGGGCTTGGCGGCCTTATCTGTGGTGAACCGATAGATGTACACGTGGGACTGATCCTCCGTGGAGTTGCCCCGGATAACACAGTACAGATAGTAGGTGGTGTTGGGATCCAGATTGCTGATTGTCACCGTCTCCGGCTCCAGGGTGTCCGTGGTCTGCACGGAACCTCTCCGGCTGATTCCGTTGGCCGTCCCATCGGTGATATTCTCAGGCGTGGGATATTCGATCAGATTCGGCAGAGCCGGATCGTCCGTATCCCCTTTTCCGCCCTTCATCCAGGCGGGCATGGGCACGGAGCCGTCCGTGGGAGGCGGCGCGTTCTTGTCCGAGGCGATGAACACCAGGGCGTCGTTGCCTGGCACGGGCATGACGTTGGCCATGCCGGTGTCGGGATTAATCAGGTAGTCGTTGTCATCCGGGCTCAGCTTACGGGTGGCCTGGACCTTGCTGGCGTTGTTGGACGTGCTGGTCACCGCCGGGCTGATGGCGTAGAAGACCCAGCCCGGAGTTTTCAGCGCCATCTGGATCTTGACCTCCGTGTCAGTCACGCTGGCGAAGATGGGGTTATTGTCGGCGAAGCGGGGCAGGCGCTCGTCCTTGAACTCCTTTTCCATCTCCAGGGTCTTCTGCTCCTGCTTGACCTTGGGATTCCACCAGCGGCCCACATCTCTGCTGCCGTCAACATCCTTGTAGGTGTTCCAGTCGGCCCGGTTGGGCATGCCGCTGTTGCCCGCCAGAGCATCCAGCTGGTTGGCCTGACCGGAGGCGGCGTTGACCTCAAAGCGGACCGGATCATCCCACAGGGGGCGGTCATTCTCGCCGCCCAGGGTGCCCACCTTAGTCATGGTGATGACGAACTGGTAGCGCATGTCCTCGTCCAGCTCCTTTAGGATGGGGAAGCTGGTGGCGTCGCAGCCGTTGAAGTACTTGCCCAGGGAGCGGCCGCGCCAATCCTCGCTGTTGATGGGCCGCACGTCGCCGCTGTTGCCCAGGTAGACCCAGCCGTTCGGGTCCGGCTGGCTGATGCCGTTGACCACCGGATCGCCGCCGCTCTTGCTGGACGAGTACCGGGCAAGGGCGTACTTCGGATCCGCCGTGTACAGGTTTCCTGCGCCGTCGGCCTTGCCGGTGTTGTCGTCAAGGACCCGATAGTACAGGTCAAAGGCGCACAGCGTGTTGGTAAAGAACAGCAGATCAAAGCTGAGGGTGGGGTTGACGGTGGAGGTGGACTCGGGGGTCACGTGGAAGTTAAAGTCCACGTTGTCCAGCGTATCGGTGATGGCCCCCGCCTTGCGCTTGTAGGGGCCATCTCCCCGGGCGATGCCCACCGTCTCGTCGTCGGTGAGGAAGCGCAGGATGGCGGGCTCCACGGTGAAGGGCGGGACAAAGTGGTCCTCCGCGTTGCTGCCGTCGGGGTTGGTGTTGTTGGTGATAAAGTCCACCACGCCGTTGCCGCGCAGGGGGTTCCGCTCGGTAGAGGTGTCAATGATGTCGTGGATTTTGAAGCAGTACTGCCCGCCGTTCTCCAGGTGCAGGCCGGAGTTGGGGAAGGTGAGCACCACGGCCCCGTTCTGTCCCCGCTCAATGGTGACCTGGGTGTAGTCCAGGGTAAACTCGGAGGGGAAACTGGTGGTGTCGGGGTGGTAGGTGGTGTAGCCCTCCTGGGGCGGGGGATTGCTGGAGCTGGCCACGATCTTATAGAGGGTGATGGTGGCTTGCAGAACTGCGGTGAGCTTGTCGCGGGCGCTCTTGCGCTCGGCCTCGCTGGCGGCGCTCTGGAGATCGTCCCACATCTCCAGGAAGCTCCTGCTGCCGCCCTTTCCGTTGTACTTCACGTCCTCAGAGAAGGTGAGGACAATGTCCGTATCGGAGGTGGGGTTCTCGGTGGTGCCCACGGTGGGCTTGGTGAAGGACTGGCGGACGATGGGTCCTGTGCCGTCGGAGGGGTGAATGGTGATCTTCTTCACGCCGCCGGCGGAGTAGTTCTTATCCGGGCCCGCGTCGTCCTTGGCGATGTAGTAGAAGTCGTAGGCCTGCTCGGGCAGCATCCCGGTGACGCTGATGGTGCCGTCCTGGTTCATCACAGCCCGGACCGTGCCGGACAGGCCGTTGGTGCCCTTGTTCATGCCGGTGGTCACCTGCAAAATGGCGTAGAGGCTGTTCAGAGGCGCGGTCTCCTGATTGGTGCCCGGCTCCGGCCAGGGGTAGGGGGTCCCCGCCGGGACGGCCACCCAGTACACCGTACCGTCCTCATCCAGCCGGAAGGTGAGGTCCACGCTGGTGGGGCTGGTGGGGGTGGGGGTGGGCTCCACGATGAACTTCGGCGGGGTCTCGTCGGCGGTGGTGAAGGTGAGGGGGACAATGGCGGAGCTGTTGGCCCCGTTGGCGTCCGTCAGCCAGAAGTAGACCGTGTAGGTGGTCTTCTCCTCCAGCCGCCTGTCGTTGATGCGGAAGGTGTCCTCGATGTTCTTCTCCAGGGTGCGCACGCCGTAGCCCAGCGCACCGGAGACGGCGGCGGCCTTCAGCTCATTGACCGTGGGCGCCTGGGCGTTCTGGGGCATAAGGGCGTAGTAGAGCACGCAGTCCTTGTTGGCGGATACCACGGCCACGCTGTCCTTGGGGGAGGTGGAGGACATGTAGGGATAGCCCGTGTTGAAGGCGGGCACGGTGTTGTCCGGGGTGGTGAAGGAGACCACCTTGGTGGGGCTGCGCTGGCCCCTGTCGTCCACCATCACGGCGGAGAGATAGTAGGACCCGTCGGCGGTGAGGCCGGTGAGGGCGGCAGTGACCTCGGTGTCCCCCTGGGGGGAGATGACGGTGCCGGTCTGTATGGCGATGGAGCCGTAGGCCGGGGGCTTGATGAGATCGTCCTCGCCCACGGAGCCGTCGGTGATGGCGCTGACCGCCCAGTAGATGGTGCCCCGCTTATTGGTTGCGAAGGTGGCGGTGGCGGAGTTGGGGGCGATGTCGGTGACCGTGGGGTAGCCGGAGAGGATCATGGGCTCACGGGAGGATTCCTCGGCGGCGGTGGAGTCCATGACCTGGCCGTTGATGACGGCGGTGATGCCGGGACGGATGTAGATCTCGTCCGGCAGCATGGTCACGGTGGAGCCGGGGGCGTTGACGTTGAGCTTCTTGATGTCGCCCTCGCCGGACACGGCGGTGCCCGTGTCCAGATTCAGCTCCTTGATCTCCGCGCCCCGGTCAATGATGACGGTGGACTCCGTCGCGGCCTCGTCCACGGTCAGCTTGGCCACGGTGCCCTTGGCGGCCCGGACCTGGGAGCCGGGGGTCCGGTTGACTACCTCCTCGATGCGGCCGGCCAGATCCAGCTGCACGGGCACGTAGTCCTCGGCCCCCTCCTCGCCCTCCGCGGGCGGGGGATCGCCCTCCAGGGAGATGTACTTCAATCCCATGCCGTCGGGGGTGTTGTCCTCAATGTAGGCGCTGGTGCGCACAGTGGTGCGGCCGATCTCGGTGATGCCGTCGGCCTTGAGGGTGACGTAGTTGTCCTGGAGGTTATCCACCAGAAGCTCGTCGGCCACCACGTTGCGCAGGGTGATGCTGGCCCCGCCGCTCTCGCTCTCGCCGGTGCCGCTGGCGATGATGCGGCCCAGGACGGTGACGTTCTCCAGCTTCACGTCGCCCAGGCCCACGCCGCCGGTGATGTACAGATCCCCGCTGATGATGCTGTCGCGGAGGGTCACGCCGGGGGCGGTGATGGTCACGTTGCCGAACACGCCGCCCAGGGCGTAGTCCCCGGCCTCCTGGAGGGGGGTGCCCACGATGCTGGTGAGCATGGAGGCCATCTCGCCCCAGGTGAGGTCCTTCTGGGGCCGGAAGGTCCCGTCGTCATAGCCGGAGACCAGGTAGTGCTCCAGGGAGGACTTGATGGTGCCCCGGGCCCAGGAGCTGATGTCCCGGGCGTCGGTAAAGCCCAGGATCTCCCCGGCGGACTCCTGGAGCATCATGTTGCGCCCCAGGATGGTGGCCGCCGTCTCCCGGGTGAGGGTGTCCTGGGGGGAGACGGTGGTGGGGGAGGTGCCCTTGATGTACTTGGCGGTATAGGCGATGCCCACGTCGTCGTAGTACCAGTCGTTCTCCTTCACGTCGGTGAAGGGGGTCTCGCCGGGCACGTGGTAGCCGTAGGCCCGGTTGACAATGGACATGAAGTCCGCCCGGGTCAGCTCCTCGGTGGGGGCGTTGGCCTGATCGGAGCGGATAAAGCCCCACTCCACCAGCTGGTTGAGGTAGGCGTCAGACCAGTGGGCCTGGGCCTGCTGTCCCGGGACCGCCGGCGCCAGCCCCAGCAGAATCGCCATGGCCAGCAGGAGGCTCATCGCCCGGGTACTCCAGCGGGCGCGGTATGTCTGGTGCATAGTTTGATCTCCTTTCTTCACGGGAAGCACGCGGAATGCGCGCTGTGACCGGCGCGCCCTACACGTCGTTGGCGGACCGGGGGGCGTTGAGCTGGATGCTGAACACAGCCTTGCGGATGGACACCTCCTCGTCCAGGCAGATGTCGATGAACCGGGATGCGTAGAGGAGCAGCCCCTCCCTGTCGCTGTTGAGCTCCCGCAGCACCCGCAGGTGCAGCAGCAGGGGCTCATCCGTCACCGGCAGCACCACCTCCACCACCTCGCCGGCCTTCAGGGCCGGGCTCTCGGAGTAGAAGGCCAGGCCGCCGCAGCTGAGATCGTGGCCCCAGATGGGCCGCTGGCCCTTCCAGCGGCCGGTGACCGGGTACATGAAGCTCTGAAAGTCGGTTTTGATGCGCAGGTTTTCCCGGGCCTCCGCGCCCAGCACCGCGCCGGGCTTGATGACCAGCCGCTCGCCCCGCTGCATGGTCACGGTGCCCCGCTTGTTCACGCAGTTGTTCTCCAGACCGATCAGCTGCACGTCGCCCAGCTTCACGAAGTCCACGTCTGACTCCCGGGTCAGGCGCATCTGCACCACCTCAGAGCCCGGCGGGGACTCCAGCACCGCCTGGGCGACCGGATTTCCGTCCTTGTCCAGAATGAGATAAATGCGTTCCATCACGTCGCTCCTTTCGCGCTCTGGCCCTGGGCGGCGGAGCCGCCCGGGGCGCTGTGGGTCTCCGCCCGGGGGGCGGGGGCCGGCTGCTTGTCAATGGCCTCCCGCTCCCGGCGGGATCTCTCTGGGTCATTGGGATCAAACTTGAGAAAATAGACGTAGATTTCCACGATGGCGCGGTACAGGGAGTCCGGGATCTCCTGCCCCAGCGCCAGCTGGGAGAGCATGGTGGCAAGGGAGTTGTCCTCGTAGACCGGCACCCCGCTCTCCGAGGCCACCTCCACGATCTTTTCCGCCAGGTGCCCCATGCCGGAGGCCACCACCACCGGCGCGCCGTCTCCGCCGTCGTAGCGCAGGGCCACGGCCCGGCCGGAGGGGACCTGGGAACTGTCACGCCTTGACATCGATACTGTTCGCTCCTTCAAAGATTTTCGGGAACACGGCGGAGATGGCCAGGGGCTTCGCCATCTCCTGCACCTGCACCACGTTGGGCTTCATGCCGTTCTCGCTGAGAATGCGGGTCATCTCCTCCTGGACCACCCCGGCGAAGGGGGACACCGTCCGGGGACAGAAGAGCTGGAGATCCACGTTGTCCCGCTGGCAGGTGAGCACGATGTCGAAAAAGCCCAGGTTCTGGATATCCATTTTGAATAGGAAGCGGATGGTGTTGTCCTGATGGCCCTTGCCCCGCTTCAGGTTCTCCTCCGCGTCCGGGTCCACCCACATCTCGCTGAAGAGCATCTTCCCATCCCACTCCAGGGGGAAAATCAGGTGCAGCAGAGGCATATACACGCTCTCGTTGACCAGGAAGGCGGAGACAATGCTGCGGAAGGCGTCCTGGGCCTCCGCCCCCGCCCCGCCCCGGAGGGCCCGCTGGGCCGTGCGGGCCAGCTGGTCCGCCAGCTGGTCCTGCTCGGCGGCCTTGGTGAAGCTGTTGTGCTCCGCCAGATTCAGCAGCGCCGCGTCGCTGAGGGAGCCCAGCTTCTCCCGCAGGGTGGAGTGGGCGTTGAGCTGGTGGAAGGCCTGCAGAAGCCCCTCCCTGGACCCGTTCTCATACCGGGCCACGTCCAGGGCCAGCATGGAGATGAGGGACCGGGAAAGGCCCATGTCGTTGGTCTTGGAGGTGTAGCTGGCCAGAAAGGGCATGATGGCGCTCTGGAGCAGCTTTAGGCTGCCCGCCCGGTCCCCGGAGGCCATCTTCCCCTCCAGCTCGCTGACCATGCCCAGCAGCTGGTTGCCGAAGCTGGCCGGGATGGACCGGGTCAGCCGGGTGAGGGTGCGCAGCAGATTGCCCTGCACATGCTGGGAGGAGCTGTAGTCGCTGTAGCGCTTGAGAAACTGGAGGATGGAGCCGCGCATGACCTCGGAGGAGCCGGTGCCGTAGGCCTCCCGCAGTATGGCGAACAGAGGGCCGGTGAACCGGTTGCCGGCGTCCATCTGGTTCTTGAAGAACTTGGCCAGCTCCCCCTCGTCCATCTTCAGCATCTCCAGCAGGGCGGCCATGTCCGCGGCCATGCCCTCCCCGATGCCCGAGGAGACCACGGTGCCCTGGTAGTAGCGCAGGATCTCCGTCATGGTCTGGGCCAGACCCGGGGTGTCGTTGAGGCGCTGAAGGAAGGTCAGATAGTTGGAGTCATAGCGCAGGGTGTGCTCGCTGCCGGCGGCGTCGCCGTTGTCCTGACGCTCCGTGCGGTTGTCCGGACCGCTGACGCGGGTGGGGTCCGGCGCGTTCTGTATGCGGGGGTCATTGGGCACGTTAGGCAGGTTGCGGTTGATGTTGCCTGTGTCGTGCCCCGGGACCGGATTGGTTACACCAAGCAGATCTGGCATTGGCGACACTCCATTTCATTCAATAAAAGTTGGTTGATGTCTTAATTTTTTCTCCTGCCCTGCCGATAACTTCTTTGATGAAGTCAGCGCGGGGGTAGTATGCCCTTTTTGGCGGGTTCTCCCGCGCATACCCAAAATACAAAAAAAGGTGGCGTTTACTTATGGGCAGCGGCAACGACAGCATCCTTGATATGTACCTATATGAGACGAATACGCTCCTTGAACAGCTTGACGGCATTCTGCTGGCAGCCGAACAGGCGGATACGTTCTCTCAGGACAGCGTCAACGAGATTTTTCGCATCATGCACACGATCAAAGGCTCCTCCGCCATGATGGAATTCCCATCCCTGATGACGGTGGCTCACCGGATTGAGGACCTGTTCTTCATTATCCGGGAGAAGGGGATTGACGTGGTGCCGGAGACGCTGCGCCCGGAGCTGTTTGACATGCTCTTCCAGGCGGTGGATTTCTTCCGGGGAGAGATTGAAAAGGTTGAAAACGGGCAACCGCTCTCCGATTCTATCGACAGTATCGTGGATAAAATTAATAGTCTGATTGATAAAATTCAGGGCGGCGGCGCGCCGGCGGCGGCAGAAAAGCCCGCCTCCGGCGGCGGGGAGGCCCCCGAGAGCGCCGCGCCCGCGGCGGCGGATCCCTCCTACCCCTTCGGCATCCAGGTCTTCTTCGACGAGGGCAGCGGCATGGAGAACCTGCGGGCCTTCATGCTCCTCAACGGGGTGAAGGACTACTGCGCCGACTATCTGAGCGTGCCGGAAAATGTGGAGAACGATCCCACCACCTCCGAGATCATCGCGGACCAGGGCTTCTTTGTCTGGTTCCACACCGCCCAGGAGCGGGACAGCGCCATCCCCGCCGTCCACGCCGCCGGCTCCGTCAGCTCCTTCCAGAGCGTGGACGCCAAGGCGGAGGAGGCCCCTGCCCAGCCCGCGGCCGCAGCGGAGGCCCCCGCTGCGGGCGCGCCGGCCCCCGCCCCCGCTCCGGCGCCCGCCGGCGGCGCCCCCGCCCCCGCGCCCACGCCGGCCCCGGCCGCCAAGCAGCCCGCCGCGGCCAAGGAGAGCCTCATCAGCGTGAGCCTGACCAAGCTGGACCAGCTGATGGCCGTGGTCAGCGAGATCGTTATCACCGAGTCCATGGTCACCGCCTCCCCGGATCTGAAGGGCCTGCGGCTGGACAACTTCAACAAATCCGCCCGGGAGCTGCGCAAGCTCACCGACGATCTCCAGGACGTGTCGATGTCCCTGCGCATGGTCCCCGTGTCCAGCACCTTCCAGAAGATGAACCGCATTGTCCGGGACATGAGCAAGAAGCTGAACAAGCGGGCCAAGCTCACCCTCATCGGCGAGAACACCGAGGTGGACAAGACCATCGTGGACGGCATCAGCGATCCCATCATGCACATCGTCCGCAACTCCATGGACCACGGCCTGGAGGAGACGGAGGCCGAGCGCATCGCTGCGGGCAAGGACCCGGTGGGCGAGATCATCCTCTCCGCCCGCCACACCGGCAGCGAGGTCATCATTGAGATCAAGGACGACGGCAAGGGAGCGGACTGTCAGGCCGTGCTCAACAAGGCCATCCGCCAGGGCCTGGCGGACCCGGACCAGGAGTACAGCCAGAAGGAGATCCTCAACTTCCTCATGATGCCCGGCTTCTCCACCAACACCGAGGTCACCGAGTTCTCCGGCAGAGGCGTGGGCATGGACGTGGTGAAGAAGAACGTGGGCGAGGTGGGCGGCACCGTGACCATCACCAGCGAGTGGGGCAAGGGCATGACCACCACCCTGAAGATCCCCCTGACCATGGCCATTATGGACGGCATGGAGGTCTCCGTGGGCGGGTCCATCTTCACCATCCCCATCAACAACATCCGCTCCTCTGTCAAGGTCTCCGACGCCGAGGTCATCCACGATCCCGCCCGGGGCGAGATGGTCAAGTTCCTGGACAGCTTCTACCCCATCATCCGGGCCAAGGACGTGTTCCAGATGGAGCAGGGCTGCGACAATATCGAGGAGGGCATCCTCATGTGGGTGGAGGCCGGGGAGCGGTCCTACTGCCTGTTTGTGGATGAGCTCATGGGTGAGCAGCAGATCGTGGTCAAGCCCATGCCCGCCTACGTCAACAGCTTCAATATTAAAAACTACGGCATCACCGGATGCAGCATTCTGGGCGATGGCAGCATCAGCATCATTCTGGATATTGCCAACCTGTACAACGCCGCCCAGGACGCGTTCTGATACCGCCGGAGAGAAGGGAGCCTATCAACTATGTCTGAGGAAAATGTACTGTTTGCCAAGCAGAGCGATACCCCGCCCGCCGAGGAGATCCCGGCGGAGAGCCAGTCCGACAAGTACCTCATCTGCGTCTCCGACAGCCTGCTCTACGGCATTGACGCCGAGCAGGTGGTGGAGATCATCACGGACCACACCATCACCTACCTGCCCCGGGTGCCCCACTACGTGCGGGGGATCATCAACCTGCGGGGCCAGCTCATCCCCATCATCGACATGCGCCTGCGCCTGGGCAAGATGCCGGAGGATGAGCACTGCATCATGGTGGTGAATGTGGAAAACAACGTGGTGGGCCTGCTGGTGGACGGCGTGGAGCGCATGGCGGATATCCCCCGGGACAGCATCCTGCCCATGCCCACCCAGAACCCCCAGAAGCTCATCAGCGGCATGTGTTCCCTGCCGGAAGGGGCCACCATGCTTGTGCTGGACTGCAGCCTGCTCCTGCACGGATAAGATAAATCGAAAGGAGCGGGAACCATGCCCCTCAACACCATTTCTGATGATGATTTCAGCCGGCTTGTAAAATTCATTCACGGCCAGTACGGCATTGATCTGAGCCAGAAGAGGCAGCTGGTCACCAGCCGTCTCTCCTCCCTGGTTACCCAGCAGGGCTTTTCCAGCTTCACCCCCTTTCTCGACAAGCTGCTCAAGAAGCAGGACCAGGGGGACATGGAGCTGGTGCTCAACCGCCTGACCACCAACTACACCTTCTTTATGCGGGAGCAGGAGCACTTTCAGTTTTTTGAGAAGGTGG
The DNA here is from genome assembly GCA_910579965.1 of uncultured Oscillospiraceae bacterium. Classification (GTDB taxonomy): domain Bacteria; phylum Bacillota; class Clostridia; order Oscillospirales; family Oscillospiraceae; genus Pelethomonas. Next base: position 141,808 of record CAJTWF010000001.1, read on the forward strand.
TCCTGCCGGAGATGATCCGCCGCCACCAGCGGGACAAGGTGCTGGCCATCTGGAGCGCGGGCTGCTCCAGCGGCGAGGAGCCCTACAACATCTCCATGTACATAAAGGACTATCTGGGCGCGCAGGCCCCCCAGTGGGACACCCGCGTCCTGGCCACGGACATCTCCCAGAAGGCCCTGGCCTCCGCCAAGAAGGGGATTTACGAGCTGCCGGACACCATTCCGCCCCACTGGAAGAAGCGGTACTTTGTCCCTGTGAAGGGGACGCAGCAGTACGCGGTGGCCCCTATTATCCGGGGCAACGTCATCTTCCAGACCTTCAATCTTATGGATCCCATTAAGTTCCGGCTGAAATTCGACATCATCTTCTGCCGGAACGTGATGATCTATTTCGATCAGCCCACCAAGGACGCCCTGGTGCGGCGCTTTTACGACGCCACGGTCCCCGGCGGCTATCTGATGATAAGCCACTCTGAAAATCTTGGTAAGGACGCCCCCTACCAGACCGTGGCCCCCTCCACATTCCAGAAGCGGTGACGCCCCTGGATAGGAGAATCCTGGGAAGGGAGAACAACCATAGCTATGTGGTCTGCCAATAAAAAAATCCGCGTCATGGTGGTGGACGACTCCATCATGGCCCGGACATTGATTACCCAGGGCCTGACCAAGGACCCCCAGATCGAGGTGGTGGGAACCGGCTTCAACGCCCGGGACGCCATGTCCAAGGTGGCCCAGCTCCAGCCGGACGTGATGACCCTGGACGTGGAGATGCCCGGCATGAGCGGCATCGACTTCCTCAAGGAGCTGCTGCCCAAGCGGCCCCTGCCGGTGATCCTGGTCTCCTCGCTGAACCTGCGGGTTTTTGACGCCCTGTCCGCCGGAGCGGTGGACTTTGTCCGCAAGCCGGAGGCGGGGCAGAACGACGCCTTCATCGCCGCTCTCACCCAGAAGGTTCACGCCGCGGCGGGGGCCAACGTGCGGCGCACGCCGGCCTCGCTCATCAAGCCCGTGAGCGCCGCCGCCCCCGGGACCCCCAGTCCCCTGGGCGGCCGTCCCTCTCTGGACCAGGTTATCATCGGCCTGGGAGCCTCCACCGGCGGCACCGAGGCCACCCTGGAGGTGCTCAAGCGCCTGCCGGCGGACATCCCGGGCATGGTCATTGTTCAGCACATGCCTACAGGCTTCACCCAGATGTACGCGGAGCGGCTCAACCGCCTGTGCCAGATGGAGGTGCGGGAGGCCAAGAACGGGGACGAGATCCGCAGGGGTCTGGCCCTGCTGGCCCCGGCGGACTTCCAGATGCGGGTGGTCCGCAGCGGCGGCCGCTACACGGTCAGCTGCGCCTCCGGCGAGAAGGTCAGCGGCCACCGCCCCTCTGTGGACGCCCTGTTCTTCTCCATGGCCGAGCAGGTCAAGTGCAGGATGGTGGGCATCATCATGACCGGCATGGGCCGGGACGGCGCCGAGGGCCTGCTCCAGATGCGCAAGGCCGGAGCCTACACCATCGGCCAGGATAAGGAGTCCTCCGTGGTCTACGGGATGCCCATGGTGGCCCAGAACATCGGGGCCGTCAAGATCCAGGCCTCCTGCGAAAACATCGCCAGCGTCCTGCTGCGGCAGCTGAACCAGCTGTAACGATAACAGCCCGTATTATCCCGGCAAGCTATTTTGCCGGGATAATCATTTTTTGCCGGCCCGCCCTATAGGGGGACCGCGGGAAAATTTGTCCGAGAGCCTTAAGCTTTTCGGCCTAAAGTCGATATTTTGAGTGTAGCGGGCCCTGTCCCGCTGCCCCAAACTGAGGAAAGGAGATCACCGCAATGATGGAAAGCATCGCCGCCGCCAGCATGAGCATGAGCCAGCTGCAATTTGAGACGGCTTATGACACCGCCGTGATGAAGAAGAGCATGGACGTCATGAAGAGCCAGGCGGAGTCGCTCATCAACGATATGCTGGCCGCCGTGCCCGCCCCCAGTCAGTACGGGTTTGATGTGTACGGCTGATTCCCTTTACAGCACCTGCATAGAGGGAAATCTGCGCTGTACTAACAGGAAAGCAGCCGTGACAGAGCCTGTCGTGGCTGCTTTTTTGCGCGAGAGGAGATGGACAAGCCATGGGGGAGATCACCCTCCAGGAGGTGCTTTGCGCCCGTGACCTGCGGGCCGCGTCCCAGCGGCGTCTGCTGGCGGCCTACGGCCTGCCCCTGCTGGGATTCACGATGAACATCGCCGGGCCGGTGAAGCGGTCCCGGCTGGGGGACTTCGCCTTCTGGGAGGGGCTGGAGGCCCTGCGCCGCCAGCTGGGCGGCAGGGTCCTGCACCAGGAGGTGACGGACCGCAAAACAGGGCTGGAGGCCCTGCTGGTGTGCTCGCTGCCGGCGGAGGAGCTGAAGGCCCTGGCCATGGACCTGGAGAGCAGGTCCCCGGCGGGGCGGCTCTGCGACATGGACGTGATCGCCCCGGACGGCGGCAAGCTCTCCCGGCCCGCGCCCCGGACCTGTCTGGTCTGCGGGGGGCCGGCGGCCCCCTGCGCCCGCAGCCGCGCCCACGGCCTGCCCGCCGTGCAGGAGGCCGCTCAGGCTCTGCTGGAGGACTTTGCCGCCCAGCGCCTGGCGGAGCTGGCGGTCCAGGCCCTGCTGGAGGAGGTGGACCAGACCCCCAAGCCCGGCCTGGTGGACCGGAACAACCGGGGAGCCCACCAAGACATGGACCGGGACCTCTTCCATCGCTCCGCCCGCAGCCTTCTGCCCTACTTCCGGCGGGCTGTGACGCTGGGCCTGGAGAGGGCGGACTGCATGGGCTCTCTCCAGAAGGCGGGTCTGGCGGCGGAGCGGGTCATGCTGGCGGAGACCGGCGGCGTGAACACCCACCGGGGGGCCGTGTACGCCTTCGGACTGATCCTGGCGGCCATGGGCTCCCGGCTGGCCCGGGGCGGAGATGTGTTCGCCGGGGCCGCCGCCCTGGCAGAATCCGGCCTCCCGCCGGCGGCGGGCAGCCACGGCCAGCGGGCCCGGCAGCGCTACGGCGCACCGGGGGCCCGGGGGGAGGCCCTGGCCGGATTTCCCCACGCCCGTCATGCCTGGGCGGCGCTGGCGCGGCCCGGCGGGAGGGACGCCGCCCTGCTGACCCTCCTGGCGGAGGTGGAGGACACCAACCTGCTCCACCGGGGCGGCCCGGAGGGGCTGGCGCTGGTGCAGAGCCGGGCCCGGTCCATCCTGGCGGCCAGTCCGCCGGCCTACGGGGAGGGCCTGCTGGATCTGGACCGGGCGTGCATCGCCCGAAATCTGTCCCCCGGGGGCAGCGCAGACCTGCTGGCCCTGGCCCTGTTCCTGGGGCGGACGGAGGCTGTGTGGCTGGACGGAGCGCCGGCGGGAAAAGGGCTCTGACCGGCTGGGGACAGATTTTCTCTTTGCAAATGCTGGGATTTGTGGTATACTTTACCGTAGACGGTCAAACCCTTACTATATATTAAGGAGGAACTCCCCATGATTCGTTTAGATCTCTCCAGCAGCTCCGCCAACGCGGAAAAATACGCCCAGCCCCTCCAGCAGGCCCACACCTGGCTCCAGGAGGCCACCGGCCAGGGCAGCGACTTCGTGGGCTGGGTGAACCTGCCCCGGGACTACGACAAAGCCGAGTACCAGCGTATCCAGGCCGCGGCCAGGAAGATCCAGTCCGACAGCAAGGCCCTGGTGGTCATCGGCATCGGCGGCAGCTATCTGGGAGCCCGGGCGGTCATCGAGCTGGTGAGCTCCAACAACTACAACCTGAAGAAGAAGGACACCCCCAACATCTATTTCACCGGCAACGGCCTGTCCGGCGACAGCATGCAGGAGGTCATGGACCTCATCGGTGACGACGACTTCTCCGTCAACGTCATCTCCAAGTCCGGCACCACCACCGAGCCCGCGGTGGCCTTCCGGTTCTTCAAGGCCATGCTGGAGAAGAAGTACGGCAAGGCAGAGGCGGCCAAGCGGATCTACGCCACCACCGACAAGGCCCGGGGGGCCCTCAAGTCCCTGGCCGGCGCGGAGGGCTACGACACCTACGTGGTGCCCGACGACGTGGGCGGCCGCTACAGCGTGCTCACCGCCGTGGGCCTGCTGCCCATCGCCGTGGCGGGCATTGACCTGGACCAGCTGATGAAGGGCGCGGCGGACATGATGGAGACCTGCCGCAAGGCGGAGCTGGCCGCCAACCCGGCCTGGCAGTACGCCGCCGCCCGCAGCGATCTCTACCAGCAGGGCAAGAAGATCGAGATTCTGGCCGCCTACGAGCCCCGGGTCCGGTTCTTCGCCGAGTGGTGGAAGCAGCTCTACGGCGAGAGCGAGGGCAAGGAGAACAAGGGCCTGTTCCCCGCCAGCGTGGAGTTCACCGCGGACCTCCACTCCATGGGCCAGTATATCCAGCAGGGCGAGCGGCTGATGCTGGAGACCGTCATCCGCTTCGGCAAGAGCGCCCATCAGCTGTGCGTGCCTCGGGACGAGGCGGACGGCGACGGACTGAACTTCCTGGCCGGGAAGGACATGGACTTCATCGCCACCCAGGCCATGGACGGCACCCTGCTGGCCCACGTGGAGGGCGGCGTGCCCAATCTCATCATCCACGCCGGCGAGATCAACGCCTACACCTGCGGCGAGCTGATCTACTTCTTCGAGTACGCCTGCGGCCTCAGCGGCTACCTGCTGGGGGTCAATCCCTTTGACCAGCCCGGCGTGGAGGCCTACAAGAAGAACATGTTCGCCCTGCTGGGCAAGCCCGGCTATGAGGACATGGGCGCACAGCTGCGGGCAAAGCTGGGCAAGTAACCGGCAAACTGCGCGAAAATACACATAGGCAAAGCCCTGGGGCGGTTCACACGCCCCAGGGCTTTTTTATTCTATGAACACCTCTACAGCTTGAAGCTGTCCTTGAGGCCCACGCTGCGGTTGAACACCAGATGGTCCGGGCGGCTGTCCCTGCTGTCCACGCAGAAGTAGCCCACCCGCATGAACTGGAAGCCCGCCGGGGCCGCCGCCTCCGCCAGGGAGGCCTCCACCTTGCAGCCGGTGACCACCTCCAGAGAGTTGGGGTTCATGCAGGACATGAAGTCCTTATCCGCCCCGTCGGGGGCGGGATCGTCAAAGAGATTGTCGTACAGGCGGCACTCCGCGTCCACAGCCGTGGCCGCGTCCACCCAGTGGATGGTGGCCCCCTTCACCTTCCGGCCGTCGGCGGGGTTGCCCCCCCGGCTCTCCGGGTCATAGACAGCCAGGATCTCCACGATGTTCCCCGCCTCGTCCTTCCGGCACCCCGTGCAGGTGATGAGGTAGGCCCCCTTCAGCCGGCACTCCGGGCCGCCGGGGTAGAGGCGCTTGTACTTGGGCACCGGCGTCTCCAGGAAGTCCTCCGCCTCCACGTACAGGGTGCGGGAGAAGGTGATCTCCCGGGAGCCGTCCTCGGGGCGGTTGGGGTTATTCTCCACCTGGAAGGTCTCCCTCTGCCCCTCGGGGTAGTTGGTGATGGTCAGCTTCACCGGCCGGACCACCGCCATCACCCGCCGGGCGGTCTCGTTGAGGTCCTCCCGCAGGCAGTGCTCCAAAAAGGCGTACTCCACAGTGCTGGAGGCCTTGGCCACGCCGATGCGCTCGCAGAAATTGCGGATGGCGGCGGGGGTGTAGCCCCGGCGGCGCAGGCCGCTGAGGGTGGGCATCCGGGGATCGTCCCAGCCGGACACCACGCCCCCCTCCACCAGAGCCCGGAGCTTGCGCTTGCTCATGACCGTGTGGTTGATGCCCAGCCGGGCGAACTCGATCTGCCGGGGCTTGGCGGGCAGATCGCAGTTGGCGATGACCCAGTCGTAGAGAGGGCGGTGGGCCTCAAACTCCAGGGAGCAGAGGGAGTGGGTGATGCACTCCAAAGCGTCCTCGATGGGGTGGGCGAAGTCGTACATGGGGTAGATGCACCACTTGTCCCCCTGGCGGTGGTGGTGCATGTGGTTGATGCGGTAGATCACCGGGTCCCGCATGTTGAAGTTGCCGCTGCCCGGGTCAATCTTGGCCCGCAGGGTCATGGAGCCGTCGGGGAACTCCCCGGCCCGCATCCGGGCAAAGAGGTCCAGGCTCTCCTCCGCGGGCCGGTTCCGGTAGGGGCACTGGGCGGGGGCGTTCACGTCCCCGCGCATCTCCCGCATCTGCTCCGGCGTCAGCTCGCAGACGTAGGCCAGGCCCTTCCGGATGAGCTCCACCGCGCACTCGTACATCTTCTCAAAGTAGTCCGAGGCGTAGAACAGCCTGTCCCCCCAGTCGAAGCCCAGCCAGTGGATGTCCTCCTGGATGGCCTGGACGTACTCCACGTCCTCCTTGGTGGGGTTGGTGTCGTCAAAGCGCAGGTTGCACAGGCCGCCGTACTTCTCGGCGGTGCCGAAGTCGATGCACAGGGCCTTGCAGTGTCCGATGTGCAGGTAGCCGTTGGGCTCCGGAGGGAAACGGGTGTGGACGGTCATGCCCTGAAACCTGCCACCCTCCGCGATGTCCTCGTCAATAAACTGATGGATGAAGTGCTTGCCCTCCTCGGCAATGGGGGTCTTGGCTTCCTCGGCCATGTCGTCACGCTCCTTACATCATTTTTTACATAGCGTCTATTGCCATGTTGTCCAAAAATGGATCCAGATAATTATACAAAATGACGGCGAAAAAGGCAAGGGGGCGGCGCATATTTTTTTCGCCCTCTTACCCTATTCCGGCCTGCGGCGGGGGGATTTCTCCCCTGCGGATACGGCGAACCCGGAGGAGATGGCCCCGGTGGGGCAGACGGAGCGGCATTTTCCGCAGCGGATGCACTCCGGGCTGTTGATATCCCTGGTCACCTCCACCGCCATGGGGCAGCTCCTCTCGCACCTCCCGCACCCCACGCACCGGCTCTCGTCCAGGCGCATCTGGAAGAAGCTGAAGCGGTTAAAGAGGCTGTAGAAGGCCCCCAGGGGGCACAGGTAGCGGCAGAAGGGGCGGTGGACGCACAGGGAGAGCAGCACCACCCCGAGGAGCACCAGCACCTTCCACTGGAACAGGGTCCCGGCCAGCCCCCGCAGCATGGGGTCCGCCAGCATTAGGGGAATTCCCCCCTCCAGGGTCCCGGCGGGGCAGACGTACTGGCAGAAGTAGGGGGGCCGCACCCCGGTGTCCGTGAGGGCGAAGGCGGGGAGCAGGACCACCAGGACCAGCAGCACGACATACTTGACGTACCGGGCCGGGCGGTCAATCCGCCTGGGGACCTCCGCCTTGGGGAAGGGAATCTTGTGAATCAGGTCCTGCACCAGCCCGAAGGGGCACAGCAGGCCGCAGACCACCCGGCCCAGAACCACGCCGAAGAGCATAAGCATCCCCAGTACATAGAAGGGGAAGTGGCGCTTCATGCCCCCCAGAGCCGCCTGAAGGGCGCCGATGGGACAGGCTCCCAGGGCCCCGGGACAGGAGTAGCAGTTGAGCACCGGCACGCAGACCGCCTTGGAGCCGCCGGTGAAGATCCGCCCTTTTTGAAAGCCGATGGCGTAGCCGTTGAACAGGGCGGCGGAGAGCAGCTGTACGATCCGCTGGAGGGAGAGCCCCCTCAGCCGATGCCGATGCATTCCAGACATACTCTCACCGCCTTTCCCAGCACCTCCAGGTGCTCCTGCCGCAGAAGGCCTGCGGCGATCATAGCCAGGGCCAGCCCCAGCAGGCCCCAGCGGAGAAGCAGGACCGATTTATTCCGCAAGGCTGATCTCCGCCTTTCCGGACGCTGCCAGAACCTTGTTCACTGCCGCCAGATAGGTCCCGGACAAGTCCGCCTGTCCGCCCACGATCACCTCCATCAGCGTGCCCTCCCCGTCCACAAGGACGGTGGTGGGCGTGTAGATGAGGGCGCTGCACAGAGACGCCAGATCGCCGTTGCCGGAGATCACGGTGGCGCTCACCAGATCGGTGCCCTCCAGCACCTCCAGGGCCGTCTCCTGGTCCCCATAGCCGTCCAGGCAGACCGTGGCTACCCCCACGTTCTCCGGCAGGGCGGCGGCAAAGGCGGCCAGATCCGGCATCTCCGCGATGCAGGGGGCGCAGGAGAGGGCCCAGAAGTTGATGACCGTCACATCCTTGGCCGCGATGTCTTCCGGGGAGAAGGACCCGCCGTCCAGGGTGGCGGCGGAAAAGGACCGGAGCCCCGGCTCCTCCCCGGCCTCGCCGCCATCGCCAGCGGAGCTGTCCGTACTGTCCGTATGATCGGCGCTGTCCGCCGCCGGGGCGCTCTGGTCATCGGGCTGGCCGGGCTGGTTGGACTGATCGGCGCAGGCCGTCAGCAGAAGGCCCAGGGTCAGCAGCAGGGCCAGGAGTTTTGTCGTATGCTTCATAGGAGAATAACCTTCTTTCCGTAAAATGGGGCGCGTCTGACCCAGTATACCACACTTTTTTTAAAAAGGAAATTGTTTTCTCCACCCTCCCCTGACCCCGGCCTGTCCGAAAATTTCCAGCGGTAATTGAGAAGCTGTACCAATAGATTAAAAGCGTTTGAATAAAGTGTGAAAAGCAGCGATGATACAAACGGCTTGAGCAGAATGGACAGATATTTCGTAGTCTTTGGAAAGACGGCGGGAGTTGTTGAGCCAGGCCAGAGAGCGCTCAACAATCCAACGCTTGGGCAGAACTTCCCACTGGGGCTTGATGCGCACTGAAATGTCAACACCAAGCCCCAGTTCGCCGGAAATATCCTGCTCAAAGGTCTTGCGGTATCCCGCGTCGGCACAAAACCGCTGAATAGAAGGGTATTTCCTGTAGGCATCCCTTCCGGCCAGAATTCCTGCCTTTGTGTCATGTATATTGGCAGCATGAACTACCACCGCCAGCAGATTCCCCATAGTATCCACTACGATGTGCCGTTTGCGCCTTTTTGTTTTTTCCCCCGTCTATTCCCCGTTCTTCCGCGGCATAGGTGGTCTTCTTTACGCTTTGCGAGTCAATGATTGCGTAGCTTGGACTTGGGTTTCGCCCTGCGTCTGTCCTCACCCGTTCCACCAGCACCGTGCGGATTTTCTCCCAAAGCCCGCTTCGGATTGCGACGTAATAAAAATTGGCCACGGTGGTGTAAGGGTAACCACCATTGACCTGAGCATAGACGATACGGTCGTTGAGAAGAAGAAACCGTCCTCCCAAGCCACGCGGCCCATGGAAGGAACGGGTTGGCACTATTCCCATCTGGAGGGTAAACAGGTATACGGTTATCAGGTATTTGGCGCCAATATCAGTACGGGTGATTTTTCCTTGTGCTATTGTCTGCGCCGGTGCTGTCCAGAAAACGGCTCTAAGACCGACATAGCGGTCCAACTTCTGGATACGCTGCTTGAGACAGATGCCCGCATCATCATCCAAATGGATAGCTGGTATACCTGCAAAGCCATGCGAGACAAGGCGCTTGAGAAAAATATCACCCTCATTGGCGCTATGAAAATCAATCGCATCCTTTATCCTGACGGTCACCAGTGCTCAAGACCTCGCTGCCACGCTCCCAAACGGCCAATACCACCTTGTTACAGTGGGCGGTCTGACAACGTTGTTCCCATAAGCGACGCCACAACCGCACACAAGCACGCCGACAGCAAAACGGTCCGCAGAGAGCGGGAAAAGAAAATCGCTCTCGGTCACAAAGAGGACGATCACGAAGATGAACAAATCTGGCAGCAGACCATGTGATGATGGCCTGCTTTTTACTATCCCGTTGGTGCGGGAAGAAAGGAGAAGCCTATCGACAGCCGTATAAATCAGGTAAAATACGGAAATTATTTTATAGAACGGAGGGACAGTCATGTCTGAGCGAAAGTCCAATGAACAGCGCAGGAAGGAGACAGCGGCAAAGATCTGGCTGTCCTACTACAACCGGGTGCTGTATGAAAAAGGCATCATCACGGAGCGGGAACGCAACAAGATGGCGCTGAAAATCGACGGCTGGAAAATGACCATGACCTGACAGACAGGGGGACCGCGATTGTTGCGGTCCCCCTTGCGTTGCTTCATATTCTGTGATATACTGCAAAATAGAAAATGATAAAACGAACTATAGAGGAGATGAGACATGGATATACACAGCATTCGTCAGGCCTTGCGCACAAAATCCGTTTACGATATTCCTCTTCGGGTGACCTTCTACGCCCGGGTGTCCTCCGAGAGCGACGAGCAGCTCAACTCCCTGGGCAACCAGGTGAGCTACTACGAGGAGCTCATCCGCAGAAATTCCGCCTGGGAGTATGTGACCGGCTATGTAGACGAGGGCCTGTCCGCCGCCACCACCAAAAAGCGGGAGGACTTCCACCGCATGGTGGAGGACGGCAAGGCGGGGATGTTTGATCTCATCATCACCAAGGAGATCACCCGTTTCGCCCGGAACACCCTGGACTCCATCCTCTACACGCGGGAACTGCTCAACGCCGGCGTGGGGGTGTTCTTCCAGAACGACAACATCAACACCTTCGACGAGGACAGTGAGCTGCGGCTGACCATCATGTCCGGTATCGCCCAGGATGAGCTGCGAAAACTCTCCAGCCGGGTGAAATTCGGCCATGCCCAGGCGATCAAGAAGAGCGTCGTCCTGGGCAACAGCCGGATATTCGGCTATGTCAAGGACGGGGGGCGGCTGGTGATCGACGAGGGCGAGGCCCCCATGGTACGGGAGCTGTTCGAGCTGTACGCCACCGGGGACTACTCCATGAAGCAGATTGAGACCCTGTTCTGGGACAAGGGCTACCGCAACCACAATGGCAAGAAGATCGCCCACACCACCATGTCGGGCATGATCTCCAACCCAAAGTACAAGGGATACTATGTGGGCAATAAGGTCAAGGTCATCGACCTGTTCACCAAGAAGCAGAAGTTCCTGCCCCCGGAGGAGTGGGTGATGTTCAAGGACGAGAGCGGCGAGATCGTCCCGGCCATCGTCTCGGAGGAGCTGTGGGACAAGGCCAACGCAGTTCTGAAAAAGCGCAGCGAGGACGTAAAGGGCCGCCAGGGCATCTGCAACCACGCCAACCTCCTCACGGGCAAGCTCTACTGCACCCACTGCGGCGCGGCCTATTACCGCCGGGAGTCGGTGGACCGGCAGGGGAACAAAAACAGCAAGTGGGTCTGCTCCGGCAAGATCAAAAACGGCGCGGACTCCTGCCCTTCTTTTCCCATCTACGAGGAGGAGCTGAAGCCCCTGCTCTTTGAGGTGTTCCGGGAGACAGAAGCGGACGCCGACGCCCTCATTGAGGAATACATTGAAATGTATAAATCCCTGGGGGATGGGGAGGACACCGACAAGCAGATCGCCGCACTACGTCAGCAGATCGAGCTGGCCCAGAAGAAGAAAAGCAAGCTCCTGGGCTACAACGCCACCGGCCAGCTTTCCGACCGGGATTTCCTCTCCATGAACAAGGAGTGCGACCGGGAGATCAGCGAGTCGGAGCATCAAATCTACGACCTGGAACAGCAGCAGCTCTCCAAGGAGGACTTCCGCAAGCGGATTGACACCATCCGCCGGGTGCTCCGGGAGGCGGAGCGGGATGCCGCCCAGGGCCTCATCAACAAGGAGTTTGTGGGCAGGTATATCGACAAAATCTTCGCCACCCCGGAGGAGGACGGCTCCCTGCGATTGCAAATCAAGGTTTTCACCGGGGACACCACAGATAAATACCTCACAAATCTCAGAAGTCGTACGGGTCACACGTTCAAGAAGATGATCGAGTCCTACGAGAAGAACCTGTAAGGCTTCTCCGGACGCGGAAGAAGGGGACCGGCTGTAGCCGGTCCCCTTCCCCCTCTCAATCGGGGCTGTGGGCGGCGAAGCACCAGAGCACCCAGAGATCCGCCGCGCCGTCCAGGACCATGCTGGCGCCCAGGAACATCAGCATAGTCTCCGCCGCCTGGAAGGGGTTGACGATCAGCAGCGCCCCCAGCAGGCCGGCCAGAATCCCCATCACCAGCACAGACCACCAGCGCACGTAACCGATCCGCTTGAGCACAAGGGCCCGCTGGGTCTTTCCCAGGCACTCCACCAGCAGATAAATGCCCAGGACAATGGGCAGAATGGACAAAATGGCCTCCGGCTGGACCAGGGCGAACACGCCAAAGGCCAGCAGCAGGATCCCAACCACCAGATCCAGCCGCACCCAGCCCATCAGATCCCGCTCCCGCAGGGCGGAGAACACCCGGGCCGCGCCAAAGGCCAGGGCCAGCGCCCCTGCGGTCCGGCAGATAACGATGCCCGTAAAGCCGGGGTGGACGATCAGGACCACCCCCAGTGCGATGCAGGCGGCGGCCAGAATGGCCCGGGCCGCGGTGATTTTCTTACTGTTGTTCATTTTTATCATCCTCCTTGTGGTTCATTCCTCTCGTTTCCCAACGGAAAGCGATGAGACGTCCCGTCCCTCTTTGGGACAGTTTGTGGGATTTGTCACTTGCCTGGAGAAAATTATCTGTTACAATATTCTTAATTTTCAAAAGACGCGCCGTCCCGGCCGGCGCAAGGGAGAGTGGCCCGTCAATATGCCTGATTCCAACATCACCAAGAGAGCTCTGGCCCAGTCCCTCAAGGAGCTGATGGTCAAGCGCCCCTTCTCCAAAATCGGCGTCGCCGACATCTGTGAGAGCTGCGGCATGAGCAGAAAGAGCTTCTACTACCACTTCAAGGACAAATACGATCTGGTCCACTGGATCTTCGACGTGGAGTTCCTCCAGTCCATCCGCGGGCGGGAGCAGGAGAGCAGCTGGGAGCTCTTTCAGGCCCTGTGCGCCTATTTTTACCAGGAACGGGATTTTTATCGCTGCGCCATCCGGATCGAAGGGCAGAACTCCTTCCGGGAGTACTTCCAGGAGGTGACCGCGCCGGTGATCGAAACGGTGGTCGCGGATCTCTTTGCCGATACCGCGGACCGGGAGTTCTGCGTAACCTTCTTTGCCGACGCCATCCTCTCCGCCACCCTCCGCTGGCTGTCCAAGCCCCGGCCCGAGCCGCCGGAGGAGTACCTGGACCGGCTCCACCGCCTGCTGGTGCGGGGAGCCCGCCATTTGCTGGAGGACCTGGAGGGTCCGGCGGCCGGACAGGCCCCGGCGGAAGCGTCGGAGATTCGCGCTTCTGAGCGCATACATACCGCCATAGAGAGACGGCCCTGATCCAGGGCCGTCTCAGTCTGTCAGAGAACCGGGAGCCTCCCCGTCACAACCTATCAGCTGATCTTCTCCCGCGCCGCCGGACGGCCCAGCAGCGCCCGCACAAACAGCGCCTCTCCCGCCTCCGCCGCCAGCTCCCGGCCGTCCCGGCAGACGGTGGGCCGCCCGTCCGGCAGCACACCGGCAAAGCAGGCGCTGCCGGAGATGATTTTGTCCACCAGGAGAATGTCGCTGTAGTAGTCAAAGACCAGCATGGGATACCGCTGCCGCTCCCAGGCGTCACGGGTGAACTCGCACAGCCGGGACCGGCCCGCCGCCGTACACCCCGGGCCCGCCAGCAGGAACACCACCGGCTCCTCCTCGTGCCGCAGCTCCTCCAGCCAGCTCTCCGCCTGCTCCACGTCCCCGTCCGCGGCGCACAGCCGCCAGAAGCCGCAGAGCCGGCGCTCCTCCCGGAGCTGGCCGGCGGCCTCCTGCCAGCCCTCTCCCCCCGCGTCCACCAATGTCATCACGTTGTCCAGCGCGCCCAGCTGGCCCATGGCCCGGGACACGGCTCCGGGCGATGAGAAGAGGAGAAACGCGCACAGGGGCGCGCCCTCCGCCAGCCTGGCGGCCGCCTCCAGAGCGGCCCGGTCCCCGTTTGTGTGGACAAAGTAGGTGTACACACCGGCCTCCTGGCCGCGGCGGACCAGCTCCGCCCAGTCCGCCGCAGCCCCGCCGCCCTCCATGCGGAGGGTGAGGGACCAGGGGATGTCCACGCCCCGGGCGGCCTCCAGGGACCGGATCCGGCGCGCTCCCACGGTCCAGCTCTGCCAGCCCACGTTGACGCCAAAGGTGGTCAGGCTGCGGCGGCTGGTCTCCCGGACCAGACGGCACACCAGCTCATAGTAGGGGCAGTTCTCGTCCCGCAGCATCCCCTGCACAAGGCCCATATACTGCTTTTGAAACCGGCCCGTGGCCATCACCGCGCCGATATCCACCAGATTGCGGAGGCCCCGCTCCGGGTCCTCCGCGATTTTGCGGATGCTTCGGTCCACCAGGGACTCCACCACGGCTCTGGGAAAGGCGTTCGCTTTCACGCCGGCCCCACCGCCTTTCTTCCTTAAAATAGATAGCTCCAGCATACCGCTCTTTCCGGTCAATAGGAAGGGACAAAATCGCCGGTTTGTCCCAAAAAGGAGGACTTCCGGGGCGGAAGCCCTCCCTTCCCGCCGGAGGCCGCCGTAAGAAAATCTTAATATTTTCTTATACCATCCTCCCTTGCTTTGCCAGCGGCGGTCCTGTATAGTATGTGTACTAGCAAAAGTAATACAGCTGTTGTGGAGGTGTTACCCTATGAATGTCATCTATTTGCTGCTGCTGGGCGTGATCGGCATGTTTGCCATGGTCTACGCCGGGGCGCTGCTGCTGCGAAGAAGTTAGGAGGCGAGTCTTTTTGCTGACACTGAACTACCGGGATTCCCGGCCCATTTACGGCCAGATCAAGGACGGCCTGCGCCGGCTGATCGTCACCGGAGCCCTGGAGCCCGACGAGAAGCTGCCCAGCGTCCGGTCCATGGCCATGGACCTGGCCATCAATCCCAACACCATCCAGCGGGCCTACGCCGAGCTGGAGGCCGAGGGCTTTATCTACTCCGTGCCGGGAAAGGGCAGCTTTGCCGCCCGGCGGCTGGGGGCCGGCGAGGCCCATGCGGCCCGCCGGGCCGCCCTGATGGAGCGCCTGCGGGAGCTGATCGCGGAGCTGCGGTATCTGAACGTAACGGACGGTGAGATCATCGCGCTGATGAACGAGGGGGTGGCCCAATGATCGAGGTAAAGAGCGTCGTCAAGACCTTTGACGGCTTCACCGCCCTGGACGGGGCGGACATCACCGTGCCGGACAGCGGCGTGTACGGACTGGTGGGGCCCAACGGCGCGGGCAAGTCCACCGTCATCCGCCACATCACCGGCATCTACCGGCCCGACAGCGGGCAGGTGCTGGTGGAGGGGGAGCCGGTCTATGAGAACCCGGGGAAGAAGGCCCTCATTGCCGCCATTCCCGACGACTGGTACCACTTCCCCTCCGCCACCATCGCGGACATGATGCGCTTCTACCGGGGCTTCTACCCGGCCTTTGACATGGCCCGGTACGAGAAGTTCAAGGAGGTCTTCGCCCTGCCGGAGAAGAGCCCCATCCGCCGCATGAGCAAGGGCATGCAGAAGCAGGCCGCCTTCTGGCTGACCATGTGCTGCCGGCCCAGATATCTCATCCTGGACGAGCCCGTGGACGGGCTGGACCCGGTGATGCGCCGGCAGGTGTGGAGCCTGATGATGAGCGATGTCAGCGAGCACGGCACCACCGTGCTGGTGTCCTCCCACAACCTGCGGGAGCTGGAGGACGTGTGTGACCACGTGGGCATCATGAACAAGGGCCGGGTGCTGCTGGAGCGGAGTCTGAGCGATCTTCAGGATAACATTGTCAAGCTCCAGGCGGTCTGGCGCACCGGGGAGGTGCCCGTGCTGCCCGGCCAGCTCCAGGTGCTCCACACCTCCCACGTGGGACGGGTGTACACCTATATTGTCCGGGGCCGGGCCGAGGATGTGACAGGCCGGCTGGAGCAGTTCAAGCCCCTCATGCTGGAGGCCCTGCCCCTGAGCCTGGAGGAGATCTTTATCTATGAGCTGGGAGGTGAGCAGTATGCTGTCAAAGAGATCATTCTTTAATCGGACCCTGTTCCGGAAAAATCTGACTCGCTTCTGGCCCCTGTGGGGCGGCGCAGCCCTGGCGGGGGCCATGGTGCCCCTGTACCTTCTGCTGGCCCTGCTGGGGATGCCCGATGCCAACGTGTCCGTCCGGGACTTCGGCTACGCCCTCTATGCCACGGATGTGTACGCGGTTCCCGCTGTCACAGCGGGGTACGCCATTCTCTGCGCCATGGCGGTGTGGGGCTACCTGTACAACAGCCGGAGCGTGGGGCTGATGCACACCCTGCCCGTGGACCGGACGGGGCTCTTTGTGACCAACACCCTCTCAGGGCTGGCCATGATGCTCATCCCCTACGCCGTTGTGGGGACGTTCAGCTGCCTCATCGCCCTGTTCTGGGGATTTTTCGATCTGGCGGCGGTGATGAACACGGTGCTGGCCGTGGCCTTCATGACCCTGCTCTTCTTCGGCCTGGCCACCTTCTGCGCCATGCTGACGGGCCACGTGTTCATGCTGCCGGTGCTCTACCTGCTGATGAACTTTTTGGCGCCCCTGCTGGAGGTGCTGGCGGCCAGCCTATCGGAGATGTTCCTGGTGGGCGTCGGCTTTAACGACTTCGCCCTGACCGAGCTCCTCTCGCCCATCCTTGCCATCTACCACCGCTTTTCCTACGGCGTGGAGCCGGTAGAGAACGGGGAGGGCGCGCCATACCTCATCGGCCTCTGGGTGGTGGCCCTCTATGCCCTGGTAGGGCTGGTCCTGCTGGCGCTGGCGTGGCTGCTCTGCCGCCGCCGCCACAGCGAGCGGGCCGGGGACGTGGTGGCCTTCCGGTGGCTACGGCCCGTGTTCCGCTACGGCACGGCCCTTTTGAGCGGCCTGACCCTGGGCCGCCTGCTCTACGAGCTGCTGCGCATGGCCCTGTTCCACTATCGGGACTACGCCCTCGTGATCCCGGTGTGGGTGTGCATGGCCCTGGCCGGCGTGCTGGGGTACTATGTGGCCTCCATGCTGCTGGAGAAGTCCCTGCGGGTATTCCGGGGCAGTCTGCCCGGGGTGGCTGCGGTGTGCGTGGGCGCGGCGCTGGTGTGCGGGACCGTCAGTATGGACGTCTTCGGCGCGGAGCGGTGGGTGCCGGACCCGTCGGAGGTGGAGATGGTGTATCTGGGGGACTACGAGGTCCAGTTTTCCGCTGACCAGACGGAGCCGGAGAAGCTCCAGCAGATCATCGACATCCACCGGGCCATTGTGGAGGACCGGAACTACATCCGGGACGGCCGGCACGACACCTATCAGAGCGGGAAGTGCGTCAGCCGGTGGATCAATCTGCACTACACCCTCCGGAACGGCAGGACTGTGAGCCGGGGCTACAATCTGTGGGTCACAGCGGACCGGGCGGCGGATCCGTCCACCTATGACGGTATGCTGCTGACGCTGTACACCCAGGATTCCACGGCCCAGGACCGGGTGAAGATCCCGGATAACGGGGAGCTGCGCAGCGTGTATATCTACAACTACAATGATAACGGCGAGATGGCCAGCCGGCCGGAGGTGGAGAACCTGGCCGTATACGACGCCCTCCTCCAGGACGCGGCGGAGGGGAACGTGCCCGGCTATGACCTGCTCCGGGAGAGCTCGGGGAGCTACAGCCAGCTCGGTATGGAGCTGGAGTACCGCTCCTGGAAAAGGGATGGCTATGTCCACACCTACAAGCAGATCGAGGTCTACCCCACCATGACCCACACCCTGGAGAAGCTCATCGAACTGGGATACGTGACCGAGGCGGAGATCAGCCAGTGGAACCAGGAGATGGCGCTGGAGGACGGCGGGCCCATCCCTGCGGATACCGTGGTCCGGAGCGGAGCGGTGCAGTAGGGCCAGTTATCCAACAAGCCCCAGCCGGGCGGGCCGGAATGGCTACAATGTGAAAATTTCCTATTGCCGAAACCGCCCGATTGTGGTATGATGCAAAAAGAAGTTTGTCCCCCCCTGTGCATGGAGGGCAAATTCACGGGACCTCCCTGGGGGCCCCGGAGCGGGCCGCCGCCCGGAAAGCCGCCGGACGCTCTGCCGTCCCGGCCGAACAGGGACGCGCCTCGCCGGGCTAACTAGCCGGAGTCGGGCGGACCCGCCTCCGTCCGGACAGGACGGCGGACCGGACAGCGGCCGTCCGGACAGCGCACCCGCTCAAAAATCGTGTACCCAGAAGCCCCCGCGGCCGGAGACGGCGGCGGGGGCTTGTTTCGTGATCGGGGCTATCGCTTTTCCTGTTGATTGGTTTTCTTTGTTCACGGGGAAAAGCGGTGACCGCTGAAATTTGGAAATCATAAGGAGCAACCAGCATGGCAGCATACAAATTCACATTCATCGGCACCGGAAACATGGGCGGAGCCCTGGCCCGGGCGGCGGCCAAGTCCCTCCCCGGGGCGGAGATCCTCCTGTCCAACCGCACCCCCGCCAAGGCGGAGGCCCTGGCCCGGGAGCTGGGCTGCGCCGCCGGCACAGCGGAGCAGGCGGCCAGGGAGGGGGCCTATATCTTCCTGGGGGTCAAGCCCCAGATGATGGGGGGACTGCTGGCGGACGTCGCCCCGGTGCTGGCGGCCCGGCAGGACCGATTCGTGCTGGTGACCATGGCCGCCGGGCTCACCATGGCCCGCATTGCGGAGATGGCCGGCGGGGACTGGCCCGTCATCCGCATCATGCCCAACACCCCCTGCGCCGTGGGGGCCGGGGTGGTGCTCTGCGACGCCAATCCCCTGGTGACGGCCCGGGAGCTGGAGGATTTTTCCGCCGCCCTGGCCGGCGCGGGGGTCATTGACCGGCTGGACGAGAGCCTCATCGACGGGGCCTGTGCCCTGACCGGGTGCGGCCCGGCCTTTGTCTGCCAGTTCATCGAGGCTCTGGCCGACGGCGGCGTGGCCTGCGGCCTCTCCCGGCAGAAGGCGCTCCTCTACGCGGCCCAGATGGCGGAGGGCACGGCCCGGCTCATGCTTGCCACCGGCCAGCACCCCGGGGAGATGAAGGACGCGGTCTGCTCCCCCGGCGGCTCCACCATCGCCGGGGTCTACGCCCTGGAGCGGGGCGGCGTGCGGGCGGCCGCCATGGAGGCGGTGATGGCCGCCGAGGCCAGGAATCGGGAGCTGGGGCGGCGGTAGCTACCGGAAGTCCGCCAGCGTCACGGTCTCGCCGCCCCGGAGGCGGGAGGCCTCGGCGGCCAGGGCCATGACGTGGCTCTCCACCGACGCGTCGATGCCGGTGAGGCTCTCCGTGCCGCCGGTCTCGATCAGGCGGCAGAACTGCTCGATGAGCCCCGCGTCCCCTCCGCCGTGTCCGGCGAATTCGCTCTTGCTGCCGTCTAAGGATATCACCCGCTCCTCTTCGCCAAACCGGCGCAGGAGCAGGGTGTTTTTCTCCATGTCCCCCTCAATCTCCCCCTCTGTGCCGGTGAGCTTGATGGACCGGCGGCAGGTCTCGGTGAAGGCGGTCATGGTGAAGGTGGCGCAGACGCCGTTGGCAAAGGTCATGTTCACCGTCTGGCGGTCCACCACGTCGTTGTCGCAGCGGTACACGCACCGGCCGTAGGGCCCTGTCCGCAGCGCGGCGTAGAGCTTTTCCTCCGTGGGCGGTCCCCCGGCCACCACAGTGTTGGGCCAGCCGTCCTTCCCCTGCCGGAGCCCGCAGTGGGGGCCGTCTAAGTAGATCCTCTCCGCGTCGTAGAGGCAGCGCTCCCTGCACAGGCAGCCGTCCAGGCACCGCTCCGCCGCGCCCTCGGGGGCGTTCTCCGGCCGGAAGTGGTCCAGGGAGCCAAAGCTCTGGATCTTCAGGCACCGGTCCCCGGCCAGCCAGCGGAGAATGTCCATATCGTGGCAGCTCTTTTGGAGGATCATGGGGCTGGTCTCGCCGGAGCGCCGCCAGTTGCCCCGGACGAAGCTGTGGGCGTGGTGCCAGTATCCCACGTGCTCCACCGCGTCGATAGTCGCCAGCCGGCCGATCTCCCCCCGCCGCACCAGCGCCTCCAGGGCCGCGTAGAAGGGGGTGTAGCGCAGAACATGGCACACGACGACGGTTTTCCCGGTCTCCCTGGCCTTATCCAGCAGGCGGCGGCACTCCGCGAGATCCGGGGAGATGGGCTTTTCCAGCAGGATGTGGTACCCCTTGTCCAGGGCCCGCAGAGCGGCGGGGACATGCTGGCGGTCCTGGGTGGCGATGAGCATTACGTCCGCCAGCTTCGGCTGGTCCAGAAGCTCCTGGTCAGAGGAAAAGCACCTGTCCTCCGGCACGCCGTACGCCTCCCGCAGCAGCGCCAGCCGGCCCGGCCGGCAGTCCGCCCCGGCCACGATCCGCATCCTGTCCGGGTGGTTTTTCTGATAGACGGCATAGGCGTCCAGTCCGCGGCTGCCGCAGCCGCAGATGGCAAAGGTGATGGGTTTTGTCATGGTAGTTCCTCCCCTCATATTCGGCGCTTAGGTCTGCCAGCAGTATAGCAGATCCGGGAAAAAATAGCAATCAGGAATGGGGGGCGCGGCAGGTTGTGTACCCATCTGCCTGCGGACGGCGCCGGCGCAGCAGTTAATATGCGTTAACTGCGCATTTGGACACGCCTATCAGCAATTTTCCCCTTTACAGATACCGCCTGTTTATGGCATAATATCCGCAGGGAGCCGGAGCGCCGCATCCGGCCCGGAGAAAGACTACAAGAAGGAATGGAGAATCCTGCTATGTGACGAGAGAGAAGGCGACTGACAAAAACGATAACGACAAATGGAGGATTCACCATGCCGACGATTGAATACGACGTTTACAAGCAGAAGCTGGCCGCCCTGGCGCCCCGTCTGGAGGGCCTGGCCGCGGCCCTGGATCTGGAGGGGGCCCGCCGGGAGGTGGAGGAGCTGGAGGAGAAGACCAACGACCCCAATTTCTGGAACGATGTGTCCGGGTCCCAGAAGGTGCTCCAGCGCACCAAGCAGCTCAAGAACAAGCTGGAGAGCCACCAGCGTCTGGTGGGACAGTGGGAGGATCTGACCACCCTGGTGGAGATGGCCATGGAGGAGGACGACGAGAGCCTTCTGCCGGAGGTGAGCGAGGGCTTCAGCCGGTTGGAGGGGGCGCTGGAGGAGGCCAATCTGGCGACCCTGCTCACCGGCGAGTACGACGCCAGCAACGCCATTTTAAGCCTGCACCCCGGGGCCGGCGGCACGGAGGCCCAGGACTGGTGCCAGATGCTCTACCGGATGTATACCCGCTGGGCGGAGCGCCACAACTTCACCGTCAAAACCCTCAACTACGAGGACGACGACGAGGCGGGCATCAAGTCCGCGGCCATCGCCATCGAAGGAGAGAACGCCTACGGCTTCCTGCGCAGCGAGAACGGGGTGCACCGGATGGTGCGCATCTCCCCCTTTGACGCCAACGCCCGCCGCCAGACCTCCTTTGCCGCCGTGGAGGTGATGCCGGAGATCGACGACGACACCAGCGTGGAGATCCGCCAGGAGGACATTGAGATGCAGGTCTACCGGGCCTCCGGGGCCGGCGGCCAGCACGTGAACAAGACCTCCTCCGCCGTGCGGCTCATCCACCGCCCCACCGGGGTTGTGGTGTCCTCCCAGCAGGAGCGCAGCCAGGTCCAGAACCGGGAGAACTGCATGAAGATGCTGCGGGCCAAGCTGATGCAGATGAAGGCCCAGCAGCACGCGGAGAAGATCTCCGACCTCAAGGGCGTGCAGATGAAGATCGAGTGGGGCAGTCAGATCCGCTCCTATGTCTTCATGCCCTACACCCTGGCCAAGGACACCCGCACAGGCTTTGAAAACGGCAACATCAACGCGGTGATGGATGGCGACCTGGACGGCTTCATCAACGCCTACCTCACCGCCAGCGCCACCGGGGAGCTGAAAAAGTAAGCGTTCTTTTTCTGGCAGACAAACGGTGGATTACACAATTTGAGCGGCTGATACAACAGCTTCCGGCAGTCTGTCATAAGACTGCCGGAAGCTGCTGCCTGTTTTTAAGCTGCTTCCTCTGTTCCTTTTCTCTGCGCGCAGAGGAAGGACAGCCTTCACCGGATGTACTGGGCGGACGCGTAGCCCACGTAGCCGCCGTAGTGGACCACATACCAGCCCTCGTACTGGCCGTAGATCTCCACCTTGGCCCCGTCGGGAATCACCGCCACCACGGAGGAGGCGGTGTCCGGCCGGGCGCGGAGGTTCAGGTTGCCGCCGCCGGTCTGGACCGTGGCGGGCCAGGGGTCTGTGGGCCAGATGAAGGGGATGCCGAAGTAGTCCGTCAGGCTGAGGACCAGATTGCGGGCAATTTCGGTGATGTTGTTCTCGATCCAGCGGGCGTCGTCCACGTTGTCGTGGTAGCCCAGCTCCAGCAGCACGGCGGGGAACTTCGAATCCCGCACCTCCCCCAGGGACGTGGTGGCCCGGGTGACCACCTTGTCCGGCAGGGGGTAGATGCCCCGGAGGTTGTTGACAAAGATCTGGGCCGCCCGCTTGCCCTGGGTGCTGGAGGGGTAGTAGAAGGCGATGACGCCCCGGACATTGCCGTAATTTTCCTCCGCCGCAGCGTTGGAGTGAAGGGCCAGATAGAAGTCATACCAGCCGCTGTTGGCCTGACGGATGGAGCTGCCGGCGGTCATGTCCGGGGAGTTGCGCCGGTAGCGGATGCCGCAGCTGTTGAGATAGGGGATCATCGCGTCCGCCAGACGGTTCATCCAGTACTCCTCGCTGCCGCTGCCGGTGACGTAGAGGTTGTTCTCCTGGGTAGAGGGGCTGAGGTACAGAATAGGCATACAGTGTCCTCCTCGTTTTTATCCTATCGTATGACGGCGGCCGGGAAAATGTGCGGCCTTCCGCAGAGCGGCCCCGGACTTCGCGTCCGGGGCCGCCTGCCTTATCCCTCTATCAGCTCCAGCAGCAGGTCCAGAGCGGCCTGCTGTCCCTCGCTCTGTCCGCCGCTGGCCCACTGGACGCTGTGAACAGCGTCCCACAGCAGTCCCTCGCCCCGGGCGATATCGTCCTGGGCATCCAGGTACGTGAGGAGCTTGGCCAGGGTCTCCCGCTGCTCCGCCGCGCTGTAGGCGGCGAGGCCGTCCAGGAAGGTGAAGGGCTGCTCATAGAGACGGTAGTACAGGGCCTCCGCCGACGCGTCGGAGGGGTCCATCACCCCGCCCTGGATGAGGGTCCAGGCCACAGCTCCGGGGAACGCCGGGGCCCCGGGCCACACGTCGCCGGGAATCTGGCTCTCCAGCTGGACATAGCTCCCGTCCTCCAGCACCTGGAACACCAGCATGTGCTTCTCCTCATAGCAGCCGCCCACCCAGCCGTCGCCCCACAGATAGGTCCCCCCGGCCAGGACCACGTCCTCCGGGTTGGCCGCGTGGAGCTCGTAGGCCGCGTTGTACACCTGGATCTCCAGCCCCTCCGGCAGCTCGCCGCAGTCATAGGGGTTCACCAGCTCCAGGGCGGTCAGGCGCTGACCGTCCCAGACCACCTGCTCCTGCCACACCTGCCGGGCGTCCCCGGCCGCCTGGATGGCCGCCTCCCGCACCGGCAGGGGGATGGCCTCGTTTGTCTCCAGCCCCGGGCTGTAGTCCGCGGTGCGCACGCCCAGCTGCCGCAGCTGGGTGATCAGGGACTCCCGGAACCACTCGTCCCCGGGCCCGCAGTCGTTCTGCATATCCCGGAACAGGTACTGGTACGTCCCGTCCGGGCTGACCAGGAAGTAGATGTACTCGCAGTCCGGATATCCGGGGCTCTGCCAGCCGTCCTCGTCCAGGTACATGCCCCCGGCCACCGTCACCCGCTCCGGGGTGGTGGTGTGCAGCTCGTAGTTGAAGCGGTAGATCTCGATGAGGGCGTTGCCAACCTCCTCGTAGTAGGGCCCGGTGAGGCGCTCAATCCGCCAGTCGTCGTATGCCGGGGACTGCTGGTCTGGCGGATTCGGGCTCTGGAGCGCTTCGCTCATGCGGTTCCGCGCCGCAAACTCCGCCTCAATCTCCTCCTTCAGGGCCGCAATCACCGGCTCCGGCCCCTCCACACCCGGGGACAGGTGGTCAATGGCCGTCCGGTCCCGCTTGTAGAGCAGCAGGTTCTCCCCGTCAAAGGACAGCTCCCGGAAGGCGGCGGCGTTCACGCCCCCGGCCTGGGTGGACACGTTTCCCACCAGAGGGATATACCCGTACTCCGACAGCCGGCCCCAGGAGAGGTAGCCGGCCTCCGGCCAGGCCGCCTTCACCAGGGCGTCCAGATCCGCCAGATAGATGGTCTCCCCCCGGAGGAAGTAGAGATAGGGGCCCGTGTGGTAAAACCACAGCACCTCATTGGCCGCGTCCTCGTTCCAGTCAAAGGCAATGACCTCGTTGGCGCAGTCTATCAGCAGCCGGGGCACGCCGCTCTCGTCAAGGTAGTAGTAATCCATGGCGCTGTAGGCCGCGCCCCGGGGGGCGCAGAGAACAAAGCCGTCATGGCCGAAGAGGTTGGAAAATTCCCGGACCCCGTACCTGCTGTTATAGCCGGACTCCTCCCGGCAGAACCGGGTGAGCCGGTCCCCGTCCCGGACGGCCCAATATTTGACGTCCGGGGCCTCCGGATCCCGGCAGCAGACGATGTTGGTCCCGTCCGCCAGGGTCTCGTCGCACAGCACCTCCCCCATGGCGTCCGCGGAGATCTCGTCCGGCTCCATCTGCCGGGGCGCGTAGGGCTCCAGGCCCGACAGGGGGATGGTCAGGACAGGCTCCCTATCGGGCCGGTCCATCGGCTGGGGATCCGCCGGGGCGTGTCCCGCGTCCTCCAGCAGGTCCTCCGGCCGCTCACATGTTGTATTGGACACGAACCAGTACCCGCCCTGGCCGTTGTCTTGCAGGGTGAGACGCTTCCACCCGCCGCCCATGAAGCCGTCCTCATAGTAGAGGAGGGTGTTTTCACCCTGCCGCTCCCCGGCGGCGATGGTCACCTGGGCGCGGTAGTTGGTGTCCCCGTGGGCCCAGTAGTAGGTGTCGTACTCCGGCAGGTAGGTGAAGTTCTCCAGCCCCACCCGGTCCGTGTCCGCAGCGGTCAGGTTCATGCAGTCCCGGAGCACCGCCTCCAGCTGACTGCCGGTCATCTCATAGGCGGCGCAGTCCGGCCACTGGCCGCCGTAGACCTGATGGAGGATGACGTCCTGGTCCGCCCGGACCGCGTCCGGGTCCTCGTAGCCCTCCGGCACGCCGTTGTAGAGCAGCTCAAAGAGGTCAATCTGTTCCGGGGCCTCGTAGAGGGAGGAGAGGAACTGGTTGCGGAGGTTGAAGGGCTCCCCGTTGAAGAACTCCTGGTTGAACACGGCCAGCTCCTCCGCCGTCAGGGGCCGGTCCTCCGCCCTGCCCCCGGTGAAGGTGCAGGCGCACACCGCCCCAGCCAGGGCCAAAGCCGCCGCCAGGGCGGCCAGCCTGGTCTGCCGGTGCTCCGCAATGCGGGTGATCCGGTCCCGGAGGCGCTTCTTGTCCGAGGTCATGGTGGTGGCGGCCAGCAGGGGGCTGCCGGGCCCATGGCGCACCGGGATGAGGTGGAGCAGGGTCTGGCCGTAGGGGATCCGCTCCCCCGGGCCCAGCCTTTTCAGCGCCCCCTCGTCGCAGGCCAGCTCGCAGTCCGTGCGGGAGGCGGCCGCCGCCAGCCACACCAGGGGGTTGAACCAGTAGAGGACCAGGCACAGGCACCGCAGGGCGCTCCACAGGGGGTCCCGGTGCCGGGCGTGGGTGATCTCGTGGGCCAGCACGTGGCGCAGGGTCTCGTCCGTGGCCATGGCCGCCGGGGTGAGGTAGACGGCGGGCCGGAGCAGGCCGAAGAGGCAGGGGGAGACGAGGCCCCCCTCCACCAGATAGACCCGGCAGGGGCACCCCTCCAGGGACAGGGGGATCCGCCGCCGCCGCAGGCGCAGCCAGAAGCGCCCGTTGGAGAGCAGCACCCACAGGCCCGCGGTCCCCGCGCCCGCCGCCCAGATGGGCCGGAGGAAATCCTCCAGGCGGATCTGCCGGCCGTACGCAATGCGGTGGGTGACATTGCTCCCATCGGTGAACTCCTGGGCGTTGTCCCGGGAGGCGGGGGCCAGGGCGGCGTAGTGGTAGGGGGCCGGAGTCACGGCCCGCCGGTCCGCCGTCTCATCCGCCGCCCAGACCTGCTCATATGTGGGCTGGAGGTAGACCGACTGGCCCTCCAGGGCCCCCACCACCGGGGCCGCCACGGTGAGGACGCTGAAGTCCACCGCCGGCAGGCTCACCGGGATCAGCAGCCGGGCCAGCACCAGGCCCCACAGGGCGTACTGGGCCCGGCGGGAGATCTTCTTCCAGAACACCTGCCGCAGGATCAGCAGGGCCAGAATGAGCACAGAGGAGGTGAGGAGCACCTCTTTCATGATTCTCCACCTCCCGCCTTTTCCAGGATGGCGGACAGCTCGGCGATGTCCTCCGCCGTCAGCTGCCGGCTGTCCACCATGGCGCTCATCATGGAGCCCACGCTGCCCCCATAGACCCTGCCCAGAAAGCTCTCCGTCTCCGCCCGGGCGGCGTCCCGGCGGTCCAGGGCCGGGTAGTAGAGCTTGGCCCGGCCCCCCTCCTGACAGCGGACCGCCCCCTTGGCCTCCAGACGGGAGAGCATGGTGATGACCGTGTTCTTGGTCCAGCCGGTCTCCGTGCGCAGGGCAGCCGTCAGCTCCATGATGGTTCGCGGCGGCTGTTCCCACAGGGGCTTCATCAGCTTCCACTCGCTGCTGGAGAGATTGACCTTCATTGACGCGTCCTCCTTTTCCTTGTATGCTGGTATACGAGTGTCTACCTGTAGTATAGCAGATAGGTAGACGTTTGTCAACCTCTTCTTTTCCGGCCGCGCCCTCCCTGTGAAAGCAAAAAAACAGGAATCACATCGCGGCGATTTTTCGCCAAATGACGTGATTCCTGTTTCCCGGCCAGCTATCCGGCCGGCAGGAGCTTCCCGCTTTTCAGAAAGAAATTCCTATTACTTCAGGCTCTCGGCAACCGCCACGGCCACAGCCACGGTAGCGCCCACCATGGGGTTGTTGCCCATGCCGAGGAAGCCCATCATCTCCACGTGGGCGGGCACGGAGCTGGAGCCGGCGAACTGGGCGTCGGAGTGCATCCGGCCCATGGTGTCGGTCATGCCGTAGCTGGCAGGGCCGGCGGCCATGTTGTCCGGGTGGAGGGTGCGGCCCGTGCCGCCGCCGGAGGCCACGGAGAAGTACTTCTTGCCCTGCTCCACGCACTCCTTCTTGTAGGTGCCCGCCACGGGGTGCTGGAACCGGGTGGGGTTGGTGGAGTTGCCGGTGATGGACACGTCCACGCCCTCCAGGTGCATGATGGCCACGCCCTCCCGGACGTCGTCCGCGCCGTAGCAGCGCACGTTGGCCCGCTCGCCCTCGCTGTAGCGGATCTCCTTGACCACGTTCACCTTGCCGGAGCCGTAGTCAAACTGGGTCTGGACATAGGTGAAGCCGTTGATGCGGCTGATGATCTGGGCAGCGTCCTTGCCCAGGCCGTTGAGGATGACCCGCAGGGGCTCCTTGCGGGCCTTGTTGGCGTTCTTGACAATGCCGATCGCGCCCTCGGCGGCGGCGAAGGACTCGTGGCCGGCCAGGAAGGCGAAGCACTTGCTCTCGTCGCTCAGGAGCATGGCGCCCAGGTTGCCGTGGCCCAGGCCAACCTTGCGGTCATCGGCCACGGACCCGTCGATGCAGAAGGCCTGGAGGCCCTCGCCGATGGCGGTGGCGGCCTCGGCGGCGGTCTTCACATTCTTCTTGAGCGCAATGGCCGCGCCCACGCAGTAGGCCCAGCAGGCGTTCTCAAAGCAGATGGGCTGGATGCCCTTGACAATCTCATAGGGGTCAAAGCCCTTGTCCTGGCAGATCCTGCGGCACTCCTCCACATCCTTGATGCCGTACTGAGCGAGGACGCCGCTGATCTTGTCGATTCTTCTCTCGTAGCTTTCAAACAGAGCCATAATTTTTGTCCTCCTCTCTTATTCGTGCCGGGGGTCAATATACTTGACGGCGGCGTCAAACTGACCGTAGTGTCCCTTGGCCTTCTCCAGGGCGGTGTTGGCGTCGTCGCCCTTCTTGATGAAGTCCATCATCTTGCCCAGGTTCACGAACTCATAGCCGATGACCTCGCCGTCCTTGTTCAGGGCCATGCGGGTGCAGTAGCCCTCGGCCATCTCCAGGTAGCGGGGCCCCTTCTCCTTGGTGCCGAACATGGTGCCCACCTGGCTGCGCAGGCCCTTGCCCAGGTCCTCCAGGCTGGCGCCCACGGCCAGACCGCCCTCGGAGAAGGCGGACTGGGTGCGGCCGTAGACGATCTGGAGGAACAGCTCACGCATGGCGGTGTTGATGGCGTCGCACACCAGATCGGTGTTCAGGGCCTCCAGGATGGTCTTGCCGATGAGGATCTCGCTGGCCATGGCGGCGGAGTGGGTCATGCCGGAGCAGCCCAGGGTCTCCACCAGGGCCTCCTCAATCACGCCCTCCTTCACGTTCAGGGTGAGCTTGCACGCGCCCTGCTGGGGGGCGCACCAGCCCACGCCGTGGGTGAAGCCGGAGATGTCCTTGATCTCCTTGGCCTGGACCCACCGTCCCTCCTCGGGGATGGGGGCGGGGCCGTGGTATGCGCCCTTGGCGACAGGGCACATGTGCTGGACTTCGGTAGAATAGATCATGCAAATCTTCCTTTCCTTTTATTTGAACAGTCGCGGGGCAAAGCAATCGACTCATGCCTTTCTGCGGATGCTCCGGGCCAGGCCCGGACGTGTCAATTATAGGGAAAACCGGGGCCGTTGTCAAGGACGGCAGAAAATTTCTCTCACAACGCCTGTCTTTTGATCTTTGGCTCGGCGCGGTGCGGTACCGGCAGTCGGACTCTCGCTTTCGGCTTCCTGCCTCTTTGCCGTACCTGGGCATTGTCCATAGGTCATTGACTTCCCCGCCGCCCGATGATAGAATAGACCGAACCAACGG
The DNA here is from genome assembly GCA_910579965.1 of uncultured Oscillospiraceae bacterium. GTDB lineage: Bacteria > Bacillota > Clostridia > Oscillospirales > Oscillospiraceae > Pelethomonas. Next base: position 170,630 of record CAJTWF010000001.1, read on the forward strand.
GGGAGCCCCCTTGGAGCCAGGGGCGGCGGACCGGCCCCCTTGGCCGGGAAATGGAACCAGTCCGAGCCGGCGGACACAGCGCGGAAAGGAGCGGAGCATGAGCGAGAACAAGCGGCCCCATCTGGACGAGGAGGCGGTGCTGCTGCTGAACAAGGGCAGGCGGGGACTGCTGCGGCTGATCTTTGGCCGCACGGCGGTGATTATCCTGCTGCTGGCGGTGCAGGTGGCGCTGCTGTTCGTGGGGTTTTTCCGGCTGGGCAAGTACGTGGTCTACGGCTCGTCCATGCTGGCGGCCCTGGTGGTGATCCTGGCGGTGGTGAACCGGCGGGGGAATCCGGCCGCCAAGATCACCTGGATCCTGCTCATCATGCTGGCCCCGGTGTTCGCCATCCCCTTCTACTTCTACGTGGACATGGACCTGGGCCACCACTTGGTCCGGCGCAGGCTGGAGCAGGTCCAGGCGCGCACCGCCCGGTACGCGCCGCCCCAGCTGGACGCCCTGTCCGGCCTCTGGGAGCGCAGTCCGGGCCTGGCCCGCATAGCCCGCTACGTGGAGCACACCAGCGGCCAGTCCTTCTACCAGCGCTCCGGGGTCAAGTACCTGCCCACCGGGGAGGCGGCTTTTGAGGAGATGCTCCGCCAGCTGGAGCAGGCGGAGAAGTTCATCTTCCTGGAGTTCTTCATCGTGGAGGAGGGCTACATGTGGGGCCGCATCCTCCGGGTGCTGGAGCGGAAGGTTCAGGAGGGGGTGGAGGTGCGGATGCTCTACGACGGCACCTGCGCCGTGGGCAAGCTGCCCTACCGCTACCCCCAGGAGCTGGAGGCCCTGGGCATCCGGTGCCGGATGTTCGCCCCCCTGCACCCCCTGGTCTCCACCCACTACAATAACAGGGACCACCGGAAGATCCTGGTGGTGGACGGCCGGGCGGCCTTCACCGGCGGGGTGAATCTGGCGGACGAGTACATCAACCGCAAGGTCCTCCACGGCCACTGGAAGGACACCGCCGTGCGGGTGACCGGGGAGGCGGTGCGGGGCTTCACCCTCATGTTCCTACAGATGTGGGCTGTGGAGGAGCCGGCGGAGGAGGATTTCTCCCCCTATCTGGACGCATCGGGCCCGGCGGAGGGGGAGGGCTGGGTGATGCCCTACGGTGACAGCCCCTTTGACCGGGAGAACGTGGGGGAGATGGTGTACATGGACATCCTCAACCGGGCGGTAAAGTACGTCCACATCACCACGCCCTACCTGATTATTGACCAGGAGATGATCACCGCCCTCACCTTCGCGGCCAAGCGGGGGGTGGACGTGAAGCTGATCGTCCCCTCCCGGCCGGACAAGCGGGCGGTGTTCGCGGTGACCAAGTCCTACTACCAGGAGCTTATCGAGGGGGGCGTGGAGATCTACGAGTACACCCCGGGCTTTATCCACGCCAAGATGTTTGTCAGCGACGGCGACACCGCCGTGGTGGGCAGCATCAACCTGGACTACCGGAGCCTGTACCTCCACTTCGAGTGCGCGGCCATGATGTACGGCGTGAAAGCGGTGGGGGACATTGAGCGGGACTTCCAGGCCACCCTGGCCCAGTGCCGCCGGATGACCGTAGAGGACTGCCGGCGGGACAAGCTGGGCCGCCGGATGCTGGGCTGGATCCTCCGGCCCCTGGCGCCGCTGATGTAGGCGCGGCCCCTGCGAATAAGAGCCTGTTTAATATCTCGATGTGTATGGATTGGCGAGTGGATTTTTTGCCCTGCAAGGCAAAAATCCGCAGGCATCCTGACGGATGGCAAGGATTTTTAACGCAGTCAGGGCGGAAAATACGCCGCCAAGACATGCGCGGGGAGATATTAAACAGGCTCTAAGAGGGCGTGGCCGGCAAAAGAGCCGCCAAGACCCATTTAACGGCTGTGAATACAGGCGCTAAGGAAAGGAGCAGCTTATGAAAAGAATGTTTGATCTCCACTGCGACACCCTCACCCGGGACGCCTACCCCGCCCGGGGCAGAACGCCGGACCGGGGGACCCTGGACGATCCGGTCTTCCACCTGGCCCTGAGCAAGATGCCGCCGGGGGCCGCCTGGGTCCAGTGCTTTGCCGTCTTTGTGCCGGACAGCCTCCGGGGCCAGGACGCGGTGGACTTCTTTGACCGCCACGCCGCCAGCTTCCAGCGCCAGATGGAGCAGAACCGGGACCGGGTCCGGGCCTGCCGGACCGGGGCGGACCTGTCCGAGGCCCTGGAGGCGGGAAAGTTCGCCGCCATCCTCACTGTGGAGGGGGGCGCGGTGCTGGCGGGCCGGCTGGAGCGGGTCCAGGCCATCCACGACGCCGGGGTGCGGATGCTCACCCTCACCTGGAACGGGCCCAACGAGCTGGGCTCCGGCCATGACACCCCCGGCGGCCTCACCGCCTTCGGCAGGGAGGCGGTGGCGGAGATGGAGCGGCTGGGGGTGGTGGCAGACGTGTCCCACCTCAACGACAGGGGGTTCGAGGACCTGCTGGCCGCGGCGAAAAAGCCCTTCGCGGCCTCCCACTCCAACGCCCGGTCCGTGTGCGGCCACCGGCGGAACCTGCCCGACGAGTTCATTCGGGAGATGGTCCGCCGGGAGTGCCTCATCGGCCTCAACTACAGCCGGAGCTTCCTCTCCGATGAGGGCCGGGGCAGCCTGGAGGACCTGTACCGCCACGTGTGCCGGTTCCTGGAGCTGGGGGCGGAGCGGTGCCTGGCCCTGGGCTCGGACTACGACGGCACGGACATCCACCCGGACCTGGACAGCGTGGAGAAGAGCCTGACCATCCGGGACTTCCTGACGGACCGGGGAATCCCCGCCGGTGTGGCGGACGGCATCATGTTTGACAACGCCTTCCGGTTCTTCCGGGAGCGTCTGTAATGGAAAATTCATCAAAATAAGGTTGCAATCTGCCCTGCACTGTGGTATAACAGCGCAGGGCCTTTTTCGGGCCCCTTTCGTAAAATAACCCAATTTCAGGAGGACCCAATGGATATCCAATCATCCCTCCCCTCCCCGAGCCGGGAGGAACATCTGGCCCGGCTGGAGGCGGAGGAGCAGGCCAACGAGCGCCTGTACAAGGTGCTGGACATCGGCCAGGCCATGCTGCAAAGCGGGGCGGAGGTGAGCCGGGTGGAGGACAGCCTCCGGCGGATCTGCCTCGCCTACGGCGCGGAGCGGGCCGATGTGTTCACCATCACCTCCAACATCATGGTCACCATGTACTCCCGCCAGTACGGGGCGCTGACCCAGATCCGGCGGGTGGCCGGGCAGCAATACGATCTGCACCGGCTGGAGCTGCTCAACCTGCTGTGCCGGCGCATCTGCGCGGAGCGCCTGACTCTGGAGGAGACGGAGCGGGCTCTGGACGCCATCCGGGACGAGCCCCAGTACAGCTTTCCCGTGCAGCTTCTCACCTTTGCCCTCATCTCCGCCTCCTTCTCCCTCTTCTTCGGCGGCAGCGCCCTGGACGCGGCGGCCTCCGGGGTCATCGGCGCGGTGCTGAAGGTGATGGACCAGGCCATCCGGCGCACCGAGGCCAACGCCTTCCTCTCCGCCCTGCTGTGCTCCTGCCTGGGCGGCCTGCTGGCGGCCCTGTCGGTGCGCATCGGTCTGGGGAGGAACGTGGATATGATCAGCATCGGCAACATCATGCTCCTCATCCCCGGCATCGCCCTGACCAACTCCCTGCGGGACATGTTCAGCGGCAACACCATCTCCGGCCTCATGCGCTTCATCGAGGCGGTGCTGCTGGCGCTGGTGATCGCCTGCGGCTTCGCCCTGGTGGCGGGGCTGCTGTAGGGAGGGCGGGACAATGGAAAATTACAAGGAGTATCTTCTCCAGCTGGCCACCGCCTTTGCCGGCTCCCTGGGCTTTGCCATGCTCTTCCATGTGCGCCGGCAGAAGCTGCTGCTGGCCAGCCTGGGGGGACTGCTGGCCTGGAGCGTGTACCTGCTGATGGGCCGCTTCTCGGACCAGGACGTGGTGCGCTACTTTGTGGCCAGCGTGGTGCTGACCGTGTACGCCGAGCTGCTGGCCCGGCGGGTGAAGTGCCCGGCCACCCTGTTTCTGGTCACCGCCGCCGTGCCCCTCATCCCCGGCGGCTCCCTCTACCACACCATGGAGTACTTCATGGAGAGCGATCTGGACGCCTTCTCCCACCAGGGGCTGAACACGGTGCTGCTGGCGGTGGCTATCGCCGTGGGGATGCTCTTCCCCTCCTCCATTTTCCAGCTGCTGCGCCGCAGCGGCAGGATCAGCCGGTAGAGCGCCTGCGGCCCCGCCGGGCTCTTTTTCCCCGATTGGGGCGGATCCGTCTGCCGTTCGGCTGAAATTGGTGAGAAAATTTTCTCCGCCGCCCCGGTTTCAGGGATAAAAACCTTGCAAGTGAGGAAAAAGTATGTTAGATTATAAATTGTATATCTACGGGGGTCCTTCCTCCATCTATCGTATGACCACAAAAGAAATAAAAAGGAGTTCTTCGTTATGAACAAGTCTGAGCTGATCAACGCTGTGGCCGAGAAGGCCGCGCTGTCCAAAAAAGATTCCGAGGCCGCCGTTGCCGCCGCCCTGGACGCCATTTCCGCCGCTCTGGCCGAGGGGGACGAGGTTCGTCTGGTGGGCTTCGGCACCTTTGAGGTGAAGCACCGGAAGGCCCGCATGGGCCGCAACCCCAAGGATCCGGAGAAGAAGATTGAGATTCCCGCCTCCAAGGTGCCCGCCTTCAAGCCCGGCAAGGCCCTCAAGGACGCGGTGGCCAAGTAAGAACCTGTATTCATAACCGGGGGATGCCGTCTGGCCGGTCTTTTTCCCGCCGGGGCGGCGTTCAGCCTTGCAAATAAAGACACGCACATTCAGGGGCGCGGCGCACGCCGCGCCCCTGGCTTTTGGAAAGGAGCGGCAGACCTATGCGTCTGGACAAATATCTGAAGGTATCCCGGCTCATCAAGCGCCGGACCGTGGCCAACGAGGCCTGCGACAAGGAGCGGGTCAGCGTCAACGGCAAAATCGCCCGGGCCTCCTACGAGGTGAAGGAGGGGGATGTGATCGCCATCCGCTTCGGGGAGCGGACCCTGACCGTGGAGGTGGTCTCGGTCCAGGAGAACGCCGGCAAGGCGGAGGCCGCGGCTATGTACCGGGAGATTTCCCCGGGCTTGGACCATATTGAGACATAACGTGGACAGACTTCCCATATACATGGAGTGAATTGATGGATATGGGAGGTCTTTTCATGCCTTATGAGGAGATAAGCGTCATGCAGCACCGTCTGGAGCTGGATGGCCGGGAGCGGCTGCTGGTCACGGGCGTGGAGGAGGTGGAGCGCTTCGACGAGGAGGAGATCGTCATGAACACCACCGCCGGGGTTCTGGTGGTGGGCGGGACCCAGCTGCACATCGGAAAGCTGAACCTGGACGGCGGGGAGCTCCACGTGGACGGGGCTATCCACACCCTGCTCTACGAGGACAAGGGTCCCTCCGGCGGTCAGGGGGGCTTCCTGCGGCGGCTGTTCGGCTGAGTATGGAGCTGGGCAACTACATCTCGGAGCAGCTGGCCATGTTCGTCCGCGCCATTTTACTGGGGGCGAGCCTGGGGCTGGTCTATGACCTGTTCCGCACCCTGCGGCGGCTGGGCGGACGGGTGTGGGGCGGGGTGCTGGATGGGACCTACTGCGTCCTGGCGGTATGCAGCCTGTTCCTGTTCGTCATGGCCGGGGACGGGGAGATGCGCCTGTTTGTGCCGGCGGGGGCCCTCGGGGGCGCGGTGCTGTTCTTCTGCCTGCTCAGCCGTCCGCTGCGTCCGCTGTGGGATTTCTGGCTGGAGGTTTTTCTCTCCCCGGTCCGGGCGGCGGCGGGTGTGGGAAAAAAAGGGGGGCGGCGGGCAAAAAAACTCTTTTCTTTTTCCCGCAGATGGGTTACAATAAATGTATTATACCCATTGAAGAGAAGGCGGCCCCAGGCACAGAAGGAGGAGGAGCAGATGGAAAACCGCTCGGAGAAGCGGGGCGGGAAGCAGCCGCCCGCCCAGAAAAAACGGCCCAACAGCCGGCTGACGCTGTGGCTGCTGGCGCTGCTGCTGGCGGGATTCGGTATCCAGCTCTACAGTCTGTACAGCCGGCTTCAGACCGCCCGGCAGGAGGAGGCTGTCTATGCCCAGCAGCTGGAGGAGCTGCGGGAGGAGAACCAGCGCCTGCGCAGTGACATTGAGAACAGCGGAGATCTCACCCTCATGGGGGACATCGCCCGGGAGGAGCTGGGCTATGTGGGACCGGGGGAAAAGGTCTTTCAATTCGGCAAGGGCTGATACGGACAGGACCCGGGCGGAGCATCCGCCCGGGTCCTGCTGATTTTTTGGTATGCCGGCGATATTGACCGGGTCTGGGAGCGGTTTTCCCGGATATCAGAGGGGGCGAACGATGCTCGCCCCTACAGGAGGCTGCGTTTTTCGGAGCATTGATTGCCGTAAGGCCTGTGCATCCGCGCAGGGGCTGCCGGACCGCCTACCGCCACAGCTTCACCACCCCCGCGTCCTGGAACTGCTTGAGCAGCAGCAGGCACACCGGCATGAGCACCATCCCTCCCACGCCCATGAAGTGGAACCCCAGATACATCGCCAGCAGGGCCGTGATCGGCGGCAGGTCCGCCTGCCCCGCCAGCAGGCGGGGCTCCAGCAGGGTGTGGACGATCAGCCCCACGGCGTACAGCACCAGCAGGGCCAGTCCCCGGCCTGTGTCCCCAAGGAGCAGACACCCCAGGGCCCAGGGAATCAGCACCGTCCCCGTGCCCAGCACCGGCAGCGCGTCCACCAGGGCCGTGAAGGCCGCCGCCAGCAGGGCGTAGTCCAGCCCCATCCACAGAAAGCCGGTGAGCAGGATGACAAAGGTGGCCAGAATCAGCAGCGCCTCCGCCCGCAGCCACTTGAGGATGGTGCTGCGGAAGCACTGGGCCGCATCCCGGCACTTGGCCTGCCAGGACCGGGGCAGCTGACGCTTGAGAAAGGCCAGAATGGCCGGGTAGCTCAGGCTGGTGAAGTACACCGCCAACAGCGTGGTCATCAGAAACAGCCCCGCATCCGGCAGGGCCGAGAGCAGGGAGGACGCGGCCCCCATCAGCCAGCTCCCCACGTCCCCGGCCAGGGAGGGGCCCTCCTCCATCATCTGTCCTGCCAGCGCGTCCAGGGCTGAGCGCAGGAAGGCGGGACTGGCGGCGTACCACTCCGCCGCCCGGTCCAGCAGGCTGTTCCACATGGCCGGGAACCCCGCCACCATCTCCGGCAGGCGGGTGGACCACTGGCGCAGCTCCACCCCCAGCCGGACCAGCGCCAGGGCCGCCGCGCCCCCCGGTATGGCCAGCAGCAGCGTGGTCACCAGGGCTGCGGCAAAGCTCCGGCGCACCCCCATCCACCGCCGCACCCGCTGCACCAGGGGCTCCGCCATGGCGCTCAGCGCCAGGGCCAGCAGGAAGGGCAGTAGGGGCCCCAGCAGCCACCGGAAGAAGACAAACGCCCCTGTCAGGCAGAGCAGTGTTGTAATCGTCCTCTGCAAAAAGACACTTAACTGTGACATATAGACAAATTGCACCTCTTTTTCCCCTGTTCCCCAGGAAAGTTTGTATAGAACGGCAATGGTTTTTTGGTTGTAACCTGGCGGCAAGTATGGTAAAATAACGCCAATTAGAGACATATGACCGCAGGAGGGACACAGATATGGGCACTAAGACAAAATACTACATCGTCGCCGCCGAGGCGCTGCCGGAGATCTTCATCAAGGTGGCTGAGGCCAAGCGGATGATGCAGACCGGCGAGGCGGGCACCGTGGGCGCGGCCACCCGGCAGGTGGGCATCTCCCGCAGCGCCTTCTACAAGTACAAGGACGCAGTGCAGCCCTTCAACAACATGAAGACCGGCCACATCATCACGTTCTACATCATGCTCAAGGACAACCCCGGCGTGCTCAGCAACGTCCTGTCTATTTTTGCCGGGAGCGGCGCGAATATACTGACCATCAACCAGTCCATCCCCACCAACGGCTGCGCGGCGGTGACCATCTCCGCCGAGACCAGCGACATGGAATTGACGCTGGAGGATCTGATCTCCCGGGTCTCCGCCCTGGAGGGCGTGGTGAAATTCGAAATCCTGGCGGGCTGACGGCCCCTGGGAAATGCGCACAAGAGAAGGAGAGCGACAATGGCTAATTTTGCAATCATGGGCTTTGGCACCGTGGGCAGCGGCGTGGCGGAGGTGCTGCGCATGAACGGCGCGTCCATCGCGGAAAAGCTGGGCGAGCGCCTTACCCTGAAATATATTCTGGATGTGCGGGACTTATCCGCCTCCCCCTACGCTTCTTTGGTGGTAAAGGACTTCGCCCTGCTGGAGAGCGATCCGGAGCTGGACGTGGTGGTGGAGTCCATCGGCGGGGCCAAGGTGGCCTATGAGTTCACCCGCCGGGCTCTGCTGGCCGGCAAGCACGTGGTCACCTCCAACAAGGAGCTGGTGGCCGCCCACGGCCGGGAGCTGCTGGAGATCGCCCGGGACAAGAACGTCAACTACCTCTTCGAGGCCAGCGTGGGCGGGGGCATCCCCGTGCTGCGGCCCCTGTTCCAGTGCCTGGCCGGCAACCAGATCCAGGAGATCGCCGGCATCCTCAACGGCACCACCAACTATATCCTCACCCGCATGGTGGAGGGGGGCGTCCCCTTTGACGAGGCGCTGCGGGAGGCCCAGGAGAAGGGCTACGCCGAGGCCAATCCCGCCGCGGATATCGAGGGCCTGGACGCGGGACGAAAGATCTGCATCCTGTCCGATCTGGCCTGGGGCGGGGAGGTCCGGCCCGAGGCCATCAGCGTCCGGGGCATCAGCGGACTCTCTCTGGAGGACGTGGACGTGGCCCGCACCCTGGGCTGCCGGATCAAGCTGCTGGGCCGGGCCCTCCGGCTGGAGGACGGCCGGACGGCGGCCTATGTGGCCCCCCATCTGGTGCCGGAGAGCAGCCCCCTGTCCGGGGTGGACGGGGTGTTCAACGCCGTCATGATCCGTGGCAACGCCGTGGGCGATGTGATGCTCTATGGCCGGGGCGCGGGGGATCTGCCCACCGCCTCCGCCGTCATGGGGGACGTGCTGGACGCCCTGGCCCACCGGGAGAAGCGCCGGAGCCTGGGCTGGAGCAGGGACGCGGTTTTGGCGGATCTGGAGAGCGAGCTGCCCATGCGCTGGTATATCCGGGGGGAGGGCCCGGCCCGCATCACCGGGGCCATGACCGCCCGGGAGGCCAGAGCCCTGGCCGGGCAGGCGGCGGCGCTTCTGCCGGTGCTGGAATAACCCTTTTGCCCCATTGACACTATAATATAGAGTGTACCCAATTAGCCTGAGAGAGGAAGGTCCTTTATGAGTTTGATTGTACAGAAATTCGGCGGAAGCTCCGTCCGGGACGCCCAGCGGATCCGGAACGTGGCGGGCATCATCGCTGATACGTATAGAGCCGGGAACCAGGTGATGGTGGTGCTGTCCGCCCAGGGGGACACCACCGACGATCTCATCGAGAAGGCCAGGGAGATCAACCCCCGGGCCTCCAAGCGGGAGATGGATATGCTGCTGAGCACCGGCGAGCAGAGCTCCATCGCCCTGTGCGCCATGGCCCTGGAGGGCATGGGCCTGCCGGTCATCAGCCTGTGCGCGTGGCAGGTGGGGCTCCACACCAGCAGCACATACTCCGACGCCCGCATCAAGCGCATCGACTCCGAGCGCATCCAGCGGGAGCTGGACAAGAACAAGATCGTCCTGGTGGCCGGCTTCCAGGGGATCAACCGGGTGGGGGACGTGACCACCCTGGGCCGGGGCGGGTCCGACACCAGCGCCGTGGCCCTGGCCGCCGCCTTCCGCGCGGACCTGTGCCAGATTTACACAGACGTGGACGGTGTGTACACCACCGATCCCCGGGCCGTCGCCAGCGCCCGGAAGCTGTCGGAGATCACCTATGACGAGATGCTGGAGCTGGCCAGCCAGGGAGCCCAGGTGCTCCACAACCGCAGCGTGGAGCTGGCGAAAAAATATCACGTGAATATGGAAGTCGTGTCCAGTTTGGAGCGCAAGCCCGGCACGAAAGTCAAGGAGGTTGTCAAGATGGAAAAGACCAATATCGCCGGCGTGGCGAAGGATACAAGCATTGCGCGGATCGCGGTGGTGGGCCTGGCGCACAATCCCGGCGTGGCCTTCCGCATCTTCTCCCTGCTGGGCAGGGCCAACATCAACGTGGACGCCATCATCCAGTCCATTGGCCGGGACGAGAGCAAGGACATCAGCTTCACCCTGCCCCGGGCCGACGTGGAGGAGGCGGTGAAGGTGCTGGAGGATCAGAAGGAGGTGCTCCACTTTGACCATGTGACGGTGGAGGACAAGATCGCCAAGGTGTCCATCGTGGGCGCGGGCATGATGACCACCCCCGGCGTGGCGGCGAAGATGTTCGAGGCCCTCTATGACGCCAATATCAATATTCAGATGATTAACACCAGCGAGATCCGTGTCTCCGTGCTCATTGATGAGAACGACGCGGCCGCCGCCGTGCGGGCGGTCCACGACAAGTTCTTCGGAGACGAGGTGTAAGCTGCCAGTCCGGCGCAGGGGTTCTCCCCCTGCGCCGGTTTGCTGCCCGCCGCCATTCCTTTGACAAAACAGATCTAATATGGTAGACTGTCCCTCGGCGAATCAATTTATTTAATAGGAGGGATACTATGCCGGAGACAGCCGCGCTGCAAAAGCCCATGACGGGCTTTCATCTCAAGCTCATCGCCCTGACCACCATGTTCATTGACCACATTGGCGCAGTCTTTTTTCCCCAGGTGACCCTGCTGCGGGTCATCGGGCGGATCTCCTTCCCCCTCTACGCGTTCCTGATTGCCGAGGGGTGCCGGTACACCCGGAACCGGGGGCGGTATGCCCTGGGGCTGGGGGTCTTCGCCCTCATCAGTGAGCTCCCCTACGATCTGGCCCTCCACCCGGAATTTCTGGAATATGGCCTGTGGGGGCAGAATTTCCTCTTCCAGACCAACATCTTTTACACCATGTTCTTTGCCGTGGCCGGCATCCATATCTTTGAGGTCCTGCGCCGTCGCTCCTGGAAGGCGCAGCTGGCCGCCCTGGGCAGCTTTGCGGGCGTCTGCCTCCTGTCCGTCCTCCTGTACAATGCCGGGCGCTCCGCCCATGGCGGTATGTGGCTCCTTTATGCCTCACATCTGGCAGCCCTGTCCTACCACCCGCTCCTGCTCTGGGCCTGCTGTATGCTGGAGAAGCGGTCCTGCGAAGGAGAGAAGCCGAGCATCCTGTCTAATATCCTGTCGGCTGGCCCGCCGCTGCTGGCCCTTCTTTATGCCAACACGTATGGCGCCAGCTACGCCGGCCTGGGCGTACTGCTGATGTTCCTGCTCTATCTGGCCAAGAGCCGGAGGGCCCAGACCGGCGTACTGACAGCATGGGTTCTCTACTACTACGGCCTTCAGGGTGTTGGGCAGGTGCTCCAGGGCTACCTGAGTCTGCCCTACATGCTGGGGCGGGTGGCGCTGGCCCTGGCTGCGGCGGCGCTGGTGTACTTCGCCTACAACGGCCAGCGGGGAAAGCCGGTGAACAAGTGGATCTTCTACGCCGCCTATCCGGTCCACCTGGGGATCCTGGCCGCCCTGAGGGCCATTCTGAACAGCTGACAGCTCTCCCATCCGTGCAGGAAAAGAGAGGACAAGCCCTCTCCGCTGTGGTATCATGAGGGGGAGCGCAGAGGAAGGAGAACACTATGGAATGGGTTGAAGGTCTCAACAGCACCATCGCGTATATAGAGGAGCACCTCACGGGGGACGTCGACTGCGGCGCACTGGGCCGGCTGGCCCACTGCTCGGCCTACCACTACCAGCGGATGTTCGCCTACATGGCGGGCGTGCCCCTGTCGGAGTACATCCGGCGGCGGCGGATGAGCCGGGCGGCGGTGGACCTCCAGGCCGGGGAGCGGGTGGTGGATGTGGCCCTGAAATACGGCTACCAGTCCCCCACAGCCTTCAACCGGGCCTTTCAGTCGGTCCACGGTCTGGCCCCCTCGGCGGTCCGGGAGGCCGGGGCGGCGGTGAAGAGCTTCCCTCCTCTGCGGTTCACATTCGTGATAAAAGGAGCGGAGGAAATGGAATATCGCATGGAGAAGCGGGAGGCGTTCCGCATCGTGGGCGTATCCGCGCCCCTGTCCAAAGACCTGGAGGAGAACTTCGTCGTGGTGCCCGGCCTGTGGCAGCGGTGCGCCTCGGACGGGACCATCCAGCGGCTGGCGGGGATGATGGACGGCCAGCCCAAGGGGGTGCTGGGGGTCAGCGCCTGCCAGGAGGACGCGGACTGGCGGTACTTTATCGCCGTGGCCAGCAGCCAGTCCGGCCCGGGGCTGGAGGAGTATCTGGTCCCCGCCGCCACCTGGGCCGTGTTCCCCGGCCAGGGGACCGGCCAGTCCATCCAGGAGCTGGAGCGGCGGATCGTGACGGAGTGGCTGCCCACCTCGGGATACGAGTACGGCAGCGGGCCGGACGTGGAGGTCTACCTGAACCCGGACCCGGCCAACGCCCGGTACGAGGTGTGGATCCCCGTGGTGAAAAAGGAGGAGCCCCAGTCCTGACAGCGCAGGAAACCGGCGGGTCCTGCGGAGCGCACTCAGCGCCCCGCGGGACCTCAGCGTGTCAAAAAAGCGGCTTCGCCTCTTGTTTGAGTAGGTTTTCACTCCGCTCTGCGTCGCGCTGTACGCCTTTGGCGTACAGCGCGACGCTCGCTTCATGCAAAGTGTTTTTCCTGCGTACATGCCGCGGGAAAAACGATCAAAATTTATTTCGCGCCTGTGGGCGCGAAACTCCTGTGGAGGGCTTTTTTGACAGTCTGAGGTCCGTTTTTTCGCCATTGTTCTTGCCATTTCCCACCGGGACTGCTAGAATACAGGGGAGAGCTGCCGGAACTCCGGGATTTCCGGGGAAATCAAACCGGCAGAGAAGGTGGAACGACGATGAGACGAAAACTGCTGGCACTGCTTCTGACCCTGTGCATGGCCATGACCGCGGTCCCGGCGGCCCTGGCTGCGGACTTTCCCGACGTGGCCCAGGACGCGTGGTACAAGGAGAACGTGGACTATGTGGTGGAGAAGGGCATGATGAAGGGCGTCGACGGTTCCTTTGTTCCCGGCGGAACGGTCACCCGGGCCACGGTGATTCAGGTGCTCTACAATCTGGCCGGATCCCCAGACGTGCCTGAGAACATGTTTGCCGACGCGGAGGGCCGCTGGTATGCCGATGTGGCCGCCTGGGCCGGCGAGGCCGGGCTGGTGGACGCCGGCAAGCCCTTCCGGGGCGGCGAGGACGCCACCCGGGCGGAGATCGCGGACATGCTCTACCGCTACGCCAAATTCGCCCATCTGCCCGCCGGCACGGACGGCGGCCAGGTGGAGGCCCCTGACAGCGCCGCCATCCCGGAGGCCGCCAGGGAGGGCGTGGCCTGGTGCGTAAAGATGGGCGTCCTGGCCGGGGATCCGGACGGGAACCTGAACCCCGGCGGTCTGGCCACCCGGGCTCAGCTGGCCAAGATGTTCCAGGTGTTCTCCGGCCTGGAGGTGGTGAGCCTCAAGGACTACCTGGAGGAGAACCAGGACCAGTTCTTCCTCACCGGCAAGACGGAGTATGTCATCTCCGGCCGCATGGTCTCCCAGGAGACCCAGATCCACAACGAGCTGGAGGACGTGGACTACACCGTGGCCGACGACGATGAGAGCGTCATCCTCACCGGCACTGTGGGCGAGCAGTGGGTGACCAAGGTGAGCAAGGTGCTCTCCACCTACACCAAGCCGGACGGCAGCCCCCTTACCGCGGAGGACTTCACCGCCAACAAGGACACCGGCGTGGAGCTGAAGACCAAGGCCCAGCCGGGCACCAACTACGCCTGCTACGTCCCCGCCGGTGTGGCAGTCCAGGTGGACACCGCCTGGGGCGACGTGCTCTACGCCAACCGGACCGGCGTGCCCCACGGCGCTGGCGACTATCTGGTCTGCGCCCTCACCGAGGACGGCCAGCCCAACCTTGAGGACGTGTGGATCGTCAACGGCGCCATCTTTGGCAGCACCTACGACACCGCCAACGGCCCTGTGGTGGGGACCATCACCGAGGTGGAGAAGTACGGCCACACGGTGCTGGACGTGACCATCGAGGACTTCCTGGCCCGAGGCTTCGCCCTGGGGGACACGGTGAACGTGACCTTTGACAACGGCTATACCCTCCGGAGCATCCCCTTCTTTGACGGCTACTACGTGGAGCACGGGGAACCCATGGTCCGGGCCTACCCCGGCCACACCAACATCGCCGTGTGCATCAACTACGGCAAGCTCTTTGAGACGGCGGGGGTGAACGTGGGCAATACCGCCGCCATCACCCTGGCCCAGGCCGGCGGGGAGAAGGATACCCAGACCCTCAACTCCCTGGTGTACACCAACAGCCGGGAGGACTACGAGAGCGACGAGATGTTCGCCAACTTCCGGGCCGTGACCGTGGGGGACATAGGGTCCCTCTACCGCTCCGCCAGCCCGGTGAACAACGAGAATGGCCGCGCCGCCTTCGGCAATGATCTCATGGAGGCCGCCGGTGTGGCTGCCGTGCTGAACCTGGGGGACACGGACGAGGAGATCGAGGCCTTCATCGCCGGGGAGGACTTTGCCTCCGGCTACTACAAGGACCTCTATGAGGCGGGCAAGGTGGTGGCCCTGGGAATGCCTGTGGACTACACCTCCGACAGCTTTGCCGAAACACTGGCCGGCGGTCTGGCCCGCCTGTCCGCCCTGGAGGGCCCCTATCTGGTCCACTGCACCGAGGGCAAGGACCGGGCCGGGTTCACCTCCGCCCTGCTGGAGTGCCTGATGGGCGCGACGGAGGAGGAGGTTGTGGCGGACTACATGATCTCCTATGCCAACTACTACGGCGTGACCAAGGAGAGCGACAGCGAGAAGTATGAGCTGATCGTGAGCAACAACATCGCCAACATGCTCCGCACCATCGCCGGACTGGAGAAGGGCGCTTCCCTGGAGGGCGCTGACCTCCAGGCCGGGGCCGAGACCTACCTCACCAGCCACGGCATGACCTCTGAGCAGGTTGCCGCCCTGCGGGCCAACCTGGCCAAGTAAAAGAGAGCATAAAACCGCCCCGCCGGGATACCCGGCGGGGCGGCATACTGTCAAAAAAGCCCTCCGCAGGAGTTTCGCGCCCGCAGGCGCGAAATAAGTTTTGATCGTTTTTCCCGCGGCATGTACGCGAGAAAAACACTTTGCACGGAGCGAGCGTCGAGCTGTACGCCAAAGGCGTACAGCGAGGCGCAGAGCGGAGTGAAAACCTACTCAAAAAAGTGGCGAAGCCACTTTTTTGACACGCAACCGCCCCGCCGGGATACCCGGCGGGGCGGCGCTTTGTGCTTATGGAGAAATGTTACTTCACGAAGTTGACAGCAACGTTGGCGAAGGTCTCGCCGCCGGCCAGGAAGGTGTCGTACTCACCCTTGACCTCCAGGGAGCCGCCGGTCTTCATGCCGTCCACCAGGGTGTTGTAGATATCCTCGGTGATGACCTCGAACTGGGAGGAGGCGAAGGGCAGGCCCACCGCGTCGTCATCCACGCCCAGGTTCACGGCCTGACCGCCGACCTCGTCCCACTTGCCGTCATAGAACCGGCCCAGCATCAGGCTGGCAGCCTCGGCCAGACCCTTCACAGCGGAGGTCATGACGGTGTTGGACTCGCCGGACTGGTCAACGTCCACGCCGATGGACAGGGCGTTGTTGGCCGCAGCTGCGGCGAAGACGCTGTTGCACATGGAGCCGCCGCAGGCGAAGACAATCTCGGTGCCGTTGGCGTACCAGCCGTTGATCTGGGTCTGAAGCTCAGCGGAGGCGGAGTAGTTGTCGCCGTACAGGTAGCTGTAGTTCATCTCCACGTTGACGCCGTCCTCAGCGGCGGCAGCCTGGGCGCCCTGGACGAAGCCGTAGCCGTAGCGGTTGACAGCGGGGTTGGTGCCGCCGCCGCCGCCGGTGAAGCCCAGCTTGGTGTTGCCCTCCTTGACGGCCGCGTAGCCGGCAAGGTAGCCGCACTGCTCCTCATGGAAGGCCACGCCCACCACGTTGGCCAGGGTGTTGCCGCTGGCGTCGGAGAGGGGATAGCCGTCAATGAAGATGAACTTCACGTCGGGATACTCGCTGGCGGCCTTGGCCATGGCGGCCTCCTGGAGGAAGCCGGGGGCCACGATGACCTCAGCGCCGCCGTCAATGGCGGCCTTGTAGGCCTGGTAGCGGTCCTCGTCGGTGGCGTTGTCGCCGTTGGCAGGCTGATAGTACTTATAGGACTTGCCGCTCTCGTTGGCGTAGAGCTTCACGCCGTTCCAGGTGCCCTGGTTGAAGGACTTGTCCTTGAGCTGGCCCACGTCGGTAACCATGGCGATGACGTACTTGTTGTCAGCGCTGGTCATGGTGTCGTTGATCTCGTCGGGGTTGACGGGGCCGGCAGGAGCGGGCGTGCTGCTGTCGGGAGCGGGCGTGCTGCTGTCGGGAGCGGGGGTGTTGGCGTCAGGGGCGGGGGTGTTGGTATCGGTGGGGGTGTTGCTGCTGTCGCTGGGCTTGTTGTCGTTGCCGCCGCAGGCCGCCAGGGCAAAAACCATGGACAGGGTCAGCAACAGGGCCAATAACTTCTTCATCGGAATCAATCAACCTTTCTTTTATAATTTGCCCTCCCGGCGCAAAGAGACGAGCCGAACCTGGGGCCCGGTTCCCGGGAAGGACATGCCCATTATACCCTATCTTCTCCCATAAAGCAACCAGAAAAAGGGGTGAAAATGGGGAGGATTTGTGGCCAGATTGAAAAATTTTTGTGAATATGACGAATTTCAGCCCACATGAGGAGGGACCGTCAGTCACCGGCCGGCCATGCGCACCGCCGTCTCCAGGGCGATCTTCATCATGGCGGTGAAGGTGGTCTGGCGCTCCTCGGCGGGCAGCTCCTCGCCGGTGACAATGCTGTCGGAGATGGAGCAGATGGCCAGGGCCCGCTTGCCCAGCCTGGCGGCAGTCATGTACAGGCCGGCGGCCTCCATCTCCACGGCCAGCACCCCCATCTCCGCCCACTTCATGGTGGAGCCGGAGGCGTCGTAGAAGGTGTCGGAGGAGAGCAGGTTGCCCACGGGCATCTCCACGCCCATCTCCCGGGCCACGGCCACGGCGGTCTCCAGGAGGGTGAAGTCGGCAATGGGGGCGAAGTCGCCGGGCAGGCCGTACTGGCGGGCGAACCGGGAGTTGGTGCAGGCCCCCTGGGCGGCCACCACGTCCCGGAGCTTCAGCTTGCCGCTGATGGCCCCGGCGGAGCCGATGCGGAGGATGTTCTCCACGCCGTAGTGGCTGTAGAGCTCATAGGAGTAGATGCCGATGGAGGGCATGCCCATGCCGGAGGCCATGACGGACACCGGCGTACCACGGTAGGAGCCGGTGTAGCCATGGATGCCCCGGACGTTGTTGACCAGCTTCGCGCCGTCCAGGAAGGTGTCGGCGATAAATTTGGCCCGCAGGGGATCGCCGGGCATGAGGACGGTCTTGGCGAAATCGCCCGGCTGGGCGGCATTGTGAGGAGTGGACATAGGCGGAAATTCCTTTCTTTATTTAATAGTGTCTGTTCTTTTCTCTGTTTGGGATTAATACCCCGTGCCCTCGATGCCCTTCACGGCCTTGACGATACGGCTGGTGCCCAGGCGGGACGCGCCCAGACGGATAAAGTCCTCCGCGTCCTGGAGGCTGGAGATGCCGCCGGCGGCCTTGATCTTCACATGGGGGGCCACATGCTTGGCAAAGAGGGCCACGTCCTCCCGGGTGGCCCCGCCGCCGGCAAAGCCGGTGGAGGTCTTGATATACTCCGCGCCGGAGGCGGAGACGATCTCGCACATCTTGATCTTCTCCTCGTCGGTGAGCAGGCACGTCTCAATAATCACCTTGAGCAGGCGGCCCCGGCAGGCTTCCTTCACGGCCTTGATCTCCCGGAGGAGGTCATCCCACCTCCGGTCCTTCACCCAGCCGATGTTGATGACCATGTCGATCTCGTCCGCCCCGTTGTCCACAGCGTCCCCGGCCTCAAAGCACTTGGCGGCGGTGGTGCTGTAGCCGTTGGGGAAGCCGATGACCGTGCACACGGCCAGCTTGTCCCCCACATACTCCCTGGCCTGCCTGACATAGCTGGCGGGGATGCAGACGGAGGCGGCGGTGTACTTGATTCCGTCGTCGCACACGCCCCGGATCTCCTCCCACGTCGCCCCCTGGGACAGCAGGGTGTGGTCCACCGTGGACAGAATTTTGCTCAGCTCCATATAGTTCCCCTCGTTTCTCCGCGTAAGCGGCATATTTTTGTATACATGTAGATAGTATACCATATTTTCGTAAAAATGGAAAGATTTGTTTTGCACCGTCCGAGGAAAGGCGAAAGGAGGAAAACGATGCCCGAGAGGGAGCGTGCGCGGGAAGCAACCTGAAAGGCAGATTTCAGATTGGCCCAATGAAAGACGGATTCAATGGGCTGATGAGCAGAACTGGCAGCGAAATGGGAACAATCCCCGGAACGCAAAACATCATAGCGCCTTCTCTTCCTAGGCGTAATAATTTCAATATCACGACACTTTTCCAGTGATTCTGCCCAATCAACATCACAATAAGCCCGATCAGCGAACAACCGGCAAAACGCCGGTGCTCAGGCCCGATTCCTCTCTGGTCTCTGATGATTTTTGATGCAATTCCAAGCTGAGTTGGGCGCAGAGGTTTTTGTGCCTGGCATGGTGCCATACTCCTTTCCGCTGATTGCAAGGCAATCAAGGGGATCGACTGGGAAGAAGTAAAGGCGGAGTACTGCCAAATTCTGGACCGCTGCGCCGCTTATGGATATATTTCGTAAGATTCTTTACCCCAAACGATTTACAAATGCCTGCAAGAGTTTCGATCTGTCGGCCAGCTGTGTCTGGTTACGGTCGATTCCCGCGGCAGTTTGCTTGCCAGGAACATACCCCGCCCCTCACGTCTCCCGGGCATACCGCGGCGCGCTGTCCAGGGTAATGCTGGCGAAATCCTCCCGCAGCAGCTCCCCCAGCGCGGGCAGTGCCTCCCGGGCCATGTCCATCTGCTCCTCACGGACCTGGAGCAGGGCGCCGTCCCCCCGCAGACGCAGGCGGAAGTCGGAAAATCCCCGGGCCATCAGCGCCGCCTCCCCCCTGGCCACCCGGGCCAGCAGGTCCCTGGTGATAGCGGTCCCAGTAGGGATCCGGGTGGCCAGGCAGGCGTAGGACGGCTTGTTCCACACCGGCAGGCCGGCCTTCCGGGCGGCCGCGCGGATGTCCCCCTTAGTCAAACCGCACTCCCGCAGGGGGGAGCGCACCCCCAGCTCCGCCAGAGCCGCCATGCCCGGCCGGTCAGACGCGTCGTCGGAGGCGTTACAGCCGTCCAGCACCAGGGGGAACCCGTCAGCACCGGCGGCCTCCATCAGACGGGTGAACAGGGCCCGCTTGCAGTGGTAGCACCGGTCCGGCGGATTGGCCGCCGCCTGGGGCACGGACAGCACATCAAATGCCAAGACGGTCAGCGGCACGTCCAGCCGCCGGGCAATGTCCCGAGCGTCCTCCAGCTCGAAGTCCGGCTGAAAGGGGGTGCGGACAAAATAGGCCGCCGTCCGCCGGGCCCAGATCCGGGCCTCGTGGAGCAGCCACGCCGAATCCACGCCGCCGGAAAAGGCTACCGCCGCCGTCGGGTTCTGAATGAAAAACTCCTGCATGGTCATGGTCATTCCTCCTTTTCTGCCTATTATGCCACAGTTCGCGGTCCCTGTCCAGACCGCCCCTCACCGGGGTGTCCCAATGCGGAGTTAAAGGAGTCCCAAAAGAGAAAATGGCACAGAAGGGCCAGGGCGTCTGGAACGATAGTGGTTCTTTTGAAGCCTGAAGCGGTTCAGGGCTTTGGCGGCGCCTCGTTCTTCCGGGCCTAAGTGCTGTCCCCTCTTGCGTTCTGCCTGAACGGTGGTATCATCTTTGCCGTCCATAGTGATTGCCCCCAGGTGGTAATGGTGGTTTTCAATAGCCATTTTACCTAGGCGCAGCCACTATGGGCTTTTTCTTAAGTGCCCAACTTCATTTTACAATCGCCCCCCTGGCCCCCAAAAAAACCGCTTGACAGGTCCTCCTCCCCTGTGCTACAATACCCACGCAAAGATCTCAAATGCGTGGAAGGCGTTATGCCATGTCGAGGGCGCTCTCAGAGAACCGGCGGTAGGTGCGAGCCGGGGGGGCGGCGGCGTGGCGGCTGGCGCCGGAGCGGGCCGTCCCAAAGAGGAGCTCTCCAGTAGGGCGGCACGGATTTGCCTCCGTTATCCGGGCAGGGGCTTGCTGGAGCCCTTCAGAGTGTGCGCGCAGGCGCGAAGCCGGGTGGTACCGCGGTAAACTTGTTTTATCGTCCCGGGAGCAGAACATAGCTCCCGGGACTTTTTGCTGTCTCCATGGGAGCACAGAAACCAGATAAGGAGAAATCAAGCCATGAAAACTGTCAAAGTATACGACATCACCCTGCGGGAGATCGGCCGCAGCCGGGCCTCGGCCCTCAGCTTCAAGGAGCGGGTGGAGATCGCCCGGACCCTGGACCGGCTCCAGGTGGACGCGGTGGAGCTGCCCGCCCTCAAGGATGGCAAGGCGGACGTGCTGAGCAACAAGACCATCGCCTCCGTGGTTGCCGGCCCCCGCCTGTCCGCGGCCGTAGGCCTGACCCCGGAGAGCGTGGACCAGACCTGGGAGAGCGTCAAGGGGGCCAGCCGGCCGGCCCTGCACGTCATGATCCCCGCCTCGGCGGTGCAGATGGAGTACCTGTGCCACAAGAAGGCCCCGGCCATGGTGGAGCTGACGAGGGAGCTGGTGGCCCGGGCCCGGTACCACACCGAGCGGGTGGAGTTCTCCGCCCTGGACGCCACCCGGGCGGAGCCGGCGATGCTCCGCCAGCTCCTCTCCGCCGCCCTGGAGGCCGGTGCGGACACGGTGACCCTCTGCGACACCGCCGGGATCATGACCCCGGACGAGTGCGGCCGGTTCATCCGGGAGACGGCGGAGAACGTGCCGGGCCTGGAGAAGGTCCGGCTGGGCGTGGAGCTGGGCAACGCCATGCACATGGCCGCCGCCTGCGCCGCCGCCGCCATTGACGCCGGGGCGGCGGTGGTAAAGACCGCCATCACGGACCTGGACGTGCCCACCACGGAGGATCTGGCCGCCTACCTGTCCGCCCGGGGGGAGAGCAAGGGCCTGCGCTGGGACCTGCGCGCCACGGAGCTGAGCCGGGCCGCGGCCCAGCTGAACTGGCTGCTCCAGACCGAGCGCAGCAGCGGCTCCCCCTTTGACAGCGGGGTCAGCGACGGCGCCGGCGTGGTGTGCCTCACCGCCGGGGACGACGCGGGCGAGGTGGTCAAGGTGGTGCGCCGTCTGGGCTATGACCTGAGCGAGGAGGACAACGCCCGGATCTACGAGGCCTTCCAGCGCATCGCCGCCTCCAAGCACTTCGTCAGCACCCGGGAGCTGGACGCCATCATCGCCACCACGGCCATGCAGGTGCCCGCCGCCTACCGGATCGCCAGCTACGTCATCACCTGCGGCAGCACCGTCTCCGCCATGGCCCACCTGGCCCTGGAGCACAACGGCCAGCGCCAGCAGGGCATGGCCGCCGGGGACGGCCCCATCGACGCGGCCTTCCTGGCCATCGAGCAGATCATCGGCCACCACTACGAGCTGGCGGACTTCCAGATCCAGACCGTCACCGAGGGTCGGGAGGCCATGGGCTCCGCCCTGGTGAAGCTGCGCTCCGGCGGGAAGCTCTACTCCGGCAGCGGCATCTCCACGGATATCATCGGCGCGTGCATCCGGGCCTATATCAGCGCTTTGAACAAGATCGTGTACGAGGAGGCGTAATATGAAACTCTCGTTTACCATCCGCCACTGGCCCCGCCTGGACTGGGCCCGGTTCTGCCAGGCCGCCGTGGACGCCGGGCTCCAGGGCCTGGAGATTGACACTGTGAAAAATCCCCTCCTGACCGTCCGCTCCAGCCCCACCAACCCGGAGCTGGCCGTGGCGGCCCGCCGGGAGCTGGCCGGACAGGACCTCACTGTGCCCTGCGTGGGCGTGGAGGCGGATCTCATGGAGGAGGGCGCGGCCCAGGAGGCGGCCCAGGCCATGGAGACCGCCCGGAATCTGCTGGTGCCCTATGTGACCCTGCGCACGGTCTGCGCGGACCGGGAGGCCGTCGCCGCCCGGCTGGAGCCCCTGGTGGCCCTGGCGGAGCAGAACGGCGTGGTGGCGCTGCTGGAGAGCAGCGGGGCCATGGCGGACACGGGGCTGATGGTGGAGGTGCTGGACCGCTTTGCCTGCGACCATCTGGCCGCCTGCTGGAACATGCACAGCACCTGCCTGATGCAGAAGGAAACCCCGGAGCAGACCATCACCAACCTGGGGGCCTATGTGCGCCACGTGCGCATCACCGACGGCGCGGACACCGGCGCGCCGGAGCTCATCGGCGAGGGGGCCCTGCCCATGCGGGAGCTGATGAACGCCCTGAGCAGCGTCAACTACGACGGCTTTGTCTCCCTGGTCTGGGACCCCTCCTGGTCCGAGGGCCTGGACGATCTGGAGATGATTCTTACCCACTACGCCGTCCACATGTCCCGTTTTGTCCGGTCCGGCCGCAGGAGCCACCTCTACTACAACGCCGCCGGCACGGGCCGGTATGTGTGGAAGAAGGACACGGTCATCGACTGCACCTTCCCCCAGGTGCTGGACCGGATGGTAGAGGAGTTCCCGGACCAGTACGCCTTCAAGTACACCACCCTGGACTACACCCGCACCTACGCCCAGTTCCGGGACGACGTGGACCAGTTCGCCCGCTCCCTCATCGCCATGGGGGTGGGACCCGGGGACAAGGTGGCCATCTGGGCCACCAATGTGCCCGCCTGGTTCATCACCTTCTGGGCCGCCACCAAGATCGGGGCCGTGCTGGTGACGGTGAACACGGCCTATAAGATCCACGAGGCGGAGTACCTCCTCCGCCAGTCGGACACCCACACCCTGGTGATGATCGAGAGCTACCGGGACAGCCACTACGCCCAGATCATGGCGGAGCTGTGCCCCGAGCTGGCCGCCGCCCAGCCGGGCAGGCCCCTCCACTGCAAGCGGCTCCCCTTCCTGCGCAATATCGTCACCGTGGGCTTCCGCCAGCCCGGGTGCCTCACCTGGGAGGAGGCGGCGGCTCTGTCCGGCAGGGTGTCCCCCCAGGAGGTCCGCCGCCGGGCCGCGGCGGTGAAGCTCCACGACGTGGCCAACATGCAGTACACCTCCGGCACCACCGGCTTCCCCAAGGGGGTCATGCTCACCCACTACAATGTGGTGAACAACGGCAAGTATATCGGGGACCACATGGACCTCTCCACCGCGGACCGGATGATGATCCAGGTGCCCATGTTCCACTGCTTCGGCATGGTGCTGTCCATGACCGCCTCCATGACCCACGGTGCCACCATGTGTCCCCTGCCCTACTTCTCCCCCAAGCCCGCCCTGGCCTGCATCAACCAGGAGCGGATCACCACCTTTAACGGCGTGCCCACCATGTTCATCGCCATGATGAGCCACCCGGACTTCGCCTCCACTGACTTCTCCCACATCCGCACCGGCATCATGGCCGGGGCCAACTGCCCGCCGGAGCTGATGCGCAAGGCGGCGGACGTGATGAACATGAAGCAGATCATCTCCGTTTTCGGCCAGACCGAGGCATCCCCGGGCTGCACCATGAGCAGCTTTGACGATCCCCTGGACGTGCGCACGGAGACCGTGGGCAGCCGGTTTGCCAACGTGGAGTGCAGGATTATTGACCCGGAAACAGGGGAGGAGTGCCCCCGTGGGGTCAGCGGGGAGTTTGTGGCCCGGGGCTACAACATCATGAAGGGCTACTACAAGATGCCCGGGGCCACCGCCGAGGCCATCGACGCCGACGGCTGGCTCCACAGCGGGGATCTGTGCTGCGAGGACGAGAACGGCAACTTCAAGGTCACCGGCCGGCTCAAGGACATGATTATCCGGGGCGGCGAGAACATCTACCCCCGGGAGATCGAGGAGTTCATCTACACCCACCCCAAGGTCCGGGACGTGCAGGTCATCGGCGTGCCGGACGAGCAGTACGGCGAGGAGATTATGGCCTGCGTCATCCTCAAGGAGGGGGAGGCCATGACCGAGGCGGAGCTGAAGGAGTACGTGCTCTCACACATGGCCAAGCACAAGGTGCCCCGGTACGTGGACTTTGTGGAAGCCTTCCCCATGAACGCGGCGGGGAAGATCCTCAAGTACAGGATGCGGGAGGAGGCCCAGCAGCGGCTGGGCCTGAAGGGCGCGGCAGATGGTCAGCAGACCGCCGGCCGGTGAGGATAAGAGGGAGAGCTGCCCGCAGCACGGGGCCTTGGACCGGGACCAGCTCCGGCTCCTCCGCGGGCCGGACCGGAAAGTCCGTGCCGTCCGGGTCATCCGGGCAGAACCAGCCGTTGATGGGCCCGTACAGGCAGGACACATCGCCCCAGGTGAGGCGCTCCCCGTCCGCGAAGACCCGGGAGATACAGCCGGGCTCTCCGTTGGCCCCGGCGAGACGCTCCAGCAGACCGGGCATGCGCTCCGGCTGACGGTAAAATCTCTGTTTGTCCGGCACCATGTCGCTGGAGAGGCATTGAGCCTCTTCAGCGCTTTTTGCGCACGCAGGAGAACCACTGGAACCCTCCGGAGCACCGCTGGGGAGAAGGCCCTTGCAATCCCTTCCCAGACTGATACAATGGCCTTGAAAGGAGGAAAATCCATGAAGATTACCTTGAATCAGGATCCGGCCTGCGGGGAGACGGAGATCATCATCAACTGCCCCCAGGCGGACGAGGATATCCTGCGGCTGGTGGCCATGCTGCGCATCCACCAGAGGAAGCTGGTGGGGACCCTGGAGGGGGAGCAGCATCTGCTGGACGCCCGGGACATCCTCTACATCGACACAGCGGATAAGCGTACCTTCCTGTACACCGGCAAGGCCGTGTATGAGAGCGCCCTGCGGCTCTATGAGCTGGAGGAGGGGCTGCGGGGGGAGGACTTTCTCCGGGCCGGGCGGTCCGCCATCGTCAATTTCCGGCGGATCAAGTCCATCCGTCCGGAGCTGGGCGGACGGCTGCTGGTGACCATGGACAACGGGGAGCAGCTGTACGTGTCCCGCCAGTACGCTGTGGAGATGAAGGAGAAGCTGCGGGAGCTGGAAAGGAGTATTCTGCGATGAAGAAGTTTTTAGAGGGTGTCATGAAGTGGAAGACCAGCGTGTGCCAGCTCTACACCGGGGCCATGGTGATCTACCTGTTCTTCTGCCAGGTGTTCGGCAGCCGGGAGGTGTCCCTGACCATGCTGTGGTCTCTGCTGCTGGTCTGCGGGCTGGGGGCGCTGCTCCAGGGATTGTGCTACTCCGACTGGGTGTTCAAGCGGATGCGGTACGCCTGGCGGGGGTTGCTGTTCTGCCTGCTGTACCTGCCCGTGCTGGCAGTGGCGGGATGGAAGGCCCAGTGGTTCCCCGTGGATAATCTGGGGAGCTGGGCCGTGTTCGTGGGTGTGTTTTTTGCCGTCTTCCTGGTTATGACATTGGGATTTGATATCTATTTCCGGCTCACCGGCAGAAAGTATGACGGCCTGTTGGGGCGGTACCGGAAGGAGATAGGGGACCAGTAGATTTTCGGTTCTTTTTCTTCGTGAATATAGAAAAAACCAAAAAGTAAAACTTTAGAGGATAGAAACAATACTGCCGGCAGTCCCATGGAGCATTTCCGCGGGACTGCCGGCAGTATGATAAAGACCGTTAACGCTCTTTTTGCTTCTTTTCTTTCAGAAAAGAGGGAAAAAACAATTTCTTATAAAGAAGAAGGGCTACTCCTCCTCCCACGGCGCATTCTCGTCCTCGCTGACAGCGCCGCTGCCGCCCATCCGCATCTCCTGCCACTTGGCCTTGGTAATCAGCAGCTGACGGGGCTTGGAGCCTTCGAAGGGGCCCACATACCCCCGCTCCTCCATCTGGTCCACCAGACGGGCCGCCCGGGAGTAGCCCAGCTTCAGCCGCCGCTGGAGCATGGACACGGAGGCCTGGCCGGTCTCCAGGATGACCTCCACCGCCGCCGGCAGCAGCTCGTCGCTGTCGTCCTCCTCGGGCATGTCCGGAGCACCGGAGGCACCCTTGCGCTCCTTCTCCTGGACCGACTCCTCGATCTTCTGCATGACCTCGTCGGAGTACTGGACCTCACCGGTGGACTTGACGTAATCCACCACTCGCTCAATCTCCTCCGGGGTGATGTAGCAGCCCTGGACCCGGATGGGCTTGTTGCTGCCAATGGGGGCATAGAGCATGTCCCCCCGGCCCACCAGCTTCTCCGCGCCGGTGTCGTCCAGGATGATGCGGGAGTTGACGGAGTCCTTTACCGCAAAGGCAATGCGGCTGGGGATGTTGGCCTTCATCAGGCCCGTAATCACGTCGGAGGAGGGGCGCTGGGTGGCAATGACCAGGTGCATCCCCGCGGCGCGGCCCATCTGGGCCACCCGGCAGATGGACTCCTCCACCTCCTTGGCCGCCACGGTCATCAGGTCCGCCAGCTCGTCGATGACCACCACCACGGAGGCCATATGCTGGATGTCCTCCCGCCTGGCGGCAATGGCGTTATACTCCTCCAGCTTCTTTACCCCCAGCTCGGAGAAGGTCTTATACCGCTTCATCATCTCGAATACCGCCCATTGCAGGGCCCCGGCGGCCTTCTTCGGGTCCGTCACCACCGGGATGAGCAGGTGGGGGATGCCGTTGTAGGGGGCCAGCTCCACCATCTTGGGGTCCACCATGATGAAGCGCACGTCCTCGGGGCTGGACTTGTAGAGCAGGCTGATAATCAGGGAGTTGGTGCATACCGACTTGCCGGAGCCGGTGGTGCCGGCGATGAGCACGTGGGGCAGCTTGGCGATGTCCCCCACAATGTCCTTGTTGCCGATGTCCCGGCCAATGGCGAAGGCCACGGGGGAGCGGTGCTCGGTAAAGGTCCGGGATTCAATCACGTCCCGAATCAGCACCGGGCTTACGGCCTTGTTGGGCACCTCGATGCCCACCACGGAGATCTTGTCCAGAATGGGGGCAATGCGCACGCCGCTGGCTCCCAGGGCCAGGGCGATGTCCCCGGCCAGATTGGTCACCTTGCTCAGCTTCACTCCCTGGGCCAGGGCGAACTCGTAGCGGGTGATGGCCGGACCCCGGATCACGTCCCCGGGGGCCGCGTCCACGCCGAAGCTGCGCAGGGTGTCCGACAGGCGCTGGGCATTGAGCCGCAGCTCCGCCCCGGCCTCAATGTAGTTGTCCTGGGTGTTCATCTCCAGCAGGGACACCGGCGGGTAGTCGTATTCGTCCCCCGCCGCCGCCATGCCGCTGGCAATCTCCGCCGCCACCTGGGCCGTGGCCTCCTCCACCGCCTCGGCGGTGTTCTTCTTTTTCTGCCGGGGCTCCGGCGGCGGCGCGGGCTCCGGTTCCGGCAGGGGCGCGGGCTCCTCCTCCTCTGGAGGGGGCTGGGGGGAAACAGGCTCCGGCTCCTCCCATACCGGCGCGCTCTCCTGGACGCTCTCCCGGGCATCCTCCTGGAGATTCTCCCGGATAGTCACGCTCTCCACCGGCGGAGGGACGGGCTCCGGCGGCGGAGCCGCCACATCGGCGGGGGTCAGCTGGTCCTTCTCCCGGGGGCGGAAGAAGGTGGGCCGCTCCTCCGGCGGCTGCTCCACCGGATGGGGGGCTGGATCGTCCAGGGGGATGTCGATGACCGCACGAGCCCGTGCGGTCTGCTTTTTAGGCTTGGGGGGCTGCTTTTTGGGGACGGGCTCAAAGTACTCCTCCTCGTCCTCGTAGTCCTCCTCGCTGTAGTCCGGCCGCTCCCGCTCCCGCCACATCTGGAGCAGCAGGGAGGGCGTCACCTGGAACACCACCATCACCAGCACCAGGAGCAGGACGATGAAGATAATCACCGACGCGGGCTTGCCCAGCACGGCCACAAAGCCGTGGGCCGTGGCCCCGGAGAGGGCTCCGCCGGACTCCAGGGCAAAGCCGCTCTCCCACAGCGTGGGGAACAGGCCCGCGGGATCGCTGAGGTCCAGCTTGCAGAAGAGCAGGTGGCAGACGCCGCCGAACAGGTAGGGCGTCAGCAGGGCGCAGGCGGTGCGCAGAGCCACGGGCCGCCCCCGGTGGGTCAGCAGCACCCAGGCCGCCGCCCACAGGGCCGGCAGGGTCAGGTAGTAGCCCACGCCGGTGAGGCCCTTCAGGGCCCGGGGGATCAGGTTGATGAGCCAGCCGTCGCCGGTGAAGTAGCTCACCAGTACGCACAGGCCCGCCAGGAGCAGTACAATGCCCCACACCTCCCGCCGGACGGGGCGCTTCCCGCCTCTGGATGGGGCCCGGCCCTTGGCGGCGGTGCGGGAGCCGCCGCTCCGGCTGCCGGAGGAGCGGGAAGCGCCGCTTCTGGCGCCGGATGAGGTTCGCTTTTGTGTCGTTGCCATGGTTCTCCCTCTTGTTCTTTACAGGATGATGTGGGACTGCGCGGGGAAGCGATCCGCCATCAGCCGGTCAAAGACCGCCTGGTGGTCCAGGAAGCGCCTGCGGACGAACTCCACGCAGTCCGCTGTCAGGATAAATTGCTTGAAGTCTTCGTAGGGCAGAAGGCGGAAATCACAGGTCTCCCCCTCCTGGAGCCGGATGGTCTGGGCTTGAAGGTCAAAGAAGGTCAGATAGCAGCGGCAGATGGTGCGGCAGCTGCCACTGCCGCTCCGGGGATCCACGTATAGGGGCTGGAGGTCCTGGGGCCGGACCGCGATGCCCGTCTCCTCCCGCAGCTCCCGGACCGCGGCCTGGAGGGGCGTCTCCCCCTTGACCACGCCGCCGCCGGTGATCTCCCAGAGGCCGCCCCAGATCTTGTCCGGGTGCCGCCGGGTGACCAGCACCCGGCCGTCCAGCGTCACGGCATAGATCTCCGCCACCATGTGCCAGACGCCCTCAGGCAGAGGCTCCCCCCGCACCAGGTCAAAGCCCAGCCGGTTTCCCTCCCGGTCATAGGCGTCCCACAGCTCTTTTGCCATGCTGTTCTTCTATGTATGCCGGGTCACGCCGCCAGCCAGGGCAGGAGGTTGAGGGCCTTGAGCAGGCTCAGAACCACCGTGACCACCCCGGCGATCCAGCAGTAGTAGGCGAAAGAGCCAAATTTACCCTTGTCCGCCACCATCCGCACCAGACGGATGGAGAGATAGCCGGACAGGGCGGCGGCGGCCACGCCCACCAGGTAGGCGGGGAGCAGGGCCAGATCCACGCCCGTCTCCGCCACGTCCTTGAGCTGGAGGATGTTGGCCCCCAACACGGCGGGAATGGACAGCAGGAAGGCAAAGCGAACGGCAAAGCGCCGCTCAAATCCCCGGAAGCAGCCCATGGAGATGGTCATGCCGGACCGGGAGATGCCCGGACAGGTGGCCACAGCCTGACCCAGACCGACGATGAGCACATCGACTATGGAGGCGGACCGCTCGTTCTTCCGGCCCTTGCGGAGCCTGTCGCAGAAGTAGAGGAGAAGGCCCGTCACCAGCAGGGCGCCGCCCACAAAGAAGGTGTTGGCGTACAGGCCCTCCACCGCGTCCTTTACCGGCAGGATCAGGAACAGGGGGAGGGTGCCCGCCACGATCAGCAGGATGAGCCGCCGGGCGGGGGGGAGCTTCTCCACCGTCCTGCGGCCGGCCAGATCAGAGATGGTGCGGAAGAACTCCAGAATCATCTCCTTGATATCCTGCCAGTAGGCCACGAACACGGCCCCCAGGGTGCCCAGGTGGAGGAGAACATCGAAGAACACGTCGTCCGTGCCCTCCACGCCCAGTCCCAGCAGGTTCTGGGCGATGGACAGATGGCCGGAGCTGGAGATGGGCAGAAATTCCGCCACACCTTGGATGATGCCTAGGATCAAAGAATTTAACAGGGTCACAGCGCTGCCTCCTTAGAAGATATTACCCTATATCATAGCACAGCTGTTTGGAATTTTCTATATTTTTTTGGGCTGTTTTTTAGATATGGTACCCCAGAAAATGTCAAGGGTTAAATGCAGAAAAATCTAAAATACTTTTTTGTGCATTATTCACAAAAGCAATTCTACCCCCTCAATACCGGCCTGCTGGGCAAGCTCCAGCAATACCCGTCCGGCACACCTCCCATCCAGGATGCCGCGCGGGTATTCGTTTACCCACCGCTGCACCCGCAATGTGTCCGCCTCTGTTATCCTGGTAAAGTCCGTCCCCTTTGGAACCTTCCGCCGAATCATACGGTTGCCGTTCTCGTTGCTCCCTCGTTCGTAGGCACTGTACGGATGACAGTAATAGATATGCGTCCGGTCCCCTTCTCCGGTCACGGCCCGCGTCATGCCCTCCCAGTCTTGGAACTCGCTGCCATTGTCCACGGTGATTGTCTGGAATATCCGCCGAAAGTTGAAGCTCCCCAGTTTCTTTTCCAGCATATCCAGCACGGCCACCACGCTTGCCATTGTCCCGTCCGGCATAAGAAACATGAGGTCCGCCCGCGACGTTCTTTCCGTCATGGTCAGGAACCGCTTCTTGCTCCCGCCCTCTTTGGCGGACAGCACAGAATCCATTTCCCAGTGAAACGGCTCTTCCCGTGTCGCCACTTCCTCCGGCCTGTCCTCGATACTGTCCCCCTTCGGCACCCTCGCCGCCTGGACCTTCTTGTACTCGGTCTTTCTCTTTCCACCCATCGGCAGGCTCTTATTGGTCACTCGCAGAAATACCCCGTCGTTGATGTACTTATACACGGTCCACTTTGAGAGGGTCACGGAGAAGGTCAAGCCGTCCTCCTTGATTTTGTGCAGGGCAGCTTCCGGGGAATATCCGTCGTCCGCGATTTTCCCCTCTATGTACTGCGCCAGCTCGTGGTCGTTCCCAAGTTTGATGTCCGGCCCCTTGGCCCGCAAGTTCTCCCGATACTTCCGCTCCGCCGTCTCCGCGCAGTATACTTCCCTGTCCACAAGGTTAGTATCCCTCTGGATGGTCAGCCCTCGCTTGATTTCCCGCATTACCGTTGTATAGTCCACCCGGAGAGTACGCGCTATCTCCGATTTGCTTTTCTTCTCCTTTAGCATCTTTTCGATTTTAAGCCGGTCCTTCCATTTCAGGTGTGAAAACATCCGTCCCTTTTCGCTGCTCATAGCGGGATACCCCCTTCTGTGTTTTTGTGGGATATTACCGCATAATAACGCAGAAAGTCAATAGCTCAACTGTTCTAAAAATACCGTTGCCGTAGGCTAAAAAGCCTACGGCAAAATTATTTTTCCTCCGCCTCCAGCAGCCAGTCCGTCGTCACGCCCAGCGCCCCGGCAATGGCCCGCAGTTCAAAGTCCTGCACCATCCGCAGGCCATTTTCAATCCGGCTGATACAATCCCGCTCCAGGATAACGCCGCTCACCTGCACCCTCGCCGCCAGGTCCGATTGCGTACACCGCTGCCGCGTCCGCTCCTGCCGGATTCTCTCGCCTGATACATTCCGCTGTCCATTGTAGTTGAACGCTTTCACAATTCCACCTCCGAAATATTGTGGTGTATTCCAGATTTTTGTTTGACATTACCACATTACGCGAGTATGATTGTGGCAATATCCCACTTGTGGTAATACCACACATATACCGGGATAGGAAGGTGGTGATAGCATGGCGTTTTTTACCATTTCAACATCGTCTGGTTCTTGTTACATCGACGACCCACCGCTCCCCAAGCATGGCCCCTTGCCCATCATCCCCATTTCCGCTTTTGATGGGTATGTTTCACCTTCTGGCGGTCTGATAAGTTACGGCTGTTTTGACATACGAGGGAAAAATCTGTCCACAAATCGAAAAGTCCGCCGTTACTTTGAGGCCCAAACAGAGGAATTAGCCTGTAAACTTGCAGAGGACAGCGGCATGGCTGGACCGTTTGAGGTTACTGTGCGCCCCAGCAGGCCCGCCGAATCATGGCAGTTTTCCGAGCTTCGGTATTATGATGTTGCTCCCCCGTTCCAAGGATTGAACTACTGGGACATTCAGGCTCTCCTTGACCGCATCGCTGGCCGCGACGAGTTTCCCGTCCCTTATGAGCTTGCACGTCTGGCTTTTCAGTTTGGCGTCAAATTCTCCCGGTGCTCTTGTTCCTCCGCAATTCTAAACGCTTCCCATTTTTTGTCTACCGATGATTACATCAAACTACTTTCCATTTGGCGGCAATCTACATGAACGCAAAATATAAGCGAAATAAAAGGAGATGCAAACAATATGGCCCTTGTATCATGTCCCGAATGTGGCAAAGAGATTTCTGACGCGGCGCGGTCCTGTCCCCATTGCGGCTACACCATGCGGGAAGCTGCCGCAAACCAAGTCAAGCGCACCCCTCTAACCGAAAAGAAGCCCTCGCGTGCATCCGGCATATTCCTATGCACTGGTGGAATGGTGATGGTTTTTGGTAGCCTTTTACTCTGTGTAGTCCTGTTGCCCGTCGGTGTTGTCGGCCTTGTTATTAGTGCCATGATGATTCTTGCCGGTGTTGAGCAATTCAAGGACGCGCAGAACGGTGTGTGTCCGTATTGCGGAAACTCCGTGACCGTTCCGTTGAAGGACCTCACCTGCAAATGTCCGCATTGCCATAAGACAAGCACAAAAAAAGATAATTTCCTGGAAACGATAGATTGAGCCAGAACGCAAAAAATCCCCCGGCAGCAGGCCCGCAAAGGACCCGCCGCCGGGGGATTTCTCTTGACCGAATCGGTCTATTCGCCAGTGCTTTCCAGTTGCCCGGTAAACGCTACGGGCAGTCCCAGCGTCAACGGTGCTTCGTTCTTCTGCTTCCGTACCTCCGCTTCAATCCTGGTCGTCAGGTATTCCCTGATGTCCCCATAGGCCCGCTCGATAAGCTCCTGCGCCGCCGGGCTGATGGACATAAGGCAGGCGGTCAGCGCTTTTTGCGCGGCCTCCTTCTGTGCTTCGGCGTCAAACTTCCCGGCGTTTTTCAGCGCGTCCACATAGGTCTGATTGGTCGCGGCCACGGCAGCGGCGATAGCCTCCGTCGCCTCCGTGATGTAGGTCTTGGCTTGGATGCTCTCGGTGTTCGCCGCCGCGTTCTCTCCCACTTTGCGGATAAGCACGACGATGTAGGCGGTCAGCACAGGGACCGCCGCCGTGATAACGGCAAAAAACAATTCCTTCAAAAATTCCTGCATGATCGTTTCCTCCTTGTTTTTACTGCTTCCGCAGGTATTGACTGCTCATAAATCCGGTATAGGTCACGCCGTTGTACGTCACCTGGACATACAGCCATTTCACGCCGCCGGACAGCGTGTAATAACCGTAGTTGCGTACCTTCGTCCCGTTCGGCAGGACGGCAAGGCTGGCCTTGCTGGTTCCCGCTCCGCTGCGGATATGTAAGCCGCTGGCCGCGTTCACGGCGTAGGTCCCGGCCAACGTCTTGTCCAGGGACCGGGCGGCTTCCGCCGCTTTCTTCTCCGTGACGGTCGGCTTTGCGGTCTGCGCGGGGGCGGCAGGCGCGGCGCTGGCCGTCCCGCTCCCATACTTCGGCACGCCGTAGCCACGGATGTACCGGCCATTCACGGCCAGCGTCCGCCGTTTCACAGCGTTGGAGTAGTTGCCCTCAATCACGGTAATTGTCTGGCCGCTGACCTTCTCCACGATGCCCACATGGTCCGCCGCGCCGGTGTTGTCCGTGTCGGCGTAGTTGGTGCCGTCCTGCCAGTCATAGAAGATATAGTCGCCGGGGGCAGGCACATAGGCGTCATTTTCCTGCCAGCTCCCCAGGGCCTTAAACAGCGCGATATGCTTTTCACATCCGCACTCCGTCGGGATAATGCCGGTCAGCCCGGCGGCGATTGCAACGGCGCTGGCAAACGTACTGCACCATGCGTCGGTGTATTTTACCGCATAGCCCCTGGCAAGGGGCTTGTGACTGTTGTAAAGGTCGATAATTTTCTTGTGGCTCCCGTCGCTCTCCTTGCACCCGATATAGCTCTGCGCAATCGACACAACCTTTGCCCGCGCTTCCTGCTCTGTCATGGTATCTCCTTTCGCATATCTGTTGTAGTAGATTTGCCCATACCCGGCACGACGCTCCTTTGCCGCCGCGCTCTGGTCCGCTGGCTTCTCAAACTGGAGCAGGACCACGTTGGAGGCGGTTTTGACATCGGTTGCCGTTACCAGCACGTAATGTACGAGTTTGAAACTCTCCCGCAGTTCCTTCACCAAAAATGCAAGCTGCGTCTCCAGGTCCCCCACGGACTTTCCCGCCGCCTTTGCAAAGGCCAGCAGCGCGGCCTTGCGCGTGTGGTAGGTCCACTGGGCCAGCCCATACCCGGCGCTGTCCTTGGCAAAGTTGTCATAGGCCCCGCTGTCCACCGCCGCCGTGTAGGCGGCGTCCGTGTACCCCAGCTTCTTTTCGTAGGTGTTCTGGAGGTTGGTAGGAATCAGCCCGCTTTCCACGTAAAGATTGCCCATCAGCCCCGCCGTGCCGCAGGCGTTCAGGCCCGCCGCTGTCAGGTAGTTCCAGATTTTTTCCTCGTTGGTTTTTCCGGTCAGCATTTGTAAACGCTCCTTCCGCTATCCCGCCGCCTCGTCCCCGCTGTCCTCTTCGGCCTCCGGCGGCGCTCCCTTGTCCGGCCAGCGGTTGTTTTTGCTTAGATTCTCCAGCACGGACTTACCGGCGTATACCGCCACCGGCGCAATGATTTCCACCAAGGCAACCTTCGACAGCTCTTCCGCTATCTGCACCTTGTCCAGCGCGGCCAGGATGTAGCTGCACCATACCCAGGCAAATCCGTTTAGGATGCAGGCCCACACAAACCGCTTCATTGTCTCCGGCTTCTCCGGCGGCAGTCCCTCCTTGATGATTTCCCGCAGCTCCTTCACCCGTCGGCGCAGGTGCCGGATGGTCGCCGCGCAGAACACGATACCCAGGGCGATACCCACCACCAGAGCGCAGGCGGCGGCAATCAGGATTTTCACGTCTCCCGCTCCTTCCTTGCCGCGCTGCTCTCCTGGAGGAAGTCTCGCTTTTTCAGGCGTTCCTTATAGACCTCCCGGATATTCTCTATGGCGAGAACAGCCCGGTTGTTTGGGTAGTCCGGGTGTTCGTCGCAATACGCCTCGTAGTCGTCTATCTCCGACAGCACTTCCCGGAACTCTTCGTGCGTGTGGTCGATGTCCCGCAGCAGCTCATTGTTGAAGTGCAGGATTCTTGCCCGGTGGCTTTCCGCCATGCGCCGGTCGTCCATCGTGATATGCCCGTCCAGCTTCTTTTCGATTTCGTCCAGCCGCTTAGACACATCCGCGTTGATGGCTCTGCCAATCATCCGGCCCAGCCAGGACCACGGATTCACCTTGATGGGGGCGAATTGTACCAGCGTCATAACGACCACCAGCACCCCGCCCCCGCCTGCAAGAATTTCCTGGATGCTCATGTTATCAGTCCTCCAGTCTCCCAATGTAGAAGTTCACCAGACCGTTCACTTCCCCGATTTCTTCCTCCATGCAGACGCCGCCGAGCTGGGCCAGCGCGTCAGCCTGGCACCGGATGATGTTGTTCTGCTTTTCCACAATCTCGCTCAACGTCTGAATGATTTCCAAATGGCTCATTGTCCGTCCCCTCTCTGTGTACTGCCGCCTTGTCCATTTCCTCCAAGTAGATTTCGTTCAGCCTCCACCGCAGGCTCTCGCTCTCCGTGTGGTTCAGCAGGCCCCGGATGCTGGCGGCGTGCCGCTCAAACTCCGCCCGGCTCATTTCCCCGGCGGCGTACCGGGCGCTGATTGCCCGGACCTCCCGCTTCATGCGGCCCACGGTGCTTTTGCGCAGTTTCATGTGGGTGGGCCATATCCGCACGCCCACAAACTCCACGCCCTGACGGACGGGCCGGATGCTGGTCTTATCATTCAGGTCAAGGGCCAGCTCACGGAGCAGGAAGATTTCAATGTCCGCTTTCCAGCGGTGCAGCGCCTCCTTGTCCGGCCCCAGGATGATAACGTCGTCCATGTACCGGATGTAGAAGTGGATTTTCAGGGAGTGCTTGCAGTATTGGTCCAGCTCATTGAGATAGATATTGGCGAATAGCTGTGACGTAAGATTTCCGATTGGCATTCCCACGTCGTAAAGCCATTCCTCCGGCGGCGTGTTCTGCGGCGTGCGGCCCCTCGGCAGTCCGAACGGCTCCGCCCTGCTGTTGACCACGCCCCGGATAAACGCCATCATTTCCGGGTCCTTGATACGCCGCTCCAGGATGGCGAGCAGTTTTTCATGGTGTACCCGGTAAAAATACTTGGAGATGTCCAGTTTCAGGTAGTACCATCCCGGCCCCGGCTTCCTGCTCACCTGCTGCATCCAGTATTGCAGGCGCGCCGCCGCCCTATGGCTTCCCTTTCCCTTCCGGCAGGCGTAGGAATCCTCGATAAACAGCCTGTCGTAAACCGGCATCAGGTATTGGTAAAGGCTCCACTGCACAATCCGGTCTGGATAGTCCAGCGCCATCACCAGGCGCTTTTTCGGCACATACACCCACAGCTTCCGATACGGACCGAGGGTATATGTGCCGTCCATCATTCCCTGCTGAATGACAATCAAGTTGTCCTCCAGCTTTGCGGCAAACGCCATCACCTCCAGTCGGTAGCGCTTACCCTTGCGGGCGTTCATGTTCGCGTACAAAAGCCATTCAAAACTGCACACCACCTGCCATGCGTTTTGAATGACCGTCATTTCATTCCGCCCAGTATTCATAAATCATGGTCCCTGGCCGTGTGTGACGTTCCCGCCTCCACGGCATTTCAAATTTTTTCCCGCGTTGTCTCGCGGGAACGGAAGAAGGCCCCTTTTAGTCCGCGCACCCGACCGCGCCCCGTAGAGCGCGGCCCACATATCCGGCGCGGCACCGCCGCGCATTCAGCGCTTAGGACGAAAAGCGGAGCGGCCCCCGACATTGACGTTGGAGTTCGACCGGGGGTTGTTCAGGTTCGAGTTGAACACCCCGGCGTTGGCCCCATTGTTCCAGTTGCCGCCGCGAATCAGGCACCGCAAATACGGCCCGCTCCCGCGTCGGCGCAAAGTCCGCTTTACTCGGAACGGCCTCGGCCATTCCTCGCGCCGCTCCCTTGCGCCTCCTTTCCCCACAAAATCAAATGATTTTGTGGGGACCCAGAAATAAGCTATCTGTTGAGCGATTTTATATACCCGCCCAGCATACAGCCGATTTCATTGTTAAAACGCGCCCACACCTCATACTGATGTGTGGACAGCGGAGGCGCAAACTTCGGCCCGCAGCATTCCTTGTCTGCCGCCATCCGTACCAGGTGACGCAGCCACTCCAGTTCCACGTCCAGCTCTTGCGTCGTGGTCTTGCGGTAATATTTCTTTTCCAGTTCTACCGCCAGATGGTACATATGCGTCATGGTCCGGCGTATCTCGTCGGCCAAGTCCCGGTTGCGCCGGGAGAATTGCATGGTCAGCGGCCTGCCGTACTTTATCATGTCGCCAATCTTTTCTTTGATGTGGAAAGGCTCATAGCTGCTTACCGGCGGCTTTTCTGTCTGCATGGCGTCGTCTGCCTCCTTGCGA
This sequence comes from uncultured Oscillospiraceae bacterium, assembly GCA_910579965.1. Lineage (GTDB taxonomy): Bacteria > Bacillota > Clostridia > Oscillospirales > Oscillospiraceae > Pelethomonas. The sequence continues at coordinate 208,397 of CAJTWF010000001.1, forward strand.
ATATTCCCCTATCCCGCCCGCGCAGCCCTGCTTCCGCAGGGCCGCGCATACCATTTCACCCGAAAAATTTCGCCGCGCAGAGCGCGGCCCCATGTTCCGCGCGCTGCGCGGTTCCGGCTTTTCTTCCCGCCTCGCTATCGCTCGGCGGTCAGTGTTTCCGGGTGCAGTGTGCAGTTAATCCTGAAAAGCGGAGCGGCCCCCGACACGGACGTAGGAGTCCGACCGGGGGCTGAACAGGTTCGAGTTGAACACCCCGGCGTAGGCCCCATAGTCCCAGTCGCCGCCGCGAAACAGGCACCGCTCCGCCTCGGCGTTGTTAATCCAGAAGTGGTCCATGTTGTAGTCGGCGGCAATGCCGTCCCCGGTCAGCTCCGGGTCCGGCAGCATGGCGAGGGCCTGGAGCAGCAACTTGGCCTGCGCCCCGATGCTGGCATCACAGGCCACGTCCTTAAAGCTGCATCCGCTGGCCGTGGTAGCGTGGGCAATGGTGGTGCTGTAGGTCCACTTGCCGCTGATGAAGTCCAGCTTCACGGTCCCCTGGGTGGTCCCGTTGCCGTCCGGCGTCACAAAGAGGTCGTCCCAGGAGGTCGCCGCCGCCTTGATGGCTTTCCACGCCGGGCTTGTGGCGGCAAGGTTGCAGGTGGGGTCCGCCGCGTCGTTGTAGGGGATTACCTGCAACTCGCCGTGGACCAGCCGCAGGCCGGTACACCACTCCCACACGTTCCCGTTCAGGTCCCACACACCCTCCAGGGTCCCGTCGTGGCTCCAGGTGACGGGTCCGGTGCCAGTCGCAACAGGACCCGTCTTGCCGCTGCCGTCCCAATGCGTACCCGTAGGCACGGCCTTGTAAAGCGTCTCGCTCACGTCCTTGCCGTAGTTGTTGTTGCCTCTCGGCTCGCAGCCGTTCTTGTGGCACCACAGGGCGATAGCGGCCCACTCGGCGGCGGTCACTTCATGGAACTTGCTTCCCTTGGCCCGGTTGTAGCCCACCACCATGTCCAGGGTGACATTGGCGCTGGGGTTCTCGCGGGGCAGGCTGTAGGCCCGCCCGCCGTAGTCGTGGCTCTGGAACTTGCCGATGTAGAACCCGTCCACCTCCAGACCGCCCTTGCGGAAAGCGGGGTGTACGCTGGTGTCGGTTGTGGAAAGCACGTCGCACAGCCGGAACTTGGGGATGTAGACCATGATGGACGGCATTTCCTTGTCGTCGTACAGGATGGTGTTGCTGGGGCAGATGCTCTTCAAGGCCAGCTCCGCAATATCAAAGTTTGCCATATTCGTTTCCTCCTGAAATTTTTTAGTAGATTACGATGCCGTCAACGGCAAAGAGGGACAGAACCACGCCGTCCGTGTCCAGGGGGCGCGGCGTGCGCTCCACCCGCTCCCGCTGGCCGTCCATGCCGCCGGTGTCCTCGCCCTCGTCGGCCTCCCCGCTCTCCGACACAGGCGCGGGGATGATTTCCTCGTCGTACTCCCTGGGCGGGATTTCCACCTGGGCCGCGTAGTACAGGCCCTTTCCCGTGGTCAGGCTTCCTTCGCTGTCCACCATAATGTCCAGCGTTACCGCGTTGTCCCGCTGGCGGCGGGCCAGGTCCAGCGTCAGCGCTCCGTCCGCGAAAGACAGCTTCGTGCCGTTCAGCTCATAGTCGATTTTCTGCCCGGCGTTCTTCTCGATGATTTTCATTGTCGCTTCCTCCTTGTTGATTTATCAGTACACCGGCCCGGTCATGCCGCCGGACACCCGGATACCAACCTTGACGTTGGTTGCGCTCCCGTCATGCACCAGCTTGAAGCCGTTGAGGGCGCGGCCCATTACCGTGATATTCCCCAGCCTGCCGCCGCTGTAGGAAATCACGTTGACTTCCACGCCGTAGTTGACGTTCTCCCGCAGGTTTTTCAGCGCAACGGTTGTCTGCTTGTTGTTGAAGGGCCAGGGCAGATTGTCCATGGCGAGGTCCACGATATGCACCTCGTCCTCGAACTGATAGCCGTCCTGGGCCTGCTTGAACTGGGTCAGCGCCAAGGCCAGCCCCGCGTCGGAAAGCCCTTCCTCCAGGTTGTTGAAGTGTTCCTGGTCCATCAGCGTTCCGTACTGGAGGACTTCGCCGTTCTGGTCCGTTACATGGTCCACCCAAAATGTGCGTCTGTAGGCCATTGCCTTTTACTCCTTTCCTTCGGTTTCCTCAATCAGCGGGAACGTGAAACGCAGCAGCGCCGTGTTCAGGCTGCTCCGCTGGAGCTTGATTGCCTGCTGTCCGGCCAGCGCCCCGTTGTTGTCGAACACGCGCACGCCGGTGATGGTGTCCGCCTGGCCGGAACTGGGTACGTTCACGAACGCCACCACGTCCGTCCCCTTGATTTCCTTTCTGTTGATGGTCCCGTCCTTCCATTCCCCGCCGTTAAGCTGGTACTGGAAACGGCACACGCTCCGCAGCAGGTCGCCCCGCCGTTCGTTCAGAAAGTTTTCGGTGAAAAAAGCCATGCTGAACTACTCCTTTCTATCGTTTTGCAGCATCCCGCAGCGGCTCATGCCGCTTTGGGATGGTTCTGCCATGGTTGTCAGCGCCTCCGGCTTCTGCTCTGCGTCCGCTTTCAGCGCCGCCCGGATGGAGCGGCCCGCCGTTCCCTGATACATAAACAGCGGATTTCGCTTCCCGTATTGCCCGTTAATCCTCATGCTCTCCATGTTGGGCCTCCTTCGGCAATGTCCCGGTAAACTCCGGTTTGATTTTCCGGCCCTCCGTGGCCGCCCCCGTAAAGAGCCGTCCCGTGACCGCGTACCCATCCGCCGCCGCTTCCGGCAGCGTTCCGGCCAGCTCCGGCGCGGCCTCGAATGTCTCCACGCCGCCAACGGCGCAAATCGCACCTGCGGTCATGGAGTGGCCCGCCGTGGCCGTCTCCGGCCATGTCCCGGTCTGCTCCTGCGCTCCGGCCTCCCTGGGCCGGTCCCTGAAACTGTCTATCACGCCGCCGGACCGGATGCCCCCGCATACGGCGGTATGCCCCAGCCTCGACGGCTCCGGCAGGGTGCCGGTGAACTCCGGCGCGATACCGTGGGCCTCCGCCCACCCAGCCGTCTCCAGCGCCCCGGCCTGTTCGCTCCATCCCAGTGTGCGCCGCAGCCACTCCGTCCCGCTCCGAATCACGCCGGTAAACTGCGGCCTGGCCGCGTGTGCGGAAGTCTGCCCATTGACCCGCAGAGCCGTCCGCACGGAATATCCCGGTGTCTTGATAACCGGCAGCGTTCCAGCCAGCTCCGGGGAAACCTCCAGCGGCTCCGCTCTTCCGCCGACGGCCAGCCGGTGCCGTTCGCTCCAGCCCAGGGTATGGCGCGTCCACCATGTCCCGCAGCGCAGCGTGTTACACTCCGGCACCCGGTATTGCCAGCACTCCATCCGGTGTCCCACTACGATAGCGTTTCGCACCATGTAGCTCACGCCCTCCAGGTGGGCGGACAGCCGTTTCACCGTGGCGATTCTCCGCAGGATTTCCGCTGTGGAATAGATTTCAACCGCCCCCGTGTTCGCGCTGTCCGACACATTGACGTTCAGCCGGAAGCATCCCGGCGTCCCGTCATAGGAAAACCATTCCTCCAGCTCGGAGGCCGGATACAGACTGTTCAGGACCGATTTCACCGCGTACACCGTCCCCAGCCTCTTGTGCGCAAGGACGCTGTTCTTGATTAGCTCCCGCTTTGTTTTGACCGGATAGTCGTAGTCGTACCAGTCCACCTTCAAATCGTAGGCCAGTATGTCCAGTACCGCTTCCTCCAGCCGGTCAATTTCCGGGAATATACGCGGTATATCCGCTTCATCCCTTCTCTTTACCAAAAGCTGTGCCGCCGCGCCCGCGAGTGCGCAGATTGATTTATCCCCTGCGATTGCTTTTGGGAATATGCGCAGAAGATTTTCCAGCGTAATGCCGTGTTCCTCATTCATTTTCATATCCACCGTTTATGATGTTGACCTTTCGCACAACGGCTACCTGCGGCGTGTTCTGTTCGTCTCCATCGTTCAGCGGCGTAAACACAGGGGAGGACGGCACCACCCGCTTGATACCCGTCTGCATCAGCAGGCCGACCAGGTAAGACGGGTTGATGTCCCGTCCCAGCTTTGCGCATTGCCAGGCGTTGTATTGGTCCACCGCTTCCTGTACCTTCTCCGCGATTTCTGCCTCGCTTGCGCCGGTTCCCGCCTGTTCCGGTGTGAAGTAAGTGAACTCCACATCATACGGAACGGTTTCCGGGTCCTCTACGCTCACCCGGTCCGCAAGCGGCCTCACGGTATCCGCGCTGCAAGCGGCCATGATTTCGGCCTTTATCGTCTCGCTGGCTGGCTTTCCGCCCTTCATCAGCGCGTAGAGCTTCACCACGCACGGCTCCGGCGATGTTGCCGCCACGTCTGCGATTTCCGTACTGACCTGTTTGGCAAAGTAGATGTATGCGCCTCTCGCTCCGGCGTCGCTGTATCCATCCATTGACAGCCGCAAGAGATTGTAAAACTCTTCGTCGGTTGCCTCGTCTGTCCCCCCGTCCGATTCGGTCAAGTTTTTGCAGGAGAGGAAATAGGCGAACGGGTCCACAATGGAATTTATCTGTCCGGTCACAAACCCGTTTCCGCACTTCCCCTTTTTCTGGCACAGAACCTTTACATCTGCATAGGTTTCTCCGGGGGCTACATATACGTCCTCCTGTGTGTCCCACACAAGTGTATTACTGGCGTCGGTTACGCGGGTCCCCTTCTGTATCAGTACAGCGAACGTCTGCGGCTCGGAAATGGTAAAGCGCATGGTGCAGGTCGCCGCCGTTGCGCCGGGCCGCTCCTTTGTGTAGAACAGCTCCGCCAGTTCATCCAGATTTTTCCCCACCGCCCTGCTTGGGATATTTTGATTGGCGGCATAGTTGGTCAACACCCGTTCCAGGACAATCGCTTCCGCCATCCATCGGATAAGAAGCTGCTCCGGGCTTGCTGGCTGCACGGTCACGCCGAATATCTCTTCATAGGCAGATGTTAGCCAGATGATAACATCCTCCGGTTCTGTGGGGATAAACCTGTGTTCCGATGCTCTGCTCATGCTGCGACACCTTCCTTGCTTCTGATTGGTACGCTGAATACCCGCCCCTTGATTTCGATTTGCACGGTGAAGGTCAGCTTCCCCGGATTGGACGGGTCCGTGGACAGCATAATATCTTTGTAGGTCGCCCTCGGCTCCCATTCCTCGATTGCCTCCCGCACGGGAATGACCGCCATGTTCTTTGCCACGTTCGCCGGTTTATCCAGAAAACTCATGTCCAGTCCAAATCTCCGGTACATTGGGATGCTCCCCTTTGGCGTCGCCAGAATGACGGCCACATTGCGCAGGATTTCCTTTACCTCGTCCTCTTCTATCAGTTGGATATTGGTAAGGTCCGTCGCGGAAACAGTGTGTTCCATCGTCTCGCCCCCTTATCCCGGAATGGTGAACGTCTGCCCCGGATAGATAAGGCTTGGATTTCCCCCTATCACGCTCCGGTTCGCTTCATAGATTTTGGTGTAGTCCGCGCCGCTCCCGTAGAACTTCTTGGCAAGGGTCCAGAGGTTGTCCCCCTTCTTGACGGTGTAGGTCGTCCCGCCGCCCCCTTCGCTACCCCCGGTCGCCGCCGGTGCTTGCGCCGGTGCCGGTGCAGGGGCGGGGGCAGGGCTGGCCTTGCTGGTGTTGTGGCTCTCGCCTTTCAGGTATTCCAGCAGCTCCACTGTCACCTCCACAGCGTACAGGTCCCCGTTCGCATCCGTGTACTCCATCTTGGTCTTGTGGTCTTTGATGTTCCAGCGGTATTTCCCGTATCCCTTCCCGCCTATGACCAGGCCCACGGCCTCGGCGTCCCGTTCGTAGCCCCAAATCTTGACCACATCTTTCAGCGGGTCCACGCCCAGCTCCGCCGTCAGCAGTATGTCAAATGAAAATCTGTCCGGGTCCAGTCCGGTAAACTCTGTCAGCGCGTGGGTGTTGTGCCGCTCATGGATGGCGTATCGTGCCGAACCGCTCCACTCCATGTTTTTAGGCGTTCGGAACACCTCGCGGGAGACGATAAAGGAAATCCCGTCGTCCGGGCTTTTCCCCAGGTATCCAATCAGCGCCACGGCTTCACACCTCCCAAAATCACCCCATCCCCGTTGAACACAGGGAAATACAGCACCAGCACCAAGTCATTGACCTTTGGCATATATGGCTTAATAATCAAATCGTGCTTGTGCTTTTCAAAGGCCGCGTCGCCGGAGCCGCCCGCTTCAAACTCCGTCCGCTGCGGTACGTCGTAGTCCGGTATGAAATCCCTGTTTATAAGCACCGGCATCCAGTCCGATTCAATTTCCAGTGCGTCAAACCACACCTTCGCAATGCGTTTGTCTTTGTCCACGGCGGTTACTTTTCCTTCCCGCACAATGTCCTCAATCTGCATCAGTAGTCCAACACCTTCCGTATGCTGATTTGCGTGGTGTAGCCGCCGCTCCCCACGGTATGGACCGCCCTTGTGACGATGTATTTCCCGTCCCAGCCGCCAAAGCCTTTGAGCTGGACCGTTACCCCGGCCACCAGCCCCACGTCCCCCGGCATGGTGAACGTGGCTGTTTTCGCCAGTTTGTTGTGCAGGCGCAGATGCTTCTTTGCCAGCGCTTGCGCCTCGCCCACGCTCCCGACTTTCGCCTTGATTTCAAGGCATTGGTCCCCGGAAACGTCGCCGTCCTCCGCCGTTCCTTCGATGCACTTCCCCGTGTTCGGGTCCATGTACCGGACGCGGCACTTCGCGTACTGGGTATCCGCCGAACCGGAATGAAGTTTGTACTTGATGTACCCGCCCTTCGCTCCTTCCTCAATGGTGAGGACCGGCGCTTTTGCTTCGTACTCCGCCTGGTCATACAGCACAAGTTTCCCGTCCGTGACCTTGATGGAGATACCGGCGTCCTGGCACAGCTTCCGCAGAAACTCAATGTCGCTTTGCCTGGTCTGCTCCACCCGGTCATAGGACGGGTTTGTGCTGGCTTCATACTGGCAGCTCAATCCGCCGTTGCCCGCGATTTCCGACGCAATGCCGGACAGGTTGTAATTTTTCCACGCCTTGCTTTTCTTCGTCTGGCGCAGATCATTGGAAAACGCAAGGCTGGTGGAATTGATTGTCACCGTGGCGGGCGGGCCGGAGGCGTCCACGCTGTCCAGCTCAAACGCCCCCGTTTTCAGTTTTCCTTTCTTCTTCCAGTGTTCCGGCCTGATAACCGCGCTGATCGACAGCTTGCCCCCGGCGGCGGCTTCCACCGCCTCTGTCAGCCACTTTTGCAGCCACACCTTGTCCCGGTCCTGGATTTGGATTTTCAGGTCGTCGGCCAGATCGTCCGCATCATCGGTGTAGACAATGCTGGTAAGGTAGGGCTTGATGTCGTTTGTAATATCCGTCCCGCCGAACATAACGTCAACCGATGTCCGCCGGGCCAGCACCTTATCCGCCATACCGTCACCCCGCTACCGTTTCCACGGCGGGAGGTTTGCGTTGGGCTTGTCCTCGATTTCCGGCAGTCGCAGCGTGACCCCCGCCGGAAACAGGAGCTTCCCGACGTGTTCCAGGTTCGCGCTGATAAGCTGGTCGGTATAGTCGGTGCTTCCCAGCTTCCGGTACGCGATAAGGTCCCAGGTGTCGCCCTGGACCGTTGTATAGGAACCGCTCACACCATGGCCCTCCTTCTCATGTCCGCGTCGGCGTCCTCCATGACCTCCAGGACGGCGCTTTTCAGCTCGCCCCGGCTGACGTAATCCTGCCAGGCGTTCACCGTCTCCGGCGACGCCCCGGCTTCAATGTGGAGGTGCAGGTCTATCTTCGGCCTGCCCGCCGCCGTCCCGCTCGTCCCTGTGACCTCCAGAGGCGGTCTTGCGGACTGTACGCCCCGTGCTGCGGTATACCGCGTGTATGCGTTGTAATCCTCCGCAACCTCGCGGGAAACGCTGCTGGGAAGAATCTGCTCCCCGCCGTGCATCCGCATCAGCTCCGGCCCCTCTTCGCCTACCCAGGACCAGCCCGGCACGGCGTTTGCCGTTCCGCTGGCATAGCCCCGTCCACCGTTCGCATACCACGCGCTGTCGGCGTATTTCGCCGGTCCCAGCGCAAGAGAAGCGGCCCGCGCAACATTCGCATAGGCGCTTCGTACCTGTGGAAGCATACCTTCCGCCTGGTCGATGTAGGCTTGCACCGTGGCCCGCCCGCTCTCTTTTGCTTCCTCCGACATATCCAGCTTCCCGATTTCTTCTTTCATATCCCGGATAAGCTGGTCCATCTGCTCGTTGAGGCCGGTCGTCCATTCCGCCACATCCCCGGCGGCTTCCTCCTGGCTTGCGCTGATTTCCCCCAGCGTGTCCGCCAGGTCGGTGAGCGCTTGGGTGTTTCCATCGTTTACGGCCTTGACCATATCGGCGGCAAGGCCCGCCGCCTCCGGTGTCCCGCTCCTGACATACTCCATCAGTGCGTTGTAGTTCTCCTGCGTTACCCCCAGGTCCTCGGCGGATATTTCTTTCAGGGCTGCGATATTGGCGGCGTATCCCTGCCAGAAAGAAAGCTGTGTGTTCAGCGCTTCTTGCGCCGCCGCAACGGTGGCCTCGGCGTCCGCTTTTGCCTCGTCGAACAATCCAAACTGCCCGGAAAAGCTCTCCAGGGCTTCGTCGTAGGCGTCTGCGTATGCCTCCGTCAATGCCTGTACGGATGCCATTGTCTCGTCCAGCGCTTCCCGGACCGCCGATTCCTGCGCTGTCAGATTCTCTTCTTCCTCCGTGTAGATGCCCAGCGTCCGCATTAGGTCTTGTACCACTTTATCCAGAAGCGACATTTCCTCTTCTGCGGCGGCGACGGCTTCCTTGTCCTTCTCAATGGCCTTTTCGTGTGCGTCCACATCGGATTGTGCGTCGAACAGCTCTTGACTGAGGTTTCCAAGGGAGTTTTGCAGGTCGTAGTATTCCTGGGAGAGAAATGCCGATGCGTCCACCAGCGTTCCAAACTCCCGGTTCTGTTCCTCCGCCTTTTCGCTGGCTTCGGCCCACAGCTCGTTCATCCGCTCGATTGCGGCGTTGTATTTCTGACTGGCCTCTTCCTGCTTGTACTTCGCCATGGTCAGCCCGATTTCATTCTCCGCCGCTTCTTGCAGGACCTCCCCGTACTGGTCATATACGGTGTTAAGATAGTCCTGATAGGCTTTCGCCTGGGCGTTTTTCTTCCATTCCTCCGTGTTGGCACGGAGCGCTGCCGTGTCAGTCTCCAGCGCGTAGGTAGACCGCCCGTACTCGTCCGTGGTGGTGCTGATGCAGTCGGACAGCTCCGGCATTGTCCGCAGAAGCAGCGCCAACGTGTTTTGATACTCCTGGCTCTGTTCCGCGTTCTCTCCCTCTGCGGCCTCCATTTCCTCCAGCTTCCCAATCAGAAAGTCAGCCGTGTTTGCCGTCGCCAGGATTTCAGCCGCCGCGTCCTCATGGGTTTTTCCCGCTTCCTCCATTTCCGCGTTCAGTTCCCGTGCCGCCTCGGTCAGCTCCCGCACCGCCGGTCCGCCGTCCCGTGTGGCGTCCACAAAAGTTACTACCGCCGCAGTCGCAGCGGCGGCAGCGCCTACAACTGCCAGGAACGGTCCCGCCGGTGTTGCGAACAGCGACGCCAGATTAAGGGCTTTCCAAACTTTCATTGCGGTGTTCGCACCCACAATAGCGGTCCCCAGCGCCATAGCAGCACCCGCCCCGGCCATAAGGCCCTTTGTGAGCGACGGGCTTTCAATGATAAAATCATTCAGCCCGTTCAGCAGCTCCGTCTTTAACTGCGTCAGCTCCCGCAGCTCCGGGTTGAATTGCTCTCCGATGGTGGATTGCAGCGCCTCCATAGCGGAGTTTGCAAGGGTGATGTCGCCGTTCAGGTTGTCCAGCTTCACCTTTGCCATCCGCTCCGCCGCGCCGTTGCAGTTGTTGATGGAGGCGTACAGGCTTTGGAAGTCCTCGTTCGTGGCGTTCAGGATTGCAAGCAGTCCGTTGTAGCCGCGCATACCGGCAATGGTCATAGCGTTGTTGACCCGTTCCGCCTCGGTCATTTGGCTGAAATACCCGCGCAGGTCCTCTACCGTTTCCATCAGGCCCTTCATGGAGCCGTCCGAATTAACGGCGGAGTAGTCCAGTTCTCCAAAGGCTTTCGCCGTCAGCGTCACGCCGCCCAGCAGGCCGTTGAAGATATTGCGCAGCGCAGTACCGGCGCGTGACCCCTTCACGGAATTGTTTGCCATCAGGCCCACCATCACGGCCACGTCCTCAATGCTGTACCCCAGCGCTCCAGCGACAGAGGAAGAGCTTTTGAACGTCTCGCCCATGATGGAGATATTGGTGTTGGAGTTTGCCGCTGCCGCCGCCAGCACGTCCGCAAAGTGCGCCGTGTCCGACGCTCTCAACCCAAAGGCCGACAGGTTATCCGTCACGATGTCGGACACTTGCGCCAGGTCCTCCCCGGCTGCTGCCGCCAGATTGATAACGCCGTTCATGCCGCCCAGCATTTCTTGTGCGTCCCAGCCCGCCATTGCCATGTACTCCATAGCGTTAGCGCTCTGCTGTGCGGTAAATTTGGTTGTTGCGCCCAGCTCCTTTGCTTCCGCCGTCAGCGCCGCCATTTCCGATGTGTTGGAATCCGCGATTGCTTCCACGGCAGACATAGCCTGCTCAAAGTCCCCTGCCACCTGCACACATTCCCTGTAGGCGTCCGCGATTCCCTTCATGGCTTCGGCAATCCCGGCGGCGGCAATGGCACCGCCCACCGCTTCGATAGTCTGCAAGCCAGCGTTGCCAAACTCGCCTGCGCCCTCTGCGGCTTTCTTCTGTTCTTCGGTCAGCTCTTGGATTTTGGCGGTCAGCTCCGCGTCCTTGTTGGCAAGGTCGGTTGTGCTTACCCCCGCCGCGTCCAGCCGGTCCTTCGTCTCCCCCAGCTTTTTCTTCTGCTTATCAAGCGCCGATTCGGTGTTTATAATGCGCTGCTCCAGTTTGAGCTTTTCCCGCTCCAGTGCGGTTGTAGAGCCGGTGGTTTCCCCGATTTGCTTGTTGACAAGCTCGTACTGCCGTTTCAGGTTTTCCAGCTTTTGCGACGTATTCTGTACCGCCGCCGCCTGCTTCTCATAGGCTTTCACGTCCCGCTGAATGGCCTGGAGGTTTTTGATTTCCGTGCCCAGCCGTATAAACTCCTGCTGTGCCTTTGTGAACGTGCCAGAAAATCCGCCGTTCAGTACAGCGTTCAGAACAAAATCAAACGAATACTGCTTCTGTGCCACGGTATCACCCCTCCCCCCGCTTTTCGTTCAGCTCGTTTGTTGCCGCTATCCAGCCGCCAAGCTGCCATAAGGGAACATTGAGCCAGTCCAGCGGTGAACCGTTGTTGTGTCTCGCCAGGAGGACGCATTGCTTCTGGAGCCAAAGCCTTTCGACTTTCACTCCGCACGCAGCAAAAAACCCCGCGCTTTCCTCGTAATGGCCTGAAAATCGGTCATGGGCATTTTTTTGAGCGCCTGCCCGTCAATGACCGGCTTGCCCTTCTCGTCCCGCTCGGTGCAGGCCCGCGCCGCCATCCCCGCCAGGAAGTCCCCGGTAAAGGCCGGAGATACCAGCGTGCGGCCCTTCATCACGATTTCGCTCTCGATTTCCAGATGGTCCCCGCCGTCCAGCGCGGTCCAGTCGAATGTCAGCGTTTCATAGGTCTTGCCCTTCCACGGAAACGGATTCTTGAACGTGTGGGTGTAACTCCCGGTTTCCTGTTCCTGTTTGGCTTCCTCCGCCACCCGCTCGGCCTCCGCCGCGTCCTCGGCCACGCCCGCCATGTCCAGGGTCTTTTCCTCTGCCATGAATAATCGCTCCTTCCTGTATTGGATAAGCCGCCTCTTCACGCACGGAAGAGGCGGCTTATTGGTTCTGTTTCCGCACTCGCGTCATTGTCGCCTCCGGCGGCAACGACCGCTCGGGCCGTGCCGCAATGCGGCGCGGCCTACATCATGCCCATAGCCTTACGCACCAGCGCGGCATTGTCCACGCCGTTGATTTCATGGACCTGGTTAAACTGGTCAATGTCAATGACCTTTGCCCCATTCTTATACACCGTGTACTTGCACACGCTGTAGGTTCCGGAGGCATCGGCGGCGCTGGCCGTCTGGATGGTCCCCTGGTTGATTTCCGTGGGCCGGATGGACAACTCAAAGCGAATCGGCTCCAGCTCTTCCTTGCGGGTCACGCCGTCAAAATACTGGTCCGCCAGGTACAGGGCCACGTCGTGCCACTCGTTGGTGCCGAGCTGCACAATGGCGTCCGCCACGCTGGAGAACTCGATATTGATGGTCATGGCCTCAATCATGCTTGCCAGAGGGATAGTCACGTCGCCCATGAGCGCCGCGCCCGTCGCGGTGACGGTCTTGTACTTGATAGGGGGCATTGTCACCTTGGCAACGCCGATCAGTGCCCCGCCGTTCTCGTACATGAGGTAGTCGATATGGCCGTTCGGATAAATCATCTTCTATTCCTCCTTACGCCGCCAGCGCCGTCTCCATGTAGGAAACGTCGTATTCCAGGATGAAGTCGATTTCCTGCGCGGGTACGGGCGGCGCGTTGTAGATGTGCAGCGTGATAATGCCGTCCAGCAGAGAGGTCAGCGGATTTTCCTCCGCCAGCATTTCCGCCCGCGCCCCGTAGAGGTAGCCGCCGCCGGTCAGCCCGCCCAGCCAGATATTGCAGGTCTGCAAGATGCTGTCCCGCAGCGCCGGGGTCATGGGCTTGTCCAGCTTGGACCAGAACGTGCGGATAAGGGTATTCCCGATGAAATCAAACATACGGGACACGGGGATGAACTGGTCCTTCACGTCCGTATTGCCCGGATAGCAGGCGGTGTAGTTGCCCTTCGCCACCCAGCCGGAATCCAGGAAGTTGACCGCCGTAACGACGCCCCAGCTCCCCGCGATAAGGTCCACCTGGTTCCACGTCAGGTTGACCGGCGTACCGTCCGCCAGCACGCAGGCGTCCATTTTCAGGTTTTTGTTGGACGGGGATTCGTAGGGGATGCCCCGGTTTCCCGCGTCCACCGTCGCCATCAGGCCGCAGAGCTGGGTAGACAGGTGAAAACGGTAGTCTCCGAGCTGCACCATGGGCCAGCAAATGATTTGGTCCACGTCCACAAAGTTGTTTTTGTTCTTATAGCCGGAGAGCTGGGAGTATTCGGTCACGCCGTCCTCGCCGCTGTCCGCGTCGATAACGGCCTTGCCCTTGAACAGCCCATTGATAGCCGCCGCCTTGGTCGCCATCACAGCGGCCACGACGGTATTGTGGGACCAGCCGGGGGCGGCGATAAGGTCCGGGACCAGGCCCACCGCCGTCAGGCAGGCGTCCACCTGGGCCACGCCGTCCACCACGTCGGCCACCGTTGCGGTCTTGGGGTCCGCCGCGCTGTAGGCAACGCTCACCGTCTCCGCGTCATAGGCGCTGCCGTCCTCCAGCAGCTCCACGATGCACACATAGGTATCCGTGTCGTCCCGGTCGTAGAGGATGCTGTAGTCCGTGTCCCGCTCCAGCGCCCGCGTTGTAGCCGCCTCGCCTGCGCCCTCTGCCACGCTGACCTTGATGGTGTCCGCAATCGCGTCCACGGAGACGGCAACCCTGTGGTCGGCCACGGTATAGTCCGCCGCCGCCTCTTCCCGCTTCATGCTGGCCGGGTCGTTGATGTTGCAGAAAATGACCGGCTGCGCCCCGAAAAGCTGGAGGTGGGAGTACATGAACTCGCACAGCGTATAGCTCTCCCAGTCATAGGAAAAGCCCAGCTTCTCCACCGCCTCGTCCCAGCTCGTCACCAGCACGGGGACGTTGGACTTGGCAGGCTTCGCCGCAGACTGCACCGGCGCGGTCCCCACCACAAAGGGGATGCCCACCGTTGCCACCTTCGGCGTCTGGACGGACGTAGCCTTTTCATAAACGTGTACGCCGAGTTTCGCCATTGTTACTTACCTTCCTTTCCCGCCAGCTTCAGCTTCATGTAGTTGGCGTACAATGCGTTGCCGGGGGCCTTGACCTTCAAGCGGGCCTCCGGCAGCGCGTCGCCGGAGACGATAAGGGTCTTGACCAGCGGGTACGCCTTGATAGCCTCCGCCGCCTGTTTCAGCGCATGCGCCCGCGTCCCCCGGTAGATGGTCCCGGTCTGGATGTGCTTCTTGATGTTGGGGCCGATGTAAATGTAAAAGCCGGAGGGACACGTCCCCGCCCGGCTCTTCTTTTCATTCCCCGTGCTGTCCTGCCCTGTCATGGGCGCGTTGGTTTCCTTCTTTGCCATATGCTCACAAATCCTTTCGTTTCAGATTCTTGGGTCCGTCTTGGGGTAGCTGTCTTGCAGGTGTCTTACGGTCTTGTCGTCCGGCATCCAGCCGTGCGCCACCCGTGCCGCGTTGATTCTCGTTACCGGCGGCAGCTTCCAGACCGTCACCATTTCCCCCAGGTAGAACGGCGCGGTGCCCCGCTCTCCTGTCTCCGGGTAGACCATTTGGCTGATACCTTCCTTTAGGTCCAGCTCAAACACCTTGTTCAGCGTCGGGTACATCAGGAGCGCGATGCGCATTTCCTCCATGATGTTCAGCAGCGCAAGCCCGCCCTCTTCCTCGTCCGGGTGGTAGACGCAGAACACGGACCGGATAACGGCGGAGCTTTGCAGCTCTAACCTGGATTCCCGGCCCGTCCCCTTGTTGGCGTTCTTTAGTCCGTCCTCTCCCGTCACCGCCTGGTGGAGAATGAAGGGTGCCTTTTTCTCGAACGATGTCATGTCCGGCAACCGCGCCAGAAACACCGCCGCCGCCCTGCGCTTCGGCTCCCGCTCGTCCTGTTTTTGCCGCTTCACCGGCATAAGCAGGTCCTTCACCGTCTCCGTGGTAAAGTCTTTCAGCGCGTACAGCAGGCCCACTTTGGTTTCGTTCTCTAAGGTCACTCTCTGCATGGCCCTACCTCCAGCCCGTCAGGATTCGGTACACCGCCTTGTCCAGCTCCGTTTCAAACGTCTCATAGGCCCGCTCGGTCAACCCCTGCGCCACTTGCTGGTTTCCCACCATCTGCGCCACAGAGGACCCCATAATTTCCCGGATAGCGTCGCTGCCCTCGCTGGTGCTTCCGCCGGTCCGCTCAAAGATTCCGATATGCCCGGACTTCATCTGCGCCACAAAGGCGTCCATGAACTGCGTCGGGCCGGTGTCCTGGAACTGGTGGCCCCGTGCGGCCACTCCCTGGTACTGCATGGTCCACGCGCCCTTTACCATGACCGGCTTCTTTCCCGCCGCGATGTCCTGCGTCGGAACTTTGGGGTATGCGCCGCCGAAACGGTACAGCGGTATCTTCCGCCCGGAGAAGGTGACGGTGGCCTGCACGCCGTTCTGGTAGCTGTATCGGACCCGCACGTTTTTCTCTGCGCGGATTCCCGCGTCCGTGATGTCGTACTTCTCCCGGATGGCCTGGTTGCTCTCCCGCCGCAGCCTGTCAACGGTCCGGCTCATGGAGGCTTTCATAGCCTTGTCCACGCCGCCCTGGATACCGGCCAGCAGCGCCTTTGCCCGCTCGATAGCCGCCTGCCCTGCCGCCTCGTTGACCGTGACGGTGACAGACCCGGTGATTGCGTTGGTCCTTGCTTCCGTGTTCATTCGTCCACTTCCTCCAGCTTCAACCGGAACATTCCCATTTCCGTCCCCGATTCCACCACGCGGTATTTGTGGAAGAACGTGCCGCCCTCTTCGTCGTTCATGGACAGCATGGACCCCTGCTCCGGCTTCACGCCGTTCAGGTCCTTCTCCGCGACGTAAAGGATGATGGTCCGCTTATACAGACCTTGGCCGAAATCGTGCTGCATCTGCACCACGGAGGACCGCTTGCCCTCCTTCGGCCCGCTCTCTATCACGGTGATGTCCTCATATTCCACGCCGTCATAGCGGATTGTCCGCACCTCTCCGTGTTCGGTCGGATTCAGAAACGCGGCGTGAATATCCGCCGCCGCGCATTGCTTGAACGTAGGCGGGGACCCCTCCGGCTCCCCGCCTACTCCATAGTCGAACAGAACTTTCATTTCCCAAGCAGCTCCTTGACCTGCTTGTAGAGCTTCGCCTCCGCCGTCCCCGGCGTGTCAAGCCGACGGCGCATAGCGGGAAACTGTGCCGTGGAGACGATAAGCTGCCGCGCCTCCGGGTGTTCCTTGATGAAGTCCCGCAGCGCGTCGGGGATTCCCCCCTGGAAGGTGGTGTACTGCCGCGCCACGCCCCGCATGGTCGGCCCGCAGTATACACACGGATTCTGGATTCCCGCAAGGATGTCCCGCTCCGGCGTCTCTTTGGCAGGGGCGGTGCCCTTTTCCTGCTCCGCCGTCTCCTGGGTGGTGGTGGCCTCCCCGGCCTGCTCCGCTGTCTCCTGGGTGGTTGTGGCCTCCCCGGCCTGCTCCGCTGTCTCCTGGGTGGTGGTGGCCTCCCCGGCCTGCTCCGCTGTCTCCTGGGTGGCGGTGGCGTCCTCGGTCCGCTCCGCCGTCTCCTGGGCAGGGGCGGTGTTCTTCTTATCTGTTTTCTTACCTCTCGCCATTTCCATTCCCTCCATCAGCACACGGTAGCAACCAGCCAGCTATCCACCTTGTCGGGGATAGGCAGGGGCCGGGCGTCGAGCTGGAGGATGCGCCGCTCCGGGTTGTGGTCGATGTAGGAGTGCATCAGGCGGGAGGTCTGCGCGGTCACAAGCTGCTTGCTCTCGTCATAGTAGCTGCACGCGCCGTAGGCCATGATGAAACTCGCTGCCGAGGAAATCAGGATAATCATGTTGTCGTCCACCAGCGGCTTGACGGTGGGGTTGGCCGGGTCCGTCCAGTCGTCCAGATAGACGCCCGCATACTGCATGATGTCCAGATTGGGCTTGTTCAGGTGGCCGATGTAGCTGACGCCGCCCGGCAGTTCCCTGGGGGCGATGATGCCCAGCTCCACCCGCCGGTTGTCCAGCTTCTTCATCACGTCCGCGTCGTCCAGGAACTTGCGCAGGGCGGTCTTGCCCATGATGGCCGTATCCACGTTGGCAAAGCCCTCGATAAGCACCCGGCTCACCCAGTCCTCCAGGTTGTTCAGGATTGCCGCCTTGCTCCCGCCCCACTGCTCGTCGCCGGTCAGGCTGACCGTGTTGGTGAAGTCAAAGTCGATGTCCTCCTTCACGCCGGGACCCTCCACATGGATAAGGCCGGTCTTGATGGCCTCTGCGCACATATATTCCTCCCGGCGCGTACAGGCGTCGTTCAGGGTCGCGTATTCCTCCATCAGCTTCCGCGCCGCCCGCTCTGCGGGCGTCATGCCGCTGTAAAGGTCCTCGCCGGGGAGCCGGGTCATCATCTGCGCGGCGGTGGTCACGATGTAGCCGGACACCAGCGGCGCGGCATAGCTCTTGGTCTGAAATCCGTCCATCTTCACGGCCTTGCCGCCCGCGTCCGGGTGGACGTAGGGCAGGATTTTCCGGTCGCCTTTCATCAGGTCCATGTCCACCCGCTCGGTGGGGAAGGTAATGACCCGGTTGAAGAACGTGTCCCGGAAGTAGGTGTGGATGGGCGGGGTCTGCCGCACCACCTCCGCCATATACCGAGGCTGGTAAATATCAATCGCGTTAGGCATAATTCATTTCCTCCTTTTGTGTGCAAAAATTTTCCCGCCCCCTTGCGGGAAGCGGGAATGTTTATTTCAGGAAAATGCCGATGTTCCGCAGCGCCGTTTCCACGTCCGCCGCCGTCATGCCCTCCGGCAAAACCAGGCTGTCGGCAAAGTATTCTCCGGTGAGCCATACCGGCCCTTCCTCGTCCGCCCGGATGCTGTCCGGCACCAGGCCGTAGACACTGGCCTTGTTGTCCGCCGTCAACAGCGTCAGCTTGCCGTCGCCGTCCAGCGCCACGGGCGCGTGGGCGGGGATGTCCGCCGCCGCCACCTTCACGGCCTTGGCGACAGGTCCGATTCCCGCCTCGAAATATCCCGGCTCGGTGCTGAATTTCTTGACGCTCAAATCCATGCTCATGTCGTTTTTCCTCCCCTTACTTTTTCTGGCCCACGCTCTTGATAGTCGCCAGGAACTCGTCGCCGCTGGTCATACCGGCGGGCTGGGCGCTGGTGACGCCGTTGACGCCGCTGCTCTCCGCGTCCTTCTTCACCTGTGCCAGATAGGTTGCGCCCTGGGTCTTGGCGTTCTTGACGAGGGCCTTTGCAAAGTCCTCCGCGCTCATGGGCTTTTCGTACTTTGCCTCCGCCAGCAGCGCTTCGCTCCCGGCCAGGGCCATTTCCTCCAGGTCCTTGATGCGCGCCCGCTCGGCGTTGGTTGCGGCCTCCGTCGCCGTCGCCGCCGCCGCTTGCTCGATTTGGTCAACCAGCGTGGGATAGGCTTTCCGCAGGTCGTCCACGGTCTTGATGCTGTCTTTCGGGTCCATGTCCTGTACCTCCTGTTGTTTTCCCGGCTGTCCCGCCGGTTGATTATTTACGACCCGCTTCACGCGGTTTCGCACAAATTCCGGGGTCTTGTCGAACTTGGCCCCCATGCTGACGCTGTTGACGAAAAGGACGCCGCCCCGATTCTCGTAGGTAGCGCCCGCCCCCTCGTCTGTCAGCTCGTCCGCAAAGCCGTTTTCCTTGGCCTGCGGCCCGGTCCACCAGCTTTCCGCGTCCATCCAGGCCGTTACTTCCTCCTTGGTCCGCCCGGTCTTTTTGGCGTAAAGGCTGATGATGTTTTCCTTGATGGTCGCCAGCGCCTCCAGGTATTTTTGCAGGTCCGCCGCATTGGCGTACCCGCAGTACATACTTACCGGATGCACCATGTAGGTACTGTCATTGGCGGCAATGACCTTGTTGCAATGGCAGGCGATGATTGTCGCCGCCGATGCACACACTCCGCCGATGCGGGCCGTCACGGTGGCCGGGTGCTGCTCCAGCAGGTTCCCAATTTCCACCGCCGCAAACACGTCCCCGCCGCCGCTGTTGATGCGGACCGTGATATTGCTGACTGTTCCCAGCCCGGCCAGGTCCTCGGCAAACTGCTTTGGCGTCACATCGTCGCTGTACCAGCTTTTTTCTCCCGCAATATTCCCATACAGCAGCAGTTCTCCGCTCCCGTCCGCCGCATTGCGGAATTGCCAGAATTTATTAGGCACTTCCTGTCCCTCCCTCTGTAGTCTTGTCCTCTTCTCCTTTGCCGTCTCCCGCCTGCGGTCCCGGCGTCTGCGCGGGCGGCGGCGTCGGATTCAGGATTTCCAGGAGCTGCCGCATTTTTTTTGCTTCCATCATCCGCTGCTCCATGTTGCGCATATAGTCCCCGCCGGTCATTTCCGCCGTTTCCTGTTGCGCCGTGGAATATCCTGCATCCACCCGCATAATAGCCGCCTCTACTTCGTCTTTTGGGTTCAGGCTCGTTCTGGCCGGTCCCGGCCACACACAGGCGCAGTAGGCTTTTCTCCTTGCCGGGTCGCTGAAAAAGCCTGGCGCGTTGATGCGGCCCCGTGCCACAGCTTCCGCGAGGACCTGCTCATAAATCGGCTGACAAAAGCTGTCCACAAAATCGTCCCGCTTCACGTCGCACACCCGCCAAAACTCGTTGAGTGCGCCCCGTGCCGCGCTGAAATTCTGCGTAAACTGCTTTTCCATCACCTCCGGCGGTATCTCCATGGCAGCGCCGATTTCTTTAATCATGGCGTCAAAGAACGCATTGTAGGCGGTGTTCGGATGCGTCGGGTCCGCAAACGCCACATCATCCCCCGGATTCAGGGAGAGGATGGTCCCCTGTCCCATTTCGATACTGCCGGGGTCCGCGCTGTCCACCTGCGCCTCCTGCGGTACATACTGGCCGATTGGCGACCCGTTCTGCGCCGACGCCGGTTTGACAAGCACAGTGAAGTACGCGCTGATTACTGCGGCGTCGATTTCCGCCTGGGTATACCGCCCCAGTTGTTTCAGCGTCTCCAGGACCGGCGCGAGGATAGGGACGCCCCGGAGTTGGCCCGCCCGCTCCCGCGTCATAACGTGGAGGACGTTGTGCCGCCCGGCGGCTCCATAGGCTTCCACCCGCGTCCAGTCCAGCGTCCCGCTCTGCACGGCAAGGCTGGAGTGGGGATGCCGGTTACATATCCAGTAGGCCACCACCATTCCGCCCTCGTCCGTCTCCACGCCCTGGATGATGCTGTGGACGTGGTAGCCTCTTACGTCAGTCGGCACAAGGCGGTCGTAACCGTCAGGGGAACAGATGCGGTCCGCCTCGATGATTTGCACCTTTGTTGCGTACTGGCTCCCTGGCCGCTCCTTGAACGGCAGCAGCGCAAAGCTGTCCCCGTTCATCAGGAATCCCATGTAGGCGAGCTGTTGGAGCTTGTAGAAGTTCCCCAGTCCGTCCGCGTCGCACTCCGTCGTGTCTGCCCATAGCGCAAACTCCCGCATGATTTTCCTTTGCAGCTCTTCCGCCTGCTCCCGTGTCAGCCCCAAAACCTCCCCGTCGATTTGCGGGGACGGTATCAGCCCTCCCGCCACAACATTTGTGCAGAAGGTTTTCAATGCGGCGCTGGCCGTTGGGATTCCCATGTAGGCGTCGCGGGACCGCTGGCGGAGCGTGTCGATGTTGTCCTCGATGTCCTCCTTGGCGCTCCCGCCGCGAAAGAGCCACCCAATCAGGCTTTTCTTTGTCACGTTCGCGCCGTAGTTCCCGTATCCGCTGTTCGTTACCTCCAGCGCCCTCCTTGCGGCGGCGCGCTTCAATCCCTGAACCGGGGAGACGGCGGCAACGGCCCGGTCCAGAAAATTCATTTTCGCCATAGCCGCCCTCCCTAAATGTCACGGGGAACAAAATGGTAAGCCCTGATGTAGCCCCCATTCTGTTCCTCGCTCTCTGCTTCGGCCAGTTTCCCGGCCCAGTATTCAAGCTCTTTCCGCACGTCGTACAGGTCCGCCCGCGTCAGGGACCGCCCTTCGATTTGGTATCGCTGGCCGGTTGCGATTGCTTCCTCCGCCGCAAGCCAGATTTTCAGCCTTTGCCTGCACAGCTCTTTACTGAATACAGCCATTTACACACCTCCGATGCCGCCGCTCAATTTCCGCCACCCCTTCCGGCGGGTTGCTTGTCCCGCTCCAGGCTCCGGCTTCTGGAGAGGCGGGTTGTAGATTTCCAGCGCGGCGGTCGCGTAGTTGCGCAGGTCCAGCGGCTCGTTGCGCTTGTATCCCTCGTCCCGCAGCACCCAGGAGACGGTCATTTTCCCCTTGCGGAACCGCGTGATTTTCATTTCGCTTGCCAGTCCCTTGAAGTAGGTCGCGTCGTACCCTGCCCCCTCGTCGGACGGGAAGTGGCAGTAGTTCGGCCCCCGCTCGGTGACGCGCAAGCGCTGGTAGATAAAATCCTTCCCGGCGTCAACGCCAATGGTGAACAGCGGCGTCTTGACCCGGTTATCCGTGGACGGGTTGCGGATGTATGGCACGCCCTGTCCGCCCTTGCCCTTGATGGCGAACACATAGCGGTTGAACTTGTCCACGGTGAAGCTGTAGACCTGGTTGGACCTGTAGCCGCTGTCGATGCACGCGGCGGAAATATAAAGCGCCGTTCCATCCTTCTTGTGAAACGGCGTCAGCAGAAAAGCGTCCAGATTTTCCCACACGGGATTTTCCATTGTGTCCCCGATGATTTTCTGATAGCGGATGCCCCAGCTCTCTTTGCCGACGCCCCAGCCCACGACTTCCACCTCGAAACGGTCCGCCTGCACGTCCACGCCTGCCGTCAGCACCAGCACATCGTCCGGCACCTCCGCGCCGTACAGCTCCCGCCGTGTGATAAGTGCGCCCTCGTCCACCCGATCGCCCGGCTCTTCCCACGTCTCGCCCAGCTCCGTGTTGACCCACGTTTTCATCTTCTCCGGGTCCCCCTGGCGCAGAAGCTCGGTAGCAAGCTGGTGTTTCTCCACGACTTCATGCCAGCCGCAGAAGTTGGAGGCCAGCGTATTCAGGTGGAAGCCCCGCGCCTCGGCGTTCGGATTCTTCGCCACGAAATGGCCGTGCTTGCCCTGGCGCTTCCACTCGTATTCCCCGAATACCTCCCCGCACCGTTCACACTCGTACAGGATTGGCTTTGTCAGGTCGTCCTTGTCGAACTTGATTTGTCCCCACTGGAGCGGCTGGAAATGGCCGCACCCAGGGCAAGGCACGTTCCACTCTTCCATTGTACTGTCCAAAAACTCGGTTTCAATCCGGCTGTGTCCCTTGATGGTCGGCGTGGAGACAATGACCGTTTTCTTGTCCCAAAAGGTCGTTTGCCGCTTCTGCGCCAGCAGCAGCGGGTCCCCCTCTGTCCCGGCGCTCTCCGGGTAGCCGTCCACCTCGTCGGCCAGCAAAACCTTGATGGGCCGCATACGCAGGCCCACGGGGCTGTTCGCTCCCACGATGGTCACATGACCGCCGGGGAAGTTTTTCTTTAGGATGGTGTTTCCGCTGTACCGGCTCTTGGTGTCCACCAGTGCGGACAGCACCGGCATATCCCGAATCATTGGCGCGAGGAAGTCCTTGGAAAGCGCCTGCGCCATATCAAGGGTAGGCTCCATCACCATCACCGGCGCGGGGTAGTAGTGCATATAGTAGCCCAGCACGTTCATCAGCATAGCCGTTTTTCCTATCTGCGCGGCGCTCATAATGACCACCTTGCGGATATGGGGATTCCCGATGGCGTCCATGATTTCCCTCTGGTATGGCGCGTTGTCCGTGTTCCATCGTCCGGGCGCTGCGGCACTCTCCGCCGACAGCACCCGGTACATATCCGCCCACTGGGATAGCGTCAGCGTTGGCGGCGGCTTCAGCAGCGCGGCGCAGCGGGCGAACATCGCTTCCGTCTGCGGCGCAAGCTCGACAATCCACACCCGCTTCTTTTTTCTTGAACTTTTCTGTATTTGGTCAAGAGCCGCTTCCGCCTGCTTTAGCGTCTCGTTCATTTCCATCTTTAGCATGTCCTCTTCCATGCTGTTCATTCTGTGCTCCATCCCCTCTCCCTCTCGGCGGCAACTCTCCCCGCACGCACTGGGGGAATGGGCAGAATACCCGCCGGTCGCTGATTCTGTTTGCCCATATACACCCTTCGCACAGGTCAACCGCTTTCTTCTTCATCGTTGCCCTCCGCCAGCGCAAGGAGCGTCCGGTAGTCGGACAGCTCTTCCAGCGCCTCGTCCACGGCCCGTTTCATTTCGTCGAAAATCTCCGCCTGGTTGCCCTCCATCTGTGCCAGGCGCGGGGACAGCTTGGCGGGCAGCATCAGGAGCTTGGCGCGGATATTCAGGCACATGGTCTTGATGCCCTTTTCGATTTCCTCCGAACTGTGCAGCGTCCCCCGCCGCAAATCGTTCTCCATGTCCGCCGCTTCCCGCTTGGCGCGGGTGAGTAGCGCCCGCTCGTCGTTCAGGTCGGTTTTCCCGCTCCCCTTCCGCAGATACATGATGTACCGCGTGATGGTCGCTTTCATTTCATACAAGCCTGGCATCCGCTCGCTGATAATGCCCTCATCCCGCAACTGCCGGACCCGGCGCGGCGTCAGCGCCAGCCAGTCCGCCACGGCTTCACAGGTGTATAGCCTCATTGTTCATCCTCCAGTACCTTGTCCGGCGGGTCGTCCGATTCTTCCATGCCGGGCACGTCCACGCTGCCGGATGCCCGCATCCGCAAAATGTCCAGCCGTTCCCGCTCCATGGCAAGGCGTGCCGCGCTTTCATCCAGCCCCCGCAGGCTGTCCGCGATTTTTGAGATACGGCCCTGGACCTTGTAAAGCGCCTCCTGCAAACTCTGGACCCGCTTAAAGGCGCTGTCGGAAAATCGCATGGTCGTGTTGTTCTTCCCGCGTATCTCCGTCATGGCGCTAAGATATACCGCGCCCTCTTCGGCCTTTTCGTACTCCGCGATTTTTTCCAGTATTTTATGCTCGCGGAATTTCAGTATCTTCATTTCGTGTTCCAACGCGGCCCGAACCTCCAGCGGTGTTTTCTCCACAATCTCCCGCTCCTGGTCCGTGAGCATATCAAGAAAGACGGCGCTGTACGCTCCGTCTTTTTCTGCGTTCTTATTTCCCGTTGGTGCTCCCGAATGGGACCCCGCTGCATTTTTCTTTCCTTTACTATTTTTGTTCCCCGGCTGTCCGCCTCGCTTCTTCTTCGGTGGAGGCGGCACAGCTTCGTCCCATTTATACTTACTCTTCCAGTTCCGCAAGGTCTGACGCTTCACGCCCAGCCGGTCGGCCAACTCTGCCAGATTGACTTCCTCGCCACGGCTCCGGCGCTCTATGTATTCAGCCCTGGCGGTATCACGCTCCGCGCTCCGCCTCGCCACAGCGCCGCACCCCCTCTAATGGTAACGGCCCGCGCCGCCTACATATATACCCCGCGTGGAAACGTAGGGCTTCGGCGGACACGGGCACGAAAACAGAAAAGCCCGCAGCGTTTCCGCCGCAGGCTAAAAATTCATACTATCAATCTATCACGAAAATCGGGACACGGTGTGCCACTTCCTGAAAGTTCATAATTTGTTCACAACTCGGCCTCAATTTTTATCCCCCATTTTTTCAGGCCCCCCCTTATTTTTTCAGGTCAGCGCGGGGGAAGCCGAAAAAAATTCTTCATACCTAAAAAAATCCTGCGCTCACGGACCCGCAGGCGGCGAGGGGTGTCCAGGGAGTACCTACGGCCTCGTGCGCGGTTTTGATTCGCGCCTGTGCGCGTATGTGTTGAATCTTGCGCGGGCGCGGTTTTGTGGTCCGGCGTGGCCGGTCTGTCCCGGTCCCCGTCCGCCGGTCCGGTCCTGGCCTAGCCCGGCTGGCTGATGGGGGGAAGGGGGGGCGTATATATCCAGCTATCAGGAGACTATACCGCGCGCATAAAACCCCTCCGGCGCGGCTGGCGGGCGGTCCCGGCCTCCTGCCTGGCGGAGTTTGGCGCGCCGGTTTTCAATCGCCGTTTCAATCCGCCCGGCAACAGCTCCCCCGCGTCACCCCTTGCGCCGGTCCGGTCCTGGCCCTGGTGCTGGTGCTGGCCGTCTCCGGCTTTGGTCCAGCGGTGCAGGCCATCGGCGCGGGCCATCTCCGCCGTGCTGCCGGTCCGGTCCTCCGGCTGGCTCCGCTCCCCGTCCGGCGCGGTCCTGTTCCCGTGCCGGTCCTCCCGCCGTGCCGGTCCGGCGCGGTTCGGTTCGGTCCGCCGGTCCCGGTCCGGCTCTTGCGCGGTCCTGGCCTCCGGTCTGGCGCGGTCCTCCGGTCCTGTTGCCGGTCCAGTCCGGCGCGGCCATTTCCGAAAGCAACCGCGATTTTTCCGCCCCCTACACCGGGCCGAAAATTTCCAGCGATTTTTCCGGCGAGGTATTTTATGCGCGCGGTCTAAGTCCTGATTCCTGGTATATTAACGCCCCCCCTATAGTCCCCCCACGGCTGGTAAAAATTTACTGGAAATTCCGGCGGCGTCCCCGTCGCAGATGTTCCCGCTTTTGCCATTTTCACCAAAAGCAGCCGGTCAAATTTGTGCAAAAATAGTTCCCCACGCCCCCCTTAGGGGGGCTGGGGGAAAGGTTTTCGTGGTCTTGACGGCGCGAAAATCCGCCGCTATTATGCGAGGCAAGCCCAGACCACACGGCCCCGGCCCAATGAACCGCCGCCGGTCCTGTAATGCGGACCCGGCACGGCTTCCCCCTTGCGCTACATCATCGGTCCGGCACTCTATTGTGCCAAACAGCCAAAACGACCGGCACTCTGTTGTGTAATTCGCCAAACTTGAAAAAACCGCTTGACAGCGGCACAGCAGAGTGCTATGATGCAGACATCCCGAACGGCACAACAGAGTGCCAAACGGGGCGGCACCTTGAAAACCGAACGTATAGCCACCGGGCAGGTGAGAAGTTGCCCGGCAAAGTTGAACGCACAACAGCGACCGCAAGCGGCTAAAGGCTTGCGGACCTCCCACCCCTGCAAGGCCCTGGGGGACGTGCCTAAAACGTCCCACCCCAGCCCGCAAGGGCAAATACACCTGGTAGGAGGTAGAAAGGGCATGGAACACAGCATGACAGCAGTAGAAGCCGCGCGGCTGATTGACTGGCTGAAAGCCAACGGCCACAGCGCGGAAGAAGCCACGGAATGCATCAAGTACATCGCTACTGGCATCCAGCAGCCCCAGCAGAACCAGTAAAAGCGCAAAAAGATAGCCGCCCACCCCGTCAAGAGTAGCGGCTATCTAAGCACGAAACACGGGGCGGCATGGCCTACCACGTGCCGCCCTCATGATACCACACCATGCCCGACAAATCAACCTCGACAGGCCAGCAGGCCGGAAAGGAAACTGAACATGAAAAAAACAATGCTGACTTACAGAACGCTTGACCGCTTTGAGACACTGGTTGACATTAGCACACTGACCGCCGAGCAAATCAAAAAAATTGAGTTTGACGCCTACTGTGCCAATATGGGCCGCACGGGCGAAACCGTCGAGGAATCCGAGGAATCCGCCTGGGCCTGGTTTGTTCACCTGGTAAATGACGTTGACCATATGGGCCTCAACCTTTTCGCCACCCCCTAACAGCCCGCAAGGCCGACGGCATCCCGCCGCCGCTGGTGCAAGCCCAGCCGCCGGACAACCCCGGCGGGCGCTCATGGGCCGAAAGACCCGGAACACATCAACCCAACCCCAAAATTTACAGGAGGTTTTAACCATGACTAACACTCAAATCATCATCAACACCCTGAAAGCCCGCGGCATGACGGACGACCAGCTCCAGCAGCTTTTGACCGCCTACAACGGGGATTTGCCCTTCCACACCATCCCGGAGTGGTCCCGCCGTGGCTACCACGTCAAAGCAGAGGAAAAGCCCCTGTTTGACTGCTACCTCTGGAAGCACACCAGCAAGCCCAGCCGCGCCGCCATCGAGGCCGCGCAGGAGGCGGGCGAGGATGTCCCGGAGAACTCCCCCCATTTCTACAAGAAGTTGTCTTATATCTACAGTTTCGCCCAGGTGGAGAAAAACGCCGCCGCGCCGGACCTGGCGACCATCAAGGCCCGGTTTGGCAACCTGCCCGGCCTGGTCCTGAAAGTCAAGGGCGAAAAGACCGGCGCGCCCAACGTCTGGTTTACCGGCGACGTGGAGAAGTACGCCGACGAAATCAAGGCGGCGGGCGGCATCTGGAGCAAGAAGAAATCCGCCTACTGGGTAAGGCCCAGCACGGCCCCAGCGGAGGACAAACCCGCCGCGCCGGTCCCCTCCATCATGGAGGACGCCCCCGCCGCCCCGGCTCCGATGCAGGCCCGGTCCGCGTTCACCCTTCCCCCGGTCCGTCTGGCGCTCCCCGCCCCGGCGCGGCTCCTGGCGCTCCCCGCTCCTAAAACGGACCCGGAACCGGCCCCCGCGCCGGTCCCCGGTCCCTGGAAGAAATGCAGCTTCTACACCATCCGCCGCGACAAAGAGGACGACAAACAGAAGCCGCACAAGGTAGACGGCTACACCGACGGCGTTTATAACTACTACGCCATCGGCAAGAGGTCCAAAACCTGGTACGTTATCCACCCGGTCTATGGCCTGTCCATCGTCTGGATGGAGACGCGGCAAGCCGCCCAGGCCCGCGCCCTGGAGCTGTCCGACAAAATCCGCGACATGGCATCCAAGCCGGACGCCCGCCTGCAAGCCTACGCCGACATGATGAAAGCGGCCCAGGACGGCGGCAACCTGTCCCTGTTCTAAGCAAGCCCGCAAGGCCGACGGCATCCGCCGCCGCTGGTGCAAGCCCAGCCGCCGGACAACCCCGGCGGGCGCTCATGGGCCACAAAACCCAAAACCGCAAAACGGAGGTACGCAAAATGCAGCTTTATATCAACAACACCCCCATGGGCGAGTGCAAGAGCTACGAGCAAGTCAGGGAGGCCCGCCGCCCCGGCTGGCTGTTCCGCATGGAAACCGGCTTGAATCTCTTTATCCGTTTCGATGAAATCTACAGCTTCACTTCCTGCGGTGAATTACGAATCATCGAGAAAAACGCATGACCCGCAAGGCCGACGGCATCCGCCGCCGCTGGTGCAAGCCCAGCCGCCCGGCATCCGGGCGGGCGCTCATGGGCCACAAAACCCAAAACCACAAAACGGAGGTATCACCCATGACCAGAGAACAGCTAAACGCCAAACTTGACCGCACGGACATTATCGGCATCGGCGTGGAGTGCATAGCCGCCAACGGCTCCACGGTTTATTACTTCTATGAGGACTTCGACGGCCCTGCAACCGGTATTGAAAGAGCTATGAAACAGCTCTACCCGCTGATGGACAAGGGCAAAATCCAAAAACTTACATTCATTGAGCGTCGCCACTAATCAACCGCCCGCAAGGCCGACGGCATCCGCCGCCGCTGGTGCAAGCCCAGCCGCCCACACCGGGCGGGCGCTCATGGGCCGAAAAACCCAAAACCACAAAACGGAGGTACACAGAATGGCAGCAGTTGAAAGAATCGTCCCCGGCACTTTCTCCAAGGTCCCCGGCGGATATGAGCAGAAGGTTGACGAGCGCACAAAAATTTTTGTCCCGGATATGTGCGCGGCCAGCTTCATCCCCGAAACCGGCGAGCTTCACGGCCACGCCCCCGACTATGACGCGCTGGAAACGGCCAAGGCTCCCGCCGTCCAGGCGGACAAGCCCGGCGAGTATGCCTATTACTACGAGACACAGCACGCGCCCACCGGCTGCGACTTCTCCGCCGACCTGGCCTATTATGGCAAGCATTATTTTCTGCGCCCACTCCGCGACGGCCTGCCCCGGCTCCATGGGCGCGGCATCACCTACGACGAGGAACGCGGCACCTACACGGTCACGCTCCGCGCCTATGACAAAATCAAGGAACAATACCGCATCAAGAAAGAAATGTGCTTCGACTGACCCGCAAGGCCGACGGCATCCCGCCGCCGCTGGTGCAAGCCCAGCCGCCGGACAACCCCGGCGGGCGCTCATGGGCCACAAACCCAAAACCAAAACACGGGAGGAAATGCTATGTACTATCCGATAGACGAAAACACGGCCCGTCTTTCCCATCAGATGATGTCCATGTCGGACTACAAAGAGGGCAGCGCGACGGCTGGATACCGCGCCGCCGTGGACGAGGCCGCCGCCCTGGTGGAGCGCCAGAAGCAGAAAGTCAGCCCCTTCTATCACGAAAAGCTGGACGCCCTTCTGGACCGCTATGCCCGCCGCCTTGCCCAGTGGACCAACGACTACAACCGCAACGGCGCAAGCTGTCCCTCTATCCTTGTCAGCGGGCGGGCCAATTTCCCCGTCCGCAAAAAGCAAAAGCAGAACGCCCGCGAGGACAGCTTATGGAGGGAGTACAACGAGATCAAAGGCATTCTGTCCAAAATCAAAAGCGTGGGGACCGGCCCCATCGACCCGGCGGACCCCCACGCCCGCGAAATACTGGAGGACCGCTTGCAGCGCCTCCAGGATACGCTTGACAAGGGCAAGGCTATGAACGCCCACTACCGCAAACACAAAACCATGAAGGGCTTCCCCGGCATGGCAGACGAAACCGCCGCCGAAATGGACGAGGCAATCAAGAGCGCCCCGGCCTTTGCACAAACTCCCTTCCCCGACTTCGAGCTTACCAGCCTGCGCGGCAAAATCAAGCGGACACAGGAGAACCTTGCCAAGCTGGACGGCATAGAGCAGCACAAGGACGACGCCGCAAACACCCTGGAATTTGACGGCGGAAAAATCTTCCTGAATATGGAGGCAAACCGCCTGCAAATCCTCTTCGACGAAATCCCCGACGAGGAAACCCGCTCCGCCCTGAAATCCCACGGCTTCAAGTGGTCCTGGAAAAACGAGGCATGGCAGCGCCAGCTTACCCGGAACGCCGTCTATGACGCCAAGCACATCTTAGGCATCACCGACACAAAACGGGCCACCGACGCCGACGAGGGCGACGCCGCCCAGGACGCCGCGCCCCCGGCAACCCCGGAAGAGGCCCCGCCGCCGGAGCTTCCCACCGCCGCCGACGGTCAAGCCCTCTTCCCCCTGGCATAACAAGACCCGCAAGGCCGACGGCATCCCGCCGCCGCTGGTGCAAGTCCAGCCGCCCGGCATCCGGGCGGGCGCTCATGGGTAAACCCCAGGACCCAAAGCCAGAAAACGGAGGTTTATATCATGCGTTACCGCCTGCAACGAAAAGAGGCTTACACAACGCCTAACATCCTCGGCAATCGTAGTTTCCCCGTCCACACATACCGTTGGAAAGACATTGCCGCTTCCGACGACCGCGCCGCGCTGGAAAAGCTCATGCCAAACGTCAAGGACTACCGCATAGAAGATACCCAGCCGCAGGAAAACGACCCGCCGCAAAATGTCCCCACCGCCGCCGACGGTCAAGCCCTGTTCCCTCTGGCATAGCAGACCCGCAAGGCCGACGGCATCCGCCGCCGCTGGTGAAAGTCCAGCCGCCCGGCATCTGGGCGGGCGCTCATGGGTAAACCCCAGGACCCAAAACCAAAAGGGAGGACCACAACATGGAGTATCACGGCTTCCGCTCCATCAAGGAGTATGAAAACGAGTGCGCCCGCGTTGGCTTCACCACCCGGCGCGTACCCTTCCACAAGGACGGCGAACCGTATTTTGCCCTTATCACCACGCCGCCCGGCCACCCCACCGGCACCAGCATTGAATCCTGGACCCTCTTCACCGCCGACGAGACGGCCCAAGTGCTGGACGGCGTTATCAACGGCCACGACGCGAACTATTTAGGCAAGCTGTCCGCCCACGGCTACCGCCCGGACAACCCCCAGGAGGCCCCCGCCCCTTCCGCCGCGCCGGAGTATCCCACCGCCGCCGACGGCCAAATTTGTTTCCTGTTCTGACCAACGAAAAGCACTCTTGTATTCCGCCCTCTGTTGTGTTATCATGTCAGCAAATCCACACGAAAGGAGCGCGTGCAATGGCACTTAGTCCGAAAAAGAGAATATCCAACGCCCGGTACAATGAAAAGTGCGACAACTTCAACCTTCGGCCCACAAAAGAACGCGGCCAGCAAATCCGCGCCGCCGCTGCCGCATCCGGGGAAAGTCTGCAAGGCTTCTGCCTGAAAGCTATCGACTTCTACATGGAACACCTGGAGCGCGAGGCACAGAAGGGAGGCGCAGAATAATGGACGAAACAAAAGTGTTTGCCCCCTACCGCTGCTGCGCCACCTTCATTGACGGCTCCCGACTGGCCTTTGACGGCCTGACCCGCGAACAGGCGCGTGCGGCTATGGAGGCCGCTATCGAGGACCACGGAGGGGACTACGGCCCGTGGCATTGGGTGACGGACGAAAACTACATCAACGGCGAGTATTACAAGCTGATACCGCCGCCGCCCCGCCTGCCGTTCCCCATCATCGACCTGTCCGACTGCGAGACGGAAGAAGAGCGCCAAAAGGCCCTGCAAGACCCCTTTGAGGAGGACGGCGAACCCTGATATACCCCCACGCGCAAAAAGCCCGCCAAGGCCGTTTCTGCGGCCCCTGGCGGGCTTCTTTCTGCCTATTCGCAAATTGTTTTTCCAGCGGCTTTTCCTGCGCGTGGAAATGGCCGAATTTTCGCGTGGAAAATTTTTTCAAACCTCTTTCCTTTAAGGCCCAGGACCGGCCCGGACGCCCCGCGCCGGGACGGCCCAAAGCCGGGCCTGCGGACCGTCTGCGGACCATTTTCCTGACGCCGGGAAAACGGTCATTTTGACCCGGTTATACTTCTATACGCGCGCGCGTGAGGCGCGGCCTAAAATCTCGTCCGGCATGGACACTTCCTCCAAGGCTTCCCCCAGCCGGTCCAGCGCTCTTTCTCCCCAGCGCTTCGCCGTCCTCTCCGTGATACCCATTTTGACGGCGATTTTGACCCAACTGTACTTATCCCGGTAACGGTAGAGAATCAGCCGTGTGTACTCGCCGTTTATGGCGTTCATGCAGTCCTGAATTTTCTCCCGGTCCGTCTCCAGAACATGGACCCGGACTGCGACCGCTTCCAGCTTCCCCCACACGTTCCGGGCGTCCGCCTGCAAGGCCAGCGCTTCGGTAGGCTTCCCCGGCGTGGAGCTATGCGGCATCCCGTCATAGGACGTGCCGCGCAGGCCGTTGTATTCGTCCTCCAGCTCGGCCTGCTCCTGGTCCAGCAAGCGCCGTTGTGCTGGAATCCCGTAAAAATATGCGATTATCGTTTTCACGTCTTTGCGCCGCATAGCTCCATGCCTCCGTGTCAGTGTAGTCCGTTTTCCCCGCCGGTCAAACGATGTCCGGCCCCCTGTATTCCCGACGGCGTGGCCGCGTCCGTTTCTGCCGCCTCTGCGCCCGCTCGCGCTCCTTTTGCCGGGAGAAGCGGACGGCATCAGCCCGCCCGGCGGCTCTCTGCCGCTCCCGGTCCTCTTTCCGGTCCCAGGCGGTTTTGAACTGCAAAAACTCGCCTTTTACCTTTTCCGGGCTTTCGCCCCTGGCAACCGCGCTCATAATCTCGCCTATGATTTCTTCCAGTGAACAGGTCCGCCACTCCGCCATTGCACGGGCTTTTTTTCATAATCTCCCGCGTTTCCGTCTCCGAATATCCCGCAATCGCCTCCAATGCAAGCTCCATTTCCTGCTCCCGCAGGAGGCCGTCTATTTCATCCGCGATGATAACTTCAATCGTTTTCCCCACCGCCGCCGCCTTTTCAGCCACCGTTGGCGGGGGCGGGAAGGTAGGCACGCCGCAGTCTCTACCTTCCACGTTCGCAAAGTATCCGTACCCATCCGGCAGCGGCACATATCCGCCGCCCGGCACCTTCTGAATCCCGGACACGTCCATAGCCAGTCCGCCGCAGTATGGGCAAGTGATTGTGAACGGCGACGGTTTATGGTTTGCCCCAAACTCTTCAACGCCTTTTTCCAGGTACATAGGCCAGCTATTTCCGCACAGCTCACAGCGATAAATCATTCTCCCGTGAATCAGCGGCGGGCGCTTGCGCTGTTCCGTTCTTTCGTTCATCGCCGCGCCCTCACTTGCGCAGGGCGGCGATTGCTATACCCACCGCCTCGGCATACTCCGCCCATGGCACCGTCTGTCCTCCCTTAACAGCCGCCATAGTCTCACAATAATTCCGCAGGGTTTTCAGCATCAAAGCGGCCCATTCGATGTCCTTTTCCTGTTCCCGCCCGGTTTCCTCCGGCGGCGCATCTTCCACGGGCGGGGGAGAGACGGGCGCAGGGAAGTCCACGATTTTCCCGTCCGGCGGCACGGTGGTCATTTTCGTTGGCTCGGTCCTCACATACGCGCCCGGTTTATACTCCTGGCCGTCCTCCGCCGGTTTCGGCTCGGTCCGCTCCGTTTTAGGCTGCTCCCGCTCCGCAGGCTTCCACTTGCGCACATCCTCCAGCGTGACCGGCGTGCCTTCGCTCCACAGCGCCGCCGCCGCGTGTTCCTGCACTTCTTCCGGCAGCATAGACAGCTCATAGGCCACAGAGATACCGATTTTCTCTTTCTCCAGCCAGCCCTTGAGCGTGGGAATCAGGTGCTTTTCGATACTGTCATACCGGCCCACCTGTGCGGGTGTGGTCCCCAACTGCTCGGCAATGAGTTTCCGCGTCTCACCTGGAATTTTCTCAAACCGGCGCTTTTTCTCCAAAAGCGCACGTAAGCGGGTAGCCTCCTGCACCTTGTCCCAATCGGTTTTCTCCCGCTGGCCGTTGGTGGTGATAAGCAAGATTGCCTCGTCAATGGCCCGCAGCTCGTCCGCCTCCGGCCCCTGCTCCCGCCCGGCGTCCTCCACCATGCACGGCATTTTCCGATAGGCTTCCTTGCCCTGCTTCACAAGCTGGAGGGAGGCCAGCCGCCGACGGTGCCCGGAAAGAAGTTTGTACTTCCCGCCGCCCAGCGGCACCACAAGCCCCGGCTGCTTCACGCCGCCGGACAGTTCAATAAGCCCGGCCAGCTCGTCGATTGCCGACATGGAGTAAAAATTATCTTCGGACGGCACCAAGTCCTCCACGTCTATGTATTTCAGCACGGCGCGGTCCTCGTCGGCACGGCTTCGCGCCTGGACCTGCCCCCGGCCCCTCTGCAAACTCATAATGTCGAATCCCACGGCTTATCCCTCCTGTTCCTTCAATGCCGCTTCCGCTTCCTCGCGGGTCAGAAAGACGGTTTTGCCAGCCTGGTTAAAATCAAACGGGAAAACCCGTCCAGTTTTATAACACTCAACGTGGAATCTCTTTTCCTTTTCCGTAATTTCAATGCCAAAAACTCGGCATTTATATGGCAGGGGTTCAACCGACCAGTCTCTAACGCAGTTGTCGTTTACCCATACATCGTCCCCAACTTTGCACGGCAGCACCACCAGCCTGCCTTGGACCTTCGCCTGCAAAATGGGCAAAGCCTCTTTTTTGAGTTCCTGATTGCTTGCCTGCAACGCTGTGACTTCCTCCGGCGTCAGCCTGGTTTCCCTGTAGGCTTTTAGTTCATCCGTCCATGCGCACAGTTCATTTACTGCCTCTGCCTGCTGTCTCGCAACCCTGCACGCTTCGTCGAATTTTTCCGCTTCGTCGCAGGCGCGGTTAATCGCTTCCGCAACAGTCAACTTTACCCCTCCTTCCCCTTGCCCGAATCGGTCAAGGCCAGATACTCCGCCGTCAGCTTCTTGTACTGGATAGCGGCCCAGGAGCGGGGTGCGAACACGCACAGCGGCTTTTCCTCCAGCGTGCTTTCCGGCACCTTCGGATTGTAGGAAATGGCCGTCTGGAGTACGGGGCAGATACCGCTATCCTCCAGCGACCGGCGCGCCTGCCAGAAGGTTTCCCGGTTCTGCCAGTGTGTGAAGAACGCGCCCCGCAGCGTCAACCCCGGATTGACCGCCGCCCGCACGCCGTCCACCTGCTCCACCAGGTCCAGCAGACCGGAAAAAGAAAACTCGTCCGGGCGGATAGGGATAAGCACATCGTCCGCCGCCGTCAGCACGTTCAGCGTCACGGTGTCCACCGACGGGCCGTTGTCGATAACGCAGTAGTCGTAATCATTATGTACCCAGTCCAGGACCCCAAACAGCACCCGCGCCGTGTCCGTGTCCTCCCGGTCATACAGCGCCCGGTCCGCCGCGTACAGTTCCATACCAGACGTGATGATGTCCAGGCCATTGTACCCGGTCCGGTAAATGGTCCGCTCCACGCTCTCCGCGTCCAGCGCGTCCGCCAGCAACAGCGCCGCCGTCCCGTCATGCTCCCCGTACACCTGGAAATACCGGGAGGCGCTGCCCTGCTTGTCCGCATCCACCAGCAGCACTTTCTTGTGGTGGACCGTCGCCAGGATGTGCGCCACGTTTGCCGCTGAGACGGTCTTACCCGTCCCACCCTTCAAGTTGACGATTGCAAGCGTCCTCATTCCTGTCCCTCCGTTTCCTTGTGCCAGGCGCACCCGGTACAGTCTTTCATTTCCTCGTTGGGATTGTCCATCGGGCATCCTTCCTCGTCGGCCCACTCCGGCCTCCCGCAGTATCCCTTTTCCATTCTTCTGTCACCCCTCCCAGTTCCACCAGCCTTGCCGCCCACGGGCGGGAATCGGTGTATCGAACATGACCGGATTTTTCAGGACCCAGGCCCAGCGCCCCGGCGAGTAGTCCCCCAGCACCTTTTCCTTGGGCGTGAGGCTGTCCACGACTTCCTCCACGGGGACGCAATCAACGATTTCCACAGTCCCCAGCACCGCGCCGTAGTGCAGTTTCTTTCCTTCGCCGGGAACCACAACCACACGCATAGAATCAAGCGTTATTTTCTGCTTCCCAGCGTGGACGGCGACGCGGCCTCGTATGTTGGTCCGCCGGGGGCGCGTCTCGTAGCCTTTCAGGCCCGCTACAATCGCGTATGCGTAGGGCTGGTACACGGTAAATGCCCTCATTCTCCCGCTCCTTCCTCGGCGTCTCCGCTCTCCCGGAACAACGGGCCTATTGCCTGGAGCTTTTTCTTTTCCCGCTCCCGCTCTTCCTGTCTCTCTACCGCCACGCGGCACTTGTGCGCCAGCGCCTCCAGCTTCTCCACAAATCCCAGCTTGATTGTGTCCAACGGCATAATGACCGCCGCGATTTCCATACCGTTTTTTCGCCACGATGTACTTCTGTCCGTTAGTATCCACCCGTTCGTAGAACCGGAGATAGTCGGCCATATCCTCCAGCGGAGACAGGTATGCGTTCTGGATAAACAGCATATCATCGTTCGTGCTAAGAGGCTTCACCACATACCCGTTATGCTCTACCGTGGGCCACTCGTCATAAAG
This sequence comes from uncultured Oscillospiraceae bacterium, assembly GCA_910579965.1. Taxonomy (GTDB): domain Bacteria; phylum Bacillota; class Clostridia; order Oscillospirales; family Oscillospiraceae; genus Pelethomonas. The sequence goes on from CAJTWF010000001.1 coordinate 244,694, forward strand.
CTCCCGCTCTCCTTTAGCGTAGTCCTCCACACTCATGCCGTCCGGCATCGGCTTTCTGGCGAGGACACACTTCTTCCGCCGCTTCTCCGTGATGTCGAACATGGCGCACAAGTTTTCTTCGTCTAGGACCGGCAGTCCGGACAGAGGATAGGCGGAACGCCCGTCGCCCAGCCATTGCCGGATAAGCTCTCCGCCCTCTTCCAGCTCGTCGAACAGATAGAACGCCCCTTGCTTGGCGCATATCGCCGCAACCTTTTTCAGCTTCACCGATTTTTACACCTCCTGAATGTCGATATTGAAACGCTCCTTCATCAGCTTGCGCTTCATGATATACTCCTTCGTGCGGGTGGCGCGGCTCTTCACGTCCTCTACCACCAGCACCCAAAAACTCCCGTTGTATTCCGTCCACGGGTCGCCCCTGACTTTCTCGTATGTAAAATCCGCCCTGTACCGGATGGCCCGCACCCGGCGTCCCTCGCCGTCGGTGTAGGCTTCCTGCAAGGTGAAGTCCACCTGCATCCGCAGGTCACGGATTTTCCCGGCCTGCTCCAGCGCGGCCAGCTCGTCATACCGGCGGGCTTCCTTCTGGCTGTCGAACCGCAGGACGGCCCCGCTTGCCGTCACCCGCTCGGTGGGCTTGTTGTGATACTTCCGCCCGCCGCCGGTTGGTACATCGGCAGGGGAGGGGAAAGGCGCGCTCTGCTTCCGCCGCTCCCGCTCCATGAGCTTCCGCAAAGCCTGTGCCTGATAGGCGGGCGGCAGGTCCTTCACGTCTACGCCCATCACTTTTTCCTCCCGCTCCGCCGCTTCTTCGCGCAGTAGTCCCGGATGATTTCGGCCCGCTCCCGCTCGGTGGTGTCGGCTACCAGATGTCCGTAGCTGACGCCCCTCCGCTTGGCCTCCGCCGCCAGCGCCGTCAACGCCTCACTCTCCGTGGCGTACACCCCGCCGGGCAGCTCAACTCTTCCCACGTTTTCTTCCCCCTTTTCGTTTCTTCGGTTTGATAAACTTCCCGTCCTTCCTGTATAGGCGCAGGAAGAGATAGAACCCGCCGTTCACGTCGTTGTAGAGCGCCTCCGCCGGACCGGACGCCAGATAGCCCGGATAGAGCGTTTCAAATTGCGTGCTGTCCTGCTTTTTCTCGGCCAGCTCCTTTGCTTTCCGCCCGGAGATACGCCCGTCCCGCGTTACCGGCTCCGGGTCCACCAGATTCCGCGATGCTGTCCACGCTCGGTAGCCAATGGGGGATTTGCTGATATACACACCCAGCCCCGCAAGCCCTTTCTCGCTGAATTGCAGGCGCTTCGTGTTTGCATACCCGTGGCCCTCCGTCTTGGTCCACAGCTTTTCCAGCACGTCCCGGTCGATACCCTTCTCAACGTGGATGGTGAAGTGATGGTGGTAACGGCCCCCGCGCTTCCCCCGCTCGGTGACGCCTATGTACTTCACTTCCCCCAGGTTGTGCTTTTTGGCGTACCTCTTCACACTACGGATATAATTAGCGCGGTCCCGCAGGGCTTCTTCGTCGTTCTCCGGCTGCACCTCGTAGGTCCCGTGAAGCTCCAGGTCCTCCGGCGTGAAGTTGGCGTGGAGCATCCGGGTCAGCTTCTCTTTCCGGTGCTTCTGATTTAGTTTTTCCTGTGCCTTGGTGGACGGCTTTCTCTTTGTCCGCTTCCCTCCGCCCAGCTTTCCCGTCTCAAAGACCGGATAAATATACACGTCCAGGTATTCCCCGCAGGTATACTTCTTTTCCCGGTACACCGTCCGCATACCGGCAGCACCTCCCCCGTGGTCGTTAAGTTACTATCCCATACAAGCCCGAAACGCGCCGCCGCGCGTTGTTTCCCTCTTGTATCTGTCCCCGGAGTGTGGTACAATATGTTGTACTCAATTTTCACACCCTCTGGGGTGTCGCCCTGCGCAAGCTGTAGGAGGCTTACGCAGGGCGTTTTCTTTTATCCGAACCGCCCGCGCGGTTCCGTGCCGGTCGGCCAGCCGAACGGATTTTCCGTGGTCCTGAACAGCGGCGGCGCAAACGGCCCGCCCATCATCAGCATCTCGGTCATACTGGATGCCGGCCCTGACAGCACCATTTTCAGCGTCATACTGGCAGCAATGTGGCAGGTGGGCGGAAGCTCATTCAAAATTTCCATGATTTTGTGAACGGCCTCCTTCGTCATTTCCGCCTGCTCTTCCAAAGACGGCTCCTTCTTCTCGCCCTCCGTGTTCCCGGTGGTGGCCTCGCCGCCCTCCGTCTCGTCCCGGATGGAATCGACGGCCCTCTGCGCCGCGCCCTTGCCGCAATCCCGGTCATACAGGCGCTCGTCGAACTCGTCCCCGGACAAGTCCACTTTCAGCACCCGCCCGTGCAGGTAGTCATACTGCGTGTACTTCTCCAGCAGTTTAGCGCAGCTCTCCACCGTCACGGTCCCTTCCTCGGCGGCGTGCATAAATCCAAGCCCTTGGACGTGGCTGTGGTCATACAGTGCTTTCAGGACCCGCGCCTTGTCCAATCCTTTGATGTCTACCATTTTCTTTTCCTCGCTTTTCATTTATTTGGACCCGTTTACCGGGTATCCATCGTGTTTCCGGCCCTCGCCGTTCAGCCATTTCAGGTGTTTGCACCGCCGCATCACGCACCCCCGCCGCCGTATGTAAACGTCGTTCATCAGCCGTTCATGCAGGGCGCACCAGGCCGTGGCATTGGCGGGCGGCTTTCTCGCTGGCCGCTTCTTCCTCTTGCAGCTCATTTCCCCCGGTCCTTCACGTCCCGCACGATGTCCCGTATGGTTGCCGCCGCGCAGTAGTAGAACACGGGCAGCAAAAGGGCAAGCCCCTCGCCGCCGACAGCGTAATACCCCCGCTCCCGCAGGGCATAGGCCGCGCCCAGCTTATACAGCAGAATCCCGGCCACCATCAGGAACGCATACCACGCCACGGCCCAGACGTTCAGCCGCGCAAGCCACGTCCGCAGGCTCACCCGCCGACGCTTCGGGGCTTGTCCCACTTTGATGTACTTTACCTTTTCCACGGCTTTACTCTCCCTTCCGTCGATAATCGCCCCTGCAAGGGCAGGTCCGCCAATGCGGCACGAACCCCAGCGGCGTGTTGATTTTGGCCTCCCTGGTCTGCACTTCCTCCGGCGTCGCCCGCCGCCCGGTAAGTACGCCCTCTTCCTCGGTGTAGAAGCTCTCGTCCCCGTCTCCCTCAATGACAAATTCCGGCTCCGGGTCCACCGGGATATACCGTCCTTCCGCTGTCTGCATCCAGTCGATTTCCCGGCCACAGTCTTTACAGTAGCTCACTGTTCACCACCTGCTCTTCCCGCCGAACCGCCGCCGGGTAACGGCAATTGGAAACTGTTCAATCTCGCTCGCCCACAGGCAGGACCCCAGCCCGTTCAGCCGTTCCCATATCAGCGGGAATCCTCCGATACCGTCAAACAAACTTGCCATTGTAGCCGTCCGCTCGTAGCAGGCGCAAAGCCGTTTCAGCACCCAGGACCAGGGCGGCAAGGCGATTGAATTTCCCAGTGCCTTATACCGGGCGCTGTCGCTGCTCTCCTTATGGAGCTTCCCTGCGCTGTCCGTCCACGGCCCTATGTCTGTCCATCCGTCCGGGTATCCCTGGAGGCGTTCGCATTCCAGCGGAGTTAGGCGGCGTACTTGCCCGCTTACCACAAGAGTTTCCGATGCGTGTCTCGTCCCATTGTGCGCGGTCAGTGTACCTACTCCCTCCCGATACTCCCCAAAATTGTGTTGCCGCATCACGATCGCCGTGTAGTCCGTCACCCGGCTCTGGTGGTCCCCTGTCAACGTGCAAGCGGTTTTCCCGTCTCCGTTCCCTCTTGCATCGTATATGTAGCCACAGACCGTCCGGCCCCCTCCCCCGTCACTTCCTGAAAGCGTTGGTGATACGCCCTTTGCCGAAAACACCCGCTTTTCCTGATTGTCCCATCCAGTTAAGTAATCTGTTCCGCTCCTAAAAACCGCCATCGGTTTCCCGGTGTCAATCGTCGGCGCTTTTTCTTCCGCATATCCGATGCTTCCAGCATTAGCCCCCGCATGAGGTTTGAATCCAGCGCAGATCGCGTGTCTGTCAATCGTGTTTAATGTGAACATCGGTTCTTCTGAAATGCCCAGGCCGTTCATTTTTGCTTCCCGATCTACGGCGTTTCCTTGCAGGCACCAGACTGTGCCAGCAGTGCCGCTTCCAGTTCCGGCGGCAGTTTCTTCCCCCGGCGCTCCGCCCTCCGCAATATCCCCGCACACGCCTTGGCGGACAAAGAGTATTTCGGGTGCGGCGTGTCCTCCAAAATCTGCGACAAGCGCGATTCTACGGCGTCGCTGGGGCACTCCCCAAAACCGCGCGTCGAGAACTCTGTAGGCAACGGACCATCCATCCCCGAACCAGCAGTCAGCCAGCGGCCACTTTCCTTTTGGAGGTAATGGAACGTCGGGCGCGTCCGGCTCCGCGATTCTGATTGTCTCTTCGAGGACGGCCCGGAAGTCGTCTCCCTTGTTTGAGCTAAAGGCTCCTGGGACGTTTTCCCACACCATGAATCGGGGCCGAATAAACTTACCTGTTCTGCCTCGACCTGCATCTGCCTCCCTCATTTCCTTAATGATTCTGATTTGTTCCATAAACAGGCCGCTCCGCGCTCCGGCCAATCCGGCCCGTTTCCCGGCCGCGGACAAGTCCTGGCTAACACGGTGAACCACCAATGACCACATCCACGGCGGGCAGTGCGTACCCGTTCAGCTTCGTAATGTCTCCTAAATGCTCCACCAAAATCACCCCCTCTTCGGGTCAAACTTGTAAAAATCCGGCTCCGCCCGGAAAACAAGGCGGTTGTTGCACCACCGCTGGAGCAGGCGTATTTCACGGGTTGCGTTGGGCTTGTCGTAAATCATCACATACGGGTCAAACCCCATATCGCGCAGGGTATAGATACGGTATAGGTTTTCCTCCATGCTGGTGTCGTAGTTGGTCAGGACATAGACCGACCCAAACTTCCCGTGCCGGTTCTTCTTCCCGTGTTCCACATACCGCCGCAGGCCCCGCAGCACGGCGTCGCTCTCCGCCATGTAGTCCCAGGCGAAATGAATTTCTTTCAGCCTCACCGCGCCGATGGCTCCGATGTTTTCCGCCGTCAGCAAGCGGCAGTCCAGCCCTTGCGTGAAGTCCACCCATGCGCCGCTGTCCGCAAGCTGCCCCAGCAGGTCCATGTGTTCCCGGCAGGCCAGCAGATTAGGGTCCAGCAGCTTGATTTCCTTCTGGCCCCGCCACCACTCGGACAGGTCCGCCACCTTCCGGGCGGCGCGGCCCTCCTTCCCGGCCACGATGCAGAACGAACACCCGCGCGGGCATCCCCGCGTCAGGAATCCGTAGGCGGTTTCGTGGGTCAGCTCCGGGTGCAGGGAATAGTCCGGGTAGATATGCTCCACTTCGTCCGGTAGGCGGTTGTCCAGACCGTAGCCCGTCCCGCCCTTGATGATTTCGCGGGCGTTCAGCGGCTCCGGGATGTCCGGGGAATACGTCTCGTCAAAGACCTTGCTCATATACACCCGGTCATACTCCCCGAATCCCCACCACCATTCCACCGTGTCGCCCTGCGCCTTGTGCCAGGCGGATATTTTCATAAGCGCCAGGTTTGGGTAGTTGTGGCTGTCTACGTCAATCAAGCCGATTGTCATAGGCCCTCACCCCCAAAAGAAGTAGTCCCGCCACAGTTCCCCATATGGCACTCCCGCGATTCTCGCTACTCTTGCCACGCTCCCGGCCTGGTTTCGGCTGATTCCTTTTGACATAAGCAGTTTGATAAACCGTTTCCGGCTCCCGCAGCGCCAGCGCTTCGGCGTCTTGAAATACGCGGTAAACTCCACCGGCTCACACACAAGACCGCCCGCCAGCTCTGCAACACCTTCTTCTCTCACCGTGATTTCCGGCAGCGGTTCCCTCCACGCAATCGGCACGCCGTCCAGGTGCAATGTGTACTCTTCGTTCTTACTTTCCGGCCCCATTGTCCGCCTCCTTTCCCTGCATCATCGGACACCATGCGGGGATATACGGGAGAAAGCGTCCATTTCCCACGACGTACCCCCGGCGCGTCCCCGGCGCAAAACACCGCGCCCACAGCACGTCCTTTGGTCCCGGCTCATTCACGATATGGGCGCATCCCTCGCACGTCCTGGACCAGTCCGCGCCCGCGCTCACAGCTTGTCCATTTCCGCCCGCAGGCTGTCCTTGATATAGTAGTCCACGCCCATTTCCTCGCACGCGGCCACAGCATCCCGGCCAAACTGCGCCCAGTCGATGTCCGACGGGTGATAGTTCAGCTTCCCGATCTTCACCCGGTCAATGAAGTAGGCGCACCCCTTGATACAGTCCAGCACCGCCGCCGGGTCAAGGACCGGCTCGAACGATACCCATGTATTGATACCCCTGCACTTCGCCGTCTCCAGATCATACAGGCGGCTTGCCGGGGTTGCGGCGAACGGCTCCGCCGTGGCGGACATTGGCAAATCGCAGGATACCGTCACGCCGTACCAGTCCTCGCTATCCAGCAGATCAAAGTCCCGCCGTCCGTCCCCCTTGGTCAAAATCTGGACGTGGTTTCCGCACTCCTTCAACGCCTGAACGACCTCCCGCGTGGCCGACGTGTCGCAGCCGGTAGGGTACGGGTCACAGGTGAAGCACAGGTGAATGAGCTGCCCGGTGATCTGCTCCCGCTCCAACTGCCGCCGAACCTCCCGCACAATATCCTTGCGCGGCTCCACGCAGTTATGAAACGTCTCCCGGTCCCGGTGGAGGACCTGGGGCGCGAAACAGTAATAGCAGCGGTGAGGGCATCCGGTATAGATGTTCACGGCGTAATCGCCGTACTCCGCCGCCGCGCCCTTCGGCTTGTAGATAGGCTTCATTGGTCCCTCCTTTACAAATACAGCACGCCGTTGACTTCCGCCGCGATCATGTCCTTTTGAATCATTTCCAGCCATCCTTCCTTTGTGGCTCTTATGTTCCCAAAGACGGTATCATTTTCTGCGCACCACTCGGCCAGTTCCTCCGGCGTTTTGAATACCGGGCTTCTCGGCTCGCCCTCTGATGTTGTGCCCCAAAGCTGGTATCCCTCGCCCTCTGGCGGGTCCACTTTGAAATACTTCCTCCAGTCCGGGCACGGGTCGTCGTCCGGGATGTTCTTATACAGTTTCGGCGGAATACCCATGATACGGGCAAACTCTTTGCACCTCTCGCACCCGCCCTCGTAATCTTCATGGCAGAAAACGATCTGGTATCCGTACCATACCCTGCCCAGCGGGTGGTCAAAATCCAGCGGCACGCGCTTTACTTCTCTTCCCACAGATTCATACCTCCTTGTTTCAAAAACTGCAATCGCACGGGATTTCAAGCTGTTCTTCCGGCATGGCCTCTCGGACCTGTTTCCAAAAGCGGGCGCTGCTGGTCTTATCTGTCGGTATAATGCGGAGGGTATCGCGCATTTCCTTGAACTCCGGTTCCAGCTCTTTCAGGTAAACACCTTTGATAATACTGTAGCCGATTTCTTCCTCCGCTGCTTTTGCCTCGCCCCAAATATCCGGGCGCAGGCAGTACACACAATACCAATGCTGTTTCCCGGCTTTCAGACAACCAATGCAGTTAGCGTGCTTATAGGTCGTGTAGGTGCTGGGCCGTGCTATCCCTACTTCCTCGGTCGCTTGAATCGTCCGTTCCCAATCCGCCAGAGGGAATACCGCTTGATAGCCCATAGCGTTCATAATCGTGCTTCGGCGCATCATTCGGCTTGTTTCTTCTGCGTCAAAGCCATATATCACCCAGTCGCCGCGCTCCCCGTTTTCCTCCAGCCATTTATAGAACGGCTCTGTTTTCAATCTGCTGGTGCAAAACGCGGGATGGTTGAACGCCTTAAACGCCTTGTTTGCCACAGCCACAGCCAGCGGCGGCATAGTCTCCCATCCCGGCATATTGGCGTATGTAATAGTCAGGCCGATGTACTCCGCCACTTCCCGCTTAAAGCGCTTAATGTCCTCATGCTCGACGTGCGGGGAAATATCGTGATTTAGGAGGACCATTCCTTCGGTTCCATACTTCCTGGCCGTTTCGATTGCTGCCAGCGCAGAGGAATGACCGCCGCTGAAACAGATGATTTTCTTCATGGCTATCCCCTGTTCCAGACTTCATCAATCAGCTTGTGGCACGGCTCCGGCCCGCCGCCGAACACCCATTGTTCCAGCGCCTCGCGCTTCTCCTGCCGCTCGTACTTGTCCATCGTGTCATAGTCCGGCTCCAGCGTCTCCCGGTTGAAGTAGCCGACGCAAGTATGGCTGGCCGTAGACGGGCCCGCATAGATCACGATGCACCCGCTCATTCCGATGTCCGGCTGGATGGAGACACAGAGGTTCCCCATCTGCATCCTGAAATACCCTTCCAGGTCTGTCCCCCGGTCCGGCTCCAGGCCCTTTGCCGTCCCGAACTCCTGGACGGCCAGCGCCCGCGCCGTTTTCAGCGTCAGCCGGAAGCCGCCGGGGTAACTCTTTTTAGGCATCCTCAATCCGCCTCCTTTTCAAATCTGATCTTTATTTGTGCGACGTCCTTATTACGTTCCCGCCGGGATGTCGTGTGCAGGTAGTCGGGAAAAAGTAACTTGCTCTGCGTCCGGGTCATAGTCCATCACAACCCGGCATTTCTCGTCCGGCAAAAGGACTTCAACCAATTCAGTCAGCAAGGCTTCAAGGTGGGTAAACGCTTTATCCCCTGTTGCCTTTACCCGCTCGCTCCTGGCTTCTTTGACCTTTTTGGCAAACTCTTCCATTGTCTTTCTGTAGCCGTCACTTTTCACCCACAGCACAATCCGATTCTGCCCCTCGCCCGTCCCCACCTGGTTCAGCCACCACAGCGGGCGGTTCCCTTTGTACGGGCAAGTCTCCGCTCTGCATTCCAACAGTTCGCAAGAATCGCAGAACGCCCGGTGAAATTCTTCGTCCCACGGCCCGGTCGCCACGGGGAGAGAAGCCAAAAACTCACCCAACACATCCGGGGACGCCGTGATTTTCTCAAAGTTGGTCATGCTTGCTTCGCCTCCTTCTGTTCCGTTTCCCTCTTGGGTCGGCGTCCACGGTTCCGCAAGTTCCTCTGGTACACAGCCTGGCCCCGCTCGGCGCTGTACGCAGGCCGGAAGTTCTCGTCCAGCACCACGTCGCCCACCCCGTCCGTCTCCTGGCCTCGTTTCAGTTCCGTATATACGGTACACTGACTGATCTCCAGCGCGGCGGCAATCTTGACCGTGGAATCATTGCGCCGCCACATCAATTCAATCTTCCGGCGGTCCTCCAGCGTCAAAGTCCTCACCTAAATCACCCCTTTCTCCCGTTTCTGCCCCCGTTTGGGTAAAAAAATAATGCAGAAAAAGGTCAAATAACCTTTTCTGCATTTAATCTACTACTTCAGCGATATGGTACCCCACCAAATAACACTTGACTCCCAGCCTTTACTATGCTATAATTAAAAACTGCGTGGAAAAGTCCGCGAATTTTGGCGTGTCAAACAGGAGGAGTCCATTTGCAGCTCAACAGGCTTCGCACAACGGATCGTGTGATTGGCGTCAAGCAGTCCCGGCGCGCCATCCGGGATGGACTTGCCAAGGAGGTATTTTTGGCCTCCGATGCGGACCCGGAGCTGACGGGGCCCCTGTACGCCATGTGCCGGCGGGGGAACATCCCCGTCACCACCCAGTACACCATGCGGGAGCTGGGACAGGCTGCGGGCATCCAGGTGGGGGCGGCCGTGGCGGCCCTGCTGTAGTTCCCGTCATACAAATTTGGTTTTTTCGGGATATTTTACCGGTATCCTGTAAAAAATAAATCGGAGCGTTCCGCTCCCATTCTTTCAAGAAAGGAGAAAACTATGCCTACTTTCAACCAGCTGGTTCGCAAGGGAAGAGAGCAAGCGACCTATAAGTCCAACAGTCCTGCCATGCAGTACGGGCTCAACACCCTCAAGAACAAGGAGACCGACCTGCCCTCTCCCCAGAAGCGGGGGGTGTGCACCGCGGTGCGTACCCAGACCCCCAAAAAGCCCAACTCCGCTCTGCGGAAGATCGCCCGTGTGCGTCTGACCAACGGCTACGAGGTCACCGCCTATATTCCCGGCGTGGGCCACTCCCTCCAGGAGCACTCCGTGGTAATGATCCGCGGCGGCCGTGTTAAGGATCTGCCCGGCGTGCGCTACCACATCATTCGCGGCACTCTGGATACCCAGGGCGTTCAGGGACGTATGCAGGCCCGGTCCAAGTACGGTGCCAAGCGCCCCAAGTCCAAGTAATCTCCGCCCATAGGGACGGAGGCTGGACCTGTACGGGTCTCAGCGCTTTGCCGAAAAGGTTGACATAGTTTTTCCATATAAACTGTGACCTCTTTGGCAGGCAGAACGCCAAGGTGAAGGACCGCCAGCCAGCTGCTGCGCGTCTGGACGGCTGGTCCCCAAGCCGGCGCAAGCGCCGCCTTGGTGAGTACCTATGATTTCATAAAATTTCATGAAGGAGGGAAGCATAGTGCCCAGAAGAGGTAATGTTCCCAAAAGAGAGATCCTGCCCGACCCTATGTACAACAGCGTCCTGGTGACCAAGCTGGTCAACTCCATCATGCTGGACGGCAAAAAGGGTGTGGCGCAGAAGATCGTATACGGCGCCTTTGACATCGTCAAGGACAAGACCGACAAGGAGCCCCTGGAGGTGTTCACCACCGCCATGGACAACATCATGCCCAGCCTGGAGGTCAAGGCCCGCCGTGTGGGCGGCGCCACCTATCAGGTGCCCATGGATGTCCGTCCCGCCCGGCGTCAGACCCTGGGTCTGCGCTGGCTGACCAACTATGCCCGCGCCCGCAGCGAGCGGACCATGGCCGAGCGTCTGGCCAACGAGATCATGGACGCGGCCAACAACACCGGTTCCGCTGTGAAGAAGCGCGAGGACACTCACAAGATGGCCGAGTCCAACAAGGCCTTCGCCCACTTCCGCTGGTAAGTTAGGAGAAAAGCAAGTATGCCGAGAAAGGTATCTCTGGAAAACACAAGAAATATCGGCATTATGGCTCACATTGATGCAGGAAAGACCACCACTACGGAGCGTATCCTGTATTATACAGGTGTGAACTATAAGATTGGTGAGACCCATGAGGGCACGGCCACCATGGACTGGATGGCGCAGGAGCAGGAGCGCGGCATCACCATCACCTCTGCCGCTACAACCTGCTACTGGAAGGGAACCAAAGAGCAGTTCCCCCAGACCCGCATCAACATCATCGACACTCCGGGCCACGTGGACTTTACCGTGGAGGTGGAGCGCTCTCTGCGCGTGCTGGACGGCTCTGTGACCGTCATGTGCGCCAAGGGCGGTGTGGAGCCCCAGTCCGAGACGGTCTGGCGTCAGGCCGATCACTATAAGGTCCCCCGCATGATCTACGTCAACAAGATGGACATCATGGGTGCGGACTTCTTTAACGTGCTGCGCATGATTGACGACCGGCTCAAGTGCAACGCCGTCCCCATCCAGCTGCCCATCGGCAAGGAGGGCGATTTCCGCGGCATCATCGACCTGGTGGAGATGAACGCGGACGTGTACTATGATGAGATGGGCAACGACATGCGGGTGGAGGAAATCCCCGAGAACATGCGGGAGCTGGCTGGGCAGTATCGTGAGAAGCTGCTGGACGCGGTGAGCATGTTTGACGACGAGATCATGGAGATGTATCTGGAGGGTCAGGACATCCCCACAGACCGTATCCGCACGGCCATCCGCCAGGCCACCTGCGCCGTGGAGATGATCCCCGTGGTGTGCGGTACGTCCTACCGCAACAAGGGCGTGCAGAAGCTGCTGGACGCCATCGTGGATTATATGCCCTCCCCCCTGGATATCCCCGCCATCAAGGGCGTCAATCCCAAGACCGAAGAGGAGGAGGAGCGTCCCTCCGATGACAGCGCCCCCTTCTCCGCCCTGGCCTTCAAGATCATGACCGACCCCTACGTGGGCCGTCTGTCTTTTATCCGCGTCTACTCCGGTACGCTCAACACCGGCTCCTCGGTGCTCAACTCCACCAAGGGCCAGAAGGAGCGCATTGGCCGCATCCTCCAGATGCACGCCAACCACCGGGAGGACATTGAGACCGTGTACTCCGGTGACATTGCCGGTGTGATCGGTCTGAAGAACTCCACCACCGGCGACACCCTGTGCGATGATAAGCATCCGGTGATCCTGGAGTCCATGGAGTTCCCCGAGCCGGTTATCCGGGTGGCTATTGAGCCCAAAACCAAGGCAGGCCAGGAGAAGATGGGCATTGCTCTGATGAAGCTGGCCGAGGAGGACCCCACCTTCCGCACCTACACCGATGAGGAGACCGGACAGACCATCATCGCCGGTATGGGCGAGCTCCACCTGGAGATCATTGTGGACCGTCTGCTCCGCGAGTACAAGGTGGAGGCCAACGTGGGCGCGCCCCAGGTGGCCTACAAGGAGACCATCAAGAAGAGCGTCCAGCAGGACACCAAGTATGCCCGCCAGTCCGGCGGCAAGGGCCAGTATGGCCACGTCAAGATCCGTGTGGAGCCCAACGAATCCGGCAAGGGCTACGAGTTCGTCAATGAGGTGGTGGGCGGCGCGGTGCCCAAGGAGTATATCCCTGCCGTTGACGCGGGCATCCAGGGCGCCATGCTCTCCGGCGTGGTGGCCGGATACCCGGTGGTGGACGTAAAGGTCACCCTCTATGACGGCTCCTACCACGAGGTGGACTCCTCCGAGATGGCCTTCAAGATCGCCGGCTCCATGGCCTTCAAGGAGGCCTGCCAGAAGGCGGATCCCACCCTGATGGAGCCCATTATGAAGGTCAGCGTCATTGTGCCTGACGAGTATCTGGGCAACGTCATCGGCGATCTCAACAGCCGCCGCGGACAGATCCAGGGCCAGGAGAACCGCTCCGGCGCCGTTCAGGTTGACGCGCTGGTACCTCTGGGCGAGATGTTCGGCTATGCCACGGATCTGCGCTCCCGCACTCAGGGCCGCGGCCAGTATAGCATGGAGCCCCACAGCTACCTGGAGATCCCCAAGAGCATCCGGGAGAAGATCATTGATCAGCGCATGGGCGGTCGCGCTATGCGGTAAGGGGCCCAAAACTCAAAATATTCCGGGAGAATGCTTTTTTAGGATTGCATTTTTCCCGCAGTTGTTGTAAAATATCAGCATCATGAAGTAGTATGCTGATCCCCAACCAATTCATTTAACCGTTAAGGAGGATTTTCCCAATGGCCAAGCAGAAATTTGAGAGAAGCAAGCCCCATGTCAACATCGGCACCATCGGCCACGTTGACCACGGCAAGACCACTCTGACCGCCGCCATCACCAAGTTCCTGTCTTTCCAGGGCAAGGCTGACTACACCGACTACTCCAGCATCGACAAGGCTCCCGAGGAGCGGGAGCGCGGCATTACCATCAACACCGCCCACGTGGAGTACGAGACCGATGCCCGTCACTACGCCCACGTTGACTGCCCGGGCCACGCCGACTATATCAAGAACATGATTACCGGCGCTGCTCAGATGGACGGCGCGATCCTGGTCATCGCCGCCACCGACGGCCCCATGGCCCAGACCAAGGAGCACATCCTGCTGGCCCGTCAGGTGGGCGTGCCCGCTATCATCGTGTTCCTGAACAAGTGCGATCAGGTGGACGACGAGGAGCTGCTGGAGCTGGTGGAGATGGAGGTCCGCGAGACCCTGTCCTTCTACGAGTTCCCCGGCGATGACATCCCCATCATCAAGGGTTCCGCTCTGAACGCTCTGGTCAGCGAGAGCACCGATGCCTCCGCTCCCGAGTACGCCTGCATCAAGGAGCTGATGGACGCTGTTGACAGCTATATTCCCACTCCTGACCGTAAGGCCGACATGCCCTTCCTGATGCCTGTGGAGGACGTGTTCACCATCTCCGGCCGCGGCACCGTGGCCACCGGCCGTGTGGAGCGCGGCCAGCTGAAGGCCGGTGAGACCGTTGAGATCGTTGGTCTGACCGACGAGAAGCGCACCACCGTCGTCACCAGCATGGAGATGTTCCACAAGACCCTGGACTACGTTGAGGCCGGCGACAACGCGGGCTGCCTGCTGCGCGGCGTTGCCAAGACCGACATTGAGCGCGGTCAGGTTCTGTGCAAGCCCGGCTCCATCCATCCCCACACCAAGTTTGTAGGCCAGGTGTACGTCCTGAGCAAGGATGAAGGCGGCCGTCACACCCCCTTCTTCAACAACTATCGTCCCCAGTTCTACTTCCGTACCACCGATGTTACCGGCGTCATCAGCCTGCCCGAGGGCGTGGAGATGTGCATGCCCGGCGATAACGTGGACATGAACGTGGAGCTGATTACCCCCATTGCCATTGAGAAGGGCCTCCGCTTCGCTATCCGCGAGGGCGGCCGTACCGTTGGCTCCGGCGTTGTCATTGAGACCGCTGAGTAATTTTATCCCCTAAAAAAGCAAAAACAAGGGCCTGGACGGCAACGCCGTCCAGGCCCTTATTGCTTTGAGCGCGGCCTTTTGCGCAGTTTACAGGGGCGAATACTACTTCCGTATTTGGCCGGCCATGTCCCTGACGGAGAAGCCGTAAGCCTCCATGACGGCTCGGGCATTGTTCTGGTGGGCCTGCGTGGCTTCAGGTGTATGTGGTTTTACCATAGAGATCAGCGAGGCTGGCATCCGGAGAGAGGGCGTAGGTATTCAGGATGACAGAGCCATTTCTGATATTTTTATATTGCTCTCTTATCTGATAAAACTATTTACAGCCCCCAAATATATGGTATAATCTTTATATGGATTATATGGAAATAAGAGAATACGACAAGAAATTGAGAGATGAAAATCGTGTTGTCGGTACGTAGTCAGACAACGCCGCTCCCCTCGAGGAGACCTCCCGGAAGCAAAAGGCTTGATACATCCCGGGTGATTTCGAAAGGACATAATCAAGAGAATATATACAGGTTGTATGCTATGCGGATTGCGGAACTGAAAAAATCAGAGCGAAAAAAAGGCCGCCTCCTGGTGAAGCTGGAGGACGGGGATATCCTGCGGGTGACGGAGGAGGAGCTGCTGCGCTTCCGTCTGCGGGAGGGCATGGACCTGGACGGCGAGACCTTGGAGGCTCTGCGGTCCAGCGCCAGGTCCTCCGCGGCCAAGTCCCAGGCCGCGGCCATCATCGGCAGCCGGGCCCTCTCCAAAAAGGAACTGACCAAGCGGCTGGTAAAGAAGGGCAGCAGCCAGGAGGACGCCCGGACGGCGGCGGACTGGCTGGAGGACATCGGAGCCGTGGACGACGGGGCCTATGCCGCCTCCCTGGTCCGCCACTACGGCGGCAGGGGCTACGGCCCCGCCCGGGTGCGGGAGGAGCTGCGCCGCCGGGGCGTGGACCGGGCGCTCTGGGAGGAGGCCCTGGAGGAGATGCCGGACCCGGCGGAGATTCTGGACAAATTGATCCAGAAGCGGTGCCGGGGGGATCTCTCCGATCCCAGAGAGCGGCGGCGTACCAGCGATGCGCTGCTGCGCCGGGGATTCGCCTGGAGGGACGTGAAGGCGGCCATGGGCCGGTACGCGGAGATGGAGGAGGACGGCTGGGAATGATTCAGGAGGTCCGGTTTTACGACGATGCAGCGGACGAACGGCTGAAATTTGCCGTCATCCTCTCCCGCTTTGCGGGCAAGTGGGTGTTCTGCAAGCACCGGGACCGGGACACCCTGGAGGTCCCCGGCGGCCGCCGGGAGCCCGGGGAGGCCATTCTGGAGACAGCCAGGCGGGAGCTCCGGGAGGAGACCGGCGCGGAGCGGTTCCACCTGCGGCCCATCTGCGTCTATGCCGTGGTTCGGGAGGGCGGCGAGAGCTGCGGCCTGCTGTGCTGGGCGGAGATCGAGGCTTTGGCCCCGGAGCTCCACTGTGAGATCGAAAAAGTCCTCCTGATGGAGGACCTGCCGGAGCGGTGGACCTATCCGGACATACAGCCGGAGCTGCTGCGGGAGGCGGCCCGGCGGGGATTTGGGGGAGGCGCACATGGGGAGGACTGACTGGGCGGCCCTGGGGCTGCTGTGCGTCTTCTACGGGGCCTACCTGCTGAAAATGGCGGCCCAGCGGCGGCGGGGCATTGCCGCAAACGTGCTGATCCGGGGGCAGAAGAGCCGTCGGGCCTATTGGACCGGCCTGGCGCTGATGACTGTGAACTACTGCGCCTGCGCCGCCCAGTTCCTCTCCTGCTTCTGGCGGGGCCGTCTGGGGCCGCTGGCGGTCCCGCTCCCGCTGACGCTCCTGGGTCTGGCCCTGATGGCCGCGGGGGACGGGCTGTTTATCGCGGCGATTCTGACGATGAAGGACTCCTGGCGGGCGGGCGTCGACGAGAGCCAGAGGACGGAGCTGGTGACCGGCGGCCTCTACCGCCGCAGCCGCAACCCCGCCTTTGTGGGCTTTGACCTCCTCTACCTGGGGAGCGCCCTGGCTGTGGGGAATTGGGTGCTGCTGGCCGCCGTCTGCGCTGCCGTGGTCCTGATCCATCTGCAAATCCTGGAGGAGGAGAAGCACCTGGAGAAAATGTTCGGCCAGCCCTACCTGGCCTATCGGAAGGAGGTGGGGAGATATCTGTAAAGATACGAAGCGAAAGAGCGGTGAGATCAGGGCTCTTTCGGCCCCCGCAGCCTGGGCGCGGGCCGGCGGGCGCTGTGAATGATACGTCCTTACGGACAAGAAGGAGGCATATATGCCCTATAAAGTCCATTTTATCTCCCTTGGCTGCGCCAAAAACGTGGTCAACTGCGAACAGATGATGGCCCTGTGCCGTCAGGCCGGCCACATCCTCCAGCCGGAGCCGGAGGGGGCGGACGCGGTGGTGGTCAACACCTGCGGCTTTCTCTCCAGCGCCAACGAGGAGGCCATTGGCCACATCCTCCAGATGGGCCGGCTGAAGGCCCGGGGGCAGATCGGGAGGATCCTGGTCACCGGCTGCATGACCCAGCGGTATGGCGAGGACGTGTCCACGGAGCTGCCCGAGGTGGACGGCATCCTGGGCACGGGCAGCTACAAGGACATCGTTCCCGCCCTGGATATGGTGATGGCCGGCGGACACCCCCGGTATTTTGACGACATCAACGCCCCTGTGGACGAATTTGGCCGGGTGCTCACCACCCCCGGCCATTACGCCTACCTGCGCATTGCCGAAGGGTGCGACAACTGGTGCGCCTTCTGCATCATCCCCAAGCTGCGGGGGAAGTACCGCAGCCGCCCCATGGACAGGGTGCTGGAGGAGGCCCGGGCGCTGGCCGGGCAGGGGGTGCGGGAGCTGATCGTGGTGGCCCAGGATATCACCCGCTACGGCACGGACTGGGACGGGCGGCGCCATCTGGCGGACCTGCTGGAGGAGCTGTGCAGGCTGGATTTCCACTGGATCCGCCTCCACTACCTCTATCCGGACCAGATGGACGATCACCTCATTGAGGTGATCGCCCGGGAGGAGAAGATCCTCAAGTACCTGGACATCCCCCTCCAGCACTGCAACGACAATATCCTCCGCCGGATGAACCGCCGGGGGGACCGGGCTGCCATCGAGGCGCTGCTGGACAAGCTCCGGGAGCGGATCCCTGGTCTGGTGCTGCGCACCAGCATCATCACCGGCCTGCCCGGGGAGGATGAGGCGGCCTTTGACGAGCTGTGCCAGTTTTTGTGGGATCAGCGGATGCTCCGGGCCGGCGTGTTCCCCTATTCCCCCGAGGAGGGGACCCCGGCGGCGGGGATGGACCGGGTGGACGAGGAGGAGGCCGCCCGGCGGGCGGAGCTGGTGGTGGACATCCAGTCCCGGATCATGGACGAGTGGAACGAGGAGATGCAGGGGGAGACTCTGGAGGTCCTCTGCGACGGGTTTGACGGCCAGTCCATGTGCTATGTGGGCCGCAGCTACGCCGAGAGCCCGGACATTGACGGAAGAATATACTTTACAGCCCAGGAGCCGGTGGAGACGGGGGCCTTTGTCCAGGTCCGGATCACCGGGGCCATGGACGGAGAGCTGACCGGGGAACTGGCGGCGCGGGATGGAGAGGAGAGCGAGAGATGAATCTGCCCAATAAGCTGACCCTGCTGCGGATCGTGCTGATCCTGCCCTTTCTGCTGGTGCTGTATCTGGATGTGCCGGGGGCGGCGTACATCGCCCTGGCGGTGTTCATTCTGGCCAGTCTCACGGATCTGCTGGACGGAAAGATCGCCCGGAAGTACCACCTGATTACCGACTTCGGCAAGTTCGCGGACCCCCTGGCGGACAAGATGCTGGTCACCGCGGCCATGCTCTGGTTCGTGGAGAACGGGCAGATGCCCGGCTGGGCCCTGCTGATTGTCATTGTCCGGGAGTTCGCTGTCAGCGGGCTGCGGATGGTGGCCAGCGACAAGGGCCGGGTCATCGCCGCCGGCTGGTCCGGCAAGGTGAAGACCGCCGCCACCATGGTGTGCGTGATCCTCATGTTCCTGCCCATCCCCGGGTGGCTGAACACGGCCTGTGTGGCGGTGATCGTGGTGACCACCATCTACTCCGGGGTGGAGTACTTCCTGAAAAACCGGGACTGCCTGAGCGATATGTGAGGCAGTCCCCTCTTCCATAGGGAAAAATTGAAATTTGTCGGAATCCACAGTTGTCAGCGGGGCAAAAATATGGCAGAATGGTGCTCATATTCAGAAGAAGGGCAGACGGCCTGCCGGGGCGGGAAGAGGACCGGCAGGACTGGAGTACCCTTTGCGGCCGCCGGAACGGCCGGCGCCCTGACTGGCACAGCAGCAAACCACAAATAAGGATGAGAGGATGTGGCGAAACGATGCAGGAGCTGAAGGAACGCATTCGCAGGGAGGGCAAGGTGCTGCCCGGCAACATCATCAAGGTGGACGGCTTTCTCAACCACCGGGTGGATATCCGGCTAATGGAGGCCATTGCCGATGAGTTTGCCAGGTTCTTTGACGTGGGGAACATCACCATGGTCCTCACCGCCGAGGCCAGCGGCATCGCCCTGGCCGCTATCTGCGCCCAGAAGTACCGCGTGCCCATGGTCTTTGCCAAGAAGGCCAAGAGCGACAACATCGAGGGCGGACTGTACCAGAGCGAGATCTTCTCCTACACCTACAAGAGGAAGGTGACCCAGATCCTCAGCAAGGAGTGGCTCACCGCCAATGACCGGGTACTCATCGTGGACGACTTCATGGCCAACGGCGAGGCGGTCCGGGGCCTGTGCGATCTTGTGAGCCAGGCGGGCGCGGAGCTGATGGGCATCGGCATTGCCGTGGAGAAGGGCTTCCAGGGCGGCGGGGACCGGCTGCGGGCCATGGATGTGAATTATCACGCCCTGGCGGTGATCGAGAGCGCGGACGAGAACGGCATCGTGTTCCGGGAGGACCAATAAACGACGATGAAGGAGGGAGCGGCTTTGTCCCATCAAACTGTTATTGTTCTGGATTTCGGCGGGCAGTATAACCAGCTGATCGCCCGGCGGGTCCGGGAGTGCGGCGTGTACTGCGAGGTCAAGCCCTGCACCACGCCCCTGGCGGAGCTCCAAAAAATGGAGCCCATCGGCTTTATCTTCACCGGGGGCCCCAATTCGGTCTATCTGGAGACCTCTCCCCAGGTGGACCCGGCCATCTTTACCCTGGGCGTGCCCGTACTGGGCATCTGCTACGGCTGCCAGCTCCTGGCCCACCACCTGGGCGGCCGGGTGACTGCCGCACAGGACGACAGCGCCCGGGAGTACGGCAAGACGGAGACCTTCTACGACGCATCCTGCCCCCTGTTCAAGGGCCTGCCGGAGAGCGGGATCAGCTGGATGAGCCACGGGGACTACATGGAGAAGGTGCCGGAGGGCTTCGCCCTGGCGGCCCGGTCCCTGGCCTGCCCCAACGTGGCCATTGCTGATGAGAGGCGGGGGTTCTACGGGGTCCAGTTCCACCCGGAGGTCAACCACACGGAGCACGGCGTGGAGATGATCCGGAATTTCCTCTACGAGGTGTGCCATGCCTCCGGCGACTGGACCATGGGGGACTACAAGCGCACCGCTGTGGCGGCTATACGGCAGAAGGTGGGCAGCGGCCGGGTGCTGCTGGCCCTCTCCGGCGGCGTGGACAGCTCCGTGTGCGCAGCCCTGCTGGCCGAGGCCGTGGGGGAGCAGCTGACGTGTGTGTTTGTGGACCATGGCCTCATGCGGAAGAATGAGGGGGATGAGGTCCAGGCGGCCTTCCAGAGCTGGGCCATGCACTTTGTCCGGGTGGACGCGGAGGCCCGCTTCCTGGAGAAACTGGCCGGGGTGACCGAGCCGGAGCGGAAGCGGAAGATTATCGGCGAGGAGTTCATCCGGGTCTTTGAGGAGGAGGCCAGGAAGATCGGCGCTGTGGACTTTTTGGCCCAGGGAACCATCTATCCGGATGTGATCGAGTCCGGCGCCGGCAGCGCGGCGGTGATTAAGAGCCACCACAACGTGGGCGGCCTGCCGGATTATGTGGATTTCAAGGAGATTATCGAGCCCCTGCGGCTGCTGTTCAAGGATGAGGTGCGGCAGCTGGGCCGTGAGCTGGGTCTGCCGGAGTATCTGGTCAGCCGCCAGCCCTTCCCGGGGCCAGGGCTGGCGATACGGGTGATCGGAGAGCTGACCAAGGAGAAGCTGGACACCCTGCGGGATGCGGACGCCGTCTACCGGGAGGAGATCGCCAACGCGGACTTGGACCGGGAGATCGGGCAGTACTTTGCCGTGCTGACCAACACCAGGAGCGTGGGGGTCATGGGGGACGGCAGGACCTACGATTATACGCTGGCTCTGCGGGCCGTGAATACCAGCGATTTTATGACCGCCGATTGGGCCAGGATACCGTATGATGTGCTGGATCGGATCAGCACCAGGATTGTGAACGAGGTGCCGGGGATTAATCGGATTGTGTATGATGTGACGAGTAAGCCGCCGGCGACGATTGAGTGGGAATAACTGACAAAACCCGCAAAGCCTTGAAAACACTGGGTTCTTGAAACGGAAACGGGGCATTTGATAGCAAATTGATAGCAGATACCAAAACCGGATTTACTTTGCTCACTCCCATATAGCGGGTGGTTTGCGGGTAAATCCTCCATATCCTAAGAAAAAGGTCTTGCTGACTTTCACCAGTCGGCAAGACCTTTTTTGCTATTTGTCTTTTCTCTGTTTCTTCAATCCTTTTATCAGAGCATCGCTTAATTCCTTCGAGGGGACTTTGGCCCACCGCTGGGTGGTGTCATACTTCGGGTAGTTGTAGCGCCAGCGGTCATAGTCCTCCTTGGTGATCTCCCCGGCCTCCAACTTCGCCGCCTGTTCCCGCCACGCAATCAAGATTTTGTTCAGCTCACTGGCTTGACGGCCTCCCTGAAAAATATCTGCTTGCAGGCAGGCACGTCCATCCGCCTCTACCACTTTCAGACTGTAAACATCCTCCAAGGCGAACAGCGTATGGGCCAAACCTATGTAGTTGTCTATGTCCGGGACGCTCAACGCCTGGGGCGATACATCTAATGTATGAGCCAGGGCAGCGGTCAAGTCGGCCTTCGGCGTCCGGGTGCCTGTTTCGTACTGTGCCAGACGAACATCGGCGGAACGCTCTGGAAAGCCCACCGCCATACCAAGATACTTCTGTGTCATACCCCGGAGGGTGCGGAAAAAATGGATGCGCTCTCCTATTGCCATAAATGCCAACTCCTATCTGGTGGTTTCTGTCGAAAGCAGTATAACATATTCGCTTAGTAACAGTCAAGAGTATCTTAAACAAAAAAGTTAAAAATTATTCCGCAAGCCACTTGACAAAGCAAATTTGCTTAGTTATAATAGGTTAAGCATAAGGGCTTAGTTTCCGAGCCGTGAAAGGAGGTGAGCGCACAATGGCAGGCACCATGTTCATGCGGGTGGACGAGGTAGCGGAGGAATTAGGGGTTTCTGTTCCCTATGCCTATAAGCTGATTCGTTCCATGAATGCGGAGTTAAAAAAGACGGGCTGTATTACCATTTCAGGCCGGATCGACCGCAAATTCTTCCACGAAAAATTTTATGGCACAAGAGGCCAGAGCGAAAGGAGTGATTAACCTATGGCAGCGTTTAAGAACAAGACCAACGGCACTTGGTACGTCCAGTTCCGCTATACGGACTGGAAGGGAGAGCGCCAACAGAAGTTGAAGCGTGGCTTTGCCACCAAAAAGGAGGCCCAGGCGTGGGAACGGGAGTTTCTGATGCAGAAGCAGGCCGATGTGAACATGACCTTTGAGAGCTTCGCCCAGCTCTATGAGAAGGATATGAAGCCCAAGCTGAAGCTGAACACCTGGCTGACAAAAGAGAGCATCATCCAGAAAAAAATCCTGCCGTATTTTGGAAAGCGGAAGCTATCGGAAATCACCGCCAAGGACGTGATGGACTGGCAGAACGCGATCCGGGGGTTGACGGACGCCAAAGGAAAGCCCTATTCCCCTACCTATCTCAAAACCGTCCACAATCAGTTGAGCGCCCTCTTTAACCACGCTGTCCGCTACTACGGTCTCCAGGTCAATCCTGCGGCCAAGGCCGGGAACATGGGTGTGGAGGAACGGCGTGAAATGCTGTTCTGGACGAAGGACGAGTATTTGAAGTTTGCCGACGCCATGATGGACAAACCCCTCTCCTACTACGCCTTTGAAATGCTCTACTGGTGCGGTATCCGGGAGGGGGAGTTGCTGGCCCTCACCCCAACAGACTTCGACTTTGAGGCGGGTACAGTGTCCATCAGCAAATCCTATCAGCGGCTCAAGGGCAAGGACGTGATTACCACCCCCAAGACGAAAAAGAGCAACCGTGTCATTAAGATGCCCAAATTCCTCTGTGGAGAGATGGAGGACTACTTAAAGATGTTTTACAGCGCCGGGGCGGATGAACGGATTTTCCCTGTCAGCAAACACTATCTCCACCATGAAATGGACAGGGGTGCGAAAGCGGCGGGAGTGAAGCGGATCAGGATTCACGACCTCCGACATTCGCACATTTCCCTGCTGATTGATATGGGCTTTACCGCCTTGGCAATCGCTGACCGGGTAGGGCATGAGAGTATCGACATCACCTACCGCTACGCCCATCTGTTTCCCACAAGGCAGACAGAAATGGCGGACAAGCTGGACTTTGAAAGGATGGGGACGTAACCATGTCGCTGAAAAACCGAGACAACAAAAATCGCTGGAGGAACAAGACCGTGGCCTTCCGGGTATCCCCGGAGGAAGATGAACAAATCGAGGCCGCTGTGCGGCTCTCCGGCCTGACAAAGCAGGACTACATCACAAGACGCCTCCTGTGCCGGGACGTAGTGGTACAGGGTAATCCCAAGGTCTACAAGGCCCTGCGTGACCAACTTGCCGCCGTTCTGGACGAACTGCGGCGGGCCGAGGACGGGGCTGGCGTGGACGATGAACTGCTGGACACCATTCAGATGATCGCCGCTATCATGGGCGGCATGAAGGAGGTTTGATAGATTGATGGATTCCAAGGAAACGAAAAGGACTGTCCCGGTTCCGTCTGTTGGCGCAGACGGGGAACAGCCCATTTCACAAACACCTACCGCAAGTATAACAGAGGAAACGACAGAAAACAATCCCCCTGAAAAAAATTATGCGGAACTGCTGCGGAAAATGCAGCGCATGAACGACCCGGCGTATCTCCCCACGATTTCCATGAACGAGTTGTACGAGAACGTCTATCAGAGCAGACCGCCCGTCATTGACGGTCTGCTCTATCCGGGGACGTACCTCTTTGCGGGAGCACCCAAGGTAGGCAAGTCGTTCCTGATGGCCCAGCTTGCCTACCACGTCAGCATGGGCCTCCCCCTGTGGGACTATCCCGTTCACAAGGGGACTGTCCTCTATCTGGCGCTGGAGGACGATCACCGCCGCTTGCAGGAGCGGCTTTACCGGATGTTCGGCATGGACGGCACCAACGACCTTCTCTTTTCCATCTGCGCCAAGCAGGTCGGCAGCGGACTGGAGGAACAGCTAAAGAGATTTGTCCAGGAACACCCTGACACCAAGCTGATTATCATTGACACCCTCCAGAAAATCCGGGAGGCTGGCGGGGATAAGTACAGCTACGCCAACGATTATGAGGTGGTGGGAAAGCTGAAACACCTCGCTGACGCTTGCGGCGTCTGTCTCCTGCTGGTACATCACACTCGCAAACAGCAGGCCGACGACAAGTTTGATATGATCTCTGGCACCAACGGCCTGTCGGGGGCGGCGGATGGGGCCTTTCTTCTTCAGAAGGAGAAGCGGACAGACGACACCGCCACCCTGGATGTGGTAGGACGTGACCAGCAAGACCAGCGGCTCTATCTCACCAAGGACAAGGAACACCTAACATGGACACTGGAGCGGATGGAAACGGAGTTGTGGGTAGAACCCCCCGACCCGGTGCTGGAGGCCGTAGCCGCTTTTATTACGGCGGAGAGGCCGTCCTGGAGCGGTACAGCCACGGAGTTGGCAGCGGTCCTGCAAGTGGATATGAAGCCTAACGCCTTGGCTATGCGGCTGAATGTCCGGGCTGGGAAACTGGCGACGGAGTATCATATCCGTTATGAGAACACTCGTACCCACGCCGGGAGAAGCATCAGCCTGACGCTGGAGCCTCCCCAGGCGTGACGACCGTGACGGCTGTGACGGCTTTTTTGAGAGCGGGGGCGGTGTCTAAAACATCGTCACGGTCGTCACGGCTGTCACGGGGGAGCGGGGTCAAATGTCAAGGGGGCATACCTGCGGGTGGAGATTGCCGCAAGGCAAT
>CAJTWF010000002.1:0-89372 GCA_910579965.1 uncultured Oscillospiraceae bacterium
AGCTGGTGGAGCTGGCCCAGGTGGCCCGTAAAAACGGCCTGCTGGCCCTGGAGGAAAAGGGCAACCAGCAGGAGAACCCCTTCTTCAAGCAGTGCATCATGCTCATCGTTGACAACAACGACGCCGATCAGGTGAAGGAGATCATGATGAACGACATCGAGCAGGCCTCCGCCCGCCACGAGGCCGGCGCGGGCATGTATGACCGAGGCAGCTCCGTGGCCCCGGCCTTCGGCATGGTGGGTACTCTGGTGGGCCTTATCAACATGCTCAAGGCCATGGACGTGGAGAGCGGCGGCGGCGATCTGGGCCCCGCCATGGCGACGGCCCTGGTCACCACCCTGTACGGCTGTATTCTGGCCCACATGATCTTCGGGCCCATCGCCGTACAGCTGCGCCAGCGGGACGAGGAGGAGGTGCTCTGCAAGCTGATTATTGTGGAGGGCATCATGTCCATTCAGTCCGGCGCGAACCCCAAGTTCCTGCGGGAGAAGCTGCTGACCTTCGTGGCCCAGCGGGAGCGGGGCGAGAGCAGCAAAAAGGCTTCCAAGGAGTAAAGCGGCCGCAGGCCGGCGAGATCAATCGGGAGGAGGCGCTCCATGGCTTCTATTAAAAAGAAAAGCGGCGGCGGAGGCGGCGGCGCAAACTGGATGGACACCTATGGCGACATGGTGACGCTGCTGCTGTGCTTCTTCGTGCTGCTCTATTCCATGTCCACCATTGACCAGGAGAAGTGGATGATGATCGTCCAGAGCTTCAACAAGACCGCCATTGTCAGCACGGACGACTCCCCCCGGGGACCGGAGGGCGACGGGGCGGACGAGCTGGGCGGCGGCATGCCCGCCACCACGGAGATGGACTCCAAGATGGAGGAGCTTCTCCAGTTTTTGCAGGACACGGCGGCGGCCCAGGCTGACGACACCATCGTCGTCAGCCAAGGAGACGGATACATCTATGTGTCCTTCAACAGCTCCATCTTTTTCGCGGGAGACAAATATGAGCTCCTGCCGGAGGGAAAAGCGATTATTGACAGCATCCTGCCCACGCTGAACGAGGCCGCGCCCTACATCGACGAGCTGGTGGTCTCCGGCCATACGGCCTCGGCGCTGGGGCGCTATAACGCCACCTGGGACTACGAGCTCTCCAGTATGCGTGCGGCGAGAGTGGTGTCCTATATGGTGGAGAACAGCACAGAGCTGGATCCCGCCCGGATTCAGTCCAAGGGCTACGGCCAGTGGCGGCCGGTGGCGGGCAACGACGAGGAGAGCGAGCGGACCAAGAACCGGCGGGTGGAGATGATGATTACCGGCCGTGACCTGGAGGATAAGCTCTCCGACAGCATCGCTCAGTACTATACGGAGACGGGCCAGGCGCAGCCCGGCGTGGAAACCGGCGGGGAGACCACCGCCGATTGAGGCGGACCCATCGTTGGGAAACACTACCCGGAATGAGGAGACAATATGGCAGAAGTCTTATCACAAAGTCAGATTGACGCCCTGCTGGCGGCGGCCCAAAGCGGCCAGATGGACCTGGACGCTCCGGCAGAAGAGGCTGTCGAAAAAAAGTATAGAAAATACGACTTTTACAGCCCCCGGAAGTTCACAAAGGACCGCATCCGGATGCTCAACAGCATCTTTGAGAACTATACCCGGGTAATCAACTCCCGGCTCAACGCCCTGCTCCACTCCACCTGTGAGATTGAGGTGGACTCGGTGGAGGAGCAGCGCTACCACGAGTTCTCCAACGCACTGCGGGAGAGCGACGTGCTGGCCCTGGTGAAGACGGACCACGAGGAGTATCAGGAGGAGACGCCCATCCTGCTCCACCTGGACACCACCGTGCTGCTGACGATCCTGGACAGGATGATGGGCGGCGAGGGGGACCCGGACGACGCCATCGACTCGGAGTACAACCTCACGGACCTGGAGCTGAAGATCTATTCGGACGTGATCGAGGATCTGGTGTCGGTATTGGGGCGCAGCTGGGAAAACTACATGAGCATCAACTTCGAGTATGTGCGCACAGAGGTGAACCCCACGCTGGTGCAGCTCATCGGATTTGACGAGACGGTAGTGATCGTGGGTCTGCACATCCAGTTTCCCAACAACGTGGGCGGCCGGCTGAGCATCTGCCTGCCGGGCGTGATGCTGACCAACATCTTTGCGGAGATCAGCAAGAACACGGGACGGCGCAGCACCGGCGAGGACAAATCCGAGGAGATCTTCGGCTCCCTGCGGGACTCCGATCTGGAGATTGTGGCGGAGCTGGCCAGGACAAAGCTGCTGCTCAGCGACATCTACCACCTGAACGTGGGAGATGTGGTGGATATGAAGCAGTCCAAGGACGCGCCGATCTTCCTGAATATCGGCGGCCGGCGGTGGTTTGACGGGCGCATGGGGGTCCATAACAAGCAAAAGGCCGTGAAAATCGGTGAGACATACATTAAGGTATAAAGGAGCGGCACCTGATGGGAGAGACAATTTTTAGTCCGATGGTGACAGACGCCATCGGAGAGATCATGAATATCAGCCTCGGCTCCTCCGCCACAGCGGTCTCCAACATGCTGGACCACCGTGTAGACATCACGACGCCGACAGTACAGGTGGTGAACGCGGAGGATTTTGTCCTGGGGGAGATCGAGCCCGCCGTAGGCGTGGAGATCAAGTACGTCTGCGGCCTGGAGGGCAGCAACATCATGATGCTCAAGCGCAGCGATGTGAAGGCCATCGTGGACATCCTGCTGGGCACGGAGACGGCGGACGAGGATTTCCAGCTGGATGAGCTGAGCGTGAGCGTGGTCTGCGAGGTCATGAACCAGATGATGGGCGCGGCCTCCACGGCCCTCTCGGATCTGCTGGGGCGGATGGTGAACATCTCCACCCCCGAGTCCTTTGAGCTGGACGATCTGGACAAGGTCCGGCGGGAGCACTTCCCGGTGGAGACCGGCCCGGTGGTGGTGGTCAGCTTCAAGCTGAGCATTGAGGGCGTGGTAGAGAGCGAATTCATGAACGTGATGAGCGTGGAGCTGGTCCGGGAGCTGGTGTCCGGCTTCGGGCTGGACATGGATGAGCTGAACGGTACCGCGGCGCCCGCACCGGCGCCTGCCCCCGCTCCCGCGCCGGCCTCCTCCGGCGGCACCCTGAGTCAGGAGGAGATCGAGCGGCTGATGGCCGGCGGCGTTCCCGCCGAGCCTGCCCCCGCTCCCGCGCCGGCCTCCTCCGGCGGCACTCTGAGCCAGGAGGAGATCGAGCGGCTGATGGCCGGCGGCGTTCCCTCAGAGCCCGCTCCCGCTCCGGCAGCTGCCCCCCAGCCGGCGGCTCCGGCGCAGCCCCAGACGCCGCCTCCGGCGGCCGGCGGGCAGCCCTATCCCCAGATGCCCGGGGGCTACCCCCCCTATCCGCCCCAGGGACAGGGCGGCTATCCCCCCTACCCCATGTATCCCCCCTACTATATGTATCCGCCCCAGCAGCAGCCCGAGCCCGCCAAGCCCCCGGAGCCCAAGGTCATCAACGCCCAGCCGCCGCGGATGCAGCCCCTGGATCCGGAGGCCGCGCTGCCTGAGGAGCAGAAGCAGAATCTGGATCTGATTATGAACGTGTCCCTGGAGGTGGCCGTGGAAATCGGCCGCACCAGGCGGAAGATTCAGGACATCATCGCCTTTTCCAAGGGCTCCCTGGTGGTGCTGGATAAGCTGGCGGGCGATCAGGTGGACCTGCTGGTCAACGGCCAGTGCATCGCCCGGGGAGACGTGGTGGTGATCGACGACAACTTCGGCATCCGCATCACCGAAATTCTGCAAAAGCCTGACATCAACGAACTGGCAAAAACCTAAAATTTGTCAGTATCAAATAACTAATTAAGAGAAGGAAAAGGTGCATTATAATGGCTAGAATTCTTTTGGTTGACGACGCCGCGTTTATGCGGAAGGTTATCAAGGACACCCTCAGCAAGGCTGGCTACACGGACCTCCACGAGGCGGTGGACGGCGCGGACGCCGTGGAGAAGTACAACTCCCTCAAGCCTGATCTGGTGCTCATGGACATCACCATGCCCAACATGGACGGCCTGGAGGCCCTGAAGGCCATCCGCGCCGCCGACGGCAACGCCAACGTGGTCATGTGCTCCGCCATGGGCCAGGAGACCATGGTTATCGACGCGATCCGCTCCGGGGCCAAGGACTTCATCGTCAAGCCCTTCAAGGGCGAGCGCGTGCTCAAGACCGTCACGTCCATCGTAGGCGAGCCTTGATCCCCCAGGAGGTCCTGTCTCTGCTGGGCATCCTGCTGGTGCTGGTCCTGGTGCTGGGCGGGTGCTACGCGTTCACCCGCTGGGCCGGGACGGGACTGGCGGGACGCTTCGGCGTGTCTCCGGCGGGCCGGCAGCTGCGGGTGCTGGAGCGCCTGACGGCGGGCCGGGACCAGTCCCTGCTGGTGGTCAAGGCCGCAGGACGGTATTTTCTCATTGGCAGTTCTCCCTCCGGCTTCTCCCTGCTGGCGGAACTGACGCAGGAGGAGGGGGCGCTGTGGGAGACGCCTCCCCCCTCGGACGGCGCGGCCAAGGCCCCGCCGGACTTCCGCAGTCTGCTCCGGCAGCTGCGGGAGAAGAAATAGAGAGAGGAGGCGCGAGAGCGTGACCGACGCGATCATCAACGTCAATGGCGACAGCGTCCAGATGCTGGACATTATGCTGCTGACCACAGTGCTGACCCTGCTGCCGTCACTGGTGGTCTTGATGACCTCCTTTACCCGGTATATCGTATGTCTCTCCTTTCTGCGCACCGCCATGGGCACCCAGCAGACCCCGCCGAACATGGTGCTGGTGGGAATGGCCCTCATTCTGACCCTGTTCACCATGACGCCCACGGTCAACAGCGTGCGGGAGGAGGCTCTGGACCCGTATACCGCCGGGGAGATCACCCAGGAGGAGTTCTTCGAACGGGCCCAGGGACCCCTGAAGGACTTCATGATCCGCAACACCCAGCTGTCCACCGTGCGCCTCTACTGCGACATGTCCGGCGTGGAAGCGCCGGAGACAGTGGAGGAGGCCCGGGAGCTGTCCATGCTGGTTATTGTACCGGCCTTTGTGACTACGGAGCTGAAAACCGCCTTTGAGATCGGCTTTCTGCTGTATATCCCCTTCATGCTCATCGACGTGATCGTATCCTCCACGCTGATGAGCATGGGCATGATTATGCTGCCGCCCTCCATGATCTCCACGCCCTTCAAGATCCTGCTCTTCATCCTGCTGGATGGCTGGCAGCTGCTGTTCTCGTCCCTGGTGGGCGGGATACACTAGGCGGGAAAGGAGCGGGTGAGCGATGGATACTGTGCTGATTACGGAGCTTCTGCGGGAGGGCGTGTGGGTGGTTATCAAGCTGTGCGCGCCCATGCTGCTGCTGAGCATGTCCGTGGGCGTGCTGCTGGCCATCTTCCAGGCCGTCACCCAGATCCACGAGCAGACCCTGTCCTTTATCTTCAAGCTGACGGTGGTGGTGCTGGTGCTGCTCATCGGCGGCGGATGGATGATGGAGACGCTGCTGGACTACGCCCGCAGGATCTTTGACCTGATGGTCAGTTAGGGGGCCGGTATGGACTGGTCTGAGCTGACCCTGTTTTTGCTAATCCTGGCCCGGATGAGCGGCTGCGTGCTCTTTAACCCCCTGCTGGGGCGGCAGAGCGTGCCCGGCATCGTGAAAAGCGGGCTGATTTTGCTGCTGTCGGTGACAGCGGCCGCCATGACCGAGTACCGGCCGGCTGTGCCGGACACGCTGCTGGAGATGGCGGTGCTGCTGCTGCTGGAGATGGGCCTGGGATATATCCTGGGCCTGGTGGTGAACGTCTTCTTCATCATCCCGCTGGTGGGCGGAGAGCTCATCGACGTGCAGATGGGCATGAGCATGGGCAAGACCTATGACCCGGGCAGCCAGTCCTCGGTCTCCGTCACCGCCACCATGCTCAACATCCTCATGATGCTCCTGTTCCTGGCGGCCAATGGGCACCAGACGCTGCTGCGCATCTTCCTGGTCTCCGGGGAGATCGTCCCCTTCGGCACCGTGGCCCTGGGGGAGACGGTGTATGCGGCGGTGGTGGAGCTGTTCCTGGACTGCGTGCTCATGTCCATCAAATTGTGTATGCCTGTGCTGGCGGCGGAGCTGCTGGGACAGGTGGGCATGGGCATCCTGATGAAGGTGATTCCGCAGATCAACGTGTTTGCTATCAACATTGAGCTGAAGGTCATTATCGGACTGAGCCTGCTGCTGGTGCTGATGGCCCCCTTCAGCGAGTTTTTGCTGGAGGCGGAGAGTACCATGCTGCGGGCGCTGCGCTCCCTGCTGCCGCTGATGGCGGGCTAGGGCGGCACTGCGTGATTCCACGTGTCCGTTCTGGGGGCGGATTTTCGCACTACTTCGAAAAATCTTGAAATACACGCAATATTTCCTCGATTTTTTGCCTTGCCGGGCGTAGAATGATCTCCCCAGCCTGAACACGCTGATTTCATCGGTCCTTCCTCGGCAAGAAGAGGGGCGAAAGGGGGGAGCAAGCGGTGGCCGGCGACAAGACCGAAAAAGCAACACCAAAAAAGCGGCGTGACGAACGAAAAAAAGGTAACGTCATGATGAGCAAGGACGTGGTGGCCGTGTCCACCCTCCTGGGCAGTCTGGTGATGCTGAAGCTGATGGGCGGCGTTGTGGTGGAGCAGGCGGACAGCCTGTTTGCCACCTGCTTCTACTATATCAACGGAAACTACGCGGGGATGCTGCCCACCATTCTCCGGGAGCTGTCCGCCAAATGCATGACAACGGTGGCCGTCGTGGCGGGACCCTTTCTGGGGGTCACGGCCATGCTGGCCATCACAGCAACCTTCGCCCAGACGCGGCTGCTGGTGACGGGGGAGTCCCTCAAGCCCAAGTTCAGCCGCGTCAACCCTCTCCAGGGGTTCAAGCGCCTCTTTTCCCTGCGCAGCGTGGTGGAGGCCGTCAAGAGCCTCCTCAAGATCATTATCCTGCTGTACCTGATCTACAACTACTTTACCAGCGTAGTCACCGGGTTTGCCCGGTTCCTGGATATGGAGCTGAGCCAGGCCTGCTCCATCCTCTACAACGACATCTTTACCTTGATGCTCCAGGTGTGCGTGGCCTTCATCATCCTGGCCGCGGCGGACTACCTCTACCAGTGGTGGGACTACGAGCGGCAGCTGCGCATGAGCAAGCAGGAGATCAAGGAGGAGTACAAACAGACCGAGGGCGATCCCCAGGTCAAGGGCAAGATCAAGGAGATCCAGCGCCGCCGGGCCCAGCAGCGGATGATGCAGCAGGTGCCAGGCGCGGACGTGGTCATCCGTAACCCCACCCACGTGGCCGTGGCCCTGCGCTACAAGCCCGACAAGGATCAGGCGCCGGTGGTGGTGGCCAAGGGTCTGGATGAGCTGGCCCTGCGGATCGTCAAGGTGGCCGAGGAGAATCAGGTCGCCGTGGTGGAGAACGTGCCTCTGGCCCGTTCCCTGTTCGCGGAGACGGACCTGGACCGGGAGATCCCTCCCCAGTTTTACGGCCCTGTAGCCGAGGTGCTGGTCTACGTGCTCAAGCTGGACCAGGAGCCCCCATCCAATCCGTGAGAGTTAAAACGGACCCTGATTTTTTATGATGCCTTTCATTCGAAAATTCCCGCCTCTCCGGCGGTTTTCCCCCATAATTCCCGGAAACACTGACAGGAAAGGACAGAATGCATGAAGCGAATCCTCCAAAACGCCATAGCGCTGGCAGTGGTCATTATTGTCCTTTTTATCGTCGTGCCCCTGCCCACGCAGCTGCTGGACATTCTGCTGGTGGTCAACATCTCCCTGTCCATGCTCATCCTGGTGATCACCATGACCGTGGCGGACGCGCTGGACTTCTCCATCTTCCCGTCCCTGCTGCTGATTACCACCCTGTTTCGATTGGGACTGAACATCTCCACCACCCGGCAGATCCTGGGCAACAACGGCCAGGCCGGCGCGGTGATCCAGTCCTTCGGAAACATGATTACCCAGGGGAATATCGTCCTGGGCTTCATCATCTTCCTGATTATTGTGCTGGTGCAGATGATCGTGGTCACCAAGGGCGCGGAGCGCGTATCCGAGGTGGCGGCCCGATTCACCCTGGACGCCATGCCCGGCAAGCAGATGGCCATTGACGCGGACCTCAGCTCCGGCCTCATCGACGAGCAGGGGGCCAAGGCCCGCCGGGCCAAGATCCAGAAGGAGGCCGACTTCTACGGCGCCATGGACGGCGCTACCAAGTTCGTCAAGGGCGACGCCACCCTGGGCCTTATCGTTACGGCCATCAACTTTGTGGGCGGCCTGATCCTGGGCGTGACCATGGGCGGCATGGAGCTGAGCGCGGCCCTGTCCACCTACTCCATCGCCACCATCGGCGACGGCCTTGTCTCCCAGATTCCCTCCCTGATGATCTCTACCGCAACCGCTATGGTGGTCACCCGAACCGTCTCTGACGGCAGCCTCAACGACGACGTGGTCCGCCAGTTCGGCAGCCAGCCCCGGGCCATCCTCACGGCCGGTCTGGTGGTGGCCCTGCTGGGCCTGATCCCCGGCACGCCCCACGCGGCGCTGCTGATCGTAGGCGCGGGCCTCACCGCCGCCGGCTGGTTCATGAGCACACGCCTGGACCGGGAGAAGGCGGAGGAGGAGGCCGCGGCCCTGGCGGAGGAGACCGCCCCGGCGGAGGAGATGGTCCCCAACGCCGCGGACTATTACAAGGATATCAACAACGTCTACAGCCTTCTGACAGTGGACCCCATCGAGATGGCCTTCGGCTACAGCCTTCTCCCCATGGTGGATGAGAACAACGGCGGCAAGCTCATCGGGCGCAACGCCCTCTTCCGCCGGCAGTACGCCCAGGATATGGGCGTTGTCATCCCCTCCATCCGCTTCCACGACTCCTCCGCACTGGGCACCAACCAGTACGTCATCAAGATTAAGGGCGAGGAGGTGGCCCGGGGGGAGATCCTGGTGGACTACTTCCTGGCCCTGGAGCCGGCCAATCCCACCGGGGAGATCGACGGCATTGAGACCGTGGAGCCAGCCTACGGCATCCCCTCCCGGTGGATTCTGCCGGAGAACAAGGAGATGGCCGAGATCTACGGCTATACGGTCATCGACCCCCTGAGCGTCATGCAGACCCACTTAAGCGAGGTCATCCGCTCCCACGCCCACGAGCTGCTGGGCCGGGCGGAGGTGATCCAGCTGGTGGAGAACCTCAAGCGCACCTCTCCGGAGGTGGTGGAGGAGACGGTGCCCGCGCTGCTCTCCTACGCCCAGCTGGAGCGCATTCTCCGCAACCTCCTGCGGGAGGGGGTCCCCATCCGGGACCTGGGCACCATCCTGGAGACAGCCGGCACGGCCCTGGCCACAACCAAGGATCTGGATATGGTCAGCGAGAACATACGCGCCGCCCTGGCCCGCACCATCACCCGCCGCTTCTGCGAGCACGGGCAGCTGCGGGTGGTCACCCTGGACGCGGAGGTGGAGAAGCGTGTCATCTCCTCTCTGAGCAAGAACGAGCAGGGCATCTATCTGGCCATGGGACCGGATCTCATGCAGCAGATCATCACCCAGCTGGCGGAGTACATCAAGAAGTTCAACGACCTCAGCCAGACGCCCATTGTCCTGACCAGTCAGGTCATCCGCATCTACTTAAGCAGGATGCTCTCCCAGTTCTACCCCAACCTGTACGTGCTGGCCTTCAACGAGATCACCAGCGACGTGCAGATCCAGTCCCTGGGCAACGTGACGCTGCCCCGCGACGCCGCCGGGCGGCCTGAGAGAAGGGCGGCGGCGGTATGACGGGCCCGGGGAACCAGCCGGAGCTCCGGACGCTCTCCTATACCCAGGCGGAGCTGGACGCCATGAGCAAGGAGGATCTCCTCCTGCTCTACAAGAGCAGCGGCTGTCAGGACCTGAAGTGGCCCCTGGCCCTGCGGTACGTGGGGCTGGTGAAGTCCATCGCCCTCCAGGTGCGGGGCATCTACTCCAGCTTTGCCCAGGTGGACGACATCATCAACGAGGGCGTGCTGGCCCTGGTGGGGGCTGTCGACAAGTTTGACCCAGACAAGGGCATCAAGTTCGAGACCTTTGTCTCCAAGCGGATCCGGGGGGCGGTGATTGATCTGGCCCGCCGGCAGGACTGGGTGCCCCGCAGCGTGCGGCGGAAGGCCCGGGAGATTGACCAGGCCAGCGTGGAGCTCTTTGCCGAGCTGGGCCGGTATCCCACAGACGAGGAGATCGCCGGGCGGCTGGGCATCACCCAGGATCAGTACCAGGAGGATCTGGCCAACTCCTCCCTGTGCAACATCCTCTCCCTGGACTCCATCTTCGACGATCCGGAGCAGGGGGGCATGGACGTGCCCGACAGCGGCTCTGTGGGCCGGCCGGAGGACTCCCTGCTGCGCAGGGAGCTGCTGGACACCCTGACGGAGGGCATCACCTCCCTGCGGGAGAACGAGCAGCTGGTGGTGTCCCTGTACTACAAGAAAAACCTCAGCATGAAGGAGATCGCCCAGGTGATGGAGGTCAGCGAGCCCCGCATCTCCCAGATCCACTCCCGGGCCATCCAGAAGCTGAAGCTGTACATGAATCGCTACATCAACGGGGAGGCCTAGGCCGGCCCCACGCAAGAGAGGAGTGCCAACGCAATGTTCAAGGGCTTCTATCAGCTCACCTCGGGGATGCTCTCCCAGGGCCGGCGGCTGGACGTGGTGAGCCACAATATGACCAACATCTCCACCGCGGGCTACAAGGCGGAGCGCTACACCGACAGCACCTTCGAGGAGGTGATGATCAGCCGGGTGGGCAACAAGGACAAGACCCAGACCCAGGAGATCGGGCAGGAGACCTTCATCCTGGCCCCCAGCCGGCTCTACACGGACTACGAGCAGGGCGCGCCGGAGGAGACCACGCTGCCCCTGGACTTCTGCATCCAGGGGGAGGGGTTCTTCGCCATCTCCCGGGACGGGGAGATCGGCTACACCCGCTCCGGCGCCTTCACCCTGGACGACGAGGGCTATCTGTGCCTGGCCGGACAGGGGCGGGTGCTGGACAACCAGGGCCAGGAGATCGGCCTGCCCACGGACGATCTGTACGTGGATAAGTTCGGCGGGCTCTACAGCAACACCAACCGCAACTACTTCGCCACCCTGGGGGTGTACGCCTTCCCGGACAACCAGGAGCTGGAGCAGAACGACCGGGGCCTCTACGTGGGCCAGGGCGCGGCCCTCAGCGAGGACTACACCATCCTCCACGGCTTTGTGGAGCGGTCCAACGTGAACATGGTCCAGGAGATGGTGGCCATGATGACTACCCAGCGGGCCCTCCAGAGCGCGGCCCAGATTACCCAGATTTACGATCAGGTGATTACCCGGGCCACCACGGAGCTGGGACGGCTGGGGTAAGAGATAAGCGGAGATAGACGGCATAGAGCGCCGAAAACAGGGAAAGGGAGGCTTGATGGGCCATGAATATGTCATTTTACAGCGCCGCAGTAGGCGCGTACCAGCAGAATCTTCGCATGAACGTACAGGCCAACAACATCGCCAACGTGAACACCCAGGGCTTCCGGGCGGAGCGGGTGGCCTTCGGCCAGCTGATGAACCGGGACGTCAACGGCATTGACGGAGTGCAGCTGCCCAAGGGCACCGGCACCCGGGTGATCCAGGCCACGCCGGACCACTCCACCAGGGGCTACATAGACACCGGGCGGCGGTTTGACTTTGCCATCAACGGCAAGGGATTCTTCGCCCTCTATGACCCCGCAGACGGAGAGATCTCCTACAGCCGGGACGGCTCCTTTATGGCCGCAGAGTTCCTGGTGCCGCCGGAGGAGGGCGCGGAGCCCGACAAGGACGGCGAGGAACCCCAGCCCACCTCCGTGTGGCGGCTGAGCGACAACGAGGGCCGGTGCGTGCTGGACCCCCAGGGAAACTTCATCGTCATTGACCTGGAGGACAAGGACGCGCCCCTGGAGCTGGGCGTATTCGACTACGCCATTCACGAGGGCAT
The DNA here is from genome assembly GCA_910579965.1 of uncultured Oscillospiraceae bacterium. Classification (GTDB taxonomy): domain Bacteria; phylum Bacillota; class Clostridia; order Oscillospirales; family Oscillospiraceae; genus Pelethomonas. Next base: position 12,049 of record CAJTWF010000002.1, read on the forward strand.
GCTCCACGCGGACAGCTCCCGCTTTGTGGCCACGGAGCGCAACGGCCAGCTCTACATGGGCACGGGAGAGGTCAAGCGGGGGCTGCTGGAGATGAGCAACACGGACATTGCCACGGAATTTGTGAAGGTCATCGAGTCCCAGCGGGCCTACGGCTATGCACTGAAAATGATGCAGACCTCCGACGAGATCGAGACCACCATCAACGGCCTGAGAGGCTAACGGGGAGGCAGCTATGGAGATAAAAAACTTTGACGAGCTCAGCTCCTTGGAGATCGACACCCTCCGGGAGATCGGCAGCATCGGCACGGGCAACGCCGCCACGGCCCTGAGCCAGATGATCGGCAAGGAGGTGCGCATCACCCTGCCGGAGGTGCGCATCATGGGCTACAACGAGGCCATCGAGTGGATCGGCGGACCGGAGCAGGTGACGGCCGGCGTGCTGGTGGGCATGAGCGGCCAGATGAGCGGCGTGATGCTCTCCGTGCAGAAGCTGGGGTTTATCAACCTGGTGCTGGAGCAGATGCTGGGCCATCCCATTGAGGACTACCACCAGCTCGACGAGCTGGGGAAATCCACCCTGGTGGAGGTGGGCAACATCATGATTTCCACCTTTATCAACGCCCTCTCCGGGCTGTCGAACATCTCGGTGAACCTGACCGTGCCCGCCTTTGCGGTGGATATGCAGGGGGCCATTCTCTCGGTCCCCATGGCGGCCTACGGCGGCATGAGCGACTATCTGATGACCATTGGGGGAAACTTTGTGTGCGAGGAGGAGCAGGTCCCCTGCCGCCTGCTTCTTTCGCCGGATCTCGGATCTCTTAATTTCTTACTGAAAAAGCTGGGCGTTGCGGAATGAACGATAAAATTACGGTTGGGATTGCGGACATGAAGATAGCCCAGGGCTCCGGCATCCTGATCACCTATGCTCTGGGCTCATGTATCGGCCTGTGTTTCCACGATCCCCGGCTGAAGCTGGGGGCGCTGCTGCACATTATGCTGCCGCTGAATATGGAGACAGGCAGAAAAAATCCCATGAAATACGCGGACACCGGCATCAGGGAAACCCTGCGGCAGCTGGAGGCGAAGGGGGCCTCTAAGAGCCGGATGACGGTGAAGATTGCCGGCGGGGCCAAGATGTTCGAGGTCAACGGCGGCAATCTGGGAAATATCGGACAGCGGAATATTGAGAGCGTCCACCTCATCCTCCGCAAGGAGGGCATCCGCCTGATGGCGGAGGACGTGGGGGGCACGGTGGCCCGCACCCTGCTCTTTGACGTGGTCAGCGGCCAAGGGTGCATCCGCTCCTACGGACGGCAGGACGTGCTGTTCTAGGGACAGCACCCAGGAGAAAAGCGAATTTTATAGTAGATAGGAGTGTCAGTCATGGCTGAGATGCAAAACAACAAGATCTTATTGGAGTCCGGCACCAATGAGATGGAGATCATGGAGTTTACCATTGGGGGCAATCTGTACGGCATCAACGTGGCCAAGGTCAAGGAGATCATGATCTCTGCCGCGGTCAAGCCCATGCCCCATGCCCACCCGGCGGTGGAGGGCATCTTCAAGCCCCGAGACGCTGTTATCACGGTGGTGGATCTGCCCAAGTACCTCTACGGCGAGTCCAGCGGGAAGGGGGAAAAGGACATCTTTATCATCACCAATTTCAACAAGATGTTCATCGCCTTCCGCGTCCACGCGGTGGTGCGCATCAGCCGCATCTCCTGGACGGACATCCAGAAGCCGGACAAGACCGTGTCCGGCGGCGCGGAGGGCGTGGCCACGGGTATCGCCCAGTGCGGCGACGAGCTGGTCACCATCCTGGACTTTGAGCGCATTGTGGCGGAGATCGCCCCGGAGACCTCCATCCAGATCGAGGAGATCGACACCCTGGGCCCCCGCAGCCGCAACGATCAGCCCATTTGGGTGGCGGAGGACTCGGTGCTGCTCTCGAAGATGATCGAGAGCTCCCTGCGCAAGGCGGGGTATATGAACCTGCGCATGTTCCCCAACGGCCGGGAGCTGTGGGACGCGCTGTGCGAGCTGCCGGCGGGAGAGAGCCTGGACAACAGGGTTTCCCTGGTGATCACCGACATTGAGATGCCCCAGATGGACGGCCACCGCCTGACCAAGCTGATTAAGGACAACCAGCGCTTCCAGGCCATTCCCCTGATTATCTTCTCCTCCCTTATCAGCGAGGAGATGCGCATCAAGGGCCGCCAGCTGGGGGCGGACGAGCAGCTGACCAAGCCGGAAATCGGCCATTTGGTGGACGTGATGGACCACCTGCTGGCCCGGGCGGCGGAGCAGAAGGCCGCCAAGTAGGAGCAGGGGAAGGAGACGTACTATGGCGAACAACAGCAAATATATCGTCCGGCAGCCCATCAAGGACCTCCAGGGCAAAATCCTGGGGTACGAGATCCGCTACGCCGGAGAGGACAAGGCCTACGACGGCGGCGAGAGAGGAAACGACTTTGCCGCCGCGGACATGATCTACAGCTTTTTGACCCAGAATGCGGGCAAGGCGCTGAAGGACGGTGTGAACTTTATGACGTTCACCACCAACCTGCTGATGAAGCAGGCGCCCCGGCTCTTCACTCCCGGCGATCTGGTGATCCAGGTGGACGACAGCGTCATCATTCACCCCTTGGCGCTGCGTTTTGTGGAGCGCTACGCCCAGAACGGGTACAAGGTGGCGGTCAATGAGTTCCAGTTTTCGCCCCGGTATATCTCCCTTTTGGATAAATTCGACTATATCAAGATCAACTTCAAGACCACCAGCGACTCCGCCATCCGCAGCATTGTGGAGATGGCCCACGGCATGGGCAAGAAGTGCGTAGCCACCTGCGTGGACGACGAGGACCTCTATCAGAAGACCTTTGTGATGGAGGTGGACGCCATGGAGGGCCGGTATGTGGCGGAGCAGATGTTCACTGCCGTCCACTCCAGCGGGTATCTCCAGAGCAACTTCTTCCGCCTGATGGTGGCCATCACCAAGGATGAACCCAATGTGGAGGAGATCGAGCAGATCATCTCCATGGACGCCACCCTGACCTACAGCCTGCTGCGGATCGTCAACTCGGCCTATTTTGCCCTGCGCAACCGCGCCACGGACGTGCATCAGGCCATTGTGGCCCTGGGTCTGAGCCAGCTGCGCCAGTGGATCTACCTGCTGGGCACCGCCGACGCCCAGGGTGAGCTGGACGCGAGTCAGGAGGAGATGCTCAAGCTGTCCCTCACCCGCGCCACCTTTGCCAGCGAACTGATGAAATATGCCAAGGATATGCCCATTTCCCGGAACGACGCGTACCTGATGGGCATGTTCTCCACTCTCACCTACCTGATTGCCGCGCCCATGGAGGAGATTCTGGCGGATATCCCCGTGGCGCAGCCGGTGAAGGACGCGCTCATCAACCACGAGGGGCGCTGCGGCGTACTCTATGACCTGGTCATCAACTATGGCCGGGCGGACTGGGCCGCAATCGGCGAGCAGGCCAAGGAGCTGGGGCTCCCCGAAGACCAGCTGGCGGACATCTATTTCCGCTGCGTGGAAGAGGTAAACCGGATCTGGCAGCAGCTGATGGACACCAGTGGAGTGAACTGAAAAAGAGAGACCGGACCAGCCGCGGCAGAGCGGCTGATCCGGTTTTTTTGAAGGAGATATCAAATTCCGCTGACCCGTTTCTCACGAGAGAAGGGCGATTTACGCAATAAACGCCGTCACTGGATATCATCCTTGTCATGGCGGGGATGGTCCATGACCACCTTGCAGGCCTTGGTGAGCTGGGCAAAGATGGTGCTGTTGAAGCGGCTCTCATATACGGTGAGCATACCGTTGACCTCCGCACGGCGGACCACGATATAGGCCGGCTGCAAATTGGTCAGGGTCAGCGCCTTCACATCGACGGAGCAGCGCTTACAGGGACACAGTCCGAACATATTGATATAGCGGGGGGCCTTGGCCTCCACTAAGGACTCCATCACGTTCACCACCACCAGTTCGTCAGGGTCCGGCTTGGGGGCGGGTTTCGGTTCAGGCTTGGGCTCCGGGATGGGCTCAGGAGCGGGCTCCGGCGCGGGGGTTGCGGCGGCGGGTTCCGGAGCGGGAGCAGGTTCCGGGGTAGGCTCGGGTTCCGGGGCGGGCTCCGGCACGGAGACGGGTTCGGGAGCAGGCTCCGGTACTGGTTCAGGGATAGGCTCGGGGACGGGCTCTGGCACTGGTTCCGGCACAGGCTCAGGGACGGGCTCCGGCACTGGTTCAGGCACAGGCTCGGGGACGAGCTCGGGCGCTGGTGCAGGCTCAGGGGTAGTCTCGGGGATGGGCTCCGCTGCCGGCTCCAGGACAGCTTCCGGCACAGCCTCGGGAGCAGGTACGGGCGCGGGGATAGGCTCCGGTACGGCTTCGGAAACGGTTTCCGGCTCCGGGATAGGCTCCGGCGCGGGCTGGGGGATGGGCTCCGCGGCCGGTTCCGGCGCAGAATCGGCCGCAGGCGCCAGGCCCGCCTCGGCCAGCAGCTCGCTCTCCAGAGCGTCCTTGATCTGCAGGGAAATCTGGGCGTCGTTGGAGCGGGCAACCTCCAGAATAGGGGGCGCAAGGGGCAGGGAGGGACCTTCCGCCGCCTCCGCCTGGGGCGGGACGGCGTCCGTCTCCGCTGGCGGGACCTGGGGCGCGTCGGCGGCCGGCGTCTCCTTCTCCCCGCCCGGCGCGGTAAGCAGATTGAGCACATGGGCTGTTTTATTGCTTTTGGCGCCTTTCTTCGCTGTTGCCATAGTGCGTTTTCTCCTTAGGTGTTACTGGACGGCAAGTCCACCGCCCGGGATGATCTCGTCAATGAGGGCGCGGAAATCCTCCGCCGGCTTGGACGAGGGGGCGTAGCTGAGCACGCTCTCCCCGTGGGCGGGCGCCTCCGCAACGGAGACGCTGGTGCGGATTTTGGCCTGGAACACCCGCGTGTCCAGCTGTTCGGCAATCTGTCCCGCCATCTCCAGCACCTCCCGGTTGAGGGTGAAGCGCTGGTTGTACTTGTTGAGCAGGATGCCCAGCACCTTCAGCCGGGAGTTATAGCAGCGGCGGACCGTGTCGATGGTCTCCCGGATCTGGGCCACCCCCAGAAGACTGAGGATCTCCGGGGCCATGGGGATGACCAGGCCGTCGGCCACCACGTAGGCGTTCACCGTCAGCACGTTCAGGGCCGGCGGGGTGTCCACGATGATGAAGTCATAGTCGTCCTGGAGCTCGCTGAGAGCGTTTTTCAGCAGGAACTCCCGGCCCGGCCGGTTGAACTCCAGCTCCGCCGCGGACAAAAGAATGTTGGATGGCAGAATATCGCCGCAGCTGGACGGGACGATGACCTCCCGCACCGGGCGGACGCCCTTCATCACATCGTATATGGTGGCGCAGTTGTCAATATCCAATCCCAGGCAGAAGCCCAGACTCCCCTGGGGGTCCAGATCCACGCCCAGCACGCGCCGGCCCATCTGATGCAGCCCGGCCAGCAGGGCGCAGGCGGTGGTGGTCTTGCCCACGCCGCCCTTCTGATTGGTGATCGCAATAACAGCAGACAAAATATCCCCTCCGTCATGTAAAATCTTTTCTGCGACTCTTAACTTTACTATACTATGTGACGATAAAAAAGTACAGAGGGATTTTCTTTTTTTCTTAGAAATTTGAAAAAAAGATTGACAAAAAAACTACGAGTAAAGGAGCGATCGTTATGGCATCCGTCAGCAGAGCCGGCGGCAGCAGCTATACCAGCAGCCTGTATAACAGCGCGAACATCATCAGTGGTCTTGCCAGCGGAATGGACACCGAGGGCATGATCGAAAGCTTGGTTCAGAGCTATCAGACCAAGCTCCAGAACCTGAGCAACAAGTCCACCAAGATCGGCTGGAAGCAGGAGGCCTACCGCAGCATCATCAACAAGATGACTGCCTTCTCCAACAAGTACACCTCCTATATGTCCAGCACAAACCTCATGTCCAGTTCCTTCTTCAACAACGCCATCAAGGTGAAGGCCACGGGGGGCAAAAACGCGGAGTTTGTCACCGCCAGCGGCAGGACGGACAGCGACGTTCGCCTCAACAGCGTCTCCCAGCTGGCCAGCGCCGCCCGCTATGTCACCAGCAGCAATCTGGCCGGCAAGGGGGAGGATTTCTCCATTGAGGCCGACGACGCCGTCAACCTGAATGGCGATGTGACCCTGAGCACCTTCTCCGGGTCCCTGAGCCTGGCCTACGGCGGCAAGAACGTGAGCATCTCCTTCAACGAGGCCACGGACCTTGTTCAGACCAACTACGACAACCCCAACAAGGCCGAGGCCCTGGCGGAGATGATTAACAAGAAGCTGGCGGACCAGAAGATCACCCTGTCCAACGGCGAGACCGTCTCCGCGTCGGAGTGCATCGCCGTCAAGGTGGACACCAATCCCAACGGGAGCGGCACGATCTCCTTTGAGGATAAGCGGAACGCCGGCAACAGCGTGTATATCTCCTCCGCCAGCAGCTCCATCAAGGACACCTTCGGACTGGGCGAGCTGAAGGACCCCAAGGAGAATCAGGTCAAGTCCTTCCACATCTCCAGCGGCACCGATCTGACCAAGACCATGAATACCGCCGAGTACCTCTCCGGCAAGTCCATGAACATCAGCCTGGACGGCTCGTCCAAGAGCATCAAGCTGCCGGAGATCGTCAAGAAGGACGACGGCACCTATAAGATCAAGAACGGCACCGATGCGTCGGGGAAGGATATTGAGCTCGACTTCAACGCCAAGAACTACACCGACGTCCTCAACGCCTCCCTGAAAAAGGCGTTCGGCGGCAAGGTCAGCGTGGAGAATCTGGCTGCCGACGACGCGAAGCCGGACAGCATGGAGCTCCAGCTGAAGTTCAACGCGCCTGAGAACTCCAATCTGATCATCAACGCCGACGCGGGCGAGAAGCTGGGCATCGGCACCGTGGCCACCAACTACCTCAACACCAGCAAAACCCTGGAAGATCTGCTGTCCGATCACAAGTGGGAGACCATGAAGGATGAGGACGGCAACACCGTCGACAAGCCGGAGGACTTCTTCCTCAACGGCGTGAAGATCGGCAGCTACACCAAGGACACCAAGCTGTCCGACATTATGAGCGACATCAACGCCAACAGCGAGGCCGGCGTGAAGGTCAGCTACTCCAAGACCGCCCGCGAGTTCGTGTTCACCTCCAAGGAGACCGGCTCCCAGGCCGAGATCAATATTGACGGCGGTCTGGCGGAGGAGATTTTCGGCTCCACCAAGCTCCCGGAGAAGAGCCCGGTCTCCTTTGGCGAGGCCTATGGCGTCCTTGCGGGTGGCGAGGATGTTACGTTCTCCTTCGAGGGTGTATCAGCCGCGGTGGAGTTCCATGTCAATCCGGAAGACTCAATGGAGGACGTTGCCGCCTCACTGAATACCAAGATGATGAATAACGGCATAACGACTTCCTACAATAAATACACTGGCCAGTTAGAGGCAACCGACAAGAACGGCAAAAAGATTGACATGAAGATGACTGCCGGATCGAGTGAACTTAAGTTCAATACGAAGTATAAGCCCGACGTCAACTACACCCCCGGCCAGGACGCCAAGTTCTCTGTCACCATCAACGGCACCACCATGGACATGGTCCGCTCCAGCAACGACGTGGACATTGACGGCATGACCATCAACTTCAAGAAGGAGTTCGAGGACGACGGCGTGGGCGTCACCTTTGAGCGCTCCACCGACTCCGACAAGATCGTGGACGCCGTCCGCTCCATGGTGGACGACTACAACGAGATGATGGCGGAGATCCGCACCCAGTACGCCACCCTGCCCGCCAAGGGATCCGGCGGCTCCTTCAAGACCTACGAGCCCCTCACCGACGAGGAGCGGGCCTCCATGAGCGAGAGCGCCATCAAGAACTACGAGGACAAGGCCAAGCAGGGCCTGCTCTTCGGGGACAGGAACCTCTCCAACCTCTACGAGCGGATGCGCAACGTGTTCAGCGTAGGCGGCGAGGACGGCGCGATGCTCAGCAAGATCGGCATCTCCGTGGGCTTTGACAGCACCACCGGCGCAACCTCCCTGACCCTGGACGAGGGCAAGCTGCGGGACGCCCTGGACAACGATCCCGACGCGGTGGCGGATCTGTTCACCAAGAGCAAGGAGAGCGGCGCTTCCACCAACGGCCTGATGCAGGGCATGAAGACCGAGCTGGACCGCTACGCCGGCCTCACCGGCGCCACCAAGGGCATCCTGGTCCAGCAGGCGGGCACGCCCCTCAACTCCCTGTCCCTCATGAACAACGAGTGGCAGAAGGAGATAGACAACATTTCCAACGAGATGGAGAAGTGGCAGGATAAGCTGGAGAGCCAGGTGGACCGCTATACCAGCATGTTCAGCAAGCTGGAGGTCCTCATCAATCAGATGAACTCCCAGAGCTCCACTCTGGCCGGACTGATGGGCGGCGGCTGATCCCCCGGAATAGAAAGGAACGGTATCCCATATGGATAGGAGAGGCTATCAGCAGTACAAGCAGCAATCCGTCAATTCCATGACCCCCGGCGAGCTGCTGCTGCTGCTGTACGATGAGCTGGTCAAGCGGGCGACAATGGCCTCCATCTCGCTGGACAAGGGGGATTTCCCCAGCTTCGAGATGGCTGTGGACCGGTGCGTGGACATCGTCACCTATTTGGACGAGACGCTGGATCATAAATACCCCATCAGCGGCGAGCTGAGCCGGCTGTACGAGTATTTCACCTACCAGCTGGGCCGGATCAAGATCGGCCGGAACAAGAAGGAGCTGGAGAGCCTGCGGCCTATGCTGGCGGACCTGCGGGACGCCTTCCACAGCGCGGAGAAGGACGCGGGCAGCCAGGGGAAGAGTGATCTGGTATGACCGGCAGCGAGTGGATGGATCTGACCGTTCTGGAGAGAAAGAAGTACAACTACCTCGGCGAGGTGCTGGATCTGACGCAGCAGCTGGCGGAGAGCCTGGAGCGCAGCGATCAGGTGTCCGCACGCATGATCCTGGCCATGCGCCAGGACCCCATCCTCCATCTGGGAGAGATTGACCAGGCCTGTCAGGCCCGCCGCCGGGATCTGACCCAGGAGGACCGCGAGCGGGCGGAAGCCCTGCTGAAGGGCGCGCAGCCACGCAGCAATGAGGAGCGGACCTTCCTGGAGCAGGCGGGCAGAACCCGCCGCCTGCTGGAGCGGGTGGTGGAGCTGGACCGCCGGGTCAGCCTTCAAATGGCGGGAGACAACTCCTTTTATAAGAAGAAATAGACAGCCATGTCTGTTCCGCCGGCCGGCGCCGGCGGGACAGGCATGGTTGCGAGACGTAGTCCGGACCGCCGGACACGATCCCTTTATCACGATTTCCCGGTAAGGGGAAGTCGAGAGGAGCCACAGCAGCATGGCGGAAATTCGTCTGGAAAATGTATCAAAGCGATATACGGAAGACAAGCGCACGATGTATGCCGTGCGCGAGGTGAATCTCACCATCACCCAGGGGGAGTTCGTATTCCTCATCGGCAGCAGCGGCGCGGGCAAGAGCACTCTGCTGCAGCTGATTGGATCGGAAATTTATCCGGACGAGGGAGTGGTCTACCTCAACGATGTGAACATTGCCCGGCTCATCGGTCCCTGGCGGACCAGGGCCACCCGCTCCTTCGGCATTGTCAACCAGCAGTGCCAGCTCATCCGCAAGCGCACCATCGGCGACAACCTGCTGCTGGCGGCCAACGCGGGGGGGATGCTGCGCAGAAGCAAGAGCCGGCAGGCGGTGAAGAAGGCGCTGGGCATCGTGGGGCTGCCGGGGGTGGAGACCTACTACCCCGCAGAGCTGTCCATCGGGGAGTGCCGGCGGGTGGAGCTGGCCAGGGCGCTGATCAACAGTCCGCCTCTGCTGCTGCTCGACGAGCTGACAGCCAACCTGGATGACGACAACATCTGGGATCTGATGCACCTGCTCAACGAGCTGAACACCCGGGGCACCACCATTGTCATGGCCACCCACGCCAGTCAGTATGTGAACATCATGCGCCGCAGGGTGGTCACCCTGGTGGACGGCCGGGTGGCGGGCGATGTGAAGAACGGAAAGTACGGCGATATAGTGTGATGTTGTCCGGTTTTCCCACAAAACTGGCAGATTATGAGGGACGGGACGGTGGAAATGTGGAAGGCATGAAAAAGCCGATTGCCGGCGCTAACCAGCGCGGGCACCCCGGCGCTTGATCCGCGGAACGCGGCAGATACGTCATAAGAATTTTGGCAGCGCAGACCATCCGCGGCTGGGGAGGACCGGCGGCGGGAAAAAATAGGAGGAAAGCTACATATGAACTTCAAGAACATGTCCATCAGAAAAAGTCTGATTATAGGCTTTGGCACCACCATCCTCGTCTCTGTGGCCATCATCATCGCCTCCCTGATTATGATGAGCTCCCAGAAGAGCGCCTATTCCGACATTATTGACCGGTACTTGGGGGCCAATGAGCTGGTCTCCGAGTGCCGCATCGACTACAACATTGCCGCCCGCAACCTGCGGGACGCGGTTATCTCCGGCGACACCAGCGGCCTGAGCAGCGTCACCGCCAAGATTGACGAGCTCACCGCCCGCCTGTCCGAGCTGCGGAGCGTCTATCCCCTCAGCGACAAGACCCAGCTGGACACCTTTGTCCGCACGGTAGAGGAGTGGGAGACGGAGGCAAAGAACATTGCCGACACGGCCCGCACGGACCGCAACAGCGCGGCGGAGATGATCGTCTCCACCTGCACCCCCAAGCTGTCCGCCGCCGCCACGGCGGGCGACGCGGTGGCCTCGGAGCTGCAGGCGGCCCAGGCGCAGATCATCAATCAGCAGAACCGCAGCTCCACCATCGGCATCGTGATTATCATCGGCATAATGGTAATCGCCACGGCAGTGGTGCTCATGATGGCCTTTAAGATTATCCGCAGCATCGTGGAGCCCAGCGCCCAGGTCCGGGCCGCGCTGGCCGGATTCAGCCAGGGCAATCTGGACGTGCCCGTGCAGTTCAGGGGCACCAACGAGCTGGGCGAGATGTGCGACGCCCTGCGCACCAGCCAGCAGGTGCTCCACAGCGTCATTCAGGACATCTCCAGCACCACCGGGCACATGGCCAAGGGCAACTTCGATGTGGAGCTGACCGCCACCTTCCCCGGCGATCTGGCCCCCATCCAGCAGAGCGTGAACCAGTTCGTGCTGCGCATGAGCGAGACCATCTCCAACATCAGCCAGTCCGCCGATCAGGTGTCCGCCGGCTCCGAGCAGGTCTCCAACAGCTCCCAGTCCCTGGCCCAGGGCGCTACCGAGCAGGCCAGCGCCGTGGAGGAGCTGAGCGCCACCATCAACGACATCTCCACCAACGCCAAGCAGACCGCCGCCTCCGCCGAGGAGGCCAGGGCCAGCGTGGGCGAGGCGGGCGCCCAGGTCTCCGCCAGCAACGAGTATGTCAAGCAGCTCAACGTGGCCATGAACAACATCTCCACCTCCTCTGAGGAGATCGGCAAGATCATCGCCACCATTGAGAACATCGCCTTCCAGACCAACATTCTGGCCCTGAACGCCGCCGTGGAGGCCGCCCGCGCGGGCACCGCCGGCAAGGGCTTTGCCGTGGTGGCCGACGAGGTGCGCAATCTGGCCTCCAAGTCCGACGAGGCCGCCAAGGCCACCAAGGACTTGATTGAGAACTCCATCACCGCCGTCCGCGAGGGCGCCGACGTGGTGGGCAAGGTCACCGAGTCCCTGGAGCGGACCACGGTTCTGGCCAGCGACGTGGTGTCCATGATGGAGAGCGTGGCTGAGGCCGTGGAGAACCAGACCACCGCCATCGCCCAGGTCACCGAGGGCATTGACCAGATCTCCGCCGTGGTCCAGACCAACTCCGCCACCAGCGAGGAGTGCGCCGCCGCCAGCGAGCAGCTCTCCTCCCAGGCCAACATCATGCACCAGCTCATGGCTGAGTTCCGCATCAGCAACCGCGCCGGCTTCGGCGGCGGCAGCAGCAGCTTCGGCAGCGCCGGCAGCAGTTTCTCCGGCGGGGACAGCGGCTGGGGCGGCGCCGCGCCTGCGGACGAGGAGCCCATTGTGCTCAGCAGCGGCAGAAGCAGCGATAATCCCTTCACCAACGTGAAGTATTAAACCTGACGAGATATATGGCGTCCCGGGGGACTGGGATGCCATATATCCGTCTGCCGGGGCCTCCCCTCCGGGGGGAGGCCCGGCCAGCCGGACCGCCGGGACGGCACAGACCGCCCCGGCTGTTTTTTGTCCCGGCCGGTTATGAACACTCCACGACACAGGAAACAGAGGTGAAAGAATGCCCCAGGAACTGAAACAGCAGGACGCGGAGCTGGTATTCGCCCTGGATATCGGCACACGCAGCATCATCGGCGTAGCGGGCCGGGTGGTGGACGAGCGCCTGGAGGTGCTGGCCATCGAGAAGGAGGAGCATGGCCGCCGCGCCATGCTGGACGGCCAGATCGAGGATATCGGTCAGGTGGCCAAGGTGGCCCGCCGGGTCACGGAGCGGATGGAGCAGAAGCTGGGCTGCCGCCTGCGGCGGGTGTGCGTGGCCGCTGCGGGACGCGCCCTGCGCACGGAGAAGGGCCACTACGCCATGGATCTGCCCCAGGTCAGCCGCATTGACAGCGATCTTATCAGCCACCTGGAGAGCGGCGCGGTCTCCGACGCGGAGGAGCGCCTCAAGGAGGGGGAGGACAGCCAGCGGCGGTTCTATCTGGTGGGCTACACCGTGTCCAGCTATCTCCTGGACCGCTACCCCCTGACCAGCCTGAAGGACCACAACGGCCAGCAGATGGAGGCGGACGTGGTGGCTACCTTCCTGCCCAGCGAGGTGGTGGAGAGCCTGTACACGGTCATGGAGGCGGCGGGACTGGAGGTAGCCAGCCTGACGCTGGAGCCTATCGCCGCCCTCAACGCGGTGATACCGGCTGAGCTGCGGCTGCTGAATCTGGTGCTGGCGGACATCGGCGCGGGCACCAGTGATATCGCCGTGTGCCGGGACGGAGCCGTGGTGGGCTACACCATGGCCACCATCGCCGGGGACGAGATCACCGAGTCCCTGATGCGGCAGTACCTCATCAACTTCTCCACTGCGGAGCGGATGAAGATGCAGCTGGAGGAGCCCACCATCACCTATCGGGATGTGCTGGGGCTGGAGCAGACCGTGCCCGCCCCCCAGGTCCGGGAGGCCCTGATGGGCTCGGCCAAGAGCCTCGCCCAGGAGATCGCCCAGCGGGTGGTGGACATCAACGGCGCATCCCCCTCCGCCATGTTCCTGGCCGGCGGCGGGAGCAAGCTGGTGGGACTGCGGGAGCTGGTGGCCCAGTGTCTGGATATGGATGACCGGCGGGTGGCCCTGGCGGGGAACAACTACGAGATCAGCGCCTTCTCCCAGGAGTATGAGCTCAACGATCCCGAGTACGCCACCCCTTTGGGCATCGCCGTGTCCGCCGGGCTGGGGCTTATCAGCGACAGCTACCGGATCCTGCTCAACGGCCAGCCCGCCAAGCTCTTCCGCAGCGGCACGCTGACCGTACTGGATCTTCTGATGATGAACGGCTACACCTCCGCCGACCTGCTGGGCCGCACGGGCAAGAGCCTGAGCGTCACCCTGGACGGACAGCGGCTGACCTTCCGGGGGGAGAGCGCCGTGCCCTGCACCCTGAAGCTCAACGGCGAGGATACGGCCCCCTCCGCGGTGGTCTACGCCGGGGACGCGATCGAGTTTATCCCCGCCGTGTCCGGGCAGTCCGCCGAGCGGACGGCCCAGGATCTGCTGGGGGAGGACTTTTTAGGGGGCGTACTGATTAACGGCCGCCCCGCCCCCCTGGACCAGCTCCTGCACAGCGGCGATCAGCTGCAAACCACGGAGGAGCCCTTCGAGCTGACGGAGGACGCGCCCGAGGAGGCCCCTTCGCCGGAGGGGGAGGAGACAGAGCCTCCGGCGGAGCCCGGGGCCGAGGGAGCGCCGGAGCCGGCGGAGCCGGAGATGCCGGAGCCCGCGCCGGAGCCGGCACAGGAGTCCGCTCTGGCGGCCGCAGTCCCGCAGGAGCCTGCCCCCCTCCCCGCGCCGGCGGCGGAGCCCGCCAGACCGGCGGTGAAGCCCCTGTGGATCTACCTCAACGGTCAGGCCCTGGTGCTGCCGGGGAAGGCGGACGGCGGGCCCTACTACCTGATGGATCTGCTGGACCGGTCCGGCATCGACTTCGAGACCCTGGACTGCCCGGTGGTGCTCCAGGTGAACGGCGCGGACTGCCCCTTCACCCACGAGCTGCGCAACAACGATCAGGTGACAATCCGGCGGGAGGAGCGGCGCACCATCGACTGACGCGCCGGCGATATTGAGAACAAAGCGAGGACATCACATGAGAAATAAAGTCGGCATTTTCCTGGCTGCGGCCCTGATGCTGGCCCTTCTGACGGCCTGCGGCGACAAGAAGGAGGAGGCCCCGGCGGTCTACGCCGTGGGGGAGGACCAGGTGGTCTCCCTGGACAGCATCATCGACGAGGGCGAGGCCCTTCTCGCCTCCGTGGAGGCCCCCACAGAGGCGGCGGCCGAGGCCGGGGTGGAATCATACACCTATCACTACAACCAGATGGAGGACCCGGCCCTGATGGCGGCGGAGTATATCGGCGTGCTGCGGGGCGGCGAGCAGGGGTTCAATGTCACGGACCAGGAGAACCGGATGCTGGCTGACGAGCCGGAGCTGGAGACCCTGACCGGGACCGTCATACTGGAGAAGATGTCCGCTGTGGAGCCGGCGGAGGGGGAGAGCAAGAAGATCTTCCAGGTGGTGGTGGCGTGGTCTGAGTTTGCTCTGGCCATCCAGGTCTCCCACCAGGAGGGGACCATTCTGCCGCCGCTGGAGGAGGAGACGGAGGAGCCCGCCCAGCCCAAGGCGCTGACGGAGCAGCTGGAGTACTTCAACGGGCTGAATCCGGAGAAGCTGGGCCTGGAGGGGGACGATATGCACGACTACACGGTCTACCCCAAAACGGGCTGGGTCCTGGTGGACAGCTTCTCCTGCCGGGAGCTGAACATCTACCTGGAGGACGCCCTGGACGGCACCAACGTCTTTATGGGTACTTTCTACCTCAGCAGCGATCTCCAGCACCTCTACAAGCGGATGGACGACAACTCCATTGTCCAGATGGAACTGGATGATTAAGAATCTGTATTCATAACCGGCCGGACGGTGCTCAGCGGCTGTGGATACAGGCAAGAGCGCGGCCTCCCAGCCAACTGCGGCTGGGAGGCCGCGGCCGCTGAGAGAAGAAATTTTTGCTGCTCCGCGGAACATTTGCCTCCCGTTTGCGTCCTTATGGGTAGAGGCAAACAGAAATATGCCATAAAGGAGGAAGTCAAGATGAAAAGAATGGGAACAAGGCTTTTGCCGGTGCTGCTGTGCGCCCTGCTGACCCTCACCGCCTGCGGCGGCGGCAGCAACAGCGCTGCCAGCAGGCCCGCGGACAACAACATGGTATCCACGGACAGCGCGCCCCAGGCCCCGGCGGAGGGGGAGTACGGCTGGGCCCTGGACGGGGCGGACACGGGCATGCCGGAGCCGTCCCCGGAGGAGAGCGGCGGCGGGCTGCCCGCGGGGGTGAAGATCATCTACACCGCCGACGTGGATCTGGAGACCAAGGAATTTGACCAGGCCAGTCAGGCTTTGGACGAGGCGGTCAAGGAGCTGGGGGGCTGGTTTGAGAGCCGCAGCCTCTACCAGGGGGGCAGCTACCGCCGCCTCTCCTGCACCATCCGGGTCCCGGCGGAGCAGTTCGAGCCCCTGCTGGAGCGGGCGGGGGAGGCGGCCCACATGGTCAGCCGGGACGCCTACAGCGAGGACGTCAGCGAGACCTACTACGACAGCGAGGCCCGTCTGACCACCCAGCGCACCAAGCTGGAGCGGCTGCAAACCCTGCTGGCCCAGGCGGCCACCATGGAGGATATCATCGCCCTGGAGAGCGCCCTGAGCGAGACGGAGCTCCAGATCGAGTACCTCACCGGCAGCCTGCGCCGGTACGACAGCCTGGTGGGCTACTCCACCGTCAACCTCCAGCTCCGGGAGGTCTACCGCCTGTCCACGGACGAGGAGACCCCCATGACCTTCGGTGAGCGGCTGGGCTCCGCCTTCTCCACCGGCCTCCAGCGGGGCAGGGACAACATGGAGGAGCTGGTGATCGGTCTGGCCGCCAACTGGATGACCCTGCTGCTGCTGGCGGCGGTGATCGCCGGCGGCGTGCTGGGCCTCCGCCGTCTGGGCCGCCGCAGAAGGAAGGCGGTCCCCCCGCCCCAGCCCGCCGGGGAGGAGAAGAAGGACGAGTAGCGCGCCTGTCAGCGGAAGACGCGCCCACACAAGAGAGAGCCGGCTGGCCTGCCAGCCGGCTTTTCTGTCGGGCTCTGCCCCGGAAATCCATCTTCCGAAAAACGCAGCTTCCTGCAGGGGCGAGCATCCCTCGCCCCTGCACAGATCCCGAAAGGGGTTGTCTGCCGCTGTAAAAATGGATTTCCCCGGGGATCTGCGGCCATTGGTTGACAAGTGGCTGCGGGTGTGATAGGCTGAGTGTGAGAGATGAATATCTGTTCACAGACGGCGTATGGGCGCCTGCAGGACGCGTATGCGCAAGAACGCACAAGGAGGCGGAAACGATGGCATATAACGGCTTTGCGATTGACCAATATCTGGACGCGGCGGCGGTGACGGCCCAGCTGGACGAGCTGATCCGGCAGCCAGTCTGGTCCATCCGGCGGGACAGGCTGGCGGACTACGTGGAGAACTACTTTAACGCCAGGTGTCCCCGGTCCCGGGAGATGATCGGTCAGGCCAAGAAGGTGATCCCCGGCGGCGTGCAGCACAACCTGGCCTTCAACTACCCTTTTCCCATTGTCATCACCAGGGCGGAGGGGGCCAGGCTGTGGGACATTGACGGCAACTGGTACTATGACCTGCTCCAGGCCGGCGGGCCCACCATCCTGGGCAGCAACATGCCCCAGGTGCGGGAGCGGGTGATCGAGCTGCTCAACACCTGCGGCCCCTCCACGGGGCTGTTCCACGAGTACGAGTACAAGCTGGCAAAAAAGATCTCCGATCTGGTGCCCTCGGTGGAGATGTTCCGGATGCTGGGCTCGGGCACGGAGGCGGCCATGTGCGCGGCCCGGATCGCCCGGCTGAAGACAGGAAAGAAAAACATCCTGAAAATGGGCGGGGCCTACCACGGCTGGTCCGATCAGCTGGCCTACGGCATGCGGGTGCCGGGGACCAAGGGGATTATGTCCAAGGGCGTGCCCGGCTTCGTGTTCAAGCACACGGACGAGTTCTTCCCCAACGATCTGGAGGACCTGGAGCGGAAGCTGCGGGCCAACCGCCGCAGCGGCGGCACGGCGGCGGTATACCTGGAGCCCATGGGCCCGGAGAGCGGCACCCGGCCGGTGAGCCGGGAGTTTGTCCGGGGCGCGGCCAGGCTGGCCCGGCAGTACGGGGCCCTGCTGATCTTCGACGAGGTGGTCACGGGGTTCCGCATCGGGCTGAGCGGAGCCCAGGGGTTCTTCGGGGTGGACCCGGATCTGACGGTGTTCGGGAAGATCATCGCCGGCGGCTACCCCGGCGCCGGCGGCGTGGGGGGCCACGCGGACTGCATGGCCCATCTGGGGGCCGGGCTGGACGCCTCGGGCAAGAAGGTGCCAAAGGCCATGTGCGGCGGCACCATGGCGGCCACTCCCCTCTCCTGCGCGGCGGGGTACTACACCCTCTGCGAGATCGAGCGCACCAACGCCTGCGAGGCGGCGGGGCGCATGGGGGACCGGCTGACGGCGGGGCTCCAGGCGCTCATTCACAAATACGGCCTGCCCTTCGTGGCCTTTAACCAGGGCTCCATCTGCCACCTGGACAATGCCGGCACCATGCACTTCGCCATTGACTGGAAGAAGCCCTGGACAATCCCGGAGCTCCTCCGGCAGACCGGGATCCGCCAGAAGGAGATGGAACACATGGGGGCCGCCTACATGGCCGAGGGCATCGTCACCCTGGCCGGGTCCCGGCTGTACACCAGCGCGGCCTACACGGAGGAGATGATCGACGACGTGCTCTCCCGGTTTGACCGGGTGCTGGCGGGCTGCGGCCCCCTGGAGGACCGGCCATGACGGAGACGGCTGCCCGGGAGCAGGTTCTGGAGGCGGGGCTCCGGCTGGTCCGGGAGGGGCTCATTGAGCGCACCTGGGGCAACATCAGCGCCCGGGTGTCGGACACGGCCTTTGTCATCACCCCCAGCGGCCTGCCCTACGAGGATCTGAGGCCGGAGCAGCTGGCGGTGGTGAACATCGCGGACGGATCCCACAGCGGGACGGTGAAGCCCTCCAGCGAGAAGGGCATCCACGCCGACGCCTACCGGCTGCGGCCGGAGGTCCGGTTCGTCATCCACACCCACCAGCGCTGGGCCTCCGTGGCCGGCACGGCGGGCCGGGCCCTGACGGGGTTCATCCACCCGGACCTGGGCAAGCGGGTCCCCTGCGCGGCCTACGGACTGCCGGGCACCCAGCGGCTGCGGCGTGCCGTGGCGGCGGAGGCGGAGGCGTGGCCGGACTGCCGGGTGTTTCTGCTGCGCAGCCACGGCGCGCTGTGCCTGGGCCGGGACATGGAGGACGCCTTCGCCGCCGCCCGGGCGCTGGAGGAGGTCTGCGGCCAGCGGTGCCGGTCTGTGGCGGAGGCCGCAGCGGGCGGGGAGCCCGTGCCGGACTGGGGGGTCAGCTGGCGGCGGGGGGACGCGTTCCTGCTGGAGCTGGAGGGGGAGCGCCGGAGCTACCCCGTGGCCGGCCGGTCCCTGCCCCCCATTGCGGCCCTCCACGCCGCCCTCTACCGGGCCGGGCCCTTCCAGTACGCCGCCCACGAGAGGGCGGCGGAGGTGGCGGCGGTGAGCGGACGGGTCCGCCGCCTGCGGCCCTATCTGGACGATCTGGCCCAGATGGCCGGGGCGGACGTGCTGTGCGTGCCGGCGGAGCCGGGACGGGTGGAGCGGGCAATCCGGGGCAGGAACGCGGTGCTGCTCCGCGGCTGCGGGGCCCTGTGCGCGGGGGCCACGGCCGGGGATGTGGACGCGGCCCGCTCCCTGCTGCGCAAGGGCTGCACCGCCTGGCTCTACGCCCGGGAGGAGCCCGGCTGCCGCCCCCTGGGGCAGGCGGACGCGCTGATCCAGCGGCTGGCGTACCGGTACGCCTATGGAAAGCGGAAAGGCTGAGGGCTGTCCCCCGGAGGGGGAGCGGCCGTGGGGAGGGAACGAGATGACCTATGTAGTGGCCTACGACATCGGCACCACGGGGGTGAAGACATGCCTGTTCGGCCTGGGGGAGCGGATCGAGCTCCTGGCCAGCGCCCAGGAGGGCTACGGCCTCCGCCTCCTGGAGGGCGGCGGCGCGGAGCAGGACCCGGAGGAGTGGTGGCGGGCCATGGGCCGCACCACCGGCGAGCTCTTCACACGCACGGAGATCACCCCGGAGCAGGTGGCCGGTCTCTCCTTCTGCTCCCAGATGCAGGGGCTGGTCCTGGTGGACCGGGAGGGCCGGAGCCTGCGCCCGGCCATGAGCTACATGGACCAGCGGGCGGGGGCGGAGCTGAAAAAGGGGCTGGCCCACGGCCCCAGAATCGCCGGGGCCAACGTGTTCAAGCTGCTCCGGTGCCTGCGGGCCACCGGGGCGGTGCCCAGCAGCGTGAAGGACCCGGTGTGGAAATACAAGTGGGTCCAGGCCCATGAGCCGGAGAACTTCCGGCGGGCGGACAAGTGGCTGGACGTGAAGGAGTATCTGCTCCTGCGGTGTACCGGCCGGGCAGTGATGACCCAGGACTCCGCCTACGCAACCCTGCTCTACGACACCCGGCGGGAGGACTGGAGCGGGGAGCTGTGCCGGATGTTCGGCGTGGAGCCGGACCACCTGGCCCCCATCATCCAGTCCACGGACCGGGTGGGGGGCCTGACGGACCGGGCGGCGGCGGAGCTGGGGCTGGCCCCGGGCACGCCGGTGTTCGGCGGCGGCGGGGACGCGTCCCTCATCGGCATCGGCGCGGGGGCGGCGGCGGTGGGGTCCACCCACATCTACTGCGGGACCTCCGGCTGGGTGTCCACGGTGACGGACCGGCAGCTGGTGGACGTGAACGCCATGATTGCCGCCATCGTGGGGGCCCAGCGGGGGCGGTTCAACTACTTCGCCGAGATGGAGACCGCCGGGAAGTGCCTGGAGTGGGTGAAGGACCATCTGGCTCTGGACGAGATCGGGGTGTACCTGGAGAAGCGGGACGTGACAGGAAGTCAGGAGGCGGTGTATGCCAGCCTCTACGACTACCTCACCGAGACCGTGGAGCGGGTTCCCCCGGGGTCCGGCGGCGTGCTCTTCACCCCCTGGCTCCACGGCAACCGCTGCCCCTTTGAGGACCCGGCGGCGGCGGGGATGTTCTTCAACATCCGCCTGAACACCGGCAAGAGCGAGCTCATCCGGGCGGTGCTGGAGGGGGTGTGCTTCCATCTGCGGTGGATGCTGGAGTGTCAGGCCGGGAAGACGGCCACCTCCGATCCGGTCCGGTTCGTGGGGGGCGGGGCCTTGTCGCCGGTGACGGCCCAGATCCTCGCGGACGTCACCGGCCGGACGGTGGAGACCGTGGCCAGCCCCCAGAACGCGGGGAGCGTGGGCGCGGCGGCGGTGATGGCCGTGGGTCTGGGGCTCCTGCCGGACCTGGAGGGCGTGGGGGCCCTGATCCCGCCGGAGCGGGTGTTCCGGCCCAACGGGGACGCCCGGGCGGTCTACGAAAAGAGCTTTGCCGTGTTCCGACGGCTCTACCGGGCCAACAGGGACCACTTCCGGGCCCTGAACGGATGAAAGGAGGGACGATGATGAATCGAAAAGAGCTGCTGCGCTCCCTGAAATTTATCCTGTTCTCCCTCTCCGCAGGGATTATCGAGCTGGGAGTCTTCTCCCTGCTCAACGAGCTGACGGGGTGGAGCTACTGGCCCTGCTACCTGATCGCCCTGACGCTGTCCGTGGTGTGGAACTTCACCCTGAACCGGCGCTACACCTTCCAGTCCGCCAGCAACGTGCCCAGGGCCATGGCTCTGGTGCTGGCCTTCTACTGCGTGTTCACCCCCGCCTCCACCTGGCTGGGCCACTATCTGGCGGACGTGCTGGGATGGAACGAGTATCTGGTGACGGCCCTCAACATGATTGCCAATTTTGTCCTGGAGTTTCTGTACGATCGGTTCGTGGTGTTCCGGGACTCCCTGGATACCAACAGCGTGGCCCGGCGGGCGGAGAAGCGGGGGCCCTCCGGCGGGGACAGATGACCCTCCGGCGGTATCCCGTGAGGACAAACGGCGGAGAAAGGCGGGAGACCGCCTGCGGCGTCCGGTAAAAAGTGGCGATCCCCCGGCGGGGCTTGCGCTCCTCCGCCCGGTCTGGTATAATGGGCCGTGAATCGACAGGAGGAAAGGGGGCGCAAGCCCATGTGTGAGCAGCATTCAGACCACGCCCATACCCATACCCAGACCCGGGCGGTGGTGAACCGGCTGGCCCGGGCCATCGGCCACCTGGAGCGGGTGAAGGCCATGGTGGAGGAGGGCCGGGACTGCGCGGAGGTCCTGGTCCAGCTCTCAGCGGTGCGCAGCGCCCTGAACAATACGGGCAAGGTCATCCTCAAGGACCACCTGGAGCACTGCATTGTGGACGCCATGAGCACCCAGGACCGGGCTGCCATTGACGAGCTCAACCGTGCCATCGAGCAGTTTGTGAAGTGACCGCCCCCGCCGCACCCCGCCGGGGGCGGCGGACCCGGCGGGCCGGAGGGAGAAGCCTCCGGTCCGCCGTCTTTTTTTCCTCCCGGGATTTGGCGAAAAGCCGGGGAAAAGCCCCTCCTTTGGGGCGGCGGCGGCGCTTTCGGCGGCCGCCCGCTCCGGGGGCCGGGCCAGGTATTGGGCATTCCGCTGAATTTTGCAAACCCGCCCCAAAAACCGAAAAAAAGTCCCCCATGGGGGGATTTTACACTTGCTTTTTTCGGTGGATTTTGTTAAGATATAGACGATGTATTGTGAAAAATGTGACAATACGGATCCCCCATGACGATCATTTATCTGGATAGAAAGGAGAAACGAGAGCACGTCCACCGTGCTTTCCACATTCCGGCTATGAAACTAATCACTGTCGAGCAAATGGAAGCCGCCACCGAACGGCTGCTGGAAAACGGCCGTCAGGTCGGCGCGGACTCCTGGCAGCAGCGCGTCAAGAACCAGACCCCCCACTGCAAATTCGGCGAGGAGGGCATCTGCTGCCGCATCTGCTCCATGGGCCCGTGCCGCATCACGCCCAAGGCCCCCAGAGGCATCTGCGGCTGCGACGTCCACGGCATCGTGGCCCGCAACTACCTGCGCTTCACCGCCGGCGGCGCGGCTACCCACTCCGATCACGGCCGCTCCATCTGCCACACCCTCTACCAGACCAAGGAGGGCGGCAACTACACGGTCAAGGACCCCGAGAAGCTCAAGCGGATTGCCGGCGAGTGGGGCATTGAGACCGAGGGCAAGGACATCTATGATCTGGCCCACGAGGTAGCGGAGACGGCCCTCATGGAGTACGGCAAGCCCTTCGGCAACTGCCGCTTCCTCTCCCGGGCTCCCGAGCACACCCGGAAGCTCTGGCACGACGCGGGCATCGAGCCCCGGGCCATTGACCGGGAGGTCTCCCAGTCCCTGCATATGACCCATATGGGCTGCTCCTCCCTGCCGGAGGCCCTCATCCGCCAGTCCCTGCGGGCCGGCCTGTGCGACGGCTGGGGCGGGTCTATGTGCGGCACCGAGTTCTCCGACGTGCTCTTCGGCACCCCCAAGCCCATCGACACCACCGCCAATCTGGGCGTGATGGAGAAGGACATGGTGAACATCGTGGTCCACGGCCATGACCCCTCCCTGTCCGAGATGATCGTGTTCTACGCCCAGGATCCCGAGATGATCGCCCTGGCCAAGGCCAACGGCGCCAAGGGCATCAACATCTGCGGCGTGTGCTGCACCGCCAACGAGGTGGCCATGCGCCACGGCATCCCCATGGCCGGCAACTTCCTCCAGCAGGAGAACGTGGTGCTCACCGGCGCCTGCGAGGCCATTGTGGTGGACGTTCAGTGCATCTTCCCCGCCCTGGGCCCCCTGTCGAAGTGCTTCCACACCAAGTTCATCACCACCTCTGACATCGCCCGGATGCCGGACAGCGAGTTCATCCACTTCAGCGAGGAGACCGCCGGTGAGAACGCCAAGGCCATCGTCCGCATGGCGGTGGAGAACTTCAAGAACCGCAACCAGGATCTGGTCCATATTCCCGACATCAAGGCCAACGCCACCGTGGGCTACTCCGTGGAGGCCATCAAGAAGTGCCTGGACGGCGTGACCAACACCCAGGTGGACGTAACCGGCACCATGAAGCCCCTTATCGAGTGCATCAAGTCCGGCGTGCTGCGGGGCGCTATGGCTTTCGTCGGCTGCAACAACCCCAAGGTCCGTCCCGACACCGCCCACATCGAGCTGATGAAGAAAATGCTGGCCAACGATATCCTGATCGTTGTGTCTGGCTGCGCCGCCCAGGCCGCCGCCAAGTCCGGCCTGCTGGACAAGGAGGCCAAGGAGCTGTGCGGCGACGGCCTCAAGCGGGTGTGCGAGCTGGTGGGCATTCCCCCGGTGCTCCACATGGGCTCCTGCGTGGACATCTCCCGCATGATGGTCCTGGCCGCCGACGTGGCCAAGGACTCCGGCTGGAACATCTCCCAGATCCCCCTGGTGGGCTGCGCCCCCGAGTGGATGAGCGAGAAGGCCGTGTCCATCGGCAACTACGTCGTCGCCACCGGCATCGACACCTTCCTGGGCGTGGATCCCTACACCAAGGGCTCCGAGGAGGTCACCAACCTGCTCCAGGGCGAGCACGGCATCAAGGACTGGGTGGAGGCCAAGTACACCGTGGAGCTGGACATCGGCAAGCTGGGCGACAAGATGATCGAGGCCATTGAGGCCAAGCGCGCAGCCCTGGGGATCTGATCGTTATAGATACATACTGTTTTCGAGGGGAGGCCGTCCCATGGAATTCCTGGCGGATATCTGTCTGAACCTGTTCTGCTCTCTTCGGGAGGGCGCGGCGGGACTGCTTTTCGGAATTTCCGGTCTGGTTCTTGCCGCCGCCGGGAGGCTGAGAAAACGGTAACTAAAGATTAAGTAAAGAGGATTTCCTATGAAAGTAGCCATCACCGGCAAGGGCGGGGTGGGCAAGACCACCTTCGCCTCCACCCTATGCCGGCTCTACGCCGCCGAGGGCCGCAGCGTCCTGGCCGCGGACGTGGACCCGGACGCCAACCTGGGCCTGGCCCTGGGGCTGACGGAGGAGGAGGTCAACGCCATCGTCCCCGTCTCCAAGATGAAGGAGCTGGCCCGGGAGCGGACCGCTGCCAACGAGTCCAACACCTTCTATAAGCTCAACCCAGAGGTCTCCGATCTGCCCGACAAGCTCAGCCGGGATGTGAACGGCGTGAAGCTGCTGGTCATGGGCACCGTGGACACCGGCGGGTCCGGCTGCGTGTGCCCGGAGCACGTGATGCTCAAGGCCATCCTGTCGAAGCTGGTGTTCCGCAGGGACGACGTGGTGGTCATGGACATGGAGGCGGGGCTGGAGCATCTGGGCCGGGGCACGGCCTCTGTGATGGACCAGTTCATCGTGGTCATCGAGCCCGGGGCCCGGAGCATCCAGACCTATGAGCGCATCAAGAGTCTGGCTGCGGATATCGGCGTGAACAAGGTGCGGGTGGTGGCCAACAAGGTCCGGGATGAGCGGGATGAGGAATTTCTCCGGGCGCGGATCCCGGCCCAGGACCTGCTGGGGTTCATCCACTACAGCGCGGGCGTGATCGAGGCGGACCGCAGCGGCCGGTCCCCCTTCGACTACAGCGCCCAGGCCGTGGAGGAGATCCGGGCCATCAAGGACAAAATGGACCAAGAGGACCAAGAGAAAAATAACTTCTGAGAGTATCGTGAGGAGTGAATCATAACGTGAAAACATTATTTGAGCGCGTTTTCTCCGGCAACGACGAGATGTACGCCCTGGCGGTCAAGGCGGTGGACGAGGCCCTGGCCAAGCTGGGGCCCGACGCCCCCGCCACCTTCGGGGATACCGCCTACTCCCTGCCCTGCCTGTACGCCATGACCGGCAGGAAGGTGGCCACGGTGGGCGAGGCCAAGGACGCTCTGGACAACGAGATCAAGGCGTTCATGACCCGCAACAACCGCACCAAGGATATCTTTACCTCCGGCGTGGCCACCGCCCTGTCTGCGGAGATGATCGAGCTGATGAAGTACGCCATGGCCGGCGGCAGCCCCTATGAGGATCCGGTCCAGGGCCACTTCACCGACGCCCAGGTCCGCGAGCTGGGCGTGCCCCTGGTCACCCGGGACATCCCCGGCGTGGCGGTCATCATCGGCGCGGCTCCCACCGCCGAGGAGGGCGCAAACCTGGTCAAGGAGTACCAGTCCCAGGGCATCTTCGTCACCCTGGTGGGCGGCATTATTGACCAGTGCGTGGAGCAGGGCATGAAGCTGGGCTTCAACGTGCGCAACGTGGCTCTGGGCCATGACCTCTCCAGCGTGGCCCACGTGGTCAGCGTGGCCCTCCGCGCGGCCTTCATCTTCGGCAGCACCCAGGCCGGCGACTACGAGGCCATGTGGCGCTACACCATGGAGCGCGTGTTCGCCTTTGTCAACGCCTACGCCCCTGTGGACGACATGACCGTGGCCTGCGGCGCGGGCGCCATCCAGCTGGGCTTCCCCGTTGTCACCAACGACACCGAGGAGAACAACATGTTCCGGGTGCCCAAGAGCCTCATCATCCAGCCTGACACCACCAAGTTCAACGCCACCAGCCTGGAGGCCCGGGACATCAAGATCAAGATCACCAAGATCGACATCCCTGTCGCCTTCTCCTCCGCCTTTGAGGGCGAGATTGTCCGCCGGGGCGACATGCAGCTGGAGTTCGACGGCTCCCGCAAGACCGGCCTGGAGCTGGTGCGCAGCAAGGAGCTCTCCCAGGTGGAGGACCACCGCTTCACCCTCATCGGGCCCGACTTCGATCAGTTCGAGGTGGGCAGCAAGGTGGACTTCTGCATGGTGGCCGACGTGGCCGGCAAGAACATGACCAGCGACTTTGAGTCCGTGTTTGAGCGCAAGTTCCACGCCTACATCAACTGCATGGAGGGCGTGATGCACACCGGCCAGCGGGACGTGATCCGCGTGCGCATCAGCAAGGCCGCCTTTGAGGCCGGCGTGCGGGCCAAGGATTTTGCCGAGGTGCTCTACGCCAAGCTCAAGAGCGACTATGACGCGGTCATCGACAAGTGTGAGGTCACCATCATCACCGATCCCGACGAGTGCGCCAAGTTCCGCCAGGAGGTGGCCATCCCCGCCTACGAAAAGCGCGACGAGCGTCTGGGCAGCCTGACGGACGAGAATGTGGACCAGTTCTACACCTGCATTATGTGCCAGTCCTTCTCCCCCAGCCACGTGTGCATCGTCACCCCGGAGCGTCTGGGCCTGTGCGGCGCGGTGAGCTGGCTGGACGCCAAGGCCACCAACGAGCTGGATCCCTCCGGCCCCTGCCAGATCGTGCCCAAGAACAAGGTCATCGACGAGAACGTGGGCCGCTGGGAAGAGGTCAACGAGGCGGTGAACAAGTACAGCCAGGGCGCTCTGGAGAGCGTTACCCTGTACTCCATCATGGAGGATCCCATGACCTCCTGCGGCTGCTTCGAGTGCATCTGCGGCATTGAGCCCTTCTCCAACGGCGTGGTGATCGTGAACCGCGAGCACGCGGGCATGACCCCCCTGGGCATGACCTTCTCCGAGATGGCCTCCATGACCGGCGGCGGCGTGCAGACCCCGGGCTTCATGGGCCACGGCAAGCACTTCATCGCCTCCAAGAAGTTCATGAAGGCGGAGGGCGGTCTGGGCCGCATTGTGTGGATGCCCAAGGCCCTGAAGGACCAGGTGGCCGAGAAGGTAAACCAGTCCGCCAAGGAGCTGTACAACATTGACAATTTCTGCGACATGATCGGCGATGAGACCATTGCCGAGGATCCCGAGACCCTGATGACCTTCCTCAGCGAGAAGGGCCATCCGGCGCTGAGCATGGATCCGCTGATGTAAGGCGGCAGTCACACAAGATAGGCAGTAATAACCGGCGGCGATGGTGTGAACCATCGCCGCCGGCTGTTTGATTCATGACTCCTGGGTAAACTGGACAATATCGTTGGGGGTGCAGTCTATGATTGTACACAGCTTTTCCAGGGTGAGCATGGTTATATTTTTGTTCTTTTTCAGAGAATCCAGCGTTTTATTATCAATGCCTGCCTGAAGTAAATGATACTGCGATATGTTTCGCTGCCGCATAGTGCTCCACAACGGACGATAATCAATCAATGTACAAATCTCCATTTTCCTGCTCGTCCGGAAACGCTTCGTCAAACGAGTAGTGATTCAGCTCCGGATAATCGAGAAACTCCGCAACCGTCATATGAAAGGCCAGCGCGATTTTGTGCAGGGTCTGTATGGTTGGATTTTTGGAATTGCCATGTATGATGTTATCTAATGTGGATTGCCCGATGTTGCTCATCATTGCCAACTGGTTGATGGAAAAGCCCCGCTCCCTGCACAGGGCGGTTATTCGATTCACTATAATCTCATGATAGCTCATAACAACCCCCATCTGATGATTATGACCACATCATAGCAGATCATCAGGCAGGAATTACCTATATATGGGTTAACTTTTGGCGGCAATGGTGGTTATTGTTCGGTTGCCCGTATTGATGTTATCTGGAGTGTGTATCATAGCATACCGCCTGACCTGAGCGAGGAACTGGGAAAAAGAAAAACTAGTGGAAAATTCCCGCCGTCTGTGCTATAATGGATCCATCCAAATAAAGGAGGCCAAACTATGCCGTACATTCTGATTGCCATCGGCGTGATCGTCCTGATCCTGCTGGTAACCAACATCCACGTGGTCCAGCAGTCCCGCGCCTTTGTGGTGGAGCGCCTGGGCGCTTACAACACCACCTGGGGCGTAGGGCTCCACATCAAGCTGCCGATCATTGACCGGGTGGCCAAGCGGGTGAGCCTGAAGGAGCAGGTGGTGGACTTCGCGCCCCAGCCCGTCATCACCAAGGACAACGTCACCATGCAGATCGACACGGTCATCTATTTCCAGATCATTGACCCCAAGCTCTACACCTACGGCGTGGAGCACCCCATGAGCGCCATTGAGAACCTGACCGCCACCACCCTGCGCAACATCATCGGTGACCTGGAGCTGGACCAGTCCCTCACCAGCCGGGACCACATCAACACCAAGATGCGGGCCATCCTGGACGAGGCCACGGACCCCTGGGGCATCAAGGTCAACCGGGTGGAGCTGAAGAACATCATCCCGCCCCGGGAGATCCAGGACGCCATGGAGAAGCAGATGAAGGCGGAGCGGGAGCGCCGGGAGTCCATCCTCCAGGCCGAGGGCCAGAAGCAGAGCCAGATCCTGGTGGCCGAGGGCGAGAAGCAGTCCGTCATTCTGCGGGCCGACGCGGCCAAGCAGGCCCGGATCATGGAGGCGGAGGCCCAGGCGGAGGCGATCCTCCGGGTGCAGCAGGCCACCGCCGACGCCCTCAAGCTCCTCAACGAGGCCGCCCCCAACGATCAGGTGGTGAAGCTCAAGGCCCTGGAAGCCTTCCAGGCCGCCGCCGACGGCAAGGCCACCAAGATCATCATTCCCAGTGAGATCCAATCCCTGGCCGGTCTGGCCGCCAGTGTCCAGACCCTGATGGAGAAGGACAAATAGACCAGCCCAAGGCCCGGACCAGGAGAGGTCCGGGCCTTTCACACCCGTATACAGAACTGTAAGGAGGCCGTCATATGGCCCGAATTCTCATCATAGAGGACGATACCGACATCAACAACGCCGCCGCCGAATACCTTCGCCGCCGGGGCTGCGCCTGTGACCAGGCATTCTCCGGCACCGAGGGGCTGCGTCTCTGGCGGGAGGGCGGCTATGACCTGCTGCTGGTGGATCTGATGCTCCCGGGCCTCTCCGGGGACGAGCTGGTGGAGGAGGTGTCAGGCCGAACCCCGATCATCGTTGTGTCCGCCAGGACAGAGCTGTCCGGCAAGGTGGCGCTGCTCACCTCCGGCGCGGACGACTACCTCACCAAGCCCTACGCGCTGGAGGAGCTGTGGGCCAGGGTCCAGGTGCAGCTGCGCCACGCCAGCGCCGCCCCTGCCAGGGAGGAGCTGCGCTTCCGGGCCTGGGAGCTTGACCTGGAGGAAATGACCCTCACGGCCGCCGGACAGCCGGTGAGCCTCACGGCCCACGAGTTCAAGATCGTGGCCCTGCTGGCGGGCCGCCCCAAGCGGGTCTTTACCAAGCAGCAGATCTACGAGGCGGTCTGGCAGGAGGAGTGCGCCGTGGAGGACAAGACCATTTCCGTCCACATCAGCAATATCCGGGCCAAGCTGCGGCCCAGCGGCACGGACGGATATATCCAGACCGTGTGGGGCATCGGCTTCCGGCTGGCTGACAGCTGAGAACGCAGCCGGATGCGTCCGGGAATCCTCCGCCGAATCCGCGCCCCCCGGCTGCGAATACAGGCTCTGAACTTTATACTTTCTTTACCTTTCCTTTGCGATGCTTGGACAATTACCTGGTATACTGGCGCTGCAAACAAAAAAGGAGGCGTTTTATGTCAGTGATACAGACAATGGGCCTGTCCAAGCGCTATAAGGACAGGTGGGCCGTGGACCGGCTGGACCTGCGGGTGGAGCAGGGGGACATCTACGGCTTCATCGGCCGCAACGGCGCGGGCAAATCCACCACCTTGAAGCTCCTGTGCGGTCTGGCCCGCCCCACCCGGGGGGAGGCCCTGCTCTTTGACCGGCCCATCCGGGACGCGGCGGCCCGACGGCGGGTGGGGGCCCTCATCGAGCAGCCGGGGCTGTACCCGGATCTGAGCGGGCGGGAGAATCTCCTGCTGTACGCCGCGCTGCTGGGGCTGGACAGCCCCCGGCAGCAGGTGGACGAGGCGCTGCAAACGGTGGGTCTGTCCGCGGCGGAGAAAAAGCCGGTGCAGCGCTACTCCATGGGCATGAAGCAGCGGCTGGGCGTGGCCCTGCCGCTGCTGGGCGGGCCGGACCTGCTGCTGCTGGACGAGCCCATCAACGGCCTGGACCCGGAGGGCATCCGGGAGATGCGGGAGCTGCTGCTGCGGCTGAACCGGGAGCGGGGGATAACCATCCTCCTCAGCTCCCACATCCTGGGGGAGCTGAGCAAGCTGGCCACCCGGTACGGCATCATCCAGGAGGGCAGGCTGGTGGAGCAGATCACCGCCGGGGAGCTGGCCCAGAGGTGCGCCGACTACCTGTGCCTGCGCACGGACCAGCCGGAGAAGGCGGCGGCCCTGCTGGAGCAGACGCTCCATTTGACCCGATGGGAGATGCGGCCGGAGAGGGAGATCCGGATCTACGATCCGGTGGACGCCAAAAGCGTGGGCCGGGTCCTGACCCAGGCGGGCGTCGCGGTGGAGGAGCTGAGCCAGCACCGGCAGGACCTGGAGGGCTATTTTCTGGAGCGTATGGGAGGGGAGAAGCATGTTTAATCTGCTGAGAATGGATCTCCGGCGGCTGTTCAAAACCCGGAGCTTTTATATCATCCTGGGCGTGACCGCGGGGCTGATTTTGATGGTAGTGCTGCTGACAGCTGTGGTTTCTGATCCGGAGACACTGGACTACGTGGACGTCCACGGCGGGGAGATCGACGACATTGACCTCCGGATGTCGGAGGAAATCCGCAATATGACCCAGCTTGATCTGGCCTATGAAGTGCTGGGCGGCGGCTTTCTGCTGGTTATCGCCGGCATTGGGGTCACGCTCTTTGTCAGCGGGGACTTTACCAGCGGCTTTGTGAAAAATATCTGCTGCGCCCAGCCCCGCCGGGTACATTATGTCCTCTCCAAGGCGCTGGCTGCCGGGGTTTACAGCGCCGTCATTACCCTCCTGGGCACGCTGCTGATTCTGCTGGCCCCCTATCTGTATGGGATGCGCCCTGTGCCCAATACCGCTCTTGAAATTCTGCGGTATCTATTCTGGATGTGGCTGCCCCACTGGGCCTTCTCCCTGATGGGCCTGGCGCTGGTTCTGCTGACCAGAAGCGCCACGCTGGGCATCATTTTGTCCCTGGTGGCCGGAGGCGGGCTGACCGCCGTTATGGCGGGAACGCTGGGGAAGCTGCTGGGCTGGCCTCCTCTGGAGCAGTATTTTCTCTCCACGGTAGTAAAGGGCGTCTACGTGCCCCAGAGCGGTATCGCACAGCCCGGCGTTATCCTGGCCTGCGCCGCCGCCTGGGCAGTGATCTACGGAGCGGGAAGCCTGCTGGCCATGGAGAAGCGGGACATTTAAGGAGTGATTTTTATGCTGCCTGCCCTGATTCTGACCCTGGCCGCCCTGGCCGCCGCCCTGCTGCGCCTGCTGGCCTATCGCGGTCAGCTGCTGGAGATGGCCCGGATTCTGGAGGAGACCCCGGCGGAGAGCAATCTGCGTCTGACGGTGAGGATGTCCGGTGCGGCGCCCCGGCGGCTGTGCCGGGCAATCAATGCCCGGCTGGAGGCGGGGCGGCAGCTGCGCATGGAGACGATGCGGGAGGAGCGGGAGCTGAAGTACGCTATGGCCGCCATCTCCCACGACATCCGCACCCCTCTGACCGGAGCCCTGGGCTATTTGCAGCTGATGGAGGATGCTCCGGAGGGGCGGGAGGCGTATCTGCCCATCGTGAGGCGGCGGCTGGAGCAGCTGGAGGAGCTGCTGGGGGAGCTGTTTCTCTACACCCGGCTGCTCAATGACCCCGCCCCCATGGAGTGCGGCCCCACGGCGGCCCTGCCGCCCCTGTGGGAGGCCCTGGCGGAGCTCTGCCCCCAGCTGGAGGCGGCGGGCGTCACGCCGGAGCTCCCCTCCGGGGACCTGTCGGTCTGGGCCAGCGCCCCGGCCCTGGGCCGGGTGTACCGGAACCTGATCGTCAACGCCCTCCGCCACGGCGGCGGCGGGCTCGCCATCTCCGCAGGGGAGGGGGAGATCCGCTTCTCCAACCCCCTGGGCCCCGGACCCGCGCCGGACCCGGCCCGCCTCTTTGACCGCTTCTATCAGTCCAGCCCCGCCCGCGGAGCGGGTGGGGCTGGACTGGGCCTGTCGATTGTCCGGGAGCTGATGGAGCGGATGGGGGGCCGGGCCTCCGCCCGGATAGGGGAGGGGAAGCTGGAGATCTGCCTGACCTTCTCCCCCGGCCCGGACAGGGATATGTAGCCCCAGCCCCTCACCGCCGCCAGGGCCAGCGCGGCTTTTTGCCCTCCAGACGCTGGAGGGCTTTTTTCGCCTCCTGGCTGCCCTGCTGGGCGGCCTGCCGGTAGAGCTCCAGGGCCCGCTCCCGGTCCCGGCGCACCCCCAGGCCCTTCTCATACAGGGCGCCCAGGGCGCAGATCCCGTCCCGGTAGCCCCCCTCGCTGCTCTTGGCGTACAGCTCCGCCGCCCGCTTGGGGTCCTGCTCCACGCCGTAGCCGTTCTCGTAGCACTCCCCCAGCAGAAACTCCGCCCGGTGGTAGCTCTGCTCCGCCGCCTTGGCGAACCAGGCCGCCGCCTCCCTGTCGTCCTCCTTCACGCCGATGCCGTGGTAGTAGAAGAACCCCAGGTTGCACTGAGCCCGGGCGTTGCCCTGCTCCGCCGCCTGCCGGTAGAGGCGGGCGGCCTCCGCTTTGTCCTCCTCCACGCCCACGCCCATCTCATAGCACAGGCCCAGGGCGCAGGTGGCGGGGGCGTAGCTCTGCTGGTGGGCCTGACGGTACCAGGACGCCGCCTGGGCGGGGTCTTTCTCCACGCCGTAGCCGTTCTCATAGCACTCCCCCAGCAGATGCCGGGCCCGGGCGCTGCCCCGCTGGGCGGCCTCGGTGAACCACTTCGCCGCCTCCTCGTCGTTCTCCTCCACGCCGATGCCCTGGTAGTAGCAGTACCCCAGGTTGCACTGGGCCCGGATGATGCCCTGCCGGGCGGCCTGGCGGTAGAGCTCCACCGCCCGGACCTTGTCCATCTCCACCCCGTCTCCGAACTCGTAGCACACGCCCAGGGCGCAGGCGGCGGGGGCGTAGCCCCTCTCGTAGGCGGACTGGTAGAGCTGGAAGGCGTGGGACAGGTCCACCTCCACGCCGTAGCCGTTCTCGTAGCACTCCCCCAGCAGCATCTGGGCCCGGGGATAGCCGCCGTCCGCAGACTTGGCGAACCAGAGCACCGCCTGATCGTTGTCCTCCGGCGTGCCGATGCCCCGGTAGTGGCAGAACCCCAGACAGCACTGGGCCCGGATGTGGCCCTGCTCGGCGGCCAGGCGGTAAAACTCCACCGCCCTGGCCTCGTCCTGGTCCACGCCGGTTCCGCTCTCGTAGCAGGTGCCCAGGGCGCAGGCGGCCGGCACATGGCCCCCCTCCCAGGCCCTCTGGTAGAGCTGGAAGGCCCTGGCCTCGTCCTGGTCCACGCCGTAGCCGTTCTCATAGCACTCCCCCAACAGGTGGAGGGCCCGGGGGTACTCCTGCTGGGCGGCCTTGGCGAACCACTCCGCCGCCTGATCGTCGTCCTCCTCCACGCCGATGCCCTGGTAGAAGCAGAATCCCAGGCAGCACTGGGCCCGGGCGTCCCCGGCCTCGGCCCCCTGGCGGTAGAGCTCCAGGGCCCGGGCCTTGTCCTCCTCCACCCCGGAGCCCGTCTCATAGCACACGCCCAGGGCGCAGGCCGCCGGCACGTGGCCCCCCTCCCAGGCCTTCTGGTAGAGCGCCGCGGCCTGGTTGATGTCCCGCTCCACGCCGTAGCCGTACTCCAGGCACTGGCCCAGCAGATACTGGGCCCGGGGATAGTCCTGCTGGGCGGCCTTGGCGAACCACTCCACCGCCTGGCTGTCGTCCTCCTCCGCGCCGATGCCCCGGTAGAAGCAGTAGCCCAGGTTGCACTGGGCCCGGGCGCTGCCCAGCTCGGCGGCCTGGCGGTAGAGCTCCACGGCCCGGGCCTTGTCCTCCTCCACCCCCCGGCCCAGCTCATAGCACAGGCCCAGGGCGCACACGGCGGGGGCGTGGCCCTTCTCCGCGGCGGCGGCGTAGAGCTTCACCGCCTTGTCCACGTCCTTCTCCACCCCTACGCCGAAGTCGTAGCACTCCCCCAGCAGGTTCATGGCCCGGGGGAAGGCCTGCTCCGCCGCCTGGGCGAACCAGTAGGCGGCCTGCTCGTCGTTTACCTCCACGCCGATGCCGTGGTAGTAGCAGTAGCCCAGGTTGCACTGGGCGGGGACGTGGCCCCGCTCGGCGGCCAGGCGGTAGAGCTCCACCGCCTGGGCCTTGTCCTTCTCCACCCCCATGCCGATCTCATAGCACAGGCCCAGGGCGCAGGTGCCGGGGGGATAGTCGTTTTCGTGGGCCTGACGGTAGAACCGCTGGGCCTGCTCCTCGTCCTTGTCCACCCCGTGGCCGTACTCATAGCACTGGCCCATCAGGTACTGGCCCCGGGGGTAGCCGTCCAGAGCGGCCTGACGGTACAGGGCTGCGGCCTGCTGGTGGTCCTCCTCCACGCCGAACCCCCGGTCATAGCAGACGCCCAGGGCGCAGGTGCCGGCGCTGTAGTCCTGCTGGTGGGCGGCCCGGTAGAGGGCCACCGCCTTCTCCGCGTCCTGCTCCACGCCGTAGCCGTTCTCATAGCACTCCCCCATGAGCAGCTGGGCCCGGGGGTAGTCCTGCTGGGCGGAGCGGGCGAACCAGGCAGCGGCCTGGCTGTCGTCCTCCTCCACGCCGATGCCGTGGTAGTAGAAGAAGCCCAGGTTGCACTGGGCGGGGGCGAAGTCCTGCTCCGCCGCCTCCCGGTAGAGCTCCGCCGCCCGCAGCTTGTCCATCTCCACCCCCTGGCCCAGCTCGTAGCACAGCCCCAGCTCGCACACGGCGGGGAGATAGCCCAGCTCCGCTCCGGCGGTGAAGAGCTCCAGGGCCTTGTCCACGTCCTTCTCCGTGCCAAAGCCCCTGGCGTAGCACTGGCCCAGGGCGAACTGGGCGGCCACGTGGTCCCCCTCCGCCGCCCTGGCAAACCAGCGGAAGGCCTGCTCCGGGTCCTCCGGGGCGCCGTCCTCGCCGGCGCGGTAGTTCTGGGCCAGCCGGTAGGCCGCGTCCAGATCCCCGTCCTCGGCGGCGGAGAGCAGCTCCCGGAAGTTCTGCCGCTTCTCCGCTGACCGGTCCGCAAGGGTCTGAATCAGCTCCGGGTTAAAATATATCATTACCGTGTCCTGCCCGCCGTGCAGGAGGTTCTCATTCTGATCCGCCATTGGCTCTATTTCCTTTCGTTTGTCTTGCGCCGGCCCCGCCCCATCCGGCGGCGGGGCCCCGCGCTGTGGCTATTATAGCACATCACATTCCACGTTGGCAAGGCGGCGCGGCAGGAAAAGCGGGAAGTCAATTTTTGCTGGGGGAAAGGCCCCGGACCGCAGGTCCGGGGCCTTGGAGGCATTATTTCATGTACTTTTGCAGCAGCCGCGACACCTCGCGCACGTCGATGGGCTTGGCCACATGGGCGTTCATGCCGCAGTCCAGACACTTCTTGATGTCCTCGGCAAAGGCGTCGGCGGTCATGGCGATGATGGGAATGGTTTTGGCGTCCGGCCGGTCCAGGCCCCGGATGGCCTCCGTGGCCTCGTAGCCGTTCATGATGGGCATGCGCAGGTCCATGAGCACGGCGTCGTAGTACCCCGGGTCCTTGGCCTGGAACATGTCCACGCAGACATGGCCGTCCTCCGCCCAGTCCAGAGCCAGGCCCTGGCTGCTGAGCAGCTCCTCCGCGATCTCCCAGTTGAGCTCGTTGTCCTCCGCCAGCAGGACCCGCCTGCCGGTGAAGTCCGGCTTGGCCTCCCGCTTCTGGGGGCCGCCGGCCTGATCCGGATCCAGGTAGGGCTTCAGGCCGTAAAACAGGGTGGACTTGAACAGAGGCTTGGAGATAAAGCCGGTGATCCCCGCGTCCTTGGCCTCCGCCTCAATCTCGCTCCAGTCGTAGGCGGAGATGAGCAGGATGGGCACCTCGCTGCCAAACCGGCGGCGGATCTCCCGGGCCGCCTTGATGCCGTCCATATCCGGCAGCTTCCAGTCCAGCAGGATGACCTGGTACTCCCGGGGCGTGTTGTGCCGCTCCTCCACCATCCGGAAGGCGCTCTGGGCGTCCATGGTCCAATCCGCGTGGACGCCGATAGCCTTCAGGGACTCCACCGTGCTCTCACACAGCTGCTGATCGTCGTCTACCACCAGCATATTCCAGTCCGGCAGGACCATGTCCGCCTCCTGGATCACGGCCTTGAGCAGGTCCACGCACACGTGGAACTCCGTCCCCTGGCCCAGCTCGCTCTCCACCTCAATGGAGCCGCCCATGGCGTCCACAATGTACTTGGTGATGGTCATGCCCAGTCCGGAGCCCTCGGTGCGGCGGACCCGGGCGTTGTCCTCCCGGACAAAGGATTCGAAGATTTTGGCCTTGAACTCCGGGGTCATGCCGATGCCGGAGTCCTTAATGCGGAAGTGGATGCGCACATATTCCTCGCCCTTGTCTGAGTCCTCCTCGTACATGGACACGTGGATCTCCCCTTCCTCGGGGGTGAACTTCACCGCGTTGCCCAGGATATTCAGCAGCACCTGATTGAGCCGCACGCAGTCGCAGCGCACATTCTCCGTGGAGATGTCGTGGATGCACACGTCGAAGCGCTGGCGCTTGGAGCGCACCTGGGGCTGGACAATGCTTACCAGACTGTCCATCACCTCCCGCAGGGAGACCTGATCCTCGTTGAGGGTCATCTTGCCGCTCTCGATCTTGCTCATGTCCAGCACGTCGTTGATGAGCCCCAGCAGGTGCTTGCCGGACAGGGAGATCTTTTTCAGGCAGTTCTGCACCTGCTGCATGTCTCCAATGTTGGCGGTGGCGATGGCCGTCATGCCCACGATGGCGTTCATGGGGGTGCGGATGTCGTGGCTCATGTTGGAGAGGAATTCGCTCTTGGCCTGGTTGGCGTGGATGGCCTCCCGCCGGGCGTTGTCCAGCTCCGCCATCTGCTCCCGGGTGATCTGCATGTACTTGGCGAAGATCAGCATCAGCGCGGCCAGAATGATGGCGCTGCCGGCCAGGGTCATGGCGATCCATTGACTGCTGAGGGTGGATATCTCCTCGTCCAGGCTGCCGTAGGGCATGACCATAACCAGGTGCCACTCCGAGTAGGCCAGCCGGGTGCAGTGGAGATGACGGCGCTCCTTGCCGATCTCCAGCACGGTGGAATAGTCCTCGTTATGGTCCATGCTCTCCTGGAGCTCGCGGATATATCTTTCCCCGCCGGAGCTGCCCGCCTCCTCAAACATGGCGCGGATTTGCTCAAAATAGCTGTCCTGAAAGGCCTCGGTGGAGCGGATGACAAAGGAGCCGTCCTGGCGGATGATGTAGGAGTAGACTACGGAGTCGGTGGTGTTGAGGGCCAGGGTCTCGCTGATGTACTCCACCGGAAGGCCCGCCACCAGGGCAACGGACTTCCCCCCGCCGTCCATGGTATAGCCGACGGGCACGCCCATGAGCACCAGCTTGTCTCCCGACGCGTCGGTGCCCACGGCCACCTTCTTCTCCCCGCCGCGCAGGGAGGCCAGGAAGGGGGCCGGGTCTGTGATCTGTATGTCGCTGCCGTAGAGCATCTCAAAGGTCCCGTCATCGCTGTAGAAGCCAAGGCAGGTGAAGTCCCGGGCCTGGGCGCTGAAGATCAGGTCACTGGAGAGCTTCTCGTGGCTGGCCGTGCCCGGCTCGTTGGTCTGCACCAGGGCCTCCACCTGTCCCAGGCGCAGGTTGATGGTGGTGGCGAAGTGGAGGGAGATCTGCTCGCTCATGCCGTTCATGTAGAACTTGCCCACCTCGCCGATGGTGACTGAGCTGCGCCGGGTCATGTAGACGCCCAGAAAGGTAAAAATGCACACCGTCAGGATGGACGCCAGAATCAGGCTGACGGTCAGAAAACGGGGAGCCCGGGTTTTCAGCTTGCTCATCTGTCAGCACCTCCTTGAAACCTCGCGGAATGTTTCACGTGCCCAGACCTTCCCGGAAGGCGCGGATGGCGTCCGCCGTCTGCCCGTAGTCCGTGCGCACCTGCTCCAGCAGGGCGGGGGCCTCGGGTGTTATGCCGTGGCGCAGGGCCTCGCTCAGGGCGCTGCTGGAGCGGTAGAGCCGGGTGAAATCCAGATTCTGACACATGCCCTTGATGGTGTGGGCGGCCCGGAAGGCCTCCTCCCAGTTCTCCTCCTCCATGGACCGGAGCAGCAGCTCGTAGCTGCCGTCGTCCAGGAACTTCAATACGTACTTCTGGATGAATTTCTCGCTGGGCAGCCGTCCGGAAACGCCTGCGAAGTCGCCGTCCAGGGCGGCGTAGCACTCCTGAAGGGTCATGATGCATCCTCTCCTTTATTTTCATTGTCTTTGCCGTCTCCGTCCGCGCTGTCGATGGGCGAGATGGCGGAGAACATCTTGCGCATTCCCTCGTCGTAGAAGCGGTAGCAGCCGCGCCCGGCCCGCTTGACCGCGTAGAGGGCCTGATCCGCAGCGTTGAACAGGGTCTCGTAGTCTGTGCCCACCACGGCGGTGCGGGCCACGCCCATGCTGATGGAGATGGGGAAGCCCTCGAAGGAGCAGGAGGACAGGGCGTTGAAGATGCGGGAGA
Organism: uncultured Oscillospiraceae bacterium; assembly: GCA_910579965.1. Taxonomy (GTDB): domain Bacteria; phylum Bacillota; class Clostridia; order Oscillospirales; family Oscillospiraceae; genus Pelethomonas. The sequence continues at coordinate 50,916 of CAJTWF010000002.1, forward strand.
TGATGGGTCTTGCGTCCCCCCGGTACTCCAGAAACAGGAGGAACTCGTCCCCGCCCACCCGGGCGGCGATATCCGCGCCCCGGATGCTCTCGCACAGCTTGGCGGCCAGATACCGGAGCACATGATCGCCGAAGATGTGGCCGTAGTTGTCGTTGGCGGACTTGAAGTGGTCCAGGTCAATGATGGCCATGGCGAAGCGGCTGCCCGGCTCATCCTCCATGCGGGCGATGATCCGCTCCTTGGCGCTGGCATGGTTGAGCAGGCCCGTGAGGTTGTCATGGGAGGCCATGCGCTCCAGGGCGTCCAGCTTCATGCGGGAGTCGTGAACGTCGATGGCCTTGCCGATGGCTCCGGTGAGCTGGGGCGGCTCGTCGCTGGACCAGGTGGCCCGGGCGACAATCCGGGTCCAGCGCTCCTCCTCCCCGATGCGCATCCGGCAGTCGAACCGGACCACGGGCTGGGCGGGGGTGGAGGCGCGGAGGGCGCTGGAGAGGCCGGCCATGGCCTCGCTGTCCATGATGCGGCGGATGCAGTCGCTGTGGGTGGGGTCCATGACCGTCTCCTTCAGCCCCAGCCGTTCGGCCCCCCAGGTGTTGAAGGTAATCATGGGCGGAACAACGGTGTACTCAAACTGGATCTCCTTGCTCATGGCGGCGAAGAAGCTGAACTTCATCCGCTCGTGCTCCAGGAGCTGCAAGGTCCGCTCGGAGGCGGAGAGCTCCTCATGGCGGTGGAGCTCGTCGGCCACGGAGCGCATCTCCATGCGGCTGACCCGCTCGCCGGTGTTGGCCGCCATCTCCCCGGGCAGCTTGGCGGACACCTCGGTCAGGCACTCCAGCAGCAGGGGGTTGAAGGCGCCGCACTGGCCGTCCAGGATCATCTCCACGGCCTTGTCGTGGGGGATGGCGGGCTTGTATACCCGGGGACTGGTCAGGGCGTCGTACACGTCGGCCAGGGCCACGATCTGGGCGGAGATGGGGATCTCGTCCCCCTTCAGGCCGTCGGGGTAGCCCCGGCCGTCCCAGCGCTCGTGGTGCCAGCGGCAGATGGACCGGGCCACCTTGACCAGGGGGTCCTGCTGGTGGCTGGGGAGGTTGTCCATCATGTCGGAGCCCACGGTGGTGTGGGTCTTCATGATCTCAAACTCCTCGCTGGTGAGGCGGCCGGGCTTGTTGATGACCGCGCCGGGGATGGAGATCTTGCCGATGTCGTGGAGGGTGGAGGCGGTGCTGATGAGCCGGATGTCCGCCTGGGTGAGGGGGTAGCGGTCCGTCTTGAGCACCAGATGCTGCAAAAACAGCTCCGTGAGGGTGCGGATATGCAGCACGTGCTGGCCGCTCTCCCCGTTGCGGAACTCCACGGTGTGGCTGAGGATGTCGATCATGAGGCTGGACTGGCGCTCCTTCTCATAGATCTGATCGGCAACCATGGCCACCAGCTTCTTCTGTTTGGCGTAGAGCAGGGTGGTGTTGACCACCCGGCGGTGGACCACCATGCCGTTGAAGGGGCGGTTGATGAAATCGGTGGCCCCCAGGTTGTAGGCCCGCTCCACATGGGCGGGGGCGGTCTCGGCGGAGATCATGATAACGGGGATATCCTCGATCCACCCCTGCTGGTTCATCAGGGTGAGCACCTCAAAGCCGTCCATCTCCGGCATGACGATGTCCAGCAGGACCAGATCAATGGCGGTGCGGTATTTTTGCAGCGCGGCCACGGCCTTCACGCCGTCCTCCGCCTCCAGGATGTCGTACTCCTCTCCCAGCATGTCGGCCAGGATGGAGCGGTTCATCTCGGAGTCGTCGGCAATGAGGATCCGCTGCCTGCGGTGCTGTTCTGGACTGTTCATAGGCTTCACGACCTTTCCTGTCAGAGGCAAAGCCTGACGGGTTGGATTTCATATAGAGGCCGGCGCGTTGAACCGGCGAATAAACACAGTATAGTATAGCAGACTTTTTTCCCCGCGGCAAGAGGTTTCTCAGCATCTTCATAATAAGAGCCTGCATTCATAACCGCTGAACCCTGTCCGGCCGGCCATTTTCTGTCAAACCGCGCTGATTTTCCCTGCAATCGGTCAGGATTGCTGCCGCTGCGCAATTTTCTCCGCCCCGTGGTTGTTTTTTTCCCGGAGATTTGTTATTCTATAGAGAAAAGACGCTGCCGGGCTGGCCGGCGGGCCTGTCCCCGGGCCGGAGCCTCCTGTCACGGCCCCCTTTCCCTGAAAGAGGTAAATTCCATGATAAGAATTTTGATCGTTGAGGACGAAAAGCCCATCGCGGATCTGCTGGACATGTCCCTCACCTCCGCCGGCTACAGCTGCGACTGTCTGGACAACGGCGCGGCGGCGGCGGACGCCGTGGAGTCCAGGCGCTACGACCTTATCCTGCTGGACGTGATGCTGCCGGGCATCGACGGCTTTGAGCTGATGGAGTACCTGGCCCCCCTGGAGATTCCGGTCATCTTCATCACCGCCCGCAGCACGGTGAAGGACCGGATCAAGGGCCTGAAGCTGGGGGCTGACGACTACATCGTCAAGCCCTTTGAGATCGCGGAGCTCCTGGCCCGGGTGGAGACCGTCCTGCGCCGCTACCACAAGACCGACACCCGCCTGGTGGTGGACGACGTGGTGGTGGACACCCAGTCCCGGGTGGTCACCAGGGGCGGCGAGATCGTCCCCCTCACGGCCAAGGAGTACAGCCTGCTCATGCTCTTCCTCCAGAACAGAAACATCGCCCTCTTCCGGGAGACCATCTACGAGCGGGTGTGGGAGAACGAGTACATGGGCGACAGCCGCACCGTGGACCTCCACGTCCAGCGCCTGCGAAAGAAGCTGGGCTGGCAGGAGCGGATTGCCGCCGTCTATAAGGTGGGCTACCGGCTGGAGGTCAAGGAATGAAATTCGCCTGGAAGGTAACCCTGGTCACGCTGTGCATCCTGATGCTGTCCACCAGCATCGCCAGCTACCTGCTCATCTCCCTGTCCTTCCAGTCCGCCCTGGAGCGGGAGATCGACGTGGCCCGGGAGGAGATGCAGATGCTGCGCATCACCTACGAGGCCGTCTGCTCCGCCCGGGGCATCACCCTGGAGAACCTGGACAGCAAGTCCTCCGGCCTCAGGCGCACCCTGGGGGAGGACCCCTACTTTGCGGACCGCCAGTTCCGGGTCAGCACCCAGGAGGGGATTCAGGTCTACTCCACCCTGTCCTCCTCCAGCGACCAGGCGCTGCTGGACAGCATCGACGAGCGCTCCTCGGGCTATATCCTCCGCTTTGACCAGCGCACGCAGCGGCATCTGCTCCACTGTGCCGGGGCCGTGTCCCTGCCCGACGGGGCCCTGTATATGGAGACCGTCCGGGACATCTCCTCCCTCTTCTCTGACCGGGAGATCCACTACCAGGTCTACCGCTGGGTTGTGCTGCTGGTGGTGGGGGTCAGCGCGGCGGTGATATTTGCCTTTGCCTACTGGCTGACCACCCCCATCCGCGCCCTGGGCCGGGTGGCCACCCAGCTGGCCCAGGGGGACTACACCCCCAGGGCCAAGGTGTCCGGGGACGACGAGATCGGGGAGCTGGCCGTCAGCTTCAACCGCATGGCCGACGCCATTGCCCGGAACGTCCAGGAGCTGGAGGCCGCCGCCCGCCGCCAGGAGGACTTCACCGGCAGCTTCGTCCACGAGCTGAAGACGCCCCTCACCTCCATCATCGGCTACGCGGACATGCTCCGCTCCCGCAGCCTGGACGAGGACCGGCGCTTCAAGGCCGCCAGCTACATCTTCTCCGAGGGCAAGCGGCTGGAGAACCTGTCCCTGGCCCTGATGAGCCTGCTGGTGGTGGGCCACACCCGGGCGGAGGTGAAGAACGTGAACATGAGTCTGCTGTGCCGGCAGGCCGGGGGCAGCGCCCTGCCCGCCATGGCCGCCCAGGACCTGCGGCTGGTGGTCCAGGCGGAGGAGGCCGTCCTGCCCGGGGACCCCGCCCTGCTCCAGACACTGCTGCAAAACCTGCTGGACAACGCCCGCAAGGCCTCCGAGCCGGACACAGTGGTGGTGCTGGAGGGGAGGAGGACCCCCGCGGGCTACCGCATAACGGTGACCGATCAGGGCCGGGGCATCCCGGAGGAGGAGCTGGACAAGATCACGGAGGCGTTTTACATGGTGGACAAGTCCCGCTCCCGGGCCCAGGGGGGCGCGGGGCTGGGGCTGGCCCTGTGCAAGGAGATCGCGGCCCTCCACCAGGGGGAGCTGCGCTTTGAGAGCCAGGTGGGCCTGGGCACCAAGGTGACTGTGGAGCTGGAGGGGATCCATGTCTGTGAGGAGTAGCATACGAAAATTTCTGGCCATCGCCCTGACCTTCCTGCTGACGGCGGCGGCTATCTTCCTCCCCGCCCGGCTCTCCCAGTGGAATGACCGGCTTCTGCTGGACGAGCCCCACATCCTTCAGGAGGAGCGGGAGGGCTTTGGCGAGAGCGTGGGCCTGACGGTGGCGGAGAAGGTGATCCTCCTCCGGACCGGCGGCCTGGACAGCCTGACCGTAGGCGATGCGGAGATGCGGGCCACCTACACCGGCCCCGGCGGCGAAAACGTGGACGTTATCCTCCAGCAGGAGAAGGGGGAGCTGGACGCGGACGAGCAGCGCAAGCTGACGGAGCGGATCACCGCCGTGCAGGCGGAGGTGCGCTCCCTCCAGGTGATGGGCGGCCTGCCGCTGATCTGGGACACGGAAAGCCCTGTGGAGTGCGTGGACCGCAGCCAGATCCTCTACGTGGACCGGGAGACCCAGATCAGCTTTCTGGTGTACCGGATGACCCTCAACTGTCCGCCCTACTCCCTGGAGCTGTCCGTGGACGCCCAGTCCGGGCAGGTGCTGGCCTTCTCCCTCTTCTGGGGACGGGACGGCTCCCTGACCTGGGGTCCCCGGGGCTCCAGCGCCTTTGGCGGGGCGTGGCGGGACTACTGGGGCATGGACAGCGTCAGCGCCGGCTGGTATAATGAGCACACCCGGAGCATCCTGGAGGACGTGGAGCTCCGGATGCAGATCAACGGGGAGTATAACGCGGTGGGGGAGGTGGCCTACGCCTACAGCGGCCAGTCCATCCACATTCCCCTGCTGTGCTGGGCCTACAACAGCGGCCGCTACTCCCTCCACTGGAATCCATGACCCGCTGAGACATATTCAGAGAATGTACAAGAGCAAAGGAGGTCCCTTCCGATGAATAAAAACTACCGCGGCAGGCGGCGGACGCCTTACGGCCCGGCGCTGATCCTGCTGGTTCTGGCGGCCCTGGCGGCGGGCGCCTTTTTCCTCAGCCGCCGCCCTGATGGCAGTCCGCCCCCCCAGAGCAGCCCCGTCCTGCCCGGCGGAGCGGACGTCCGGACGCCCCTCTCCGAGCATGTGGTCACCCCCTCCGGCATCCCCTGCACCCGCAGGGAGCTGGGGGAGGAGGCCCTGTACACCGGGGAGCTGATCCTGGTCAACAACCAGGTGCTCTACCGCTTCCCCCAGGAGCAGGAGCTGGTGAGCATCTACGAGGAGAAGAGCGACGGCTACTTTGTCCGGGACATGGAGGTGTTCCTCTCCCCCACGGCCATGCCCGCCCTCAACAGCCTGCTGGACGCTTTCCGGGCCCAGGGAGGCGGCAAGACCATCAACGTGGTGGCCGGATACCGGGACCGGGCCTACCAGCAGCACCTCTTTGACCAGAGCGCCCAGCGCAACGGCCAGGACCACGCGGAGAAGTACGTGGCCCAGCCCGGGGGCAGCGAGCACCACACGGGGCTGGTGGTGGACTTCTCCATCCTTCACGCCGACGGCTCCAGCGGGGACTACGACGGCTCCGGGGAGTACGCCTGGATCAACGAGAACTGCCAGGACTACGGCTGGGTGGTCCGCTACGAGGAGGGCAAGGAGGCGCTCACCGGCATCTGGGACGAGCCCTGGCACTTCCGGTACGTGGGCGTTCCCCACGCCACGGAGATGGCCCGGCGGGGGCTGTGCCTGGAGGAGTATATTGACCTGCTGCGCCAGTACCCCTTTGACGGGGAGCATCTGACCATCCAGTGCGCGGCCGGGACCTACGAGGTCTGGTTCTGCCAGGGGAGCGCGGCCTATCTTCCGGACAGCGGGGAGTGGTCCGTGTCCGGCAACAACGTGGACGGGCTAGTGGTCACCTGTAAGACGCCGGAGTGAGACAGGGCGGAAAAGCCCTGCCGGACGCAGGGCCTTGGGATGGCATTTCGATGGAAAGACGAATGCAAAAGGATCGGGAGCGCTGACAAAGCGCTCCCGATCCGTCTGCTTTCGTTTATCCCCACAGGGCCGACAGCATGGGGATGATCTGTTTTTTTCTGGACATGATCCGGGGCAGAAATGCCTCGTGGTCCCGCAGCTCCGTGTTGAAGGCCTGCTGGAAGGTGTCCTCCCCGCCCACGCACAGCACCTTGCTGCCCTCCAGCAGCACGTCCGTGAGCATCAGCAGCATCATGCTGTAGCCGTGGTCCGAGCGGGTCTGCTCCATCAGGGCCAGGAACTGGTCCTTCCGCCGGAGCTGGCGGTCCGAGTCCACGCAGGTGATCTGGCTGACGCCGAAGTCGTGGCCCGCGATGTGGAACTCCTTGAAGTCGGTAAAGAGCAGCTGGTCCACCGGCTTGTCCTCCGGCGTGGAGGCGGAGAAGATCTCCCGGCCCAGCTCGTCCAGGGACAGGTTGGCGATGTGGGCCATGCGCTCGGCCATCTTCCGGTCCCGGTTCGTGCAGGTAGGGGACTTGAACATCACCGTGTCGGACACAATGGCCGCCGCCATCAGCCCCGCCAGCTTGGCCGAGGGCATCATCCCCCGCTCCTGGTACATCCCGGCCACGATGGTGCAGGTGCTGCCCACGGGCTCGTTGCGGAAGTAGATGGGGTTCTTGGTCTGGATGTCCGCCAGGCGGTGGTGGTCAATGATGGCCAGCACGTCCGCCTGCTCCAGGCCGGGCACGGACTGGGCCGCCTCGTTGTGGTCCACCAGCACCACCCGCTTGCGCCGGGGCTTGATGAGGTGGTAGCGGGACAGGGAGCCCACCACCCGCTCCTGCTGGTCCAGAATGGGGTAGCTGCGGTAGCGGCTCTGGAGCACCACTTCCCGCACGTCGTCAATATAGTCCTCCAGGTGGAAGGAGGTGATCTCCTTCTGCTGGGCCAGACGGCCCACGGGGATGGCCTGGAAGATGCGGCGCACGGCCCGCAGGCCGTCGTAGGGGGTGGAGATGATGCAGGTGTTCTTCACCCGGGTCCGGATCTCCTCGGGCAGCTCCGCCTGGCACAGCACCACGCAGGCCACGCCGAACTCCACCGCCGCGCGCAGCATGTCCGGCTGGTTGCCGCAGATGAGCACCGTCTCCCTCTGGCGGAAGGGGGGCAGCTCCCCGGACTGGGGCAGGGCCAGGATCACCTCGCCGGAGATGGCGTTCACCACCTCCTCCGTCTCCCCCAGCAGCTGGCCCTCCAGGACGCTGAGAATGTTGAACAGGGGCACGGACCGGAGGTCCGGCGCGTCGATGGTCTCCATGTCAAAGCCGGCGATGTCCCCGGCGGTGAGCATCCCCCGCAGGCGGCCCTCGTCGTCGGTGACCGGGATGGCGGAGATGTGCTTGTCGTCCTCCATGGCGGACCAGGCGCGGCTGACGGTGACGGCCTCGTTGAGGATGGGGGGGCACGTCGTAGTCCAGATCCATCACCTGGGTGCGCATGTTCTTGATGAGAAGGGGCGGCTCAAAGCCGAAGCGGTTGAGGATGAGCCGTGTCTCGTCGCTGATCTGGCCCAGGCGGGCGGCCACGTACTGCCGGTCCCCCACCGCGTTTCGCAGGGCGGCGTAGGCCATGGCGGAGACGATGGAGTCGGTGTCCGGGTTGCGGTGTCCTGTCACGTAGATCTTATCCATGGTTCTCACACTCCTTGCAGGTAGTATGCGCAGAAAACGGGCGAGGCCCCGGCCGGGGGCCTGACGGATAACAGTTTACCACACATTCCCAGCCGGGCGCAACGGGGATTTGGGACCGGAGGGGGAAAAAGAAGATTTTTCTCCGAAAAAATTGACATACCGGGGCGCAGAGGATATAATACCAGCCGTATGTGATTTGACCAACGGGAGGTTTTTTGATATGACGCGTATACAGGCGGTTGTCTTTGATCTGGACGGCACCCTGCTGGACACCATTGCCGATCTCACCGGCGCCATCAACCGCTCTCTGGCGGCCTGCGGCCTGCCCGCCCACACGGTGGACGAGTGCAGGGGCTACGTGGGCGGCGGCATCCGGGAGGCGGTGCGCCGGGCCCTGCCCCCGGACAGCAGCGACGAGCTTATTGACCGGGTGCTGGCCCTCTACAAGAACGACTATCCCCACCACTGCGCGGAGCAGACCACGTGGTATCCGGGAATCCCGGAGCTGCTGGAGCGGCTGGCCCGGCGGGGCCTCCTGCTGGGGGTGCTGAGCAACAAGACCGAGGCCACGGCCCAGCAGGTGGTGAAGACCTTCTTCCCGGATGTGCCCTTCCGGTGCGTGCTGGGCCGGGCGGAGGGCCGGCCCCTGAAGCCGGACCCGGGCGCGGCCGTGCCGGTGCTGGCGGCCATGGGCCTGGCGGCCGGCGCGGTGGCCTACGTGGGCGACAGCGGCACGGACATGGCCTTTGCCCGGGCCGCGGGGATGCTGCCGGTGGCCGCCCCCTGGGGCTACCGGTCCCGGGAGGAGCTGGCGGAGCAGGGGGCCGTCCTGATGCCCGCCTGTCCGGCGGAGCTGGAGGACCTGCTGGCGCCTTACTGCGGTCAGAATTGACAGACGGCGCAGGAGGACGGTCCCATGTAGATTTTTACAGCTGCGCTGACGAATAGATATATTTGAGTTATAAAGGAGGCCATCAGTAGGATTCATGGCTGATTTGAGAGAAGAAATTTCCAGAAGAAGAACCTTTGCCATCATCTCCCACCCGGACGCGGGGAAAACCACGCTGACCGAAAAATTCCTCCTCTACGGCGGGGCCATTGCCCAGGCCGGCGAGGTCAAGGGCAAGCGGGCCCGGGCGGCTACCTCCGACTGGATGGAGATCGAGCGCCAGAGGGGCATCTCCGTCACCAGCTCCGTCATGCAGTTCCAGCACAGCGGCTTCTGCATCAACATCCTGGACACCCCCGGCCACCAGGACTTCTCCGAGGACACCTACCGCACCCTCATGGCCGCCGACTCCGCGGTGATGGTCATCGACGGGGCCAAGGGCGTGGAGCCCCAGACGAGGAAGCTCTTCAAGGTCTGCGCCATGCGCCATATCCCCATCTTCACCTTTATCAACAAGATGGACCGGGAGACCCGGGACCCTCTGGAGCTGTGCGAGGAGGTGGAGCGGGAGCTGGGCATCGACACCTACGCCGTCAACTGGCCCATCGGCTGCGGCAAGGCCTTTCAGGGGGTCTATGACCGGGCGGAGGGCAGCATCCTCTTTTTCTCCAGCGAGGGCCACGGCAGGAAGGCCGCCTCCACCCGGATTGACCTGGAGGACCCGGCGGCGGCGGAGCTGCTGGGCGGCCAGACGCGGTGGCAGACCCTGCGGGACGAGGTGGAGCTGCTGGGGGCTGGCCGGGAGTTTGACATGGAGGCCGTCCGGGCCGGGACCCTCAGCCCCGTGTTCTTCGGCTCCGCCCTCACCAACTTCGGCGTGGAGCCCTTCCTGGAGGCGTTTCTGCGCATGACCACCCCGCCCCTGAACCGGATGACCGACAGCGGGGAGATCGACGCCTTCTCACCGGATTTCTCCGCCTTTGTCTTCAAGATCCAGGCCAACATGAACAAGGCCCACCGGGACCGCATCGCCTTTATGCGGGTGTGCTCCGGCAAGTTCCAGCGGGACAGCGAGGTCTTCCACATGCAGTCCGGCAAGAAGCTCCGCCTCAGCCAGCCCCAGCAGATGCTGGCCGCGGAGCGGGAGATCATCGACGAGGCCTACGCCGGGGACATCATCGGCGTGTTTGATCCGGGCATGTTCTCCATCGGGGACACGGTGACCGTGCCGGGGAAGAAGTTCCAGTTCCTGGGCATCCCCACCTTTGAGCCGGAGCACTTCATGCGGGTCTCCCCCATGGACACCATGAAGCGCAAGCAGTTCATCAAGGGCACCGAGCAGATCGCCCAGGAGGGCGCTATCCAGATCTTCAGGATCCCCTTCGCGGGCATGGAGGAGGTCATCGTGGGCGTGGTGGGCACCCTGCAATTTGACGTGTTCCAGTATCGGATGCGCTCGGAGTACGGGGTGGAGCTGCGCATGGCGGGCCTGCCCTATGACCACCTGCGGCGCATCGCCGCCAGCCCCGTGGAGCCCAAGGACCTGACCCTGTGCGCGGACGCGGCCCTGCTGGAGGACTTCCGGGGCCGCAGTCTGGTGGCCTACTCCGGCGAGTGGCCGGTGGGGTACCTGCTCAAGCACAACCCGGGGCTGGCGCTGGAGGAGCCGTCGTAAGGGCGATATCAAGAGAATGAAACCGAGCGGCCCTGGGGGCTGTTTCAACGACAGAAGGAGGCCGGCGCAATGGACGTCGTCAACAACAAGGAGGGCAAGCCCCTGGAGTACTACCTGGAGAAGTTCCGGGCCTGCGACATAGAGGAGACCGCCTCCCGGTGCGGCCTGCCCAGGGAGGAGAACCGGGTTGCCATGGGACTGCTGGGGGAGATGTTCACCGTGTCCCACCCGGACTTCACCGTGGTGGGCCCCTCCCCCCTGACCAACGCGGAGCGGATTCTGCTGCTGCGCTATCTGGTGGACGGCCGGGCCGCCGTGTCCGGGGGGCAGTATCTCACCTACCGGGAGTTCCCCTGGGGGGAGGTGTATCTGCGCCAGTTCACCGGACGGTGCATCAACCGCTTTGCCTTCTCCTACGGCGGGAAGCCGGATCTGCTCAGGCAGGTCATGGAGAAGCTGCCGGCCAGGCCCCTCCAGCGCAGCGACTGCGGCTGGGAGGTGGAGCTGATGCCCGGCCTCTTTGTCCAGCTCCTGCTGTGGCTGGGGGACGAGGAGTTCCCCCCCAGCGCGCAGATCCTCTTCTCCGATAATTTCCGCTTCGCCTTCACCGCCGAGGACCTGGCCAACGCGGGGGACATCCTGCTCAGCCGCATGAAGAGGATCGGCCTTGCCCTCTCCTGAGAGGGGGCAGCGTGTCAAAGCGCCGCGCCCGTTCTAGCGAACCTGGCCAGCGGCCCGAAAGAAGCGGGCGAGCAGTGCTCGCCCCTACACAAATCCCGAAAGAATCCATCTGCTCCCTTTTTCGCCTTGACGGATTTGCTGTGACAGTATGAGACCGCCTCCGGCTGCTGCCGGAGGCGGTCTCTGTAAGCATCAGGATCGGGCCCGGTTCTTCCGCTGGGCCGCAAAGATATTCTGGGTGATTTTCCCCTCGTCCTCCTCGGTCAGCTCCAGGAACTGGCACCCGTATTCGTAGTTGGACTCGCCCCGCTCGATCACCCGCAGCACCTGGCAGAACATGGCGGACGCGGGCCGGTCCTCCAGCAGCTTCACCTTCAGCAGGAATTTGTCCCCCTTGTGGTGTACGTACTCCGAGCCGATGCAGGCCCCGCCCACGCTGATGTTGAGCAGCTTGCAGGGCTTCTCCCCGATGTTCAGGCCGCTGAAGGTGGTGACGGTGGCGTCCAGGTTGGTGTCCAGACGGAAGAAGGCCCGGTCGTTGCCGATTCGTGCCACGGTCAGCTCCTCCACCTGCCAGATGTGGTGGGGCATGGGGCTGATGCGGCCCTCCATATAGACCGCCTTCCTGTCGTGGTCGCTGTAGCCGCGGATCCGGACGTGGATGCTCTCCCCCTCCTGGAACTCGTCGGACTCCGAGTACTGGTGCAGCTCCGCCTTGTCGTCGTGGAGGCCCAGCAGCTTGGCCACGAAGAGCAGGCGGCCCTCCATGGTGGTCACCTCCACCCGCATGCCGGAATAGATCTCAAGCTCCTCCTGCGCCTCCCCGGCCTGGGGCGCCGGCGCCTCCTTGGCCTTGCGGCCGAACAGATGAAAAATCCCCACGGTTATGCCTCCCGATTTGCTATGAATTGGCCGTTTTTTCCCACATCTGGCGCATCTTCTCGTCCGCCCAGACCACCTGATTCCGGCCGTGCTTCTTCGCGTCGTAGAGCATGGTGTCCGCAACCTTGAGATAGGTGGTGTAGGCGCTCTCCGCCGGAGGCACCACGGTGACGCCGCCGACGCTGACCGTGACGTACTGGGACACCGACGGGTCATGGGGGATGTGGAGGTCCTCCACCGCCTGCCGGATCTTCTGCAAATGGGAGAAGGCCTTCTCGGAGCTGTCGCCGATGAGGAAGGCCACGAATTCCTCGCCGCCATAGCGGGCGAAGAAATCCGTGCTGCGCTGGAGGAAGGCGGCGGCGGTTTTGGCCGTGGCGGCGATGACCCGGTCCCCGGCGGGGTGCCCGAAGGTGTCGTTGAACTTCTTGAAGTTGTCAATGTCGAACATGCAGATGGAGAAGGGCACCTGCAGCCGGGCGGCCTCGCTCCACTTCACCGCGCTGTAAAGATCGTGCTGCCGCCGGTTCGCCACCCCTGTGAGCTGATCGGTCTTGGACTGGTACTCGATCTGCCGCCGGTAGTTGTACAGCTTGATATGGGTGTTCACCCGCGCCTTGACGATCAGAGGGCTGAAGGGCTTGGTGATGTAGTCCACCGCCCCCAGGATCAGACCCCGCTGCTCGCTCTCAATGTTGGAGAGGCTGGTAATCAGAATCACCGGGACGCTCTGGGTGATGATCTCCTCCTGCAATTTTTTCAGCAGCGTGAAGCCGTCCATGCCCGGCATCACCACGTCCAGCAGAATGAGAGAAAAGCTCTCCTCGCTGGCCAGGCGCAGCCCGTCCTCCGCCGTCTGGGCGACGGTGACATCATAATCGTCGCTGAGGATGGATTTTAATTGGGCGGCCTGCACAACGCTGTCGTCCACTACCAATATTTTCTCCATATGTATATCACACTCCTCACGGGGACGGACCGGGCGGTCTCCCCCCAATTTCTAATGAGAATAAATGTTTATTCACACCGCGCTAAACAAGGCTGCGCCGCCTTTTGGCACCCGGTCTCCGGCCTCAGATAGCCGCTCAGACCGGTGGCCAGCAGCTGGAAGACCGTCTCCTCCGTCTCCTGGTCAGCACGCAGCACACCCTCCGCCACGTATTTGGCATACAGGACGGTGGTGGTGAGCACATGGAGCCACAGCAGATCCTGATTGATCTGCCGGATGCCGGGAAACACCTGCCGGAAGGCCTGAACCACGCACACGAAGGAGCCGAAATAGGAAATGTCCCGGGTCCTGTCGTATTCGGGGAAGAGGGCGCTGTCCCGAATCCGGTGATAGAAGACGGTCTCGTCCGGATGGGCCACCCAGAACCGGAAGTAGGGCAGCCACAGGCTCCTCACCGCCCCCACAGGGTCTGCAACAATGGCATGAGAATCAAAGGCCAGCTGATCGAAAATCGCCGCCGCCTGCCGGTCCACATAGGTGAAGCACTCCTCCAGCAGCTTCTCCTTGCTCTCGAAGTAGCGGTACAGCGCCCCGGAGGAGACCCCCGCCAGAGAACTGACATTTTGGATGCGCACACCCTCCAGGCCGTGCTGCCGCACGGCCCTGATCGCTGCGGAAATAATGCGTGTCCTTGTGTCGTCCAGCTTGACCACTCCCTTAGAAGTTCATGGAATGAGAACCTGTACGTAGCTTCTTATTATATACCACTCTGTCCCTGTTGGCAATACCCTATTTGACGCATCCCGGCTTTTTGTTGAATACTTATTCTCGTTGGGGCGGAACGGACCCGGCCCGGCGCAACGAGAATCCCCGGATGGCCGCCTGGGCGCGGTTCTCCGGGGATCCCTTCTGTTCAGCCGCGGCGCCGCGGCTCAGATATCCTGTCCCTCCGTCCGGAAGGACAGGGCGCTGCCGTCGCTGTCGATGCGCACACGCTGGCCGTCGGAGAGCTGGCCCCGGATGAGCATGGCCGCCAGCTCCGTCTCGACAAATTTTTGCAGGTACCGCTTCACCGGCCGGGCCCCGTAGGCGGGGGAGTAGCTGGACCGGGCGATGAAGGCCCGGGCCCCGTCCGTCAGCTCCAGGCGGATGTCCCGGTCCGCCAGCCGCTGGACCAGGGAGGCCATGGAGATGTCGATGATCCCGGCGATCTGGCTCTCTGTCAGGGGGGAGAAGACCACAATGTCGTCCACCCGGTTGATGAACTCCGGACGGAAGTACTTGTTCAGCTCCCCCCGGACCTGATCCTTCACCTCCGGAGCCACGGACCCATCGGAGCGGATGCTCTCCGTGAGATAGGCGGAGCCGATGTTGCTGGTCATGATGACGATGGTGTTTTTGAAGTCCACGGTCCGGCCCTGGTTGTCCGTGAGGCGGCCGTCGTCCAGCAGCTGGAGCAGGATGTTGAACACATCCGGGTGGGCCTTTTCAATCTCGTCAAAGAGGAGCACGCTGTAGGGCCTGCGCCGCACGGCCTCGGTGAGCTGGCCCCCCTCGTCGTAGCCCACGTAGCCCGGAGGCGCGCCCACCAGGCGGGAAACGGCGTGCTTCTCCATATACTCCGACATGTCGATGCGGACCATGTTCCGCTCGTCGTCAAAGAGGGCCTGGGCCAGGGCCTTGGCCAGCTCCGTCTTGCCCACGCCGGTGGGGCCCAGGAAGATGAAGGAGCCGATGGGCCGGTTCTCCTCCTTCAGCCCCGCCCGGCCCCGGAGGATGGCCTCGCTGACGGCGGTGACCGCCTCGTCCTGGCCGATGACCCGGCGGTGGAGGATCTCCGGCAGGCGCAGCAGCTTCTCCTTCTCGCTCTCCACCAGCTTGCTCACCGGAATGCCGGTCCACTTGCTGACCACGGCGGCGATCTCCTCCTCCGTCACCTCCTCCTTGAGCAGGCGCTCCTCCTTGCCCTGGTCCACCCGCTGCCGCTCCTCCTCCAGCTGCTTCTCCAGCCGGGGGAGGGTGTCGTACTTGAGCCGGGCCATCCGCTCCAGGTCATAGCTCCGCTCCGCCTCCTCCATCTGATGGCGGGTGTCCTCAATCTCCTGCTTGATCCGCTTCACCCCGGCAATGGACTGCTTCTCCGTCTCCCACTGGGCGCGCATGGCGTCGTTTCTGCCCCGCAGCTCCGCCAGCTCCCCCTCGATGTGGGCCAGCCGGTTTTTGGAGCCCGGGTCCTCCTCCTTGCCCAGGGCCTGCTTCTCGATCTCCAGCTGCATGATCTTGCGGCTGATCTCGTCCAGCTCCCCGGGCAGGCTGTCGATCTCCATGCGGATCTTGCTGGCCGCCTCGTCCATCAGGTCAATGGCCTTGTCCGGCAGGAAGCGGTCCGTGATATAGCGGTCCGACAGGGTGGCGCAGGCGATGAGGGCGCTGTCGGTGATGCGCACGCCGTGGTGGATCTCAAAGCGCTCCTTCAGGCCCCGGAGGATGGACACCGTGTCCTCCACCGTGGGCTGGCCGATGAGCACCTTCTGGAACCGCCGCTCCAGGGCCGCGTCCTTCTCAATATATTTGCGGTACTCGTCCAGGGTGGTGGCCCCGATGCAGTGGAGCTCCCCCCGGGCCAGCTTGGGCTTGAGGAGGTTGCCCGCGTCCATGCTGCCCTCGGTGCGGCCCGCGCCCACGATGTTGTGGAGCTCGTCGATGAACAGCAGGATCCGCCCCTCGCTCTTCTCCACCTCGCTGAGCACCGCCTTCAGCCGCTCCTCAAACTCCCCCCGGTACTTGGCGCCGGCGATGAGGGCCCCCATGTCCAGGGCGAAGATGGTCTTGTCCTTGAGCCCCTCGGGCACGTCGCCGTTGAGGATCCGCTGGGCCAGCCCCTCCACCACCGCGGTCTTGCCCACGCCGGGCTCGCCGATGAGCACGGGGTTGTTCTTGGTCTTGCGGCTGAGGATCTGGATGGTGTGGCGGATCTCCCCGTCCCGGCCGATGACCGGGTCCAGCTTCCCCTGCCGGGCCATCTCCACCAGATCCCGGCCGTACTTCGCCAGGGCCTCGTAGCTCTCCTCCGGGTTCTGGCTGGTGACCCGCTGGCTGCCCCGGATCCTGGTGAGGGCCTGGAGGATCTTCTCATAGTCGATCCCGTACTGGCGGAAGAGCCGGGCGCTGGGGGTGCTGGTCTCCTGGGCCAGGGCCAGATACAGGTGCTCCACGGACACGTATTCGTCCTTGAACTGTCCGGCGATCCGCTCCGCCGAATGGAGCAGCTGGGAGAAGCTGCGGCTGGCGTAGAGCTGCCCGGCTCCGCTGCCGGACACCTTGGGCAGCCGGTCAATCTCCCCCTGGACCTCCCTGGCCAGGGTCTCCACGTCCAGGCCCATGTAGGTCAGCAGCCGGGGCACCAGCCCCTCCTGCTGGCGCAGCAGGGCCAGGTGGAGGTGCTCCCCCTCCAGCTGCTGCTGGCCGTTCTCAATGGCGATGGACTGGCAGTCCGCCACCGCCGCCTGAGCGTTCTGGGTGTACTTGTCGAAATTCATGTGCAATGCCTCCTTTGGGCTTAGGGCTTGTTTGAAAATTGTCAACACGCCCAAACAGCAGGCCTTTTTCCGCCATACTGCGTTAAATTTTCTTGCCATCCGGCAGGATGCCTGCAAAAATTTGCCTTGTCTGGCGAAAAAATTCCTTGCTGTTGGGCATATCGCCAATTATCAAACAAGCCCTAGTATGGCCCGGCCGACGGGTCATACCTCGTGTTTTTTTCTTTTCGACAGTGATTGTACACCCGGGGCGGGGAAATGTAAAGAGGAAAATTAGCACTCTCATGACAAGAGTGCTAATTTTCTGTGAACGGACTGTAAACACTGGGCGGAGCGCCCCTGGGCCGCCCCGCCGCCAGGACCAGACAGGCCGCCAGCAGCTCCAGAACCGTCAGAATAACGTAGGGCAGGGGATCGCCGCCGTTGTCCGCCGGCTGAATGGCAAACACATGGACGAACAGGTTCCAGGAGCAGTGGTAGGACATGGCGGAGAGCAGATTGCCGCCGGAGCGGTCCAGAAAATAGCCGTACAGGCAGCTCTCCGCCACGCAGCCTAAGAAAAACCAGACCAGGGGGACCCGCATCCCGTCAAAGAGAACGTAGTGGTAGTGCCACAGGCCCCAGATCAGGCCCACCGCCAGGGGCGCAAGCGCGGGCCGCCCCATGGAGGAGCGCAGCAAAGGGTGCAGATACCCCCGCCACCCCAGCTCCTCCGCCGCCAGCGCCCACAGGATCACCAGCCCCTGGGCCGGGGTCACGCCGCGCACCGCGAACGCCTCCCCGGTCAGGGCGCAGGAGAGGCCCCGCGCCGCCGCCATAGCCGCCAGGGCGGCGGCAAAGGGGATCAGGCAGGCCGCCAGAGCGCCCCGGGCCCGGAGCTGCCGGGCGAGGAAGGGGACCAGCTCCCCGCCGCGGGCCGCGGCAGCCAGGGCCGCCAGAGAGGGCCCCGCCGCCTGCAGGCCGTAGAGGAGGAGGCGCAGGGTCCCGTCCTCCGCCCGGGTCCGGAGGACCGCGAAGAGGAGGGGGAGGGAAAAGGCGAGGGCGAGAAAGAGGACGGGTGATGGAAGGGCTCTCTTTTCCATGGGATACTCCTTTGGGTCACACCCCCAGCAGCAGGGAGGCCATGCCGAAGTAGGCCAGCAGGGAGACGGCGTCCACCAGGGTGGTGATGAAGGGGCTGGCCATGACAGCGGGGTCCAGGCCCAGCCGCTTGGCCAGGATGGGCAGGCAGCAGCCTACCAGCTTGGCCGCCAGCACCGTCACCGCCAGAGTCAGGCTCACTGTCGCCGCCACGGCCGGGGACACGGCGGTCAGGAGGGTCAGGCGCAGCAGGTTCACCGCCGCCAGGGACGCTCCGCACAGCAGCCCCACCCGCAGCTCCTTCCACAGCACCCGCAGCCAGTCGCCAAAGCGGATCTGGCCCAGGCTCAGTCCCCGGATCACCGTGACAGAGGACTGGCTGCCGCAGTTGCCGCCGGTGTCCATGAGCATGGGGATGAAGGCGGTGAGGGCCACCTGGGCGGCCAGGGCGGCCTCAAAGTGCTGGATAATGGCCCCGGTGAAGGCCGCCGACAGCATCAGAAGCAGCAGCCAGGGGATGCGGCTGGCGAAAATGCGCCACACCGGCGTGTCCAGATAGGGCCGCTCCGAGGGGGTGATGGCGGCCATCATCTCCATGTCCTCCGTGGCCTCCTCCTGCAAAACGCCCATGGCCTCGTCGGCGGTGACCACTCCCACCAGGCGGTTGTCTTTGTCCACCACCGGCAGCTCCAGCAGGTCAAACGCCTCCATCAGCTGGGCGGCCAGCTCCTGATCGTCCTCCGGCTGGATGGTGGCAAAGGGCCGGGTCATGGCCGCCTCCACCCGCACCCCGCCCCGGGTGAGGAGCATGTCCCGCAGCCCCAGCACGCCCAGCAGGGTGTAGTCCTCCGCCACCACGTAGCAGCTGTTCATGGAGGGGTGGGGCAGCCCCACCTGCCGCAGCCGCTCAATCGCCTCGTTGATCCGGGCCAGGGGCGGCAGCACCACCGGCCGGTCCCACATGATGGCCCCTACCGTGTCCCGGACCGGCTCCGTGGGGGCGGAATAGGTTTTGCTGTTCACAAAATAGGTCTTGCTGTTCATCATCGCTGATCTCCTCCTTGCTTCTCGGGGCGGAGCCCCGTCCTGGCAGGGAGGCCGGACACATCAGACCGCGCCGGGACAGACGTGGGCCCGGCCGGCGCTTGTTCTGTTGTCTGGCCCGCCGCCTGCGTCCATCCTCTTCGCCTCCTTCCTCGTTGTCCTGCAAGCAAAAAGCCGCGCACCCGAACGAAAACGGGTGCGCGGCAGTACCGCGATGCGCTCCGCCTCCGTTTGAGCTTTAGCTCCCCAGGGCGGTGAAATCGCGTTAGGTCATGCCTTGCGTTCGACAAGACCTGTTCAAACCAGCGCGGGATGTCTCCATCCCTTTGCGGCAGCGATCCATATCCCGGGGGTAGCCTTACCTACCGGCTGCTTGTACGTTCAGTATACCCCATAGGCCGGGGGATGTCAACCGCTTTTGCCGCCTTTTTTTCTACAGCTGCCGCAGGGCGGCCTCCAGGGCGGTCTTCTGGGTGGTGCCCTCGTCCTTCATCTTGATGACCCGGGCGGGGCAGCCGGCCACCACCGCCCCGGCAGGCACGTCCTCGATGACCACCGCCCCGGCGGCCACCACTGCGTTCTCGCCCACGTGAACGCCCTCGATGACCACGGCGTTGGCCCCCACCAGCACGTTGTCCTCCACAATCACCGGCGTGGCGCTGGCGGGCTCGATGACCCCGGCCAGCACGGCCCCCGCGCCGATGTGGCAGTTCCTGCCCACCGTGGCCCGTCCCCCCAGGATGGCCCCCATGTCGATCATGGTGCCCGGGCCGATGACCGCGCCGATGTTGATGACCGCGCCCATCATGATCACCGCGTTGTCCCCGATCTCCACCTGCTCCCGGATAATGGCGCCGGGCTCGATCCTGGCGTTGATCCCCTTCATGTCCAGCAGGGGGATGGCGCTGTTGCGCCGGTCATTCTCCACCACCATGTCCGCGATGCGCTCCGCGCTGGCGGCCAGGAGGGGGCCCAGCTCCCGCCAGTCCCCGAACACCACCCTGCTGCGGCCCTCGCCGAAAACCTGGGCGGAGCCGTAGTCGATGGGCTCCCTCTCGTTAATGTATACCTTCACCGGCGTCTTCTTCTCCGCCGCGCCGATGTAGGCGATAATCTCCTGGGCGTTCATCATGCCTTTGTCCCTCCAAATAAGATATCCTCCAGGGCGTAGCGGCCCTTGGGCATATGGATCAGCCGCCGGGCGGCGTGGAGCGCGCCGTTGACGAAGATCTGCCGGGAGGAGGCCCGGTGGGTAATCTCCAGCACCTCGTCGGGACCGAAGAAGCTCACCGTGTGGGTCCCCGCCTCGGTGCCGCCCCGGAGGGCGTGTACGCCGATCTCCCGCTTGTCCCGGGGACCGGAAACGCCGTGGCGGCCGTAGACCGGGGTGCGCTCGTGGCGGGGGTCCACCGCCTCCAGCAGCAGCCTGGCCGTGCCGCTGGGGGCGTCCGCCTTCTGGTTGTGGTGGGTCTCCACGATCTCCACGTCAAAGTCCGAGAGCACCCCGGCCACCTCCGCCAGGGCACGGCGGAACACCGCCACGCCCAGGGAGTAGTTGGCCGAGTGGATCACCGGCGCGGCGCGGCCCAGGTCCGTAAAGATCTCCAGCTCCGCCTCGCTCAGGCCCGTCACGCCGGAGAGGAGGGGGGTGCCGGTCTGGCGCACGTACCGGGCCACCGCCGGCAGGGCCGCCGGGGCGGAGAAGTCGATGGCCACGTCCGCCACCCGGCCGATGGTCTCCAGATCCCCCAGGTTGCCCACGTCCACAATGCCGCCCAGCTGGTCCCCCTGGGCCAGGGCGGTGCGCTCCATGAGATGGCCCATGCGGCCATGTCCGATCAGCAGAATTTTCATTGGACCAGTCCCGCCTCCCTCAGAAGTCCCCGCAGCCGCTCCTGTCCGGCCCCGCTCATCTCGCACAGGGGCAGGCGGAAGGGGCCCGCGTCCATGCCCATCAGGTTCAGGGCGGTCTTGACGGGGATGGGGTTCACCTCCAGGAAGAGGCCGTTCATCAGCGCCAGATACCGCTTGGCCGCGGCCAGGGCCTGGTCCTGCCGGCCCTCCAGGTAGTCCATCACCATGTCGTGGCACTGGCGGGGCATGATGTTGGCCCACACGGAGATCACGCCGCTGCCGCCGATGGACAGCAGGGGGATGGTGATGTCGTCGTTGCCGCACCAGAGGGCGAAATCCGGGGAGATGCAGTGGGCGATTTTCATGGCGTAGGACATGTCCCCGCTGGCCTCCTTGATGCCGCAGATGTTGGGGTGCCTGGCGAGCCGCTCCACGTTCTCCACGGAGATGGAGCAGCCGGTGCGGCCGGGGACGTTGTAGAGGATGCAGGGGATGCTCACCGCATCGGCCACGGCGGTGAAGTGGCGGCAGATGCCCTCGCCGTTGCCCTTGTTGTAGTAGGGGGTGATGAGCAGCAATCCGTCGGCGCCCAGCTCCTGGGCCCGCAGGCTCTTCTCCAGCATGGTCTGGGTGGCGTTGGAGCCGGTGCCGGCGATGACCGGAACCCGGCCCGCGGCGGCGGCGATCACGGTTTGCAGCACCGCGTCGTCCTCCTCGTGGGTCATGGTGGAGCTCTCGCCGGTGGTGCCCAGGGCCAGAATGGCGTCGGTGCCGTTCTCAATGTGCCACTCCGTCAGCTCCCGCAGCTTTTCAAAGTTCACGGAGCCGTCCGGGTGGAAGGGGGTCACCAGGGCCACAATGGAGCCCTTGAGATTGCGGATGTCCATAAAGATTTCCTCCTGTTGTTATATCTTATTGATTGGCGCCGGGGTCCACGGCCAGGGGGCCGAAGGTGAGGATATCCACCCGGGTCCCCTGCCGGTCCGTCAGCCAGGACCGGGTGTACATGATGTTGGCCGCCAACTGCCCGTCCAGCTCGCACACCAGATCCAGCTCCAGGACAAAGTCCGGGCGGCCGCGCAGGACGTGGGCGATATAGTGCTCCTGACAGCCGGGGACGTACAGGTTTCAGAAGGCCCGGCGGTGGAGCTCCTCCACGGCCCTGTAGTCGCCGGTCCGCTCCGGCCTGATGATCAGATGGTCCATGGTTCATTCCTCCTGAGAAAAACAGAAAAAGCCGGCGGACGCTCCCACCGGCTTTGACAAGCAGATCTTGCAAGTGCAGGCAGATAGCGCAACTGGGAAGCCGAAGGGCTCCGCAGACAGTGGCGGAGATGTTCTCCCCGTCCCCACCCAGCCTCCGCGCCCGGAGGATGGATTCGGCGGATTTGCCCCCGCTGCGGTCTCCGCCTGCCGGCTAGCGCAGCTTCATCGCGTCCGCGACCTCTATCGTGTGTGTTTACCATATCATATTTTTCAGCCTTTGGCAAGGGAAAGTTCCGGAAAAACACGGAAATCCATTTGAGGAAGAGGCGGCTCCTGCCGGGGCGTTTCGCCAAAAGGATTTCCGGACATAAAAAACGGGCGGCAGCCTCCGCTGCCGTCCATCCCGCTTACAGGCTGATGCTGCCGTTCTCGCTGTCGTTGATCACGTAGTACGCCTTGCCCTCCTCGGGCTTGAGGTAGACTGCCAGCTTCTTCACAGCGGAGGCCTTGTGGCCCTCCGCCACAAAGGCGGCAACGGCGCGCTCCTTGCAGTCGGTGACGTTCCACTCCACACCGCCGGCCTGGAGGTAGATCTCCTCCGTCTTCGCGGCCTTCAGAGCGGCTTTCTTCGGGGCAGCCTTCGCAGCCACAGTCTCCTTCACCGCCTCTACCACAGAGGGGGCGCTGGTCTTGGCCGGGGCATTCTTGCTGAGTCGAGCCATATTCTCGTTCTCCATTCTTCATATAGTGCATCATCAAGCGGTACCTTCCGGAGACGATTGCTTGATAGTACCTATAGTACACCTCATTCCCCCTGTTTTCAAGAGGTTTTTCTACAAATTAAAGAGCGGGAGCGCCGCAGATGGTTGCTAACCTGACCAAAAACCGGCCCCCGGCGGTCTTTTACCCCGCCGCGGCGGCCGCTCAGCCGTCACCTCCGCAGAGGTCCGCCAATATCCTGGAGTAGATCTCCTCCGCGTGGGCCCGGAACCGCTTTTGCAGCTCCAGGGCCATGTCCTGGCGGGTGACCAGCAGCTGGAGATTCATCAGATCGTCCAGCTCGTCGCTGAGGGACAGCGTGACCGTGTAGCCGCCCTCCTCGCGGGGCTGGATCTGGGAGCGCACCAGGGCCTTCCGCCGGAGCTGCTCGTTGCAGCTGACCAGACTCTGCTCCGCCTGCATCCGCACGGAGTAGGGCAGGCTGCTCTCGCAGATGGCGCTGTTGCGCCGGCCCTTCTCGGTGATGACGTAGAGCCCGTCCTGGTCCACCCGCAGGTGCTCCGTGCGCACCAGGTCCGCCAGACACTCGGAGAAGCCGAAGTAGTCCACGCCGCCGTCGCACATGCTCAGCTCCTGGAGGACCTCGAAGGGCGCCGGACCCATCACCCGGGACGCGATATAGAGAATGAGGAACTTGATCTCCAGCTTGTCGCTGATAAAGCCAAAGTCGTTCATGGACACCTCCTCTTGGAGTCTGTATTCACAGCCGCCAAGACCCGTCCAGCGGCTGTGAATACAGGTTCTTGATCTGCCTGTTCCCTATTATACCTGTCCGGCGCCGATTTGTATACCCCGAATTTTCACATCCCGGCGGGGGGCGCATAGACTGGAATGAAGGCGGACGCCTTCCAAACTTACCGAACGAACCAGAGTTACTTTTTAGGAGGTTCCATTATGCCTGAACGCATCGTACCCGGCCCGGTTTCCGGCTTGAAGGAAAACTGCGAGGCCGTTTGTATCCATACCAAGAAGATCTACGACAGCTGCCGTGATAAGGACTGCATCGAGGATCTCCGCTTCTATCCCACCGCGGCCGGTCAGGATATCCTCAACCGGGCCCAGTCTGTCAAGGGCGGCAAGGCGGAGCTGCTGTATACTTACATCAACGTGGAGCCTGTGGTCTTCAACCGGGGGTTCTACACGGTGGATATGCGCTTTTTCTACCGCGTCACCCTCAACGCCTACTGCTCCTGCCCCCGTCCGGTAGAGGTGGAGGGCCTGTGCGTGTTCGACAAGCGGGTCATCCTCTTCGGCAGCGAGGGCAACGCCAAGATCTTCTCCTCCAAGCTGCGCATTGACGGCCTGGACCGCCAGATGCTGGAGCAGAGCAACATGCCTGTGGCGGTGGTGGAGGCAGTCGATCCCATCGTGCTGGACGCGAAGCTGGTGGAGTGCTGTGAGCACCGCTGCTGCGACTGCGACATCTGTGAGATCCCCAGCTGCGTGTGCCAGTGCTTCTGCTGCGAGCTGACCATGGGCGACGACTACCGCCGCGCCTTTGTCACCCTGGGCCAGTTCTCCATCATCCGTCTGGAGCGGGACAGCCAGCTGCTCATGCCTGTGTACGACTACTGCCTGCCCCACAAGGACTGCTCCTGCGCCGGCTGCGGCTGCACCGCCACCGAGGACCCCTGCGAGCTGTTCCAGAACATCAGCTTCCCTGTGGATGAGTTCTTCCCGCCCCACGGCCTGTCCGGCGTGTGCGGCTGCGAGTGCTCCAAGCCCTCCTGCGGCCCCTGCGACTGCGAGTGCGGGAAGCCCTGCTCCTGTGACTGCGACTGCAAGCCCTCCTGCACCCCCTGCGCCCCCTGCGGCTCCTGTGACTGCGACTGCGGCCGGCCCCAGCCCCACGGCGGCTGCCGCCGCTGAGACCGCCGGTCCGGCAGCGCCGCCCGGACCCCGGGGGCAGACCATAGAGCCCTGATAAAACGCGCCGCGAAGCATTGCTTCGCGGCGCGCCGGCTCTATATGGAGGAAAATCTATTTGGCCTGGAGGGATTCGGCGTGGAAGGTCAGGCTGCGGTCATACCACGTGTCCTTGCGGACGCTGTGGGCCGCAAAGCCCAGCTCCTGGTCCAGGGCGGACACGGGCAGGGTAAAGGTGGCGGTCTCGCCGTCCGTCACAGCCTCCACGGCCCCCTCCCCGCCGGCGGCAGCCGCCGCGGCGGAGCCGGGGAACATCCGGTCAAAGCTGGCGCTGCCCAGGGTCAGGGCGGCGGTCATCTTCCCGTCCGCTATGGTGAGCTCACAGCCGGCAATCTTGAACATGGACTCCTTGCAGGTCACCTCCACGGTATACACGCCGTCCGCCGGCGCGGCGGTCCCGGCGGGCTTGACATTCCCCGGGTTGGGCTCCACGTGGATGCCCGTCTCGTCCAGGGGCTTGGCCTCCCCGGCGTGGGCCGCCAGCAGCTGCTGGATGGCCTCCAGCTCGCCCAGGCCGTTGATCTCGCACGTCACCTGGAAGCCGGCGGCCGTGAACACGGACTTCCAGGAGTCCTCGCCGTCGCCGGCCATGTCGTTGTTGGCGTGGTCCCCGGCCACGATCATCATGGGCCGCAGCACCACCTTCTCATAGCCGCCCGCCTTCACCAGCTTCACCAGGTCCTCCGCCGTGGGTTCGGCCTCCACCGTGCCCACAAAGAAGTTGTCATGGCCGCTGTCGGAGAGGTGCTTCTGCATTCTGGCATAGATGCCGTTGGAGGCGGCCTCCGTGCCGTGGCCCATGTAGCACACGGCGGTTTTGCCGTCGTCATGCCCGGCCGCAGCGTCCACCATGGCTTGGGCCACCACGGCGAAGTCCTCGTCCGTGGTCAGCAGGGGCGCGCCGATTTTCACGCTCTCAAAGTCCCCGGCGCAGGCCTCCAGCTCCTTGACCAGATCCCCGTATTCATAGCCGTTCATCAGGTGGGTGGGCTGGACCAGCAGGTTCTTCACGCCGTTGGCCTTGGCCCGGGCCAGGGCTTCGGTCACGTCGTCGATGACCACGCCGTCCCGGCGCTGGACGTGCTCAATGATGATGTTGGCGGTAAAGCCCCGGCGCACGGCGTAGTCGGGGAAGGCCGTCTCCATGGCGCTCTCCACGGCCCCGATGGTGGCCGCCCGGTTGTCGTTGTAGCTGGTGCCGAAGCTGACCACCAGCAGCTCGTTCTCACCGATGCTGTCGCCGTTGCGGGGGTTGTCCCTGGACGCGTCGCCGGTGGAGGCGTCGTCCATGTAGCGGCAGAGGATGGCCGCCATCTGGGCCCGGGTGGCGGCGCCTCTGGGGTTGAGCCTGCCGCCGCTGCCGGTGATGAACTCGCTGGCAACGGCCCAGTTCACGCTCTCCCTGGCCCAGTCGGACACCTGGGCCGTGTCGGCGTAGCCGGAGAGCACGTCGATGCGGTTATGGAGGCTCTTCCTGCCCACGGCATCGGCGGCAAAGGCGTTGAGGATCTTGGCGATCTCCTGGCGCTGCACGTCGCCGTTGGGATCAAATACGCCCTGGCTCCTGCCGGAGGCGATGCCCTTCTCGTTTGCCCAGATCACCGCGTCCCGATAGGCGGCGTCCCCGGCCACGTCATCGAAGGGGTTCTTCCCGCTGACGGACGGGGAGCCGGCCAGGCGGTACAGGGCCAGCACCAGCTCCGCCCGGGTCATGTTTTCATTGGGGGCAAAGGCTCCGGCGCTCCTGCCCTCCATCAGCTCCAGCTCGGTCATACGCTTCACATACTCCTCAGACCAGGTTCCCGCTACGTCCGGGTAGGTCACGTCTGCCGCCAGGGCGGCGGTGGTCAGGCCCAGGGCCATGACCCCTGCCAGCAGCAGCGCCGGCAGCTTGTTCCATTTTCTCATGGGTATCATTCCTCCTAAGTATTCTGCGCATGACAGCGGCGGCTGACAGCGTGCGGCGTGACAGCGCAGGAACAGCCCTGACTGCATGAAAAGCTTGCAGGGCAGACCATCCCCGCCAATCCGCGCGCCGAGATACAGGCTCTTAGGAGGTATGGGGCCCTCCCCGCCGCCTGCGCACGGGTTGATTATACACCAGATTCCGCTGTTTGGCTAGAGGGTTTTTATAAAACAGCAAAAGTTCCGGCGTGATGGCCTTTGAAACGCCGGAAGCCCGCCTCCGGCTGCTGCCGGAGGCGGGCTTGGATTCCTCTCATGCCATGCGGATGGGCTCCGGCGGCCGGGCGGAGGACTGGCGGGCGTTGGCCAGCATCAGCTTCAGCCGGTTCTCCTGGTTGACCTTGGTGGCCCCGGCGTCGTAGTCGATGGCCACAATGTTGACAGCCGGATTCTTCTCCTTGATGGGCTTCATCATGCCCTTGCCGCAGATGTGGTTGGGCAGGCAGCCGAAGGGCTGGGTGCACACGATGTTGCCCACCCCCTTGTCCGCCAGCTCCAGCATCTCCGCCGTCAGCAGCCACCCCTCCCCCATCTTCACGCCCATGCTGATGGTGCCCTGGACCAGGGAGACGGTGCGGGTGAAGAGGGTGGGGGGCGTGAAGCGGCCGTGGGCGGCAATGGCGCCGATCATGTCCCGCTCCTTGCTCACCAGATACCGGTAGGCCGCGTGATAGGCGGGCTGGGCGAGCTTCTGCATCCCGTAGAGCTGGTGGTCCAGCATGTTGTTGTACACGCAGTACAGGCAGAAGTCCATGAGCCCCGGGATGACCACCTCCGCCCCCTCGTCCACCAGGAACTGCTCCAGGTTGTTGTTGCCCAGGGGGGAGTACTTGACAAAGATCTCCCCCACCACGCCCACCTTCAGGGTGTCCCGCCGCTCCATGGGGATGGCGGCGAACTGGTCCAGAATGCGGCGGTAGTTGGCCTTCACCCGGCGGTAGCCGCCGGTGCTCCTGGCCGTCAGCTCCCCGGCCAGCTGCCGGGTCCACCGGTCCGCCAGAGCCTGGGCCGTCCCCTTCTCCACCTCGTAGGGCTTGCACTGGTTCACCAGGGTCATGAGCAGATCCCCGTAGAGTACGCCGTACATCATCTTCATCACCAGGGGCAGGGTCAGCTGGAACCCCGGGTGCTTCTCCAGCCCGGCCATGGACAGGCTGATCACCGGCACATGGCCCAGCCCCGCCTTCTCCAAAGCCTTGCGCAGCAGGTGGATGTAGTTGGAGGCCCGGCAGCCCCCGCCGGTCTGGAACAGGATGAGGGCCACCCGGTCCGGATCGTACTTCCCGCTTTGCAGGGCGTGGATGAACTGCCCGATCACCAGAATGGCGGGGTAGCAGGTGTCGTTGTGGACGTACTTGAGTCCCGTCTCCGCAATCTGAGGGCCGCTGGTCTCCAGCAGCTCCACCTTGTAGCCCACCCGCTCCAGCACCCGGCCTATCATCTGAAAGTGCATGGGCAGCATGTTGGGCACCAGGATGGTGTGGGTCTTCTTCATCTCCTCGGTGAAGACCACATAGCCTTTATTCTGATCCACCATAGATCGGATTCCTTTCGATTCCATAGACGTGGAATTAGTATTTCAGCACAAAGTAAATCACATATATCCAGCTCAGGAGTCCGTGAAAAACAGCCCACCCAACAGAACGCCAGGTAGAGTAGCTGATGACCATCGCCAGCGCGCTGCCGAAGGTAATGCCCGACTTTACGGTTTTCTTAACAGATATCTGCTTTTCTTCGTTCATGTGCGCAATCTCCTGTTCCAACACAGATTCAGACGCCCTTCTCCTCCAGCGCGCCGATGAGGCTCCTGAGCCGGATCTTCACCGCGCCCAGATTGGTGATCTCGTCGATCTTGATCTGGGTGTACAGCTTCCCGGCCTCCTCCAGGATCCGCCGCACCTCGTCGGTGGTGATGGCGTCCACGCCGCAGCCGAAGCTCACCAGCTGTACCAGCTGCACGTCCGGGTGCCCGCAGGCGTACCGGGCCGCCCGGTAGAGCCGGGCGTGGTAGGTCCACTGGTTGAGCACATGGACCGGGAGCGGGTCCGCCAGGTGGCACACGCTGTCCTCGCTGACCACCACAAAGCCCAGGGAGGCGGCCAGCTTGTCGATGCCGTGGCAGATCTCCGGATCAACGTGGTAGGGCCGGCCCGCCAGGATCATGATCCGCTTGCCGTGGGCCCGGGCCCAGGCCACCGCCGCCTCCCCCTGCCGCCGCGTGGCCGTCATGTGCCCCTCGTAGGCCGCAAAGGCGTGGTCCACCGCCTGCCGGACCTCCCTTTTCGTCACGTCCGGAAACACGGGATGCAGACAGGCGAAGAGCTCCCGGGCCAGCTCCCGGCGGTTGTTGATATTCAGGAAGGGGTAGAGGAACCGGGTTTGGGCCAGATCGTCCATGTTGCCCCGGAGCAGCTCCGCGTAGTAGGCCACCACGGGACAGTTGTAGTGGTTGTCGCTCTGCCGCTCGTCCACGTTGTAGGTGAGGCTGGGGTAGAAGATGGCGTCCACCCCCCGCTCCAGCAGCACCTCCATGTGGCCGTGCATGATCTTGGCCGGATAGCAGGCGGTGTCCGAGGGAATGGAGAACTGCCCCTTCTCATAGACCCGCCGGGAGGAGAGGCCGGAGACCTCCACCCGGAACCCCAGACGGGTGAAGAAGGCGTGCCACAGGGGCAGCAGCTCGTACATGCCCAGGGCCAGGGGCAGGCCCACGGAGCCCCGGATCTCCGCCCCGGGCCGGAGACCCATGAGGGCGTCCCGCTTCCAGGCGTAGAGATCGGGCAGCTCCTCCGGGCTGGTCAGCCCCAGACCCTTCTGGCACTGGTTGCCGGAGATGTACTTCTTGCCCCCGCCGAAGCTGTTCACCGTCAGCCGGCAGCGGTTGGTGCAGCCCTGGCAGGCGGCGGCCCTGGCGGTGTGGGTGAAGCGCTTCAGGCTTTCCGGGGAGATGAGGGTGCTCTCCCGCAGGTCCATGGCGTACAGCGCCGCGCCGTAGGCCCCCATGAGCCCGGCGATGGCGGGACGGATCACCTCCCGGCCCAGCTCCATCTCAAAGGCCCGGAGCACCGCGTCGTTGTAGAAGGCGCCCCCCTGGACCACCACATGGCGGCCCAGCTCGTCGGCGCTGCCGGCCCGGATGACCTTGTAGATGGCGTTTTTCACCACGCTGACGCTGAGCCCCGCAGAGATGTCCTCCACCGTGGCCCCGTCCTTCTGGGACTGCTTCACCGAGGAGTTCATGAACACGGTACACCGGCTGCCCAGGTTCACCGGCGCGGCGGCCTGGAGCCCCTTCCGGGCGAACTCCGCCACGTCATAGCCCATGGACCGGGCGAAGGTCTCGATAAAGGACCCGCAGCCGGAGGAGCAGGCCTCGTTGAGCATGATGGAGTCGATGGCCCCGTTCTTGATCTTGAAGCACTTGATGTCCTGGCCGCCGATGTCCAGGATGAAGTCCACCTGGGGGCAGAAGTGCTTGGCCGCGGTGTAGTGGGCGATGGTCTCCACCACCCCCCGGTCCACGCCGAAGGCGGCCCGGATGAGCTCCTCGCCGTAGCCGGTGACGGCGCTGCCCCGGATCCGCACCCGGTCCCCGCAAAGGCCGTAGATGGTCTCCAGCTGCTCCCGGACGATCTCCACCGGATTGCCCCGGTTGGAGCTGTAGTATGTATAGAGGAGCTGCCGGTCCTCCCCCAGAAGGACCGCCTTGGTGGTGGTGGAGCCGCAGTCGACGCCCAGCCAGGCGGAGCCCTCGTAGGAGGCCAGATCCCCCTCCGCCACCGTGGCGGCGGCGTGGCGGGCCCGGAAGGCGGCGTAATCCGCCTCGCCGGCAAACAGGGGCGGCAGGAGGTTGGCCGCGTCCCGGACGGCGGAGCTGTGGACGATCTTCTCCCGCAGCTGGTCCATGGTGTACGCCTCCCCGGCGCTCCGGGCGTAGAGGGAGGCCCCCATGGCCACGGCGAAGCGGCCGTAATCCGGGAAAACCGCCTGACCGTCCGCCAGGCCCAGGGTCTCCTGGAACCGGCGGCGCAGGCCCTTGCAGTAGTAGAGGGGCCCGCCCAGGAAGAGGACCTTCCCGGTGATCCGCCGGCCCTGGGCCAGGCCGGCAATGGTCTGGTTCACCACCGCCTGATAGATGCTGGCCGCCACGTCGGCGTGCTTGGCCCCCTGGTTGAGCAGGGGCTGGATGTCCGTCTTGGCGAACACGCCGCACCGGGAGGCGATGGGGTAGAGGCGGGTGCTCTCCAGGCTCAGCTGGTCCAGCTCGTCGGCGGTGACGCCCAGGAGGGTGGCCATCTGGTCAATAAAGGCCCCGGTGCCGCCGGCGCAGGAGCCGTTCATCCGCTCGTCGATGCCGCCGTCAAAGAAGATGATCTTGGCGTCCTCGCCCCCCAGCTCCACCACGGCGGAGGCGTCCGGCTCCAGGGCCCGGACCACCTCGCCGGTGGCGAACACCTCCTGGACAAAGGGCACGCCGGCGCTCTCCGCCAGCCCCAGGCCGGCGGAGCCGGAGATGGCGGCGGTAAAGGGCCGGTCCCCGGCGACGGCCGCCGCCTCCTCCAGCAGCTCCAGGGTCTTCTGGCGCACCTGGGAGAAGTGGCGCTGATATTTTTCGTATAGGATCCGGCCATCCTCCACCAGCACCGCCTTGGCTGTGGTGGAGCCGATGTCGATGCCTAAGCTCAAGCCTGTCTGCGTCATGTCGTACTCCCGGCCCAAAGAGGGCCTCCCTTAAATGAATCCAATTTCTTTGGCATTATAGCATAAAATCCCGGAGATGTTTATGGACAAAGTGTTAAATATGTGTGAAGGATTTCTTTCCCGTTTTTAGTATTTTGCGGCAAAAGGAGCGCTGTGGAGATCCACAGCGCTCCTCTGCTATGCGTTTTCCTGCCGGGCGTTTTTCCGCAGCATCCGCCGGCAGGCCAGGAAGGAGGCGGCCACCAGGCATCCGTCCACCGCTACGGCGATGAGACAGCCCGGGGAGAGGGGGTTGGCCGCGTTGTCCCCCATGATGCTCACCGCAACCATGGTGGGGGCCAGCCCCACCAGGCTGCCCGCCAGATAGGGCAGGAAGGGCAGGCGCATGGAGCCGAAGTACAGGCTCACCACGTCGCCGGGCAGGACGCCCAGGGCCCTGGCGATGAGCACAAAGAGGAAATGGTTGTCCTGCTGCACCCGCTCCAGCTTCTCCAGCTTGGGATACTTCTCCCGCAGCCGGTCCACGCTCTCCGCTGCGGAGAACCGGCCCACCAGATAGGGCACGGAGACGCAGGCCGCCATGCCCGCCAGATTCACCGCCAGGGATACGGGCAGGGGGAAGAGCAGTCCGCCGGCCAGATAGAGCACCACCAGGGGGAAGAATACGCTCATGCTCTTGGCGGCGTACATGGCGATGAGGAACAGGGCTGCCAGGAAGGGGTTGGAGGGTGACCACTGGAGGATATCGGCGGCCTCCACGTCCCTGGCCGCCAGCAGAAATACGGCCGCAAACGCCGCCATGAGGATCAGCGGCAGGTATTTGGTCCACTTTGCTTTCGTTGAGAGAGACTCCTTTCTGTAATTCATGGAATGGACATTCTTTCCCTTTGTGGAAAAGAGGGAAAAGCCCTAGGGCTCCACCCGGGGGTTGAAGTACCGGCCCCGGTCCTCGCCGGCCTTTTTCCAGTGGATGGCCCCGGTGGGACAGCGGTGGAGGCAGGCCAGGCACCGCACGCACTGGGGCTTGGTCCACAGGGGCTGCCCGCCGGCGAGGGTGATGGCCCCGCAGGGGCAGATCTCCTGACACAGCCCGCAGCCGATGCACCCGTCCGTCACCACAAAGGGGCGGGTGGAGCGGCCCCGGGCGTAGGAGGGATACATGGCCGCCGTCTGAAGGGACGGAGCCGGGCCCTTGCAGCGGTTGTAGTCCCCGGCCCCCCGGGAGCGGACAGCCCGGCCGGCCTCGTCGATATACGCCTCCGCCCGGTCCAGGATCCGCTCCGTCTCCTCCTCGCCGGGGATGGTGAAGGCGGGCACGTAGTTGTCCACCATGGGGATGGCGAACTGGGCGGACAGCGCCATGCCCTTTTTCGCCAGAAGCTTGGAGAGCTGGTCCGCCGCGCCGCCGGTCCACTGGCCGCAGGTCATCACCAGATAGATATACTGCTCCTGGTATCCCTCCAGCTGGAGCTTGTCCAGGAAAAAGCGGAGGATGCTGGGCAGGCCCTGGAAGTAGACCGGCGCCACAAAGCCGATCCGCTCGTCCCTGCCCACGCTGAAGCGGTAGCTGCGGGCGCGGACCGCGTCCCGCAGGGAGACCAGCCGGTCCTCCGTGACAGCGGCGATGCGCTGAGCAGCGTACTTGCTGTTGCCGGTGGCGGAAAAATAAAAGATCATGGGATAAAGACCTCTTTTCCTTATGATATCAAAAGGGGGTGGGGCGCCTCTCCGGGGGCTCTTACACGCCCCAGAGGTTCTCCGGGTACAGGCCCTGCTCCGTCTTCTCCCGCAGGGCCTCCACCACCGCCGGCTTGTCCTCCCGGTAGGTCACGCCGTACCACTTGTCCGCCGTGGACAGCATCCGCACCTGGGCCCTGCCCCTGGAGAGCATGTCCGTGACCAGGATGGGCAGGTAACACTCCCCGCGGATGGGGTCCTGGTCCAGGATGCGGTCCAGGAACAGGGGGAACCGGGCCATGGCCTCGTCCAGGAAGCTGCGCTGGAATCCCCAGAAGTTCATGGACACCAGGGTTTTGCCGTCCAGGTGGACCCAGGAGCCGTCCTGGGCGGCGTAACGGCCGCCGTCCCCGTCCTTCTCAATGCCGGCCCGCTCCTCCACCTCCTCCAGCAGGCCGTCCTGGCTGAGGTGGCAGATGCCCCGGGTCACGCCGCCATGCTCCGTGACGGTCTTGCCCAGGTGGTAGCCCACCATGGCGTACTGGAAGCAGTCGGGCCGGTCCCGGTGGTGGGCCAGATAGTCGTAGATCACCCGGAAGGCCTCCGGGCCGTAGTAGTCGTCGGCGTTGATGACCGCAAAGGGGCCGCTGATGAGGTCCCGGGCCGCCATCACGGCGTGGGTGGTGCCCCAGGGCTTTTTGCGGCCAAAGGGGACCCGGCAGCCCTTGGGCAGATCCTCCAGCTCCTGGAAGGCGTAGCGCACCTCCATGCCCCGGCTGATGCGCGCGCCCACCGTCTCCCGGAAGTCCGCCTCCAGCTCCCGGTTGATGACAAATACCACCGTCTCAAAGCCGGCGCGCCGGGCGTCGTAGATCGAGTAATCAATGATGCTCTGTCCATGGCCTCCCATGCTGTCCATCTGCTTCAGGCCGCCGTAGCGGCTGCCCATTCCCGCCGCAAGAACCAGCAAAACAGGTTTCTCCATATACAATTTCCTCCATCATTCATTGGCCGGGGCCCCGCGGGCCCTGCCAACAATTAGGATATCACAGGGGAGAAAAAATGTAAACGTGAAATCCGATTCCTTAACAAATGTTTTATAAATGGAGCGGCGGAAAAGGCATGGCCCCCTGCGCCGGGCGGCGCGGGGGACCGTGAACGCGGTGGTTTCTATAAAAAGAAAAGCCACGCCGTGAAGCGTGGACGCACGTCTCTCCATATTGCCAGGGGGTGGTTACCGCTCGCTGATAATACCGTCGCGCTCACCGTAGATCATGTCGTCAATATCGACGCCGGTGAAGAAACCTGTCATGTTCGCTATCACATCCTTTCTTTATTTGTCTTTGAGCAGTATACCACAGCGGCGGGAAAAATGCAAGGGGGAATTTTTGCGGGAAAAGGGGGATCTGTGCCGAAATATCTCCCATTTCCCCCGAAACTTCCCTAAATAGCTATTGTGCTCCGCCATCCGCCGTGCTAGAATGGGGGAACATGCGCCGGCGGAGCTGTCCGCCGCGCGGATATATCCGGATATGGTTGAGGAGGAGAGCTATGAGGGAGCTTCGACTGATCGGCGGCTATGCCAAGAGCCGCTGGCTCCACTACGCGGCGGGCATACTGGCCCTGGCCGCGGTGGATCTGATGAACGTCTACATCCCCCAGTTCACCGGCCAGATCACCGACGGTCTGAAGGCCGGGACCATCGGGATGGACGGGGTGTGGCGGCTCATCGGGCTGATTATTCTCATGGGCGCGGCCATGGCCGCGGGCCGCTTCGGGTGGCGCTACTTCATCTTCGGCGCGGCCCTGGACGTGCGCAGGAGGCTCCAGGAGGACCTGTTCGCTCACCTGGAGAAGCTGTCCATGCGCTACTACAACGAGCACAAGACCGGTGATCTCATGGCCCATTTCACCAACGATATGAGATCTGTGCAGATGCTCATGGGGCCCACGGTGGTCACCGCCTTCGACGCCACGGTGATGCTGGTCATGGTGCTGGGGAAGATGATGTTCTACGTGGACATGCGCCTGACCCTGGTGGCGGTGATCCCCCTGCTGCTCATCATGTACGGCGACTACTACTACGGCAAGGTGATGCACCGGAAGTTTTTTGCCAAGCAGCGGGCCTTCTCCGATCTGACGGACCAGGTCCAGGAGGCGGTCAGCGGCATCCGGGTCATCAAGGCCTTTGTCCAGGAGCGCCAGGAGCTGGCGGCCTTTGCCCGGGTCAACCGCCTCAACCAGGACCGGAACATGGCCGTGGCCCGCACCCAGGCCCTCTTCATGCCCCTGCTGGATCTGGTCATCGGCGTGAGCGGCCTGCTGACCCTGCTCTACGGCGGCTACCTCACCATTGCCGGGGAGATCACCCTGGGCCAGTTCGAGGCCTTCAACCTGTACATCGCCATGCTGGTCTGGCCCATGCTGGCCGCCGGCGAGTGCATCACCTTCATCTCCCAGGGCATGGCCAGCCTCAAGCGGATCCGGACCATCCTGGACGAGAAGCCGGAGATTGTGGACGGGGCGGAGGTGAAGGACGTGGCGGCCCTGCGGGGGGAGATTGATCTCGACGGGCTGACCTTCGCCTACCCGGACCAGGAGGACGTGACGGTGCTGGATTCCATCCGGGTCCACGTGGACCAGGGGAGCACCCTGGCCGTCCTGGGCCGCACGGGCAGCGGCAAGAGCACCCTGGCCAATCTGCTGCTGCGGCTGTACGACGCCAAAAGCGACATGATCCGCATCGACGGCCGGCCCATCTGCGAGATTCCCCTGTCCGTGCTCCGGCGGGACGTCGCCTACGTGCCCCAGGAGAGCTTCCTGTTCTCCGACACCCTGGAGCGCAACATCGCCTTCGGCGCGGAGCGGAAGAGCCGGGAGGAGATCCAGAGGGCGGCCCGGGACGCCTGCATCCACAGCAATATCATGGACTTCCCCGAGGGGTACGACACCATGGTGGGGGAGCGGGGCGTCACCCTGTCCGGCGGCCAGAAGCAGCGCTCCGCCATCGCCCGGGCCCTTCTGAAGGACGCGCCCATCCTCATCCTGGACGACGCCCTCTCGGCGGTGGACACAGACACGGAGGAGCAGATCCTCCACAACCTCCGGCGCAACCGGGCGGGCCGCACCACCATCATCATCGCCCACCGCATCTCCACCATCCAGAACGCGGACCGGATCCTGGTGCTGGACGAGGGCCGGGCGGCGGAGTACGGCGCCCATGAGGAGCTGATGGCCCTGGGGGGCATCTACCGGAGCATCCACGACAAGCAGCAGCTGGAGAAGCAGCTGCGGGAGGAAGGGGGCGAGGAGGCGTGAAGCTGTTTCCGAAAAGGACGGAGGAGGACGTCCACTACCAGGGCAACGCCGTGGTGCGGATGCTCTCCTACCTGCGGCCCCACATGGCCGCCATGGCGGCCTGTCTGGTCCTGGTGCTGGCCATCACGGCGCTGGAGCTCTACAAGCCCATCCTCACCGGCGACGCCATTGACCTCTTCATCGACGGGGGCTATGCCCCCGGGGAGGCGGTGGAGGAGCGGTTCATGGGCATACTGACCGCGGCGGGGAAGTACGTGGCCGTGCTGGCGCTGCTGTTTGTGTGCAACCGGGTGCAGTTTCTGCTGCTGCAAAGGACGGGACAGGAGATCGTCTACACCATGCGCCGGCAGCTCTTTGAGCACATTGAGAGCCTGAGCATGCGCTTTTTCGATCTCACCCCGGTGGGCAAAATCGTCACTAGAGTCACCAACGACGTGGAGGCGGTCCACGAGCTGTACGCCAACATTCTGGTAAAGCTGTTCAAGAACGTGGTGAAGATCATCGGTCTGGCGGCGGTGATGCTGCTGCTGGACGTGCGCATGGCCCTGCTGAGCTTTGTGATGGTGCCGGCGGTGACAGTGCTGACCGCGGTGTTCCGCACCCTCTCCCGCCGGGCCTACCAGGTGAGCAAGACCAAGCTGACGGAGGTGAACACCTTCCTGTCCGAGAACCTGTCCGGCATGAAGGTAATCCAGATCTTCAACCGGGAGAAGGAGAAGCTGGACGCCTTCCGGGTCCGCAGCGGGGAGCTCCACCAGGCATTCCGCCGGGAGACCCTGGTGGGGGCCGTGTTCCGGCCGGTGATCGTCATGTGCTCCGTGGCGGCCATGGCCATTGTCATTGTCGCGGGCAGCCAGGGGGTGCTGGCGGGGACGGTGTCCTTCGGCACCATGTACATCTTCTTACAGTACATCAAGACCTTCTTCGAGCCCATTCAGGATCTGGCGGAGCAGCTGTCCACCCTCCAGTCGGCGGTGGCCTCGGCGGAGAAGATCTTCACCCTGCTGGACGAGGAGCCCCAGATCCGCGATCCGGCGGAGCCCAGGAGCCCGGCGGAGATCCGGGGGCGGATCGAGTTCAAGAACGTGTGGTTCGCCTACGACGGGGAGAACTACATCCTCCGGGACGTGAGCTTTGTCATCGAGCCGGGGCAGAAGGTGGCCTTCGTGGGGGCCACCGGCGCGGGCAAGAGCTCCATTCTGAACCTGATCGGCCGGTACTACGACGTGCAGCGGGGGGAGATTCTCATCGACGGCGTCAATGTCAGGGACATGACCCGGGACCAGATCCGCTCCGCCATCGGGCAGGTGCAGCAGGACGTGTTCCTCTTCACCGGGGACATCAAGAGCAACATCCGCCTGCGCAGCGAGACCATCACCGAGGAGGACGTGGTCCAGGCGGCCCGGCGGGTCAACGCCGGACGCTTTATCGAGAAGCTGCCGGCGGGCTACGATGAGCGGGTCACGGAGCGGGGCTCCACCTTCTCCGCCGGACAGCGGCAGCTCATCAGCTTCGCCCGGACCCTGGCCTTTGACCCGGCCATCCTCATTCTGGACGAGGCCACGGCCAACATCGACACGGAGACGGAGCAGTGGATCCAGGAGGCCCTGGAGACGCTGATGGCCGGGCGCACCACCATCATGGTGGCCCACCGGCTCTCCACCATCCAGCACGCGGACAAGATCATTGTCATGCACAAGGGCCGCATCCGGGAGAGCGGCACCCACCAGGAGCTGCTGGACCAGGACGGCATATACAGGAAGCTGTATCAGCTGCAGCTGGCATAGCGGACGGGGGAAGCGGACAGCTTCCCCCGTCACTTTTTTTGCTGCGGAGCATAGGATAAGAACGGACGCCCGGCTCTTCCGGCATGGCGGAGACGGGCGGTCTGGCCACGCGGCGCGCCGCCGCGCCGCGTCACTGTGATACAAGGGAGGATCTGTCCCTATGCGATACAATCGTTACGAATCTGAGCGCTGCTCCTGCGGAAGTCCCTGCGGCGGATGCTGCGCTGACCCCTGCGACACGGTCTGCTACGTCCCCGGCCCTCCGGGTCCCATGGGTCCCCGGGGGCT
Organism: uncultured Oscillospiraceae bacterium; assembly: GCA_910579965.1. Classification (GTDB taxonomy): domain Bacteria; phylum Bacillota; class Clostridia; order Oscillospirales; family Oscillospiraceae; genus Pelethomonas. The sequence continues at coordinate 89,071 of CAJTWF010000002.1, forward strand.
GCCCGGCCCCGCCGGAGCCACCGGCGCGACGGGGGCCACGGGCGCTGCCGGCGCTATGGGTCCCACCGGTCCCAGAGGTCCCGCCGGCGCTACCGGCGCTACGGGTGCAACGGGAGCCACTGGCGCAACCGGCGCTACCGGCCCCGCTGGTCCCACTGGCCCTGCCGGCGCTACGGGTGCAACGGGAGCCACTGGCGCTACCGGCGCAGCCGGCGCGGTGGGTCCCACTGGCCCTGCCGGCCCTGCGGGTCCCACTGGCCCTGCCGGCGCTACGGGTGCAACGGGAGCCACTGGCGCTACCG
>CAJTWF010000002.1:89624-117371 GCA_910579965.1 uncultured Oscillospiraceae bacterium
CCGGCGCGGAGGGCCCCACTGGTCCCGCCGGTCCGATTGGTCCCACTGGCCCCACCGGCCCTGCCGGTCCCGAGGGTGCCGCTGGCGCTGCCGGTGCAGCCGGCGCAGAGGGTCCCACCGGCCCCACCGGCCCTGCGGGTCCTGCGGGCACCGTCACTCCGGCCGCCGCGGTGGCGGACGCCACCAGTGAGGCCGACGTGGTTACTCAATTCAATCTGCTGCTGGCAAACCTGCGGGCCGCCGGTCTGCTGGCAATCTGATCCACCAAGGAGAGGGAGGGGCGGCGCTCCCGCCGCCTCTCCCCATCATACATTAAATTACGGCGGAGGGTTGCTATGAAGATCGTCGTCTACGCCATCTGCAAAAACGAGGAGCAGTTTGTGGAGCGGTGGATGGACTCCATGTCGGAGGCGGATCAGGTGGTGGTGCTGGACACCGGCTCCACCGATGAGAGCGTCCGGCGGCTTCGGGACCGGGGGGCGCTGGTGACGGAGGAGGCCGTTGTGCCCTGGCGCTTTGACACGGCCCGAAACCGTTCTCTGGAGCTGACGCCGGAGGACGCGGATATCTGCGTATGCACCGATCTGGACGAGGTCTTCCACCCGGGATGGCGCGCCGCCCTGGAGCAGGCCTGGCGCCCCGGCGCGTCCCAGGCCTCCTACCGCTACACCTGGAGCTTCAACCCGGACGGCAGCGAGGGCGTGGTGTTCTGGACGGAGAAGATCCACACCCGCCGGGGCTGGCGCTGGGTCCACCCGGTCCACGAGGTCCTCCAGTGGACCGGCGGGGGAAGCCCCGGGGTCAAGGTGACGGCGGAGGGGATCCAGCTGGACCACCACCCGGACCCGTCCAAGTCCCGGGGGCAGTACCTGCCCCTGCTGGAGCTGAGCGTGGAGGAGGACCCGGCGGATGACCGGAACATGCACTACCTGGGCAGGGAGTACATGTACAAGGGCCGCTGGGACGACTGCATCGCCGCCCTGCGCCGCCATCTGTCCATGCCCACGGCGGTGTGGCCGGACGAACGGGCGGCCTCCATGCGCTATATCGCCCGGTCCCTGGCGGAGAAGGGGGACTGGGGAGGGGCCCGGGACTGGTATCTGCGGGCCATTGCCGAGGCGCCCCATCTGCGGGAGCCCTATATGGATCTGGCCCTGCTCCTCTACCGGCGGGAGGACTGGGACGGCGTGCTCTACTTCACCGGCTGCGCCCTGGCCATCCGGAACCGGCCCCGGACCTACATCTGCGAGGCCGCCAGCTGGGGCAGCCTGCCCTACGATCTGCGGGCCATCGCCCTCCACCATACAGGCCGCGCTGCGGAGGCCGCGGAGGCGGCCCGGAGGGCGGCGGAGCTGGAGCCCTCCAGCCAGCGGCTGCGGGACAACGCGGAGCTGCTGGAGAATCTGGCGAAAAAGGCCGCCAAGGAGACGGCAGATCCTCCCTTCACAGGAATTTGACATCTCCTTAACACTTTGTTCAAAAAGCGGTCATGACCAGTTCTTTTTCCTGGGTTATATTGGTGGCGGCAAAGGAGGACGCCCCATGACGAAAAAACATCCCTACCCCCATCAATTAAAGTACCGCATCACGCCGGCGGATTACACCGCCCTGCGCACCCGTCTGTCCGCCGCCGCGCTGGAGGAGGGCCGCAGCGTCCATACACTTCTGTTTGACAGCTACCGCGGCAGGGTCCCCGCCCTCACGTCCGGGGATGCCGGCCTGGATATTCCGGCGGATCCCCGCTTTTCTCTCCACTACTTTGACGATGATCCCACCTATCTGCTTCTGGAGCGCCGTCAGGACCAGCGCAGCGATGGGACCATGGTCACGGAGGCCGAGTGCCGCGCTCTCCTGGCCGGGGAGACGGACTGGCTTCTGGACCGGCGCAACCCGGTCCTGCGTGATTTCCACAGCAGCCTCACCCGGCGGATGCTCCTGCCCCGGGTGCTCCTGAGCTACCAGCGGGAGGTCTACGCCCTGGAGGAGCTGGATCTCTGGGTGGCCCTGGACACCGATATCCGCACCACCCTCCAGCACATGGACTTTCTGGATCCGGACCTGCTGGCCCGGGACACAGCCGGTCTCACCGGCCAGATGCTCATGGAGATCAGCTACAGCAGCGTGATTCCAGACGACATTCTCTGCCTTCTGGAGGAGACCGCCCCGCGGCGGAGGCTGCTGGCGTGAGACACAGCGCCCATAGAGACGGCAGGCACGGTCATTCCGTGCCTGCCGTCTCTTTCCGGGGAAAAACGAAACCTTCCCGTCGCTCCGCGAATGTACGGAGGCGGGAAAGCGCAGGGGACCCGGACCAGGCCCCCGCACTTTTTGCCGCTCCCGCAGGTAAGCCCCCTTGTCCTCCGCCGGATTTTGTAGTATACTATCTGTGAGAAAAGACAGGATAGTAAGGAGATTTCCATGGTTGCCATCGTCACCGACGTCCACTACCGCATGTCTCTGGCCCTCATCCGGGATCTGGCCCAGGCCGGGGTGGAGGTCATCACCTGCGAGCAGGACCGCTGCCGGGACAGCAGAACCTCGCCGGCCCTGGGCGCCCTCTCCCGGTATGTCAGCCGCCACGTGTGGCTCCCCGGCGGGACGGACGGCCTGGAGGCCCTCCTGTCCCTTTGCCGGGAGACCGGCCTGGGCCGGGACTGCCGGCCGGCCCTGCTGCCGGCGGGCGCGGCCACCCTGGCCCTGATCGCGGAGAACCGGGAGCGCTTCGAGCCCCTGTGCGGCCTGTGCGTCCCCACGGCGGAGCAGCTGGACCTCCTCAACAGCAAGCCCCGGCTGGCCGGTCTGGCCGCCCGGCTGGGCGTGCCCCTGCCGGAGAGCATGGCCCCCGGGGAGGACCTGGACCGGTTTCTGGACCGGCAGGGCCTGCCCTGCGTCATCAAGCCCGCCTGCGGGGAGAAGCTGGGCCTGACGGCGGCGGCCCGGTACGCCGTGGCCTCCACCCGGGAGGAGGCCCGGGCCGCCTGGGAGCGCTTCTCCCGGCTGGCCGGGGAGCCGCCGGTGGTCCAGGGCTATCTCCCCGGCCGGGCCCTGGGCTGCTCGGTGCTGGCCCGGTCCGGACAGGCCATGGCCGCCATCTGCCACCAGCGGGTCCGGGAGTATCCGGTGTCCGGGGGCCCCTCCTCCTGCTGCCAGTGCGTGGAGCGGGAGGACATCCGGGCATACGCCGCCCGGCTGACGGCGGAGACGGGCCTCACGGGACTGGCTATGTTCGAGTTCAAGGAGGACAGGGACGGCGCGCCCCGCCTGCTGGAGTGCAACCCCCGGGTCTGGGGCACCTTCCCCCTCACCCGGGTCAGCGGCAGCGGCATCCCCCTGCTCTGGTGCGCCCTGGCCTGGAACGCCGGAAATCCGGACAACCCCGCCCCCCTCCCCGTCCTGACCCCGCCCCGGGGGCGCAGGATGATCTTCGCCGCCTCGGATCTGATGGCGGCGGCGGGGTATGCCCGGCGGGGGAGCCCCGGCCGGGCCCTGGGAGCCCTGGGGGACCTTTTGAACCCCTGGGTCCGGGACGGCCTGTTCGAGTGGGGGGACATGCTCCCCGCTCTGGCCTATTTCCGATCTCTGCTGGCAAAGGAGCGCCGATGATGAGCATCTATCGCGCAGACCTCCACGTCCATACCAGCGCCTCCGCCGACGGCCGGTCCTCCCTGGAGGAGATCGCCCGGGCCGCCCGGCGGGCGGGACTGGACGCGGTGGCTGTTACGGACCACAACCTCTGCACCCCTGTGCCGGAGCGGCTGGAGGGGGTGCTTTTCATCCCCGGGTGCGAGGTCTCCACCCGGGCGGGCCACATCACGGCCCTCTTTTTAACCAGGCCGCTGCCCGCCTGGGAGGCTCCGCCGGAGCCGGAGGAGGCGGTGGCCGCCATCCGGGACTGCGGCGGACTGGCGGTGCTGGCCCACCCCTTCCAGCGGCCGGGGGCCGCGCCGGAGAAATTCACCTTTCCCTTGGACGGCATGGAGGCCGCCAACGGCCGGGCCTGCTTCAAGGTCCCCCGGGCCAACGCCCTGGCCGCCGCCCTGGCGGAGGCCAGGGGCCTTCCGCCGGTGGGGGGCAGCGACGCCCACGATCAGGCGGAGGTGGGAAACGCCTGGACCGAGCTGGAGGCGGAGGAGCCCACCCTGGACGGTCTCCGGGCCGCCCTGGCCTCCGGCCGGTGCCGGGCTGTGCTGGCGAAAAACACGTCCCGGCTGCGCAAGGGCCTCTCCCAGTGGACCAAGGCCCGGCGGGCGGGGGGGCTCCGGCGGCTGGGAACGGCGGCGCTCTACGTCTGCTGGTGCGCCGCCCTGGACGCCCTGCGCCCCCTGGGGCGGAACGGCTGAACCTTGTTCCAGTATTCAATATTATGCGGAGGTGCGCTATGTCTCTTCTTACCAAAGGCATCGGCCTGGCCAAACGGGCCAAGCACCGCTTCCAGGACCAGATTCGGGAGCGGACCCCGGTTTACCTCTCCCCGGTGCGGCGCATTGAGCAGGTTGCCGCCCGGGAGCGGATCTGCGCCATGACCTTTGACGACGGCCCCTGCCGGCTGCCGGCGTCGCCGGACCGGTTCCGGGGCAAGGCCCTGACCCTGGTGCTGGCGGAGACGCTGGAGCGGTATGGGGCCAGAGGCACCTTTGACGTGGTGGGGGACACCTCCGCCAACTACCCGGACAGGGCGGGCAAGCACGGCTCCGCCAGCTGGGGCGGCGTGGCCTATGACCACTATCCGGACTTCCAAAAGGACGATCAGGGGGGCGTGGCCCACTGTCCGGAGCTGGTGGGCCGCCTGCTGGCCGGGGGCCACGAGATCACCAGCCACACCTACGCCCACGTCCTCTTCGGGTGGAAGCCCCTGGTCTACGGCCGGCGGAAGTATCTCCAGGGCCTGGACCCGGTAGTGGCGGATCTGAAGAAGCTTCACCACGCCCTGGAGAAGGGCTGGGGCTACTCCATGCGTCTGGGCAGGCCCCCCCACTACGTGGACGGCATCAAGGGCGGCTTCACCAGCTACGACGCCTACGCCCTCATGGGCTATCAGTACATGGCCGCCAGCTTTGACGGGGCCGGCTGGCTGCCCCTGGCCTCCTACGAGGCGGAGGTGGAGGCCACCTGGCGGCCCATGGAACGGCTGCTGCTGGAGGACCCGGACGCCTTCCGGGGCCAGATCATCTTCCAGAAGGACGGGTTCAACATGGCCCGCCGCACCCCGGTGGCCGACGGCCTGGACAAGCAGCTCCAGCTTCTGACGGACCACGGCTATCAGGTGGTGACGGTCTCCGAGCTTCTGGAGCGCTCCCCCTTCCGGGACGCGGCCCCGGATACCCCCGAGGGCCGGGCTGCCCGGCGGCTTCTGGACCAGGGGTGGTGCGTGGCCTTTCAGGACAACACCCTGCGCCCCGGCGAAACCCTCACCCGGGGCGAGCTGGCCATGATGGCCTACGGCTGGGAGACGGTGAAGGACCGGATTGCCCTGACCCGGTCCGGCCGGGCCCCCTTCCGGGACATGGCCCACCGGCACCCCTACGGGGCGGCGGCGGTGCGGGCCGCCCAGACAGGGGCCATGGCCGCGGTGGACGGCCGGTTCCGCCCCGACGATCCGGTGACGCCGGTGGAGCTGGCCCAGGTGTGCGCCACCCGCCTGGGCCGCACCCCGGAGCTGGGGCGCTGGCCCGCCATCACCCACGGGGCGTTCTTCCTCCTGGCGGAGGGACTGCTGGGGCGGCAGGGGTGAGACTGTAACCCTTTTGTCACTACTTTCCTTGAATTTGTGCTATACTGAGAGGCAGACATCTGGCGGCGCTGCGCCGCCTGCCCAGGAGGTATCTACCAATGAAAAAAGCCATTTCCCTGCTGCTGGCCCTGACGCTGCTGACCCTGGCCGCCTGCGGCGGCCAGGAGCGGACCGCCCCTGACGGGCCGGAGGAGAATCCCCCCGCTCAGGTGGGCGGCACGGATCCGGCGGACGCCCCCGAACCGGGCCCGGCGGACAGCCCCGCCCCGGAGGAGGAGCCCGCGCCGGAGAAACCGGAGGAGCCCTCTGTTCCGGCCAGGGAGGAGTACCTGATCCTCGATCCAACGGTCATGCCCGAGGGCGGGACCCGGGACGGCGTGACATACGAGGCCTATGACGGCATTGTGGAGCACCTCTTCTTCCACCCCATCATCGCCTACACGGAGCTGGCCTTTGACGGGGACGCCCAGGCCAACGGCCTGGACGACTACATGGTGACGGTGGACGAATTTAACAAGATCCTGGACAGCCTCTACGAGAAGGACTATATCCTGGTGGACATCGGAGACGTGTGGAGCGAGACCACCGGCGAGGACGGCGCGCCAAAGATGGTGCGCAACACGCTGTACATCCCCGAGGGAAAGAAGCCCATGGTCTTCTCCTATGACGACACCAACTACTACCCCTACATGCTGGAAAACGGCTTTGCCTACAAGCTGATTCTGGGGGAGGACGGGAAGATCTGGTCCTGGGGCCTGGATCCCCAGGGGCAGGAGGTCACCAGCCGGGATCTGGACGCCATCCCCGCCCTGGACAAATTTGTGGAGGAGCACCCGGACTTCTCCCCCTTCGGGGCCAAGGCGTGCCTGAGCCTCACAGGCTATGAGGGCATCCTGGGCTACCGCACCCAGACGGCCAGCGACGTGGAGTGGACCGAGGAGCTGGAGGCCAACCGCCAGAGGGAGCGGGAGGCGGTGAAGCCCATTATTGAGGAGCTCAGGCGCACCGGCTGGACCTTCGGCAGCCACACCTGGGGGCATATCCGCCTGGGCAGCGGCAACCTGGCAAAGATCCAGGCTGACACCCAGAAGTGGTTTGACGAAGTGGGCTCCCTGGTGGGGGAGACGGACATCCTCTTCTATCCCCACGGCGAGCGGCCCGACGGCGGCGACTGGAAGCAGACCGGCGAGGCGTTCAAGTACTTGCAGAGCCAGGGCTTCCGGGTGTTCTGCTCCGTAGGCGTGGAGAGCTTCAGCTTTATCAAAAAGGACATCTGCGCCGTCATCTGTGACCGCCTCCACCCCGACGGCAAGACCCTGCGCTGGTCCCGGAACCGGTATCTGCGCTTCTATGACGCCAAGGATATCATGGAGATCGGCGTCCGGCCGGATCTGGGCCTGGGGGAGGATTGGAACAGCTGAGTGACCATTCTTTTTCTTTGCCCCAGCTGCGGCTGGGCGGTGGACATCAAGTATACGGATTGACGGAAAGGAGACGCGATATGACAAAGCAGGAATTGTGCCAGAAGGCGGTGGACATGCTGAAAATGGCCTACGTGCCCTACTCCCACTTCCCCGTGGGCGCGGCCCTGGAGTGCGACGACGGCACGGTCTACACCGGCTGCAACATTGAGAACGCGGGCTACACCCCCACCAACTGCGCCGAGCGCACCGCCGTGTTCAAGGCGGTCAGCGAGGGGCATCTGAAGTTCACCCGCATCGCTGTTGCCGCCACCACGGAGAGGTTCTGCGCCCCCTGCGGCGTATGCCGTCAGGTGCTCCAGGAGTTCGCCCCGGACCTGGAGGTTATCCTGGTCAACAGCAGGGGGGAGACCCTGGATCTGACCCTCCGGGAGCTGCTGCCCTACGGGTTTGACAACAGCTATCTGGGGTGACCGGGGCGTGCAGTACGGAGAAACAGAGGAGGCGGGTTATGCTGGAGAACGTCAGGCCCATGGATATTGAGAGGCGCAGCTTTGAGATCATCACGGAGCTGCTGGGGGACCGCCAGCCGGCGCCGGAGATCGCGCCGGTGGTCAAGAGGGTCATCCACACCACCGCAGATTTTGACTACGCGGAGAATCTGGTCTTCTCCCCCGGCGCGGTGGAGCGGGGCATGGAGGCCCTCCGGGCCGGGTGCGATATTGTCACCGACACCCAGATGGCCAAAGCCGGCGTCAACAAGACCATTCTGGCCCGGCTGGGCGGCGAGGTCCACTGCTTCATCTCCGATCCCGACGTGGCCGGGGAGGCCAGGGACCGGGGCGTCACCCGGGCGGCGGTGTCCATGGAGCGGGCGGCGGCCCTGGGGAAGCGGTGCGTCTTCGCCATTGGCAACGCCCCAACCGCCCTGCTGGCCCTGGCGGAGCTGATGGACCGTGGGGAGCTGGACCCGGCCCTGGTGATCGGCGTGCCGGTGGGGTTCGTCAACGTGGTGGAGAGCAAGGAGCGCATTCTCGCCTCCGCCGCGCCCCACATTGTGGCGAGAGGCCGCAAGGGCGGCAGCAACGTGGCCGCCGCCATCTGCAACGCCCTGCTCTATCAGATTGAGCGGTGAGCGGTCTGCATGGCAATTTCCGTTAAACAGGCTCTAACAAAAAACAATCTTGACATTTCCTCTCCCGGCCTGTATAATAAAACGAATAACGCCCGCAGGGCCGGTCTACAGGCCGGGAAAGGAGCGCATGTGGTTATCCTCAAAAATGCCATGCTGTTTGCGGACGGGCAGTTCCGCCCGGTTGACATTTCCGTTTCCAACGGACGCATCGCCGCTGCTGCGGGGGAGATTCCCTCCCTCCCCGGCGCTGTTTCCATTGATCTATCCCATTTTGCCGTATTTCCCGGTTTCGTAGATGTACACGTCCATCTGCGGGAGCCGGGATTTTCTTATAAGGAGACCATCCGCACCGGCGCCCTGGCCGCCGCCCGGGGGGGCTATACCCAGGTGTGCAGCATGCCCAATCTGGACCCGGTGCCCGATGACCTGGACAGCCTGCAAATCCAGCTGGACGCCATCGCCCGGGACGCTGTGGTGGCCGTCCGCCCTTACGGGGCCATCACCCGGGGGGAGCGGGGGGAGACCCTGGCGGACATGGCGGCTATGGCCCCCTATGTGGCCGGCTTCTCCGACGACGGGCGGGGAGTCCAGAGCCGGGAGATGATGGCCGCCGCCATGACCGAGGCCAGGCGGCTGGGGAAGATCATCGCCGCCCACTGCGAGGACAACAGCCTGCTCCGCGGCGGCTATATCCACGACGGGGCCTACGCCCGGGCCAACGGCCACCGGGGCATCTGCTCCGAGAGCGAGTGGGGGCAGATCGCCCGGGATCTGGCCCTGGCGGAGGAGACCGGCTGCGCCTACCATGTCTGCCACATCTCCACCAGGGAGAGCGTGGACCTCATCCGCAGGGCCAAGGAGCGGGGGGTGGACGTGACATGTGAGACCGCGCCCCACTACCTGCTCCTCTCCGACAAAGATTTGCAGGAGGACGGCCGCTTCAAGATGAATCCCCCCCTCCGGGGGGAGGAGGACCGGGCGGCGCTGCTGGAGGGCCTGCTGGACGGGACCATCGACATGATCGCCACCGATCACGCCCCCCACACCCGGGAGGAGAAGGGGAGAGGTCTGGAGAAGAGCCTCATGGGCGTGGTGGGGCTGGAGACCGCCTTTGCCGCCCTGTACACCCATCTGGTGCGGCCTGGCCTCGTGCCCCTGGCCCGGCTGGTGGAGCTCCTCCACGACGGGCCGGCCCGTCGCTTCGGCCTGGGCTCCCCCCTGGCCGTAGGGGAGCCGGCGGACCTGACGGTATTTGACCTGGAGACGGCTTGGACCGTGGACCCGGAGAACTTCCAGTCCATGGGCCGGGCAACCCCCTTCGCGGGCATGGAGCTGTACGGCGTGTGCAGGCTGACCATGGCCGGAGGGGAGATCGTGTGGCGGGAGGGCCTGTGATGAGAGAGGTACTCTATACGATTACATACAACCGCCCCCTGACGGCGGATGTGTGGGAGATGCGGCTGGCGGGAAACACCGGGGCCATCACCGCGCCGGGACAATTTATCAACCTCCGGCTGGAGGGACTGTTCCTGCGCCGCCCTATCTCCGTGTACCACTGGGACCAGGAGAGCCTGACCATCATCTACAAGGTGGTTGGCCGGGGCACGGAGGCACTGGCCGCCATGGGACCGGGGCAGAAATTGGACGCGCTGTGCGGCCTGGGCAACGGCTTTGACGTGTCCAAGTGCGGCCGGCGGACCCTCCTCATCGGCGGCGGCGTGGGGGTCCCGCCCCTGTACGGGCTGGCCAGGGCCCTGCTGGCCGCCGGGAAGAAGCCGGCGGTGCTGCTGGGCTTCAACACCAAAAGCGAGGTATTCTGCGAGAAGGCCTTCGCCGCCCTGGGGGTGGAGACCGTCGTGACCACCGTGGACGGCAGCTATGGGCGAAAGGGGTTCGTCACCGCCGCCCTGCCGGAGGAGTACGACTACTTCTGCGCCTGCGGTCCCCTGCCCATGCTCCGGGCGGTGTACGACGCGACGGCCACCTCCGGCCTCCTCAGCTTTGAGGAGCGGATGGGCTGCGGCTTCGGGGCCTGCATGGGCTGCACCTGCAAAACCAAGTACGGCAATAAGCGCATCTGCAAGGACGGACCGGTGCTGGAAAAGGAGGAGATCATATGGTAGACACCCGCGTGACGCTCTCCGGCATAGAGCTGGAGAACCCTGTCATCCCCGCCAGCGGAACCTTCGGGTACGGCCAGGAGTTTGCGGAGCTCTACGACATCAACTGCCTGGGGACCTTCTCCTTCAAGGGCACCACCAGGGAGCCCCGGTTCGGCAACCCCACCCCCCGCATCGCCGAGACCGGCGGGGGGATGCTCAACGCGGTGGGTCTGCAAAACCCCGGTGTGGACCAGGTGATTGCCCAGGAGCTGCCCCGGCTGCGGCAGGTGTTCCGCAAGCCGGTGATGGCCAACGTCAGCGGCTTCTCGGTGGAGGACTACGCCCAGACCTGCGCCCTGCTGGACCGGGAGGAGCAGGTGGGGTGGCTGGAGGTGAACATCTCCTGCCCCAACGTCCACGGCGGCGGCATGGCCTTCGGGGCCAGCCCTGCGGCGGCGGCCCAGGTGACCAGGGCGGTGAAGGCGGTGACGGAAAAGCCGGTTTACATGAAGCTGAGCCCCAACGTGACCGACATCGCCGCCGTGGCCAGGGCCTGCGAGGAGGCGGGGGCCGACGGGGTGAGCCTCATCAACACCCTGCTGGGCATGCGGCTGGATCTGAGGCGGCGGAAGCCCCTGCTGGCCAACGGCACAGGGGGCCTGTCCGGGCCGGCGGTGTTCCCGGTGGCGGTGCGGATGGTGTATCAGGTCTACGAGGCGGTGTCCATCCCCATTATCGGCATGGGCGGGGTCAGCTCGGCGGAGGACGTGATCGAGATGATGCTGGCGGGCGCGTCCGCAGTGGAGGTGGGGGCGGCCAATCTGGTGAACCCCTTCGCCTGCCGGGATATCATCCGGGACCTGTCGGGGGCAATGGAAAAATATGGAATACAAAGTTTGAAGGAAATCATAGGAGGAGCACACCATGGGTAAGGACGTGATTATCGCGCTGGACTTCGACAGCAGGGAGCGGACCCTGGCCTTTCTGGACCAGTTCACCCAGGAGAAGCCCTTTGTCAAGATCGGCATGGAGCTCTACTACGCCGAGGGCCCGGCCATTGTCCGGGAGATCAAGGCCCGGGGCCACAAGATCTTTCTGGATCTGAAGCTCCACGACATACCGAACACGGTGAAAAAGGCCATGGCGGTGCTCTCCGGGCTGGACATCGACATGCTCAACCTCCACGCCGCCGGCACCAAGGCCATGATGGAGGCTGCCCTGGAGGGGGTGACCCGGCCTGACGGGTCCCGGCCCCTGCTGATCGCCGTGACCCAGCTGACCTCCACCAGCCAGGAGCGGATGGAGGAGGACCTGCTCATTGAGCGGCCTCTGGATGAGGTGGTGATGCACTACGCCCGGCGGGCCGCCCAGGCGGGACTGGCCGGTGTGGTCTGCTCCCCCCTGGAGGCGGGGAAGGTCCACGAGGCCTGCGGACAGGAGTTTGTCACCGTGACCCCCGGGGTGCGGTTCGCGGACGGGGACGTGGGGGATCAGGTGCGGGTGACCACCCCGGCCCGGGCCAGAGAGCTGGGCAGCGACTACATCGTGGTGGGCCGGCCCATCACCCAGGCGGAGGACCCTGTGGCGGCCTACCGGCGGTGCGCGGCGGAGTTCGTGGGTAAGTAATCATTCTTTTTCTTGAAAGAAAAAGAATCAAAAAGAACTTTAGAGACCCTGCGGGTCATTCTATCGACACAGTGGGATAAAAAGTTTTTCTTTTGCTTCTTTTCTTTGTTCACAAAGAAAAGAAGAGAAAAAATATAAAATATTTGGGATATTGGAACTATGTGGAACACAATACTGTTTGACCTGGACGGCACCCTCACCGATTCCCAGGAGGGAATCATCAACTCCATCATTTGCGCCCTGGAACACTTCGGCATCCATGAGGAGCGGGCCAGCCTGCTGGAGTTCGTGGGCCCGCCCCTGGACGAGTCCTTCCGGCTCCGCTACCAGTTCAGCGAGGAGCAGATTGCCGTGGGCATTGAGACATTCCGGGAGTACTTCAACCGGCGGGGCTGGCTGGAGAACGCCCCCTACCCCGGCGCGGCGGAGCTCCTGGCGGAGCTGCGGGGGGCGGGGAAGCGGCTGCTGGTGGCTACGTCCAAGCCGGAGAATATGGCCGTGCGGGTGCTGGAGCACTTCGGGCTGGCGCAGTACTTTGACCGTATCTGCGGCGCGCCCCCGGACAACCAGGAGGGGGCCAGAAAAGTCTGCGTCGTCCGCGCCGCCCTCCGCTGGGCGGGGATTGAGGACCTGTCCTCCGCGGTGATGGTGGGGGACCGCCGGCACGACATTGAGGGAGCCCGGGAGGCGGGCTTGCAGGCCGTGGGCGTGCTGTACGGCTACGGCAGCCGGGAGGAGCTGGAAAAGGCCGGCGCGGCGTACATCGCCGCCGATATGGACGAGCTGCGGGGCGTGCTGCTGTAGTCACTCCCCGGAACGGACCTCGCCCAGCCCCTCCAGGGTCAGCTGCATCCCCAGCCGAAACCCCTGGGTAAAGCTGTCCAGCTGGTTGGTTCGCTGCATCTCCGATGCGGCGGTCCAGATCCGGTACAAATCCTGATCGTTCAGCTGGTTCTGTACGATGGCATCCACTTCAGCCATGGCCTTTGCCTCCGCCTCCGATTGGACGGTGGATTCCAGGGCGGAAAATAGGGTTTCGATGATTTGGGTCATAATAATGCTCCTTATAGTTTGGTTAATTAAACTCCCTTTCTATTATAGCGAATTAAACTCTCTAAGTCAATATATTTTGGAGGAATTATGGCGGACTTTTCAGAAAGAATAAAGCAGTTACGCGCGGAACATGGGCTAACCCAAGATGCGGTAGGAAAAATTATTGGTGTAAAGCGGTATTCCGTGTACACATATGAAAAGGGTCTCAACTATCCAGAGGTGCGGGGCCTCATTATACTGGCGGATTATTTCAAGGTTTCTATAGACTATTTGGTAGGCCGCACAGACAACCCGGAGATCAACCGGTAAAAAGCGGAATGTAAGGATTTTCTGAAACCTAATGTAGGGGCGAGCATTGCTCGCCCGCGGGTAACGAAAACCGCCGCGTTTCCAACTGCCGAACCGCCCGCTGAAACCATCGCCCCCCTCTGGAGGTGGGCGGGGGCTTGCGGGCGAGCAATGCTCGCCCCTACACCTGCATACCGAGAGAACCGTTCCCACATCCCGCTCTGGCAAAAGGGGGGCCGGAAATCAACCGGTAAAATTTATGTAAAGGAGTACTTTATGGAAAATATCTCACAGACCATTGCACAGGACCTGCTCAAAATCCGGGCCGTGTTCTTCCGGCCCGAGGAGCCCTTCACCTGGGCCAGCGGCATCAAGAGCCCCGTGTACTGCGACAACCGGCTCACCCTCACCGCCCCCGAGGTCCGCTGTCACGTGGAGAACGCTTTGGCCGAGACCATCCGCCGGGAGTACCCGGACGCGGAGGTCCTCATGGGCACCTCCACCGCCGGCATCGCCCACGCCGCCATCACCGCCCACATCCTGGGCCTGCCCATGGGCTACGTCCGCTCCGGCAGCAAGGACCATGGCCGCCAGAACCAGATCGAGGGAAAGCTGGAGCCCGGCGAGAAGGTGGTGGTGGTGGAGGATCTGATCTCCACCGGCGGCAGCGTCATCGAGGTGGTGAACGTCCTGCGCGAGGCCGGGGCGGAGGTGCTGGGCGTCGTCAGTATCTTCACCTACGGCATGAAAAAGGGCCTGGAGCGCCTGGCCGCCGCCGGTGTGCGCAATGTCAGCCTGACCGATTTTGACGTGATCGCCCAGGCGGCCGCCCAGCAGAGCTACATCCGCCCCGAGGACGTGGCCCGGCTGCTGGCCTTCCGGGACAACCCGTCGGACGAGAGCTGGATGAAGGGAGGAAGGTAGGATGGAAAACGTAAGGAGCCTGATTGATATCCTGGAGCTGAGCGTGGAGGAGATTGACGAGATGGTGGCCTGCGCCACCCGGATTATGGACGATCCCGCCGCCTACGCCCACAAGTGCGGCGGAAAGATCCTGGCTACCCTCTTCTTCGAGCCCTCCACCCGCACCCGCCTGAGCTTCGAGTCCGCCATGCTCAGCCTGGGCGGACAGGTGCTGGGCTTCTCCGAGGCCGCCAGCTCCTCCGCCGCCAAGGGGGAGAGCGTGGCCGACACGGTGCGCACCGTCAGCTGCTACAGCGACATCATCGCCATGCGCCACCCCAAGGAGGGCGCGCCCCTGGTGGCCTCCATGCACTCCCTGGTGCCGGTCATCAACGCCGGGGACGGCGGCCACAACCACCCCACCCAGACCCTTACGGACCTCCTGACCATCCACCACGAGAAGGGCCGGTTCGAGAACCTGACCCTGGGCTTCTGCGGGGATCTGAAGTTTGGCCGCACGGTCCACTCCCTCATCTCCGCCATGAGCCGGTACAAGGGGACCCGGGTGGTGCTCGTGTCCCCGGAGGAGCTGAAGCTGCCCAGCTACGTGAAAAAGGAGGTCCTGCAAAAGAGCGGCGTGGAGTACGTCCAGACCACGGATCTGGAGGCGGTCATGCCGGAGCTGGACATCCTCTATATGACCCGGGTGCAGCGGGAGCGGTTCTTCAACGAGGAGGACTATCTGCGCCTGAAGGACAGCTACATCCTCACCCTGGACAAGCTGGCGGGGGCCAAAGAGGACCTCTCCATCCTCCACCCCCTGCCCCGCGTCAACGAGATCAGCGTGGCGGTGGACAGGGACCCCCGGGCCTGCTACTTCAAGCAGGTGCTCTACGGCCGGTATATCCGCATGGCGCTGATTATGAAGCTGCTGGGACTGGAGTAAAGGAGGAGAGAGAATATGACGATTGATTCCATCAAAAACGGCATTGTCATTGATCACATCGCCGCCGGCAAGGCCATGGAGCTCTACCAGATCCTGGGGCTGGGGAAGCTGGACTGCTCGGTGGCCATCCTCAAGAACGTGACCAGCGCCAAGCTGGGAAAGAAGGATATCATCAAAATTGACCGGGAGCTGGATCTGGACTGGGATATCATCGGCTATGTGGACCCCAACATCACCGTGAACATCATCAAAAACGGGGAGCGGGTGGAGAAGCGCCTGCTGAAGCTGCCGGACACCATCACCGGGGTGATCCGGTGCAAGAACCCCCGGTGCATCACCTCCGTGGAGCAGGAGCTGCCCCAGGTGTTCAAGCTCCGGGACCGGGAGAAGCGGATCTACCGCTGCCTCTACTGCGAGACCCAGGCGGGGAAGTAGGGCAGCCAGGCAGGCGCTCTAAAGCTTTCTTTCGCGTCTCTTCTTTTTCAAAAAAAGAAGAGAAAAACCCCAACAAAAAGATATTCGTCCTGCATAAAAAAGCCTCCAGCCGCCCACAATATGGCTGGAGGCTTTTCCCGCCTCCGATTACGACCGCCCCGCCGGGCGGCGGGAAGATGAAAGGAAGAATATTCATGGACAACAGAGGTAAGCGGCAGGCTTCCTCCCTCTTCGGCGGCATGGGCTTCTACATAGCCCTGCTCGTCTGCGTAGTCGCAGCCGGAGTGGTTGGCTATTTCGCCCTGCTGAACAACAACGACACCCAAACCGAACCCACCCAGACCGTGGACCGGACAGACCCCGGACCGGCCCAGAGCGTGACCGCGCCGGCCCCGGAGCCCTCCAAGCCGGTGATCTCCGAGGAGCCGGTCATCGTCACCCGGCCCGCGCCCCAGCCCGCCGCGCCTGAGCCGGACCCCGCGCCGGTATCCGACGACGTGGCCAAGCCCACCATGGACACGGCCCCGGCCGCCGTACAGGAGCCCATGGAGGTGGCCTCCCCCCTGAACGGCGAGACAGTTGCCGTCTTCTCCGTGGACCAGCTGACCTATGACGCCACCCTGGGCGACTGGCGCACCCACGACGGCATCGACATCCAGGCCGCCGCCGGGTCCGTCGTGACCGCCGCCGCGCCGGGCACGGTCCTCTCCGTGGACGCGGACGGCCGCCTGGGCACCACCATCGTGGTGGACCACCACAACGGCTATGTCACCACCTACGCCAGCCTCCAGCCGGAGACGGCCGTGCTGGCCGGCGACACCGTGGCCCTGGGGGATACCCTGGGCTCCGTGGGCAACACATCCCTGTCCGAGGCCGGACTGGGGGCCCACCTCCACTTCTCTGTGGTCAAGGACGGCCAGGCCGTGGACCCCATGGAATTTTTAGATTGACGCGCCCGCCGCGCCCTCCCGTATCGCTGCAGGAGGGCGCGGCAAATTTCTTTCCCGTTTTCCCTAAGTTTTCGTTGACATTTGGCGGCCTCCGGTTTATACTGTCCGTGTCAGGAACACGAAAATCAAACCGTTTGTTTCTATAAGGAGGACAATCATGTCACAGCTCATGGACGCACTGGTCAAGCCTATTGCCGGACCCGGCTTGGAGCTCCGGCAGGTCCCCGTTCCCGAGCCCGGCCCCGGCGAGGTGCTCATCAAGATCCACAAGACCGCCATCTGCGGCACGGACGTACATATCTACAACTGGGACCCCTGGGCCCAGGAGCACATCAAGCCCCCCATGGTCATCGGCCATGAGTACGTGGGCGAGGTTGCCAAGCTGGGCGCGGGCGTCACCGGCCTCCACGTGGGCCAGCGGGTCAGCGGCGAGGGGCACATCACCTGCGGCCGCTGCCGCAACTGCCACACCGGCAACATCCAGTGGTGCAAGGACACCAAGGGCGTGGGCGTGGACCGGGACGGCGCGTTCGCTGAGTACGTGTGCATCCCGGAGAGCAACGTCATCATCATCGACGAGAGCCTGGACGAGGACGTGGTGGCCTTCTTTGACGCCTTCGGCAACGCCACCCACACCGCCCTCATGTGGAACATGGTGGGCGAGGACGTGCTCATCACCGGCGCAGGCCCCATCGGCGTCATTGCCGTGGGTATCTGCAAGTACGCCGGAGCACGCCGCGTGGTCATCACGGACGTGAACGACTACCGCCTGGAGCTGGCCCGGAAGATGGGCGCGGACGCGGCGGTGAACGTCCAGAGCGAAGACCTGCCCGCGGTCATGCAGAAGCAGGGCCTGGTGGAGGGCTTCGACATCGGCCTGGAGATGAGCGGCAACGGCGCGGGACTTCAGCAGATGATCTCCGTCATGCGCAACGGCGGCAAGATCAGCCTCCTGGGCATCTCCAACAAGCCCGTGCCCATGGACATGAACACCATCATCTGCAAGGGCCTGACCATGCAGGGCATCTACGGCCGGAAGATGGATAACTGGCACCAGATGAGCTACATGGTCCAGGGCGGCCTGGAT
Source organism: uncultured Oscillospiraceae bacterium (assembly GCA_910579965.1). Lineage (GTDB taxonomy): Bacteria > Bacillota > Clostridia > Oscillospirales > Oscillospiraceae > Pelethomonas. The sequence continues at coordinate 107,302 of CAJTWF010000002.1, forward strand.
CTGACCCCGGTGATTACCCACCGGTTCCACTACACCCAGTTTGAGGAGGGCTTCGCTGCCATGAACAGCGGCAAGTCCGGAAAGGTCATCCTGGACTGGAGCAAGTAACCGAGCAAGGGAGGAGCGCACCACATGGACAACTGCATATTCCGGGCCATGGGCCCGGAGGAGGCGCCGCGGATGATCGAGCTGGTCCGGGAGCGGATCGCCTGGATGGACCGGGAGGGCCTCCAGTCCTGGAACACCTCCGACTATCTGGAGATCTACCCCCAGGACTACTACGAGGAGCGGGCCCGGGAGGGCGTGCTCTTCGCACTGGCCCGGGCGTCGGACGGGAAGATCCTCTGCGCCGGGGCGCTGCTGGAGACCGACGAGCGCTGGCCCGACAGCCTGCCCGCCGTGTATGTCCACCACCTGGTCTCCGCCGTGGACGAGCGGGGGACAGGAGCCCTCTTCCTGGCCCAGGCGGAGGACCACGCCCGCCGGCGGGGCCTGGACCGGCTGCGGCTGGACTGCTACGTGGGCAACAGGGGCATCAACGCCTACTACGAGGCCCTGGGATTTCTCCCCGCCGGAACCTGCACGGACGGACCCTACAAGGGAATTTTAAGGGAAAAGAAAATTGATTGAGGAGGAGCAGCCATGAAAACAGCACTGGAAAAGTACCGCAAGGAATTAGAGAGCATCAAGGAGGCGGGCACCTGGAAGGGCGAGCGGATCATCACCACCCCCCAGCGCTCCCGCATCGACACCACGGCCGCCAAGCAGGTGGTCAACATGTGCGCCAACAACTACCTGGGCCTCTCCAACCACCCGGAGCTCATCGCGGCCGCCAAGGCCAGCTATGACCAGTACGGCTTCGGCCTGAGCTCCGTGCGCTTCATCTGCGGCACCCAGTCCATCCACAAGGAGCTGGAGGGGAAGCTGGCGGAGTTCCTGGGCATGGACGACGTGATCCTCTACTCCTCCTGCTTTGACGCCAACGGCGGCCTCTTTGAGACCCTGCTGGGGCCGGAGGACGCCATCATCTCCGATGAGCTCAACCACGCCTCCATCATCGACGGCGTGCGCCTGTGCAAGGCCAAGCGGTACCGCTACAAGAACAACGACATGGCCGATCTCCGCGCCCAGCTGGAGGCCGCCAAGGCCGCCGGCTGCCAGGTGAAGCTCATCGCCACCGACGGCGTGTTCTCTATGGACGGCTACATCGCCAACCTGAAGGGCATCTGCGATCTGGCCGACGAGTTCGATGCCCTGGTGATGGTGGACGACAGCCACGCCGTGGGCTTCATGGGCGAGAAGGGCCGGGGCACCCCGGAGTTCTGCGGCGTGCAGGACCGGGTGGACATCCTCACCGGCACCTTCGGCAAGGCCCTGGGCGGAGCCTCCGGCGGTTACACCGCCGCACGGCAGGAGATCGTGGACCTGCTGCGCCAGCGCAGCCGGCCCTACCTCTTCTCCAACACCGTGGCCCCCGCCATCTGCGCGGCCAGCATCAGGACCATCGAGCTGCTCACCGCCTCCACGGAGCTGCGGGACCGGGTCCACGAGAACACGGCCTACTTCCGCGCCAAGCTCAGCGAGCTGGGCTTCGACGTGCTGGAGGGCAGCCACCCCATTGTGGCTGTGATGCTCTACGACGCCAAGGTGGCCGGGGAGTTCGCCGCCCGGATGCTGGAGAAGGGCGTGTACGTGGTGGGCTTCAGCTACCCCGTGGTGCCCCAGGGCAAGGCCCGGATCCGCACCCAGGTGTCCGCAGGACACACCCGGGAGGACCTGGACTTCGCCGTGGAGTGCTTCAGGCAGGTCAAGGCGGAGATGGGCATCTGATCTGTCCGCCGCGGCGGCGCTCCCCCAAAACGGGCCGGGGAAGAGCGTTGCATTTCCTCTGTAAATTTGATATACTGGATCTGCTTACGCAGACTGGAGGCCGTCGGATATGGCTCCGGCGGCCTCCTATATATAATGCGGCGCGCCCCCGGCGCGGGCGAGGGCAGGGAACGGCGTGGGAAGGGATTGCCGCCCCGCAGGGGACGCCCTTGCCGCTTACGGTATCCTATGAAGAAGACCCCGCCGGGGTGCTTTGTCCCGGCGCGCTCCTCTCCGCCTGTCCGGGCGGTTTGGGCCGGATCCATGAAGAAAAGGAAGTGGGATCATGATAAAAATCGCTCCATCCATCCTCTCAGCGGATTTTGCAAATTTAGAGAGGGATATCCGCCGGATCAGCACGGCGGACTATGTACACGTGGACGTGATGGACGGCCTGTTCGTGCCCAACATCACCATCGGCATTCCGGTGGTGGCGGCTATCCGTCCCGCCACGGACCTGCCTCTGGACGTACACCTGATGATTGACCGGCCGGTGCGGTATGTGGAGCAGTTCTGCCGGGCGGGCGCGGACATCGTGACGGTCCACGTGGAGGCGGACAGCCAGGAGAACACCCTGAGGGCCCTGGATATCATCCGGGGCCAGGGGAAGCGGGCCGGGGTGGTGCTCAAGCCCGCCACGCCCGCCCAGGCGGCCCTGCCCTTCCTGGACAGGTGCGGCATGGTGCTGGTGATGACCGTGGAGCCCGGCTTCGGCGGCCAGTCCTTTATGGCGGACATGATGCCCAAGCTGGCCCAGCTGCGGGCCTGGATCGACCAGCGTGGGCTGGACTGCGAGCTGGAGGTGGACGGGGGCATTGACCCGGTCACCGCCCGGACCGTCGTGGAAAACGGGGCGGCGGTGCTGGTGGCGGGCAGCGCGGTCTATCAGGCCGCAGACATCCCCGGCCGCATCCGGGAGCTGAGGGGGTAGGCCATGGAGTACTTTCCCGCGCCCCTGGAGAAGCTGGTGGAGCAGTTCGCCAGCCTCCCGGGCATCGGCGGCAAGTCCGCCCAGCGGCTGGCCTTCTATGTGCTGAGCCTCACCCAGGAGGAGGTCCAGGACTTTGCCAGCGCCATACTGGAGGCCAAGTCCTCCGTGACCTGCTGCCCCGTGTGCCGGAACCTGACCGCCGGGGGGCTGTGCCCCATCTGCGCCTCCCCCAAGCGGGACGGGACCACCATCTGCGTGGTGGCGGACCCCCGGGACGTGGCGGCCATCGAGCGGGCCAGGGAGTACAACGGCAGCTACCACGTGCTCCACGGGGTCATCTCCCCCATGAGCCACGTGGGACCGGATGATCTGGAGATCAAGTCCCTGGTGGAGCGGGTGGCCCGGGGGGACGTGCAGGAGGTCATCATGGCCACCAACCCGGACACGGAGGGGGAGGCCACGGCCATGTACCTGGCCCGCCTGCTCAGACCCTTTCAGGTGCGGGTGACCCGCCTGGCCTACGGCATCCCCGTGGGCGGACATCTGGAGTTCGCCGACGACGCCACCCTCATGCGGGCCCTGGAGGGGCGGCAGGAGCTTTAGGGGATGGTTGATAATTTTTCAGTACAAGCTCCAGATGGCCATTCTTTTTTCTTGAAAGAAAAAAGAATCAAAAAAGAACTTTAGAGGCTGAACCGTTTACTGCCGGCAGTCTAACGGAAGCAAGACGTCAGACTGCCGGCAGCAGGGCTGATACCCTCTAAAGTTTTTCTGCTGCTTCTTTTCCCGCAGGCCCGCCGAAGGCGGCGCCTGTTCACAAAAGAAGAGGAAAAATCATGTACCGCGCCTCACCGCACCGCGATCAGCCGGGCGTCCGCCCGGCGCAGGGCGATGACCGCGCCGCAGACCGAATAGGCGACAGGATCGCCCCAGGGGCTCTCCTGGACGGGGGTGACGGCCGCGCCGGGCACAAAGCCCAGCTCCAGCATCCGCCGCCGCTGACCGCCGGGGGTGGCCAGGGCGGCAACCGTGGCCCGCCGGCCCACCGGGAGCCGGTCCAGAGTGGTCAGGTCCTCCATAAGAGGATTCCTCCTTCAAATTAGACACGCGGACACGCCGCGTACCCCATCCTATGCGGAGCCTACCGGGACTGTGCCAGATACGTGAGCACCCCCTCCGCGATGCCCTGTGCCAGCTGGAGCTGATAGTCCGGCTGGCACAGCAGCTCCAGCTCCGCAGGGGTGGACATGTACCCGCACTCCACCAGGGCCGCCGGCACCTGGGCCGTGCGCAGCACCGCCAGATTGGGCCGGGGCTCGGTGCCCATGTCCTCCGCCCCGGCGGCGGCCATCATGGTCTGGCGCAGAACCTCCGCCAGAACCCAGCCCTCGCCCTGCCGGTCCGCGGCGGCGGTGTAGACGCCCCGGGCCTCCGGGTTGGTGAGGCTGGCGTTGCAGTGGACGCTCACAAACAGGTCCGCCCCGTAGGTGTTGGCCAGGCCGGACCGGCGGTAGAGGGAGACGTCCTGGTCATCCCTGCGGGTCATGAGCACCGTCAGCCCGGCCTCCTCCAGCAGACGGGCCGCCTGGGAGGCGATGGCCAGATTCAGATCCTTCTCCGCCACGCCCCCGTACACCGCTCCGCTGGCGCTGCCGCCGTGGCCCGGGTCCAGCACCACCAGGGCGGAGAGGGGAGGCTTCGGCTCCTCCGGCGGCTCCTCCGGCACCGCCTCCGGGGCCTCCCGGCTGATGGAGGCGGTGCGGCTTGCGCTGTCCCAGGATACGTGGAACCCCAGGGCCTCGGCGAGGACCCGCAGGGGGACCATGGTGACCCCCTCCTGGGTTATGTAAGCCTCCGGCATGTCCAGCGGCGCGCCGTCCAGGGTGATGGACACGGACCGGCTGTCCGCGCCGGCGGCCAGGACGGTGAGGGTCAGGAGGGCACACAGAATCAGGAGCGGGGTGAGGAGGCGTTTCATAGGCAGGTCCTTTCTTTGGGGCGTTTTTTATCCCATTCTAACGGATCTGTCCGGAGATGCGCAAGGAGTAATATCTGGAAGGCAGGGGAAATCCATTTTTACAGCGGCAGATGGAGCCTTTCGGGATTTGTGCAGGGGCGAGCGATGCTCGCCCCTGCACAGACCGGTTCTTGCATATGAATTCCTGTGTTTCAAAAATTGATTTCCCTGAATATGCGTAGTTTCCCCTTGACAGGATACTGTAGTTAGTATATACTAACAAAGATTAGCAGGACAAAAGCCGGCCCCATGGGCTGCGGAGAAAGGATCTGAGAGGAATGAAGAGCCAATCGGAGGCAATGACACTGGACCAGCTGGCCGTGGGCGGCAGCTGCGTCATTGAGAGAGTGGGCAACCAGCGGGGCGCGGTGAAGCGGCGGCTGATCGACATGGGGCTCACCCCGGGCACAACCGTGAAGCTGGTGAAGATGGCCCCCTTCGGGGACCCCATGGAGCTCCAGCTGCGGGGCTACGAGCTGAGCCTGCGCAGGGAAGACGCCGCCCAGATCCAGGTCCGGGCTGCGGCCGTGGCCAATCCGGGCCGGGAGACCGTGTCCGAGAGCGCCTACCACCTGGGGGCCGCCTGCCACGGGGACTGCACCCGCTGCGCCATGAGGGGCGGCGCGGGCTGCTCCCACCCCGGGGACCTGGAGGCCATGCACCGGGCCCACCGCCACGAGCAGGAGCACCACCCCAGCACCTATGACCCCCGCTCCCACGATCAGCGCCCCTGGACTGTGGCCCTGGTGGGCAACCCCAACTGCGGCAAGACCACCCTCTTCAACGCCCTCACCGGGTCCAACCAGTACGTGGGCAACTGGCCCGGCGTGACGGTGGAGAAGAAGGAGGGGGAGGCCCGGCTGGGGGAGCTGCGCTTCACGGTGGTGGACCTGCCGGGCATCTACTCCCTGTCCCCCTACTCCATGGAGGAGCTGGTGGCCCGGCGGTTCATCCTGGAGGAGCGGCCTGACGCGATCATCGACATCGTGGACGCCACCAACCTGGAGCGGAACCTCTACCTCACCATGCAGCTGCTGGAGCTGGAGCGGCCGGTGGTGCTGGCGGTGAACTTCATGGACGAGGTGGAGAAGAAGGGGGACCAGATCGACTGCGGCAAGCTCTCCGCCCAGCTGGGGGTGCCGGTGGTGCCCATCTCCGCCCGGGACGGGGTAAACATCGACAGGCTGGTCCAGGAGGCCCACCGGCAGATGCACACCGGCCTCACCCTGGAGCCCGACGATCTCTACGACGACTTCACCCACGCCATCCATCACCGCATCGGGGAGCTGATCCACGACAGGGCCTACGCCAAGGGCATCCCCGCCCACTGGGCCGCCATCAAGCTGCTGGGGGGCGACGACGAGGTGGCCCGGGACCTGGAGCTGGATCGTGACACCCTGGACAAAATCGACGCCATTGCCGGGGAGTACGAGGCCGCCAGCCCCCTGGGGGACCGGGAGACCCTGCTGGCCGACAGCCGGTACCGGTTCGTGGAGCGGGTGGTCCGCTCCGCGGTGCGGCGGCAGAGCCGGGAGGGGGTGCGGACCCTCACCGAGCGCATCGACGCCGTGGCCACCCACAAGTATCTGGCAATCCCCTTGTTTCTGGCTATGATGCTGCTGGTGTTCCTGGTGACCTTCAGCGGGCCGGGGAAGTGGCTCAGCGACGGCATGGCCTGGTTCATGGACGAGGTCCTCTGTCCCGGCGCGGCCGGCTGGCTGGCCGCCCTCCGCGCCCCGGCGTGGCTGAGTGGGCTCGTTGTGGACGGGCTCATCTCCGGCGTGGGGGGCGTGCTCACCTTCCTGCCCATGATCGCGCTGCTCTTCCTCTTCCTCTCCATGCTGGAGGACAGCGGGTACATGGCCCGGGCGGCCTTTGTCATGGACCGGACCCTGCGCCACTTCGGCCTCTCCGGCAAGGCGTTCATCCCCATGCTCATGGGCTTCGGCTGCACCGTGCCCGCCGTCATGGGCGCCCGGACCATGGAGAACGAGAAGGACCGGCGGATGACCATCCTGCTGGTGCCCTTCATGTCCTGCGGCGCCCGGCTGCCCATCTACGGGCTGATGACCTCCGCCTTCTTCCCGGAGAGGGCCGGGCTGGTGGTGTTCTGTCTGTACCTGCTGGGGCCGGTGATGGCGATTGTTTCCGGTCTCATTCTCAAGCGGAGCGTCTTCCGGGGGGAGCCGGCCCCCTTCCTGCTGGAGCTGCCCCCCTACCGGATGCCCACCCTCCACAACATCTGGCTCCACGTATGGGAGCGGGTGCGGGACTTCCTCACCCGGGCGGGCACCGTCATCGCCTTCATGAGCGTGGCCGTGTGGTTTTTGCAGAATTTTGGCTTCAGCCTCCAGATGGTGGAGAACACGGCGGACAGCGCGCTGGCCCAGATCGGCGGCCTGGTTGCGCCGGTGTTCGCCCCCATGGGCTTCGGCACGTGGCAGGCGGCGGTGGCCCTGCTGACCGGCCTCATCGCCAAGGAGGCCGTGGTCAGCTCCATGAGCCTCTTCTACGGCTTCTCTCTCACCGACTACGCGGCTGCGGGGGCCGCCATGAGCGCCACCTTCTCCCCGGCGGCGGCCCTGGCCTTCCTGGCCTTCTGCGCCCTGTACACCCCCTGCGTGGCGGCTATCGCCACCATCCGCCGGGAGATGAACAGCCGCAGCTGGACCGCCCTGGCCCTTATCTGGCAGCTGGGCGTGGCGTGGCTGGCCTCCTACGCCGTGTACCAGATAGCGGTTCTGGTTCTGTAGCGTACATCAAAAACGAGCTTCCGAATCATCGGAAGCTCGTTTTATTTGGAATGTTTCTGATGCGGCAGGGCTTGCCCCTGGCGGTCTCAGCCCCGCCGGGCCCGAAGGGCCTTGTCCAGCCAGTCCTTCCCGTCCACAAACCGGGAGACGATGAAGGACACCACGTAGTCGCCGGCGGCGTTAATCATGGTGGCGGGGGGGTCCACCAGATTGCCGATGGCAACCAGAATGGGATAGGCCAGCTCCATCTGGTTGGGGAAGAAGATGGAGCAGATGATATACTCGCCGATGTAGCCCCCGCCGGGGACGCCGCTCATGCCCACGGAGCTGAGCACCGCCACCAGCACCACCTTCACCAGCATCCCCACGCCCTCAAAGGGCACCCCGAACACCCCCAGCACAAAGGCGATCTTCAGTACGCAGGAGAAGCAGGACCCATCCATGTGCATGGTGGCACCCAGGGGCAGCACCATGTCGCTGACATCCCTGGATATGCCGGTGTCCGCCGCCTCCTCCATGTTGGCCGGGATGGTGGCCACGGAGGAGCAGGTGCCCAGGGACACAATGGCCGGCTTGGCGATGTGGCGGAGCATCACCCGGGGCCCCTGTCGGCCGCCGCCAAACCAGGCGAACAGGGGGAAGGCTGTGAACACGTACACCAGGCACAGGGGGTAGTACACCAGCAGAGCCCGGCCGTAGTTGGCGGTGATCTGGGGACCGTAGGTGGCCACCAGATCGGCGAAGATGCCGAAGAAGGCCACAGGGGCGTAGTAGGTGACGATCTTGACCACCTTGAGCATCACCCCGGACAGGTCCTCCAGAAAGCGGCCCACAGGGGTGCTCCGGCCGCCGTTGAGGTTTACCCCAAAGCCGAAGAGCAGGGAGAAGACGATCAGCGGCAGCATGGCCCGGCGGCTGAGCAGGCTCACAAAGTCCTCGGCAGTGAAGAAGTTGACCACCATCTGGGCCATGGTGGCGTGCTCGCCCACCTCCCCGGCGGGGATCTCCGTCCAGGGGACCAGCACCGGCGGGAACAGGCGCATGAGCAGGTACATGATGACCGCCGCGATGGCCCCCGTGACCACGAAGGTGGCCACGGTGACGCCCATGATCTTCCCCGCCCGCTGGCGGCTCTCCATGTTGGCCACAGCGCTGGAGATGGAGGCGAACACCATGGGGACCACGATGCAGAACATCATATTGATGAACACCGTGCCCAGAGGCTTAAGGACCGTGGCTCCGGTGCCGGAGATCACGCCCCCGTCTCCGTCCACGGCCGCGGGGAACAGCCAGCCCGCAATGCACCCCAGGACCATGGCCGCCAGCATCACAGCCAGAAAGGCGTAGTTTTTGGTGATGGATTTCTTGTTCAGCTCTTTACTCACTTTTCTTTCCTCCTCGTTTTGTCGGTATGGCCCGCAGGCCAGACACACATTATATATGCAGATCCTCGTCCAGGACCTCCCCCTGGCACACCACGTTGGTGGGTCCGGTGAGCCAGATGGTCTCCTGGCCCTCAATGGTCACCCGCAGGGTCCCGCCGGGGACGGATACCGCCACGTCCTTTCCGCTGACCTGCCCCAGCAGGGTCAGGGCCAGGACCACGGAGCCGGTGCCCGTGCCGCAGGCGTAGGTGAAGTCCTCCACACCCCGCTCGTAGGTCAGCTCCACGATCTGGTCCGGGGCCGTGATGTCGTAGAAGTTCACGTTGGCCCCCTTGGGGAAGGCGGGGTGGCTGCGGAGAGCCCGGCCCAGGTCCCGGAGACCGTCCATGGTCTTCCCGCTCAGGCCGGGGCAGGGGACCGCCGCGTGGGGCAGGCCGGGACTGCCCAGCTCCACATAGGCGCAGGGCCACACCCTGCCCAGGGCCTCCACCGGTCGGTCCAGGTCAATGACTGTGGGATCGGTGAGGCGGATGCGGTAGCTGCGCCGGTCAATGCGCTGTCCGGTGACAAGGCCGGAGGGGGTTTCCACGGTCTGCCGCTCCCCGGCCAGCCCTTTTTCATAGCCATAGCGGCAGATGCAGCGGGCGCCGTTGCCGCACATCTCCCCGGCGGAGCCGTCGGCGTTGTAGAAGAGCATCCGGTAGTCGCCGCCCTGCCGGGGCGCCTCCACCACCATCAGGCCGTCGGCCCCGATGGAGAGGCGGCGGTGGCAGAGTGTACGGGCAATGGCGGGGAATTGGTCCGGGTCCAGGCGTTCCTCTCTATTATCAAGGATGAGGAAGTCGTTGCCCGCGCCGTTCATCTTGGTAAATCGCATGGGGAACCATCTCCTTTCGGCGGTTTCTCGTTTATATAATATAGTATATAGGAAAAAGCAGCCATGTAAATCCGGAATCATGCGGAAAACCATGCAGATTGTGTTCCTGTACCCGGGCGGAAAAGGCGAATGCTGACGAAATCCAAAAAAACTTGAAAAAAGAGGAAAAAGTAGTTGACAAATGGGGGATGATCTGGTATATTAAGCAAGCTGTCAGCGACGACGGCGCGATAGACGG
>CAJTWF010000003.1 GCA_910579965.1 uncultured Oscillospiraceae bacterium
TGCTTTTGGAATTTATTGGTTAACTTAATGGCATTGCTCACCGTGAGACGCATTTCCCGGCAGTGGCTCAGCTTTCTCCTGGCGTTGTGGACATCAAGCGGTAGAGGCCGGAGTCGCGGGGGATGGTGTTGGCAAAGGGCACCAGCGCCCCGCCAAACCGTAACAGGCCGTGGCCGGGGTCCTATACCGCGGAAGATCTCTGTCATAAGATTCAGTCATTCATGCAAAAACTACAGCATCGTCCGTCTCTTGTGTCCAGCTTTTTTCTCCAGCCGACTATTTCCTATCTTTATATGCAAAAGCAATATTTCCTTGCCATATAATAACCCCCCCTGATGTACTCCTGTTTTCCTACATCAGGGGGTGTTTATCTATTGTCTGGTTTTACTGGTTCGGTACACTGAACACTGGGGCGCTTGTTCTGTCAATGGGTGGTGCCCATGGCCTCTCCAATATCCCGCTGGTTGGTTACGACGGCCTCAATGGCATACTCCAGCGCTTTCGAAATGGTCTCCAGGGAGGCGCTGGCCATGGTGACGGCCTTGTCTACCACCTGTCCCGTGGCAAAGGGAACATGGATGAAGCCCGCCCGGATATGGGGATACTTGGTAGCGGCCATGTGCAGCACGTTGTACATCACGCAGTTGCACACGTAGGTGCCTGCGGTATAGGAGATGTGACAGGGCAGGCCGTGGTCCCGCACGTTCTTCACCATGGCCTTGATGGGGAGCGTGGTAAAATAGGCGCTGGGTCCATCCGGCTGGAGGGGTTCGTCTATGGGCTGCTCTCCGGCGTTGTCGGGGATCCTGGCCTCCGCCAGATTAATGCCCACCCGCTCAATGGTCACGCAGGCGCGGCCTCCAGCCTGACCGACGTTAATCACCACGTCCGGGTTGTGGGCCTGGATACCGGCCTCCACCGCAGGTCCGCTCTTGGAGAACACCGTAGGGATCTCCAGCTTGATGATCTCCGCTCCGGCAATGGTGTCTGGCAGGAGCTTCACCGCCTCGTAGGCGGGGTTCACGGTCTCGCCGCCAAAGGGGTCAAAACCTGTTACCAAAATTTTCATTTCGCGTCGTCCTTTCGTTTTTGTAGTGGAAAAATCAGCTCGATTGATGGAAGGCGGATATTGCTGCGGCAGTCATAGAGTTCCATGGACTCCACGTTGTCCTTCAGCTCATATCCAGACGTGGGGAGCCAGGTCTCCATAAAATAACACTTTGCCCTGGCCACAGACAGGGTGAGGTCGTTAGGAACCTTGAACTTGATGTGAATCTCCGCGTATTCCCCCGGCTCCAGCTCAAGTACAGTGAACTCCTCTCCCTGCCCGGGGCTGTCCACCAGGTCCCCCACAAAGTAGGAAAACCGCCCCTGCTGATCCGGATTATGGAAGATCACCATGGTGCCGCTTGGGTTGGAGCGGTTCTCCAGCTTGTCCCGCAGGCCGTAGAACCGCTTTTGCAGCTTCTGGACATCTGCTTTGTAGGTCTTTTTTTCCGTTACCATCTGAACGCCAGCCACAAAGCGGCTCTCCTCATAGGAGGCGGTATCCACGGTGATCCGCTTTTTTTGAAAGAGAGAAAACATAGGGCCCCTCCTTATTTTACAACCTGGAGCCGCCGCCGAAGGATATCGGATGGACCGCCCCTTTGGCTTGCGGGCACTGTCCCCCTCCCCGCGTCAAGCCTCATACGACCGGGAATCCATCCTTCATAATCAGAATATCGTCGGCGTAGATCGTAGGGAACTGGAATACCAGGTCAAAGTGGCCCGCCGCGTCGTGAACGCCGCCCAGCGCCAGATTCCGGCCCATGCCGATGTGGAAGGTGGTGAAGGTCGACTCGTCCTCTATATAGCAGTTCCCCTTGCAGCGTGAGATCTTGTTGAGACCGATGCCCAGCTCCCCGGCCACGTAGATCCCCCGGTCTCCGAAGGAGTTCATGTAGCGCCGGAGTCCCTCGCCGGCCTCCCCGCCGATCTCCACCAGCCTGCCCTGACGGAAGGTGAGCTGGATGGGGGTCTCAGGGCGGCCCAGATAGCCCAGGGAGCCGTCCACCACAGCCCGGCCGGTGGTCACCGTCTCCTCTATTCCGATATAGATCTCGAAGCTGGAGGAGCCGGCCTTTCCGGGCTGATCGGCCAGGCCGTTAAACAGACCGGGGGTCCGCCCCCGCTTTCCGAAGTGGAGATCCGTCCCCAGGGCCGTGGTCACGCGGACGCTCTCCGCCTGCCGCAGGGCCTCCAGCATTCCCCGTCCCGTCCGCTCCGCTTCCGCCGGGTCCATGGCCATGAAGTCCAGCGTCAGCGCCGGCGGCCCCTTTCCGTTGGAAAGAGGGAGAGAGAGAAACCGGCCGCCCCGGGACAGGACCTGCTTAACGATCCGGTTCGTCAAAATGGAAAAATTGGTTGCGCCAACGACAAGATCGTGGTGCAGAACAAAATCCGCCATGGAGTGGAGTACCTTGCCGGGGTGGGAGCGATGCTCCTGAATGGTCACCAGGGTGACCTCCGTGCCGCGCTGGTCCGCCGCGGTCCACATGGCCATGCTCTCCTCCACATGACGTTCATCAGAGAGGATCAGAACCTTTTCACCCGGCCGCACCTTGCACCAGCGCTCCATGACAATCCCGGCCCCCTCCTCCAATGATAAGCCCATAGGGGGTCACAACCTTTCAGCCAGACAGACAGGGGGCCTGCGGATGCAGCCCCCTGCCGTCTGCGTTTGGGATCAGAAATTCACAGCAATAAACATATAGGCCAGCTGGAACACCAGCATACAGGCAGAGGGGATGGCCTGCATTTTGATGATGGAGTACTTGTCCTTCACCTCCAGGTACACGCCGGGGACGATGTTGAAGTTGGCGGCCATGGGGGTCAGCAGAGTGCCGCAGTAGCCGCAGGTCATGGCCAGCGTGACCATGTACAGGGGGTTGCCGCCCAGGCTGATGACAAAGGGTACGCCCACGCCCACGGTCATGACCGTGATGGCGGCAAAGGCGTTGCCCATGATGATGGTGAAGAGCATCATGCCCAGGGCATAGGCCACAATGCCGATGTACACGTTGCCGGAGGGGATGATCTTGCCGAAGAGCACGGAGAACGCGTCTCCTACGCCGGCCCGGGTGAACACCGCGCCCAGGCAGGAGAGCAGCAGGGGCATGATGTACACCGCGCTGGTCATATCCAGGAAGCGGCGGCCCTCCTCCAGGAAGACCATGGGCTTGTTCTCCTTGTTCCAGAGCACCAGGATGATAACGCCGAAGATGGTGGCAAAGAGGGATCCGATCAGGGAGCTCCAGCCGGGCAGGAAGATGGAGATCAGAATGGTGAACACGCCCGCGCCGAAGGCGGGAATGAAGATCTTCATGCCGATCCTCTTGAAGTTGCGCAGCTGCTCCTCCTTGGGGGCGGCCTCCAGGTTGCCCCGGCGGACCAGCTTCAGCCCGGCGGGCACGCAGATGATGGCCACAATGATGCCGCTGATGAGCGGAGGCAGCCACTGGCCGAAGGCCACCACCACGCCCAGCAGGGACCAGAACAGGCCCGTGGGCAGATAGTACTTGTTGTCCTTCTTCATCCAGGCCCGAATGCCGCAGTAGATGCAGAACACGCCGGAGAGGATGTACATGATCTGAACCAGCTTGGCGGAGATGGTGACCTCCGCATCCATAAAGTATGCAAACATTGATACGTCCTCCTTTCCTTACTTCTGGGTCTTCATGACCGCGCCGTAGCACTTCTTGCTCATGCGGGTATCCACGGCGATGGTGTAGACTGCGGCCATCAGCATGGCAAAGGCGGCCACGGGGATCTGCACCCGGACGATCTGCATCACGTCCACCTCATAGCCGATGTTGGCCAGGGTGGACTGGATGAGCAGCACCGACGCGTTGGCGGCGAAGCAGCACTGGCCGAAGAAGTTGCCCACGTTGTAGTGCATGCCGTAGAGGGCCTTCATGCACTCCTCGTGCTCCTCGGCCACAGCTCTGCCGTTGGACTCCACGATACCAACGGTCATGGGCATCAGGATGGGGCGGACATAGGCGGGGACGCTGCCGATGGGGATCTTGAAGATGATAAAGAACTCATGGGCGATGCCCCAGACAGCCATCAGCATGCCGGTGCTGAGGCCCTGAAGCTTCCGGATCAGCTCCGCGCCGGCCTCCTTCAGACCGTTGCGCTCCAGAGTGCCGGTAAGGATCATCAGGATAATGGTAATCAGCTGGGTTCGGTTGGCAACAAAGGTCTTTCCCACGGTCTCCAGCAGTTCGCCGGGGGGGATCTGTCCGCACACCGCAGTCACAATGGTGGACACAAAGATGATTGCGATCGGCTCCAGCTTGAGCGCAAAGCCTATGACCACAACCAGGACGCCAAGTAAGCTTAACATAACTCCACTCCTTACAAAACACAATTTGGGGATCTTTTTGTTCAAAAATAAAGCTGGTCATTATTATTGCATAATTGTCATTTTTTGTCAATTAGACGAACTGCTCAAAGTAGGTTTTGGGAATTTGGTACAAAGTACCAAATTCTCTCCTGGTATCAGGAGAGACCGGAGCGCAAAAACGGCGGGGGATGAGCGTTGCTCATCCCCCGCCGCAGCGCCGGTCAGCGGCGTCCCCCGGCCCACAGTCTTGCCAGGGCCCCCTTGCAGGGCCGGAACAGGACCAGGGCCAGCACAAAATTGCCCGCACAGTGGAGCACGTCAAAGGGAATCCCCTGGACCCACCAGCTCAGGGCGAAGGCCCAGCCCCCCACGGCCAGATACGTCAGCGCGCACAGGCCCCCGAAGCACAGCCCGAAGGCCCCCGACAGCACAGCCCACCCCAGGGGGGACTCCATCCGCCGCAGGGCGCAGGCCGCCAGGGCCAGAACCAGCCACACGTACAGGTAGCAGGCGGACCACAGGCCAAAGCCCCACAGGGCGTACTCCAGCAGCACATAGGCGTAGATGGGCAGCAGGGCCCTCAGCCCCAGCACCGCCGCGTAGACCATAATCAGCAGGGACACCGGCTCGATGTTGGGCAGCCACGCCATAGCCAGCTTGCTCCCCAGGAGCAGCGCCGTCAGCAGGCCCAGCACCGCCGTGTCCCGGGCGTAATTTCTCCCCCTAATAGGCATCGTAGCCCACGGTGAGGGTCAGCTCGTAGCGCTCCCCGTCGGCAATGGGGGTGGCGTCCGCACCGGTGTTTACCATCTCGCCGCTTTTTGTCACTTTCCACCACTCCTGGGCCCCCTCGTCGGCCGTCTCGCCGTCGGCGGTGAGGATATACAGGCCATAGGGCCCCTGGTTGTCCTCCACCACCCCGCCGGAGACCAGGGCCGGGCCCAGATACTCCTCCGCCGTGGTCAGCGCAAAGTTCCGGCTGGAGCCGTCGCCGTGGACCACCTCCACGGTGATCCGCTTCTCTCCCGCCGAACCGCCGGGGGACGCCAGCTGCCATACCAGCAGCAGCACCGCCGCCGCGGCGGCCAGGCAGACGGCCGCGGTCACAATTTTTCCATAGTTCCTCTTCTGTTCGCTCATCATGCTCTCTCCCTCGTCTATTTCCGGTCCCTCCGGCCCAGCAGGCCGTCGGGAATATCCAGGATATACCGCTCGTAGGCGTTGATAATGGTGGTCTCCCCCCGCTGGTGGACCCGGGGCAGGTCCGCGCCGTAGCTCATGTGGACGTGTCCGTGGACCATGTACATGGGCTTGTACCGATCCAGAAGGGACAGCAGGCACTCGAAGCCCCGGTGGGCGTAGTCCTCCCCGTCGCCGTAGCCCTGGGCCGGGGAGTGGGTGACCACCAGATCCACGCCCCCGGCCCGCCAGAGCTGGAAGCGGAGCTTCCGGATCCGCCGGGCCATCTGGCGCTCGGTGTACTGGTGGGGGCCGCCGCTGTACTGGATGCTTCCCCCCAGGCCCAGAATGCGAAGGCCGTTCACCGTCACCAGCTTGTCCTCGATGCAGTCGCACCCCTCGGGGGGGCGCATTTCGTAGGTCCTGTCGTGGTTCCCATGGACGTAGAGCACCCGCGCCCGGCCCATGGTCACCAGAAAGGACAGGTAGTTGGCCTTCAGGTCCCCGCAGGAAATAATCAGGTCAATTCCGTCCAGCCGTCCGGGCTGGTAGTAGTCCCAGTAGTATGGGCTCTCCTTGTCGGAGACCAGAAGGATTTTCACAGCAGCGGCCCCTCCTTCTCCGGCTGGATCTGATCCCGGTACACCCCTTGCAGGCGCACCAGGGCCCTGGACATGGGCAGCAGCTCCTCGTAGGCGGGGATGGCCCCGTCCACGCCCTCGCACAGCCAGTCCATGCGCATGATCTCCTGGGGGGAGAACCACTTCTCCCCGTCGCTGCGCACCGTCCCGTCCTGGGACCGGATGGGCTGCTGGAAGGGCAGAATACTCTCCTCCGCCACCCCCTTGCGGAGGATGTTCACCAGCTGCACCACCCCGGAGGGCAGATCCGGACTGAGCAGCACGTCGATGGCCCGGCTGCTCATGCCCCACCAGTAGTTCACCGCCCGGTCATCGTCCCGGGAGCTGATGGCGTCCCAGCTGCCGCTGAAGATGCTGCGCACGATCTTGACATAGAAGTTGCCCCAGTGCCAGTAGGGGGAGGCCAGGGGGGCCATGGTCCCGTCGGCCCGGAGCTGGCAGAGGCCCCAGGGCTCCTGGACCCGGTCCGGCGTGGGGATGTCCCGGTTGGAGATCAGATCCACCCCCTCCCGGACCAGCGCGCCCATGGGGTCCTCCTCCACGCAGGACCAGCACAGCCGGACCCGGGCCCTGGGATTGGTGAGCCGGGCCCCCAGGGTGAAGGCGTTGATGCTGGCGGGCACGCCGAAGATGGGGTTGGAGGCCACGTAGCCGATCTGCCCGTCCCGGCTCATGGCCCCGGCGATGGCCCCGGTGATGAACTTGCCCTCGTAGATGCGGCTGTAGTAGGTGCGCACGCTGGCGTAGGGCATGGAGGCGGAGCAGTTGAGCACCCGGACATTGGGATACTTGGCGGCGATCTTCCGGCAGGCGTCGATGAGAGGGGGCGTGGTGGCGAAGATGACCTGGGCCCCCTCCCCGATGACCTCCTCCATGGCCTCCACCGCCGCCTCGGGCTGGACGCAGCTGCGGACCTGGGCGGTGACCTTATCCCCCATCACCGCCTCCATATACTGCCGGCCCAGATCGTGGGCCCGGACCCAGTCGCTCTCCTCGGGGCTGTGCTCGTTGATGAAGGCCACGTTGAGCCGGTCCGGGAACACGGCCTTCACCAGCCGGCCCCAGAGGCCCTGGGCGGGCTCCTCCTCCCCCTTCTGCTCCTGGGTCTCCGTGCTCACGGAGATGGGCTCGGTCTGGGAGAGGACCTTCACGTCCGCCCACACGGCGTTCAGGGTCTTCACCAGCTCCGCGGCCGGGGTGGTCTTGAGCTGCTCGAAGGGATACACCCGCAGCCACACCAGCAGCGCGTCCGCCGCCGTCACGGGCAGGCTCTCTCCCCCCAGCTTCTTAAATGCCTCGGTGAAGAAAGTGAAGCCGGAGATGAACCTCAGCCGCTCGTCCTCGGTCCACACGTGGTCCGGCTCATAGCCCAGGGCGGCCTGGAGCTTGGCAAAGCTGCCCACCCGGCTGAAGTAGACCCGGTAGAGCTTTGTCATCTGATAGGAGCGCATGAAGTCGTAGTAGGCCTGGACCGCCGGATCGTCGGACCAGCTGGGGATGACCCGGATGACGTAACCCGGGATGGTGGGGGCGTGGTAGCTCTTCAGGACGCTGGCCCGCTTGTTGCCCTCCTGGACGTAGAACCGGCCCAGGTACTCATAGCAGCGGATGGGGTCCCGGATGCCCTCGTCCCCCAGATGGGCCGCGCACAGCTCCTTCCACTTGAAGGCGAACTCCGAGTCCGGCTCCAGCAGGGGCATGAAGTTGGCGGCAAAGGCGCTGCGCCGTCCGGCGGTCTTGGTGCCGGTGACCTGCTCGGTGGGGATCTCAATGACCCCCATGTCCACCCGGCCGGCCACCATGGCGTCGTCCAGGATCTCGTCGAGCACCTGGGGATAGGGGTAGCGCCCGTGGAGAACGCAGTCCTTATAGTTCTTCTGGCCCAGTCTGAGGGCTCTGCTGTACTGTTCCGCCGCTTCCTGTCTGTTCACTCCAGATATCCTCCTTTGCTCCGCCGGCCTCCGGCGGGTCCCAATGGCTTCTGACTGTCTTCACGAAATCAGGGTCATTATAAAGCAAAGAGGGGCCGGGATGCAATCCCCAGAGGGCCGGGGAAACGGAGATTTTTCCCGGGAAAAGGCGGTCAGAACTGTCACATCTGATAAAAACCGGGCCAGGGGCGCGCCGCTCTCCGGGCGCAGTATTCCCAGAATTTGTTGCAAATACCCCTTGACGGGGCGGAAATCCTAGGATAGGATAGGGATTAACGAGGGAGGGAGGGGTCCATTTGAAGATATCTGCCAAGAGCCGCTACGCCCTGCACCTGATGCTAGCCCTGGCCATGCAGGAGGAGGGCGTGAACCTGTCGGTGAAGTCGGTGGCCGAGCAGCAGGGCATCAGCGAGAAGTACCTGGAGCAGATCATCCCCGTGCTGGTGCGCAGCGGTCTGGTGCGCAGCGTCCGGGGGGCCCGCGGGGGCTACCACCTGGTCAAGAGCCCGGAGGACTACACCGTGGGCCTGATCCTGCGGACCGTGGAGGGCAGCATCGCCCCTGTCTCCTGCCTGGACGACGCGGTCAACCAGTGCGCCCGGTGCAAGGAGTGCGCCACCCTGGCTCTGTGGGAGCAGGTGGACCAGGCCATCAGCAATGTGGTGGACCACGTGACCCTGGCCGATCTGGTGGACAAGCAGCGGCGCATCGACGCCCGGTGCACCGCCGGCCGGGGGCAGCGGGGGAACTGTTGAGCCCCCCTATTTCCGCGCACAGGAGAGGCGTTCATCCGGGCCGCTGACAGGGAAATCCATTTTTCGAAGGACGCTGTCTCCTGTAAGCCCGCCCCTACAGGACCCCCGCACACCTCCAGCTTGCCGCAGGAAAATCTGATATCCCTGGGCTGCTGAAAAAAGAACTTGACTTTTCTCCCTCCCCGCCGTATGATAGGGATAACAGTAACTCCTATTTCCATATAGGGATTTAGGAGAAGATACCGGGGACGCGCCCCGAAGGAAGAAAGAAGGAACCGCCCATGTTTGTTTACGCTGACAACGCGGCCACCACCGCCATGAGCAAGGCCGCCATTGACGCCATGACCCCCGCCATGCACCAGCTCTACGGCAACCCCAGCAGCCTCCACCAGAAGGGCCGGGAGGCCAACTACGCGCTGATGGACGCCCGGGAGACCGTGGCCCGGTGCCTCAACGCCCAGCCCAGGGAGATCTACTTCACCGGCTGCGGCACGGAGTCGGACAACTGGGCCATCACCGAGGGGGCCCGCCTGGGGGCGGAGCAGGGCAAGAGGCACATCATCTCTGACCCCATCGAGCACCACGCCGTGCTCCACACCCTGGCCAAGCTGGAGAAGCAGGGCTTTGAGGTCACCTACCTGCCGGTCCACGAGGACGGCGTGGTGCGCCTGGAGGATCTGGCCGCCGCCATCCGCCCGGACACCTGCCTGGTGACCATCATGTTCTCCAACAACGAGATCGGCACTGTCCAGCCCATCCGGGAGATCGGGGCCCTGTGCCGGGAGCGGGGAGTCCTCTTCCACACCGACGCGGTCCAGGCGGTGGGCCACCTGCCCATAGACGTGGCGGCGGACAACATCGACATGCTCTCCCTCTCCGGCCACAAGTTCCACGCCCCCAAGGGCGTCGGCGCGCTGTACTGCAAGAAGAGCGTGCCCATCAGGAACTTCATCGAGGGCGGCGCCCAGGAGCGGGGCCGCCGGGGCGGCACCGAGGCCATCCCGGCCATTCTGGCCATGGCGGCGGCCATGAAGGACAGCTGCGAGCACATGGAGGAGAACATGGCCCGCGTCTCCGCCATGCGGGATAAGCTCATCGACGGGCTGAGCAAAATCCCCCGCTCCCGCTGCAACGGCAGTCCGGACCACCGGGCCCCGGGCCTCGTCAGCTTCTGCTTTGAGGGCATCGAGGGGGAGAGCCTGCTGCTGCGGCTGGATCTGGCCGGCATCTGCGCCAGCTCCGGCAGCGCCTGCACCAGCGGCTCCCTGGACCCCAGCCACGTACTGCTGGCCCTGGGTATGCCCCACGAGATCGCCCACGGCTCCCTGCGGCTGAGCCTGTCCGAGTACAATACCATGGAAGAGGTGGACTACATTCTCCAGCAGGTGCCGGAGGTGGTGCGCACCCTGCGGCAGATGAGCCCCGTGTGGTCCCGCATGCTGGAGACCATGGAGGACCCCTACCAATAAACAGGATTTTCATCCGGATCAGAAAGGACGAATAGAAGCTATGGCAATGGAATACAGCGAAAAGGTGATGGAGCATTTCGCCCATCCCCACAACGTGGGCACACTGGAGGACGCCAACGGCGTAGGCGAGGTGGGCAACGCCAAGTGCGGCGACATTATGCGCATGTACCTGAAGATCAGCGACGACGAGGTCATTGAGGACGTGAAGTTCCAGACCTTCGGCTGCGCCTCCGCAATCGCCACCAGCTCCATCGCAACGGACATGATTAAGGGCCGGCCCCTCAAGGACGCCCTCACCCTGACCAACAAGGCGGTGGTGGTGGCTCTGGACGGCCTGCCGGCGGTGAAGATTCACTGCTCGGTCCTTGCGGAGCAGGCGGTGAAGGCCGCCGTGGCGGACTACTACAAGCGCAAGGGCATCCCCTTCGAGTCCCCCTGTGACCAGTGCGGCGGCGAGGGCTGCTGCGGCCATGACCACGGCTGCGAGGAATAATCTCAGACATATTGCAGGCGCCCGAATGGTTCTGACCATTCGGGCGCTTTTTTCCTGCCAATACCGCTGATATCTCACGAGGGCCGCCGCTCCGCTGCGGGACAGCCGGTCACGCTCTCTTCTTTCCGCCCTCCCGCAGCCGCCGCCACAGCCGCCGCACCCGGGGGCCGCAGGCCAGCTTCGCCGCCTCCCTGGCGGCGCGGCCGGGCTCCATGCCGCCGTGGACCAGCAGCCACACCAGGGCCGCCGCCCCCCGCCCCCGCTGGTTGTGCCTGAGCGCCAGGGCGTACCGCCGGTCCATCTTCCACAGGGCGATCCGCCGCCGCTCCCCGGGCGATTCCACGGGGCAGAGGGCCGCCAGCTCGTCCACCAGGTCCTCAAAGTCCGCGTATTTTTTCTCCTCCTCCCCCTCTGTCAGAGGGCGGCGGGAATGGCTGTCCGGGGAGACATGGACCGTGTACAGCGCCTCCGGAATGGTGGGACACCGGTGGCGGTACAGGAACGGCAGGAGCATCTGAAAATTCTGCCCCACGTCGTACTCCGGGATCTGCCGCCGGGGGTAGATGGCGAAGAACGCCTCGCATCGCAGCATGTAGCACCCGCAGCAAACAAAGCTCTGCCCCGTCAGGACCGGGAAGAACAGCTCCTCTCCCGCCCAGTCCGTCATATTCTCCTGGGGCGGGCAGGGGCCGCCGTCCGGGCCCAGATAGCGGCCCAGGGAGCGGACGCACTGGTACTGTGGGTTGGCCGTCAGGAAGTCCGCCCGCCGGCGGATGGAGCTGGGGTGGAGCTCGTCGTCGCTGTCCGGCCAGATGAGATATTCCCCTGTCGCCAGGGGCAGGGCCCGGTTAATGGCGGCGGAGGCGTTCCGGTGCTCCCCGGTCACGATCCTCAGGGCGTAGCCCCGCCGGCGGAACCTGTCCCGGAAGGCCCGGGCCGCCGCCAGCGTCCCGTCCCGGGATCCGTCGTCCGAGAGGATCATCTCCACGTCCTCCCAGCTCTGGGCCAGCACCGATTCCAGCAGCCGGTGCAGGTGCTTCTCCCCGTTGTACACCGGCGTCACCACGGACACCCTGTTTTTTACAAAGTCCCCCATGTCACCGCACCCTCACCAGCCGCCGGTTCTCCAGCCTGTACACCCGCTCGCAGGCCTCGGCCAGGCTCATGTGGTGGGTCACCATCAGCAGGGTCTTCTGTCCCCGCATCTGCCGGACAGCGTCAATGACCGCCCGCTCGGTGTCCACGTCCAGGGCGGCGGTGGCCTCGTCCATGATGAGGATCTCGGACTCCTTGTACAGCGCCCGGGCCAGGGCGATCCGCTGGCGCTGTCCCCCGGAGATGGCCGTGCCGTTCTGCCCGATGATGGTGTCCAGGCCCTCCGGCATCTCCCGCACGTCCTCCCAGATCTGGGCGCACTCCAGGCACCGGATGATCCGCTCCTCGTCCTCCTCCGCCGCCATGAAGGCCACGTTGCCCCGGACGGTCTCATCGTTGAGGAAGACGGTCTGGGGGATGTAGCTGACCACCGCCCCCACGTCCCCCCGGCAGGGCCCCTGGCCGTCCCGGCCCTCCACCAGATCAAAGTCGTCGTACCAGATGTGTCCCCCCTGGGGCCGGAGCAGGCCCAGGAGCAGATCCAGCAGGGTGGTCTTTCCCCCGCCGGAGGGCCCGATCACCGCAGTGGAGCGCCCCGCCGGGATGTGGATGGAGGCGTTTTCAAAGATCTGCTTCCCGTTGGGGTAGCGGAAGCACAGGCCCTCCACCCGGATGCCGCTCTCCAGCGTGACGGGCTTCTCCCGCAGGGGGATCCTGTCCGCCTGGGCCCGGCGCAGGGCGCCGTACCGGAGCAGGGACCCGCGGAGGGCCTCGAAATACCTGGAGGCGAACCGGAGGCCGGTCAGCGCCTCCACAATCCGTTTGGACACCGGGAGCATCCGGGTCAGCAGGGTAATGAAGATCAGGGCCTGGGGGAGAATGCTGCCCAGCTCCAGCCCGGCGGCCAGCAGGGCCGCCAGCAGCACAAACAGGGCCGACTGCATCACGTCCCGCAGCACCACCCCCTGGAGGCCCCGGGTGAAGTCGTAGTCCTTCTGGATCCGGGCGCACTCCCCGCTGGCCCGGCGGTACTTCTCCAGCAGGTTCCCCCGCCGGGCGTCGATTTTGATCTCCTTGTAGGACCCGAACATGGTGGACACCATCCCGCTGGCCCGGATCTCCAGCCGCCGCCGCTTCTCCCCGTACCGGACGGCGTAGATCCGGCCCCGGCAGTAGAGGCCCGCCATCAGAGCCGCCAGCAGGACGCAGCTGGCCGCGCCCACGCCCCGGGCCGCATAGATCATGGCCAGCGCGTAGGCCGCCGTGGTCAGCCCGTCCACCGCCAGCCCCAGGCAGGCGGGGATCATCCCGGCGCAGACGGCGGGGTCATTCCGGGCGCCGCTGACCGCCTCCATGGCGGTTCTCCGGTTGTGGTCCTCCAGCTCCTCCATGCCGTAGAGCTCGTAGAGCTTCACAGACCAGCTGTGGGCAACGTCCGTCACCAGGGCGGTGGCGGCCCGGCCCCGCAGCAGCTCAAAGGCCCCCACCGCCAGCAGCGCCAGAGCCACAAGGGCCATCCGCGCCGCCAGCGGGCCGGAGGAGCCCTGGTCAAAGGCCTGCTGGAGGAGGGGGATCATCATGGACACGCCGGCCAGATCCGCCGCCGGGGCCATGAGGCACAGGGGTACAAACCGGGCCAGGGCCGCCCGCTCCGGCGGATCCAGGAGCCGGAGAAGCTCTCTAAACGTTCCCATGGACAACACGCCTCCTCAGCAGAATAGGTGCGGTCACAGCCGCCGGAAAAGCCGGAGCCAGAGGGAGAAGGGGAGCAGCCGCCAGAGGGCCATATACGCCCCCCGTCCGGGCCGCTCCGCCGTGGGCTCCCGCAGCCTGGGCTGGCTGTCGTTGGCAATCTCCTCCACGCCGCAGGCGAACCACTCCGTCTCCTGGCGGACCCGCCGCCACAGTGCCTCCCCGGCCTCCGTGCGGCAGAGGACCGCCGAGCAGCCCATGCCGTCGTCAAACCCGGGCCGGACCGTCTCGATCCCCCAGAAATCCCCCAGGGTGATGTCACTGCCCCTGGCCGGGGTGCAGTACCGGCAGCGGAAGCAGGAGGGCCGCAGGTTCACGCGGCTGAAGTAGGACCTGCAATACAGGTCCCTGTCCAGGGGCCAGACCAGCTCCTTCTCCCCGATCAGGGCCGCGCAGGTGCGGCCGCTGTCCCGGTTCCGCTTGTCCCGGAAGGAGAAGCTGTGAAGGGGTCCCCTATAGCGCCGCTCCAGCCAGGCCCCGTACCGCCGCCAGATCCCCGGGGAGGGGACGCCGTAGCAGATCAGATCCGCCAGGATCCACCCGCCCCGGTCCTCCCCCAGGCGTACGCGCACCGCGTCCGCCTGGCAGGGGGTGCCGCAGAAGAGGACCGGCCGGCCCCTGGCCGCCGGATCCCGCAGCCCCTCCCACACCGCCGCGAGATCGCTCTGCACATATTTGGTCCGGGCGATGGCGGGGAGATCCTCCGGGGAGCGGATCTCCCGGTGGCGCACAACGCCGTCCGGGTCCATGGCCGCGCCCCACACGCTCCCCCCGTCCGCCAGCACCCGGGCCGCCAGCAGGGGGAATATCCCCCCGGAGGACCCCAGCAGCCGGACCCGGTCCTCCCTGGCCCGGGCCCCGAAGCAGGCGGCCGGACTTGGCGCGGGATCCTCCCGCCGGAGAGGGCACGCCTCCCGGCACAGGGCGCAGTCCGTACAGGCTGCCTCCAGCGCGGGGTACAGAAACCCCTCCCGGTCCTCCTCCATCCGGAGAGCGCCCCCGGGGCAGACCGCCGCGCACGCGCCGCAGCCTGTACACAATTTCCGCTCAACCATTCCAGCCCCGCTCCTCTCTCCGCCGGGCCTGCTCCCGCCGCTGCCACTGCCAGGTGGAGAAGCGGTGCATGGGCAGGTACAGGGGGTAGCACCAGAAGGCCAGATAGTGCTTCCACCGCTCCCGCCGTCTCAGCAGGCGGAAGCGGTCCGTGGCCGCCTCCTCCCTGGCCAGCCGCCGCAGATAGGCGGACAGCTCCCGGCGGCCGCCCTGGCGGCTGCGGACGTAGAGCCGCCGCAGCTGGGCGGAGGCCACCTGGGCCCAGAAGACGGCCGCGGCCGGCCGGTCCTTCTCCCGCTCCCAGATGTAGGCCCAGCACCTGCGGCTGTCCGCGCAGGAGGCCACGGACATGCTCTGGCTGGCGTTTGTCCCGTGTTTCCGGTAGGCGTACCACTCCTCCCACAGGATCACCGCGTCCATGCCCTGCTCCAGCAGCCTGTAGACAAAGATGGTGTCCTCCCCGTTGCCCAGGGTCTCGTCGAACCGGAGCGCCCCCAGGGCCTCCCGGCGGACCAGCTTGCCGCCGATGCCGTGGAAGTTGTAGCCGTTTTCCCGGGAGGAGAACTGCCGGAGCGCCTCCCGGTTGTCCATGTAGGTGTACTCCCATCTGCGGCTGTCCTCCTCGTTGAGGCAGTCCAGAAAGTCACGGGGCTCCACGGCCTCCACATGGCGGTACACCTCTGTGGCCAGAGCCGCCCCGGTGGCCTGGCACAGCTCCAGCAGAGCCTCCAGCAGCCGGGGGTGCATGGCGTCGTCGCTGTCCAGAAAGAACACATACGTCCCCCTGGCGGCCTCCAGCCCCGCGTTTCTGGCCGCAGACACGCCCTGGTGGGGCCGGGACAGCAGCCGGACGCGGCTGTCCTCCCTGCACAGGGCCTGACAGACCTCCCTGCTGCCGTCCTGGGAGCCGTCGTCGATGAGCAGCAGCTCAAAGCTGGGGTATGTCTGGTCCAGCACGGACCGGACGCACCGGGGAAGATACGCCTCGGTGTTATAGACCGGGACAATAATAGAAATCAGATCCGTCATACGCCTCCTCCTCATGCAGGCCGCGCCTAAAGATTTTCCAGAATAAACCGCCGGGACGCCGCCCGCTCCTCCGCCAGCCGCCCCCGGACCGCCGCCCAGTCCGTGCCGGTCCACAGGTCCTCCCGGTCCGGGTCCCACAGCCGGGAGGACAGTCCCAGCTTGCGCAGCAGATCCGTCTGCCGGACACTCCGGCCGCTGTGCCGGAAGGAGAGAAAGGGCTTCTCCAGCAGCGCGGAGAAGGCCGTGGCGTGGAAGGAGTTGGTGAGCACGCAGCAGGCGCTGCGGATCCAGCCCAGAAACTCCCGCGGGCCGCCGTCCAGCTCCATTTGGATCCCCGCCAGGGAGCCGGGGTCCCGGGAGAGGGTGTCCGGGCGGGACAGGGACACGATCCGCCGCCCCAGGCGGGCGGAGAGGGCCCGGGCCTGTCCCATCAGGTCCTCGTTGGGCTGGGTGGCGTAGACCACAATAGCGTCCCCCGCCGCCGGGGGACGGGACAGCGCCTCCCACTCCCCCCGGTCCAGCAGCAGCACCGGGTCCAGCACATCCCGGACCGGGCGGCCGATGAGCTTTTCCACCCAGTCCGCGTCCGTCCGCTCCCGGAGGGAGACGGCGGAAAAGCCGCCGCCCACGCATTTCGCGAACTTCTCCCGGTCCTCCGGCAGCAGGGGGTTGCCCCCCAGGCTGGCGGCGTAGGCGGCCAGCCGGCAGTCCCCCCGCCGGGGGATGCCGCCCACGTATGCGTCGTCCAGATCCACGGTGATGTCCGGGTTCCACACCTGATCGCTGCCCACGAACACAGTCTTATAGGGCGCAAGGGAGATATCCGCCGCCCGGCGGATGGGCGGACGGGCCGTCAGATATGTCCGGCGGAAGGCCCGCATTTTCTGCCGCCGCCGCCAGAAGCCGCCGCCCATGGACAGGTGCCGGGCGAGCATGTACCGGTTCAGCTCGTAGCGGAGCCCCTCTGGCCGCCGCTCCGCGCACACCGGGCACGGCCAGTACCGGCCGGTCAGCTTCACCGGCGCGTAGGGGATGAGCTCCGTCCGCTCCCCCAGCAGCTCCAGCTGCCGCTTCAGGGCGTAGGCCTGGAGCATGGCCCCATAGTCGTCCGCCCAGTGGAAGGTCAATATGCCAACCATGGTTTCCTCCTTCCGGCTTCTCAAGAGGGAAAGGGGGCGTACCGGTCAAAGAGGCTGTCCGGCACGGTGTAGGACCAGAACTGCCGGGGGGTGCGGGTCAGCAGCTGGGTGCCGCTGTCGCAGGCCTCCCGGATGTATCCGCCCGCCACATGCCGGTCCTCCCAGGCGGTGCGCATGTCGCACCCGATGTCGCACATGAGGCTGCCCTCCGCCCCCTCCTCCTTGATCCACACCCGGGCCGTGCCGCACACATACTCCACCCGCTTTCCCCCCAGGCTCCTGTTGTCCAGGCTCCAGCAGTGGAGGGCCCAGGCCTCCTTCTCCCCGGAGCCGGCGCGGCGGAACAGGTCCTCCCGCCGCAGGGTGATCTCCACCCGGCTGCCGCAGTCCTTCCACGCCTCCGCCGGCAGCTCCTGGCTGGTTCCGTCCCAGTTCAGATCAAAGATGCCGCCTCCCACGCCCTCGCCGGAGGCCCGCCGCCAGATTTTGCTGCCCTTGAGGGTATAGCTGGCCGACAGCTTTGAGATGCAGACCGTGACGGCGTCCGGGAAGTCCTCCTCCGCCACCGCCGGCTGCACCGTCAGCCACACGTTGAGCTTATCCCGGTCCTTGTCAAAGGCGAACTCCATCCGGGGGGAGATGTTCCCGGAGAAATCCCCGCTCTCCGTCCAGCCCCGGACCTCCTGGAGGCAGGTGACCCAGTGCATGCTCCGCCAGAGGGCGCTGTGGAACCGGGTCTCGTCGATCCACCCGTAGTTCTGATAGACCAGGGGCTGGGACCCGCCGGCGGCCAGGTAGTAGAGGGAGCCCCCCAGCCACTCCTTGAGCCAGATCCGCCCCGGACCCCTGATATCCTGGATCCTGGCCGCCGTCAGCTGGCTCACCTGGTAGTCCCCCTCCGGCAGGTACAGCCGTCCGTCCCCGGCGTCGATGGCCGCCGCAAAGGCGGCGGTGTCGTCCGAGGCCGGCGACGAGGCCGCCGGGTCCGCCGCCGTGTAGGCCATCACCCGGTCCCCCACGGCCGGGGTGTAGTCCCTCTGCCCGGGCCGCACGTCCGAGAGGCAGATCTGGCGGCCCCGGGGGGTCTGGCCGTCGGGGATCACCTCATAGGCCCCGGCGTTTTCCCCCTCCCCGGCGCAGGGGACGTGGCGGGTGGCTGTAACCAGACTGGCGTAGTGGCCCACCCAGTAGTTCCACGTGTCCCGCAGCTCCCCCAGGTGGTGGTGATACGCGGCGTCCCCCGCCGCGCTGTAGTCCCGCACGTTGACCCAGCCGCTCTCCGCCGTCTCCGGCCGGGCCGCCGCCGAGGCCTCCCCGCAGGCCCACAGCAGGAGCAGCAGGGCCAGCATCCATCGCTTCATCTTGTCACACCTTTCCGGCTCTGGGCCGCGTTCTTCTCACAAAGCTCCCCACGTAGGCCAGCAGGTCCCTGCACTCCGGGGTCCAGCCGAACAGGACCAGCAGCATCCCCCCGTAGAGGACCGCGCAGGTCAGGCCCTTGGCGGCCAGGTTCCAGAATCCCGGCCCGCCGGCCAGACGGCAGACCCGCTCCGTCCCCCACCCCGCCAGCAGCATCCCCCCTGTCCACAGCAGATACCGGAGGAAATATCCCGCCAGCCGCTGCCCCCGCCTTTCCCGCCACCCGTAGCGGAAGAGGACCAGCGGGTCCACCCAGAAGGGGATCAGCAGCAGGTCCAGCACCGTGGCGGCCAGAATGCCGTCCAGCCCGAACCGCCGGGCCAGGATCAGGGACAAAACAAGGTTCACCGCCACCTCCGCCAGGGCCTTGTACCTGTCGTACCAGAACAGGCCCATGGCGCCCCGGAACTTCTGAATGACCGTGCGCATACCGGTGATGTAGAACTGGGCCAGCAGAAGCAGCACCGTCCGCCGGGGCAGCAGATAGTCCCCGCCAAAGCACAGCAGGATAAAGGGCTCGAACAGCACCAGCATAGCCACGGCGCAGGCGGAGTAGAGCAGGAAGGCGCTGAAGCTGAGCATGGAGAAAACGCGGTGCCGCCTGTCCTCGTCCCCCTCCGTGGCCACCAGATTGCCGATGCTGGCAGAGACTGCGTCGTACAGCCGGTCCACCACACCGCCCACGTTGGTGCAGATGAGCTTGTAGTTGGAGTAGATCCCCGCGGTCCCCAGGCTCACCAGGGCGGAGATGAGGATGCTGTCCACGCTGTAGACCATCATCCCCGCCGCCTTGTGGATGAAGAGAGCCCTCACGTTCCGGAAGATCTCCCGGGCCGTCTCCCTGTCCGGATAGCTGCGGCGGTCCTCCCGGAGGTAGGGGTACATCCGCTCCGCCCGCCGGGAGGCCAGGATGTTGGGCAGCAGGCCGCACAGGATCTGAACCAGCAGGTAGAGGAAGAAATTCCGGGTGAGCAGCAGCACCGCGATCTGTCCCCCGTAGCGGACCAGGGTGAAGAAATTGGCGTACATGCTGCAAATGTACTGGTTCTGGTGGGCCTCGATGAGGGCCGCCTTGTAGACGAACAGATAGGAGGTCACCGACTGGCTCAGATACAGCAGATAGATGAGCACCATGTGGTCAATGGGCCTGTCCGTGCGCACCAGCAGATCCAGAAACGGCAGCAGGGCCAGCCCCAGGACCGCCACCGCCACGGCCACCCATCGGTAGAGCAGCCGGTAGAGATTCATGAGCCGCCGGATCTCCTCCCGGTTCTCCCGGGCCACGGGGCTGTAGAGGGCGTACATCATGGCCGCCCCGATGCCCAGGTCCGCCAGGGACAGGATGGACAGCACGTTGCTGAACAGCCCGTTGATTCCCAGGTACTCGCTGGGCATGTACCGGGCCAGAATGGACCGCCCCGCCACGGCCAGGATCAGGTTGAGCAGCTGGCCGAAAAAGCCCGCCGCCATGTTTATCATGGATTTTTTGGTCCTCATGTCCGGCGGGTCCTCAACCGTACCCACAGCCGGAGATACCACGCCGCCGGGTAGAGGAAGCTCGCCGCGTCCACCGCCCGCTTCGTCAAGTCCTCCCGCCGGACCAGCCGCCGCCACCGCAGGGGGTAGGGGTAGAGTCCCCGGTCCCGGAGCTCCTCCAGCGTCCGCTCCAGCAGCGCCCGGTCCCCCTTGGCCAGCAGGCGGTTGAGAATCCCCTGCACCTCGTCGATCAGCCGCGTCTCCAGCTCCGCCTCCGTCACGGGGACCCGCAGGCGGGGCGCTCTCCCGGCCCGGAACGCCCGCAGGCGGCCCAGATGGCTCTCCGCCAGCCCCAGCCGGCCCTGGATGTAGCCGGGAAAGCGGCTGTCGTCCATGAAGGTGGCCACGATGCTGTCCGCCCGGCGGCGGTAGCCGTACAGCTTCTGGTCCAAATAGCCGCACCGGCCGGCGCAGCGGTCCAGCCAGAAGTTGAACTCCGCGTCCTCGAACAGGGCCCCTACCGGGAACCGCAGGCCGTACTCCTCCAGCACCGCCCGGCGGATCAGGTAGTTCCAGGCCGTCCTCCAGGCCGGCACGGCCGGATCCCGCCGCATCTCCAGGGGGTCCCTGTAGCGCCGCAGACGCCCCGGGTCCACCCCGGCGGACAGGGGCGGCGCCGCTCCGTCCTCAAACCGGGCGTAGTCAAACAGCAGCTGGTCCAGCCCCTCCTCCGCCGCCAGACGGCACAGGGGCCCCAGCACCCCCCGGGCCAGCACATCGTCCGCGTCCATAAAGTATACATACTCCCCCGACGCGGCCCGGAGGCCCGCGTTCCTGGCCGCGCTCAGGCCGCCGTTGGGCTGGCATATGACCGCCACCTGGGGCCGGCGGCGGGCGTAGTCCCGGGCGATCTCCCCGGTCCGGTCCGTGCTGCCGTCGTCCACGCAGATGATCTCATAGTCCCCCATGTCCTGGTCCAGCAGGGCCTCCAGGCAGGCCGGGAGATACGCCTCCACCTGACAGGCGGGCACAATCACAGAAAGCTTCATTCCTCTCCCCTCCGTCCGTGGAGCACTCTGTTCTTCCAGGCCCGCAGGGCCGTGAAGCGCTCCTGGGCCGCCAGGGCCCGGCAGTAGTCCGTGGGATCCCCGGTCAGCACATAGCGGAAGAGTCCGCCGGCCTGATCCCCCAGCCGCCGCCCGCACCAGCGCCGGAGCTCCGCCCTGTCCGCCAGACGGGCCTGGGCGGTCAGGTAGTCCCAGTCCCCGCTCCCCTTCAGGCTGCGGACCGCCCGGGCCAGGGCCTCTGCCGCCGGCTCCCGGGCCGTGAAGCTCCACAGCAGCGCGGCCAGGGCCGTGCCGCCGTAGAGATAGAAGGGCTCGGAGAATCCGCTCCCCCGCAGTCCCTCCTCCTGCCGCCGGACCATGCGGAGCATACCCGCCAGCTGCCGCTCCAGGGTGTTGGTGTGCATGGCGGACGCGCTGTGCTGGCGGTAGGCGTACAGGGGCCGGGGGAGGTAGTACAGGTTCTGGCAGCAGAAGATGTATCGGACCAGAAAATCCAGGTCCTCGAAGAGGGCGCAGGCCGTGTCGAACCGGAGGCCGTGCCGGTCAATGATCTCCCGCCGGAAGGCCCGGCAGTAGACGGACCACCCCACCCGGCAGGGCAGGACCCAGCGGCACAGAAACCGCCGCCGGGCCGCCGGACCGGCGAAGCGGAACAGCTCCTCCCGCCACCGCCCGGCATACACGGGCCCCGCCCCCTCCTCCACGATATTCATGCCCCAGGCGCACAGGTCCCAGCCCCCCGCCTCCATGGCGGCCGCGGCCTCCGCCGCCATGGTCTCCACCGCCCAGTCGTCTCCGTCCACAAAGCAGACGTAGGCCCCCGACGCGGCCTCCAGGCCGGCGTTGCGCGCCGCGCTCACCCCGGCGTTGGGCTGATGGATCACCCGGATCCGGGGGTCCTCCCTGGCGAAGCTATCGCACAGAAGGCCGCTGCCGTCGGCGGACCCGTCGTCCACCAGGATGATCTCCAGGTCCGGATAGGTCTGGCCCCGCAGGGACGCCACGCACCGGGCCAGATAGGCCTCCACGTTGTACACCGGAACAATCACGCTCACCAGCGGCTCACCCACTTCTTCCGCCCCCTCTCACCGCCTGTACAGCAGACGGGACTTGGCGTCCCGCAGCGTGTCATAGCATCTGTATACCCGGTCCCACCGGCGCAGGGGGCCGGGGTCCTGGTCCAGCACGTACTGATAGAACGCGCACACCCGCCCGCCCAGCCGCCAGCCGCACCAGCGCCGGATCTCCGCTCTGTTCTCCAGGGCCAGCGCCGCCTGGGCGCGCAGGTAGTCCCAGTCCTCCCCGCTCCGAAAGCAGTCCAGGGCCTGGGCCAGCCCCGCCTCCACCGGCTGGTCCTTGATGAAATTGTCCAGGGTCCCCGCCAGGATCACCCCGCCGTAGACATAGAACCGGCGGAAGAGGGCCTCCCCGGACAGCAGCTCCTCCTGCCGCCGGACCATGCGGAGCATACAGGCGGTCCGCCGCTGGAGGGTGCCGGTGTGCATGATGGAATCCGGCCGCTGGCGGTAGGCGTAGAGGGACCTGGGCA
The DNA here is from genome assembly GCA_910579965.1 of uncultured Oscillospiraceae bacterium. Classification (GTDB taxonomy): domain Bacteria; phylum Bacillota; class Clostridia; order Oscillospirales; family Oscillospiraceae; genus Pelethomonas. The sequence goes on from CAJTWF010000003.1 coordinate 22,438, forward strand.
GGTAGCGGAGGCTCCCGCACCGGGCCAGATAGCGGAAGGTGAAGTCCAGGTCCTCCGCGCCGATCTCCCGCTCGTCCTGAAACCGCAGGCCGTACCGCTCGATCACGTCCCGCCGGAACACCCGGCTCCACACGGACCAGCCCAGCCGGTAGGCCAGCAGCCATTGACACAGAAACCGCCCCCGCCGCTCCGGCGTGGGGAAACGGAGGGTCAGCGGCCGCCTGCGCCCCCAGTAGCGGTCAGCCTTCCCCTCCTCCACGACGCTGTTGCCCCAGGCGCACTGTCCGCAGCCCCAGCGCTCCATGATCTTCGCGCTCTCGGCCACCATGTCCCGCTCCGCCCAGTCGTCGCTGTCCACGAAATAGATGTATGTCCCACAGGCCCTGTCCAGGCCCGCGTTCCGGGCGGAGCTCAGGCCGCCGTTGGCCTTGTGGATCACCTGGATCCGGGGGTCCTCCCTGGCGAAGCCGTCGCACAGGAGGCCGCTGCCGTCGGTGGACCCGTCGTCCACCAGGAGAATCTCCAGGTCCGGACAGGTCTGGCCCCGCAGGGACGCCACGCACTGGGCCAGATAGGGCTCCACATTGTACACCGGAACAATCACGCTCGCCAGTGGTCCGCTCACCGCCCATCCCCTCCTCACTGCCGTCTTCCGTCCAGAAACCGCCGCTTCAGCCGCGCCAGGGCCAGCAGGGCCCCCACGCGCCGCTCTCTCATCAGCCATGCAAAAATCCCCTGCATCCTGGGCAGCCTGCGCCAGGGATACCGCTCCAGGGCCTCCCGCAGGGCCGGGGCCTCCAGAATGGCCGCCGTCCGCTGCCTCAGGGGGTAGGACCGGTCCTCCCGGTCCCGGTAGGCCGCCTCCTGGAGGATGTCGTACCGGGCCCGGCTGATGAGCAGGCGGTCCAGGTAGGGCCGGAAGACCGCCTCCGGGCACCGCCGGGCCAGCCGCTCCTCCACCGCCCGGCACAGGGCGCAGTCCTGGGCAAACCGGTCCTCCCGGTGCCGCTTGGACAGGGACCCGGCGTTGGCGCAGTAGAAGTAGGACGCGTCCGTCGTCACCACGGCGCTGGCTGCCCAGGCTAAAAAGTCCATGTTGAAGATCAGGTCCTCGGAGATGAGCTCCCGCTCCGACACGAACCGCACCCCGCCCCGCCGGATCACCTCCATGCGGTAGAGGCGGGCGCAGGCGCTCAGGCCGTACCGGGAGTCCAGGGGCTCCTCCGGCAGCGCCCCCACCGTACCCAGCAGCAGCTCCTCCAGCTCCGCCGGCGTGCGGAAGACCCGCTCCGCCGGAAAGGCCCGGGGGCGCTCCCGCCCGTCCGGCCCCACCATGGTAAACGCGCCCACAGCCAGATCGGCCCCCCGGCGCTCCGCCGCGTCCGCCAGATTCTCCAGCAGCCGCGGGCCGAAGTAGTCGTCCGGGTCCAGAAACAGCGCGTACTCCCCCCGGGCCGCCTCCAGGCCGCTGTTGCGGGCCATGCCCAGCCCGCCGTTGGTCCGGTGGACTGCCCGGACGCCGGGCTCCCGAGCCCACATGTCGCACAGGGGGCCGCTGCCGTCGGTGGACCCGTCGTCCACCAGGAGGATCTCCCGGTCCTGGAAGGTCTGGGCCAGCAGGCTCCTCATGCACCGCCCCAGATACGCCGAGACGTTGTAGACCGGCACGATCACGCTGATTCTCATTCCGCCTCCCTCCCCCAGTCCGGGAACGCCTGGGCCAGGGCGTTGGCCATCAGCCGGTCCGGCCGGAGATGGGCCAGATAGTACGCCCGGTTGGCCTGGGCCATCCGGTAGGTCCGCTCCGGGTCCTCCATCAGCGCCTCCACCTGCGCCAGACAGCCCTCCACATCCGTGAAGGGCAGGTAGTTGACCCCCTCCCGGAAGTCCCCGGGCACCTCAAACCGAAATCTCTCGTTCACCACCGCCTTGGCCGCGGCCACGTACTCCGCCGTCTTCCAGCCGATGGAGTCGTGGAGCCCCGCGGACCCCACGCAGATGTGGACGCGGCGCAGGGCCTGGAGGTAGCGCGTCCGTTTGGTCTCCCCCACGCCCACCATGAGCGCCCCCCACTGACGGACCGCCCGGGGGTCAAACTGGAGGCCCCCCATGAACCGGGGCCCGTACCGGGCCTTCAGCGCCGACACCAGCCGGACCCGGCTGCGGTTGAGCGCCTCCACGCTCTCCCGGAGCTCATCCCCCGCCGGCACGTGCCACAGCCGGGTGTAGAACAGCACCGTGGGCCGGCCGGAGAAGACCGGCCGGCACTCGAACCTGTCCGGCGTGAAGCTGCTGCGGGGCGCGCCGTTGAACACCCGCTGGAACAGGTCCCTGCCCCGCTCCCGCCAGGAGGTGATTCTGTCAATGGGGCTGCCGGGCCAGGACACGTGGTAGTGGAGCCCCAGGGGCCGCAGCCGGTCCCGCAGCTCCGGCGGGAGCTTGGCCGTCTCCTCCCGGGAGAGGCTGCGGCGGAACACCAGATCCGCCTCCGCCGCCAGACGGGGCAGGGCCTGCTCCACCTCCGAGCCGTAGCCGTCCGCCAGATCGAACAGCAGATGCTTTCCCCCGCCGTCCACCCCCAGCAGGGGGGCGTAGGGGAACCGCCGCCGGTTGCTCCGGTCCAGCTCAAAGGACAGCCGGACCCGGCCCTGCTCCTCCAGCATCAGCAGTCCCGTCACCGGCATGCTCAGATGGGCGGTCCGGTTGGTGCAGTATACGTTCAGCGCAAGCATTTCCCCTCCTCCTCCAGTCCGCCGGCCATCAGGCAGATGGCCAGCGCGCCGGTCACATAGATGTAGTAAAGGGTGTTGTCCGTGGCCGCCGTGGCCAGCACGTAGGTCTGGAGGCCCAGGCAGATCATGGCGGCCCGCCGCCCCTGCCGCCTGTACACGCACCAGACCCGCAGGGGGAAAAAGCTCAGCATCCACAGCCAGAATCCCCAGAACCCCGCGTCGATGTAGATCATCAGGATATCGTTGTGCAGGGCCCGGATGGTCCAGTCGGCGGGCAGGTCCGAAAACAGCCGGGTCACAAAGCCCGCGCCGTGGCCGAAGAAGCTGGGCCCGATCCAGTAGTACCTGTCAATGAAATTGCTCAGCTCCCGCCGCCCCATGGTGTCCAGCCCCAGCCGCTCAGAGAGGAATTCAAAGATCCCCTCCTTCACCAGGCATACGTATACAAAGGACAGCGCCGCCGGCCCGAAGGCCGCCGCCAGCAGCCAGAAGGGGCCGCCTCGCCGCCCCGTCAGCAGCCGCAGGGCCAGCCACACCAGCACGCCTGCCGCCATGGCGGCCACGCCGATGCGCTTGAACCCGGAGAAGAAGCAGAACAGGGTTGGGGCCAGCAGCAGCCGGGCGAGCCGCTCCCCCCTGCACCGCCGCCAGTCCAGGGCGTAGTAGACCAGATAGACCCCCAGGGCGAAGGTGAGCTCGTGGATCTCCATCTGCGCCATCACCGGCCCCGTCTCCCCGGAGAAGGTGACGATCAGCCGGCGCAGCTCGTGGAGGTACACGGACAGGCCGCTCTCCCGGACCACCCGGATCACCGTGATGAAGTTGGCCCCCAGCATGGCCGCCAGATTGAGCCACAGACCCCGGCGGCCGAAGACATAGAGAACGCCCGCCATGGCCGCGAGAATAGCGAGGCCGTAGACCTGGTCAAAGAGGCCCCGGCGGATCTGGGTCAGGCGCTGCACCTGGAACACCCACAGAGGCACCGAGGCCAGCACCAGGGCCAGATGGGGCAGGCCCAGCAGGACGCCGTACCGGACAAGACGCCCGGCCCGGTTCAGGTCCGTGCGCACCAGAAACACCAGAAAGCTCACCGCCGCCAGCACCGCCGCCAGCACGAACTTGTACATGAAGTGGACGCCCAGATCAATATACTCCGTATGAAAGTAGTACATCCCGCAGGCCAGCAGGAGGTAGGCCCCCGCCAGGAGGCCGTCCCACAGGCGGCGGGTCCCGCCGCCTGTCATGCCTCCTCCGCCCCCTTCAGGCCCGCCGGGCCGGTCTGGTAGGGTCTGCGGCCCTTGATCGCGCCGGTAATCAGGCCCCGGATGTAGAACACCGCCGACTCCCCCGCGTTGACCGCCCCCATCTGGTAGGGCACGGATACGGCGTCCACGGTCTGCCGCAGGGTCACCTCCAGCCGCTCCACCTCCTGGGCCAGGGAATCCTGGGCCAACCCGTCAAAGAACACCCAGAACTGCCCGCCGCCGTTGTAGCCCACAAAGCCGTTTTTCCGGCTCTCGAACAGCTCCCGCAGCACCCGGCCGAAGGTCTGGAGCACCCGGTTCGTCTCCTCCCGGCCCAGGGTCTCGTTGAGCTCCTGCTGGTTGACGATCTGGAGGTTGATGCAGCTGGTCCCCAGGGGCAGGATCAGGTTCTCCCTGTCCTGAATGTACTTGTCGCAGGACACCCGGTTCATGCAGCCGGTGGCGCTGTCCCGCAGGAATATGTACTCCAGGATGTCCCCCAGCCGCCCCAGCACAATGGCCCCGCAGCACCCTGCGGCCAGGAAGAAGGCCGCGATTACGGCCATGTAGGCGGACATGTTGATCCCCTCCGCCACGCTGGCCGAGGAGAGGGTACGGATGTTCCGGGCCCCCAGGTAGTCGTTGTACTCCGAGTTGGTGTCCGCCACCGCGTCGTAGAGGGCGTTCATCTTGCCGATCACGCCGGCGATCTCCTCCTCCACCTCCGCCGCCGTCGCGCCCCCGGCCGGGCCGCCGCCCTCGTACACGCCGATGATGTAGGCGCAGTAGGCCGCGTCGATCTCCGCGTAATCCCACCGGTCCGCCGCGCTGGCCCAGTTGCGCAGCAGCGCGTCGTACTGGATGACCCGGCTGGTGGAGGTCCACTCCCCGTCGGTCTCCCGCTCCCGCTCGTAGACGTCGCCGAGAATATAGTTGGCGTCAATATCCGTGTTGCCGGACTGGCGCATCTTCTCCACGTAGGTCTCAATGATGCGCTGGATGTCCCCGATGTCCTCCTGGGCGCTCCGGCCGTCCAGGCCGTAGCCGGCAATCCGGTTCTGGTACTTGTCCAGCAGCACCGTCCGGTCCTTGGTGACCCGGCTGCCCAGGATGAGGGCGTAGAGCCGGGGCACGTCCACATCCAGCACCAGCTTGAACTGGTCCCGCAGATCCGAGAAGGAGTAGCCCGTGTCCGCGGACCGGAACCCCTGCTCCCGCTGGTAGCGGTTGTGGAGGGTGTTGACGGTCTCGGTGAGCTGCGCGTCGATCTGCTCCACCATCTCCAGGTAGTCGTAGTCCGTTTGGATCAGATCCCGGGTCTGGTTGCTCACCTGCTCCTGGTTGATATGCTTGTTGCTGTAGTCGGAGAAGTACACGTCCAGCAGCTCGCTGAGGATGTCCCGGGCAAAGCCCGCGCTGCCGGAGGCGTCCAGCTTGCAGCTGACGATGTAGGCCGTGGGCTGCTCCGTGTACTCCTTGCCCTCCTCGTTGAGGGCCTGCTGGACGTTCTGGGCCTGCTCCTCAATGATCGGCTCCACCCGGATGCTGGCGCACAGGGTGTCCAGGCTGTAGCTGGCCGGGGACAGGCCCAGGTTCTCCATCACCTTGGCCATGTTGCCAGCGGAGGCGATCTCCGACACGTCGATGGCGGACCCGTCCGGGGCCCGGCCCTCCTTGGCGTCCCCGTTGGCGTACTCGATCACCGCCGAGGCCGTGTAGGTCTGCTTCTTTGCCAGCACCCTGGAGGCAAGAAGGGTCATGCCGATGAAAAAGCAGACGATCAGCGGCAGCCACCGCTTGAGGTAGCGAAATATCTGAAACTGCTTCATCCCGCTCACCTCCTCTTTCGTCCCCCCGCCAGGGAGAACCAGCACAGCCGCAGCCCGGCGGCGAAAAGGACCGTTCTCGCGGCGATCTCCGCCGCCAGCTTCATGGCCTGGGCCTCCGAGGAGGAGACCACGGCGGTCATGTACCGGTTGGCCTGCCGGGCGTTATACTCCTTCACCAGCTCCTCCGCCAGACCGGCGATGCGGGTGAGCTCCCGCCGGATCTGGCCGATGAGCGCCTCCGCCTTGTCCTCCGCCCCGCCGGACCGGCCGGAAAGCTGGCCGATCACGTGGTCATTGTAGGCGATTTTCTCCTGGATGGCGATCTTTTCATCCGCGTAGTGGTTGGCGTTGGCGGCGAAGTCGTCCACGCCGATGCGGGTCTGGGACATGTAGAACTGGTTGTTGGTGTCATAGGTGGGCACCAGAACAATGCGGGCCATGTCGTCCTCGTACATGGTGATGGCCTCCAGCATGTTCTCGTTGGACGCCGCCGCCTTCTGGGCGTTGAAGCGCATGAACACGTTGGCCACCTCCAGCCGGTTGACGTACTGCCCCGGGTCCCGGGAGATCCCCTCCTCCAGCACATAGGCCTCCAGACGCTCCACCAGGGTCTCCTCCACCTCGTAGGCCAGGGCGGACACCGACTGGAAGGTCTCCCCGCTGGCGCTGGAGCGGAAGGCTGGCTCCTCGCCGGACATGCTGCGCATGTACTCGCCGATGGACTGGGCCGTCTGGGCCAGGAACAGGCAGCTGTCCAGGTAGTCCGCCCCCTCCGCCGGGGAGAAGTCCAGGCGGAGGATGCTGGGGTTCGCCGAGTAGCTCCTGACAAACCAGTCCTTGTAGGCCTGGGTCACCAGGGTCAGCAGCTTCTCCCCGTCCTGGGAGGCGGTCTCGCTGCTGGCGTTATACTGCACCACAAACTGGGTGGAGATGAAGTAGGCGTCCTCGGAATAGCTGTTCCCCTGGACCACCGGCCGGACCTGTATGGTGTTCTTCAGGTCCTGGGCCGTGATCCCCTCCAGCGCCCCCTTCTCAATGGCCCCCTCCAGGACCTGGGCGCTGAGGATGTCCGCCTGGTTGAACCGGGTGCCGTTGGGGTTGAGGCCCTGGGAGGCCAGACTGTAGTGGAGGGTGATCTCCGCGCTGGTGTGGAGGCGCAGAGCGGCGGGGAGCAGGAAGCAGTTGAGCAGAAATACGGCCAGCACCAGCGGCCCCAGGCTCCAGCTCCGCCGCACCGCCCGGTACTCCGCCAGCAGCGTCCGCAGTCCCTGCCGGGACCGGTTGCGCAGCACAAGCAGACCGCAGGCCGCCAGCAGCAGCGACACTCCGGTCAGCGCGATTGGGTAATAGTTGATGACTTGAAACAGCATGGGGCCCTCCGGCTATGAATGCACTTAGTTGATATCCAGAATCACCAGCTCAGGCTGGTTGAATACACGGGGCGCCAGGCCGTGGCTCCCCAGGCCCCGGCTGATGAGCAGGGACATGCCCTCCCTCTCGTACCAGCCCCCGTCGTAGACGGGGAACAGCCCCTCCGCGCCGGAGAAGAGCCCGCCCACTCCGGGGATGCGGATAACGCCGCCGTGGTTGTGGCCGGACACCGTCAGGTCAATGGCGGCGTCCGGAATATACTCCATCACCGGCTCCGGCCGGTGGGAGATGAGAATTTTGAACGTCTCCGGGTCCTCCTCCGCGAAGCGGGTGACAAACTGCCCGGAGTGGGGCCAGAAGCTGCTGGCGTTGGTGCTCAGGCCGCCGATCCTGATCGCGGCGCCCTTCACCTCCGCCGTCACGGCCTCGTTTTGCAGCAGGACGGCCCCGGTCCCCTCCAGGTCCTCCCAGACCTGCGGGTCCAGGAGCAGGGGGGAGAAGTCCTCCGGGTCCTCCCCCAGGGCGGCTCCGTCCAGAAACTTCTTGTTCAGATCCTGGCCGTAGAGCGCCTCGTTCTCGTGGTTTCCCATGGCGTAGTACACCGGCGCGATCTCCGCCAGCTCCCGGCACAGGCCCACGGCGTAGTCCCAGTCCGGGTCCCCCTTGTTCACCAGATCCCCCGCGATCAGCAGCAGATCCGGCCGCAGGGCCCTCACCCGGTCCAGCAGGGTCTCGTTGTCCGGACCAAAGGAGCGCTGGTGCAGGTCCGCCAGCACGATCACCCGCACGGTCTCCTCGATCTTATAGGACTCCATGGCATAAAAGGTCTCCTCAAAGGAGCTGTTGGACCATATGATCCACGCCGCGATCACGCCTATGGTTATCCCGGCGCTGATGATTCCTGTCAATATCCGCTTCACGTCACCTTTCCTCCTGCCGCGGACCGGTACAGCTCCAGCAGCCCGCCGCAGTATTCCTCAATGGTTGTCAAATCCCGCCGGCTCCGGCAGCGCTCCGCCATCCGCGCCAGGGCCGCCCTGTCCCCGTAGAGCGCCCGCATCCCAGCGGCATAGGCCTCCGGCGTGAACCGGTCCAGCAGCGCGCCGGTTTCGCCCTCCTCGATCAGCTCCGGCACGCCGCCAATGCGGTTGGCCAGCACCGGCGTGCCCAGGGCCTGGCTCTCCAGCACGGACAATGGGCAGTTCTCATACCAGATGGGGAGGTACACCGAAAACAGGGCCCGCCGGACCAGCTCCCGCAGCGCCTCCCCCTCCTGGAAGCCCATATAGCGCACGTTGGCCGGCGCTTCCCGCCGCACCAGCTCCTCCAGGGGCCCCCGTCCCGCCACCACGACGGGGATCTCCGGGACCAGCCGGCAGGCGGCCAGGAGGCGGTCAATGCCCTTCTCCTCAGAGAGCCTGCCGAAGTAGAGCGCATAGTCCCCCTTCTCCGCCGGCGGCCCCGCCTCAGGGCGGATAAAGTTGTGCATCATGACGGTTTTTCCCCGGAACCGGGGGACCTCCAGAAGGATCTCCTCCATGAACCGGCTGGGGCAGATCAGGCGGCTGACCTGATCGTAGCTCCGCCGCCGGCGGCACAGAGCGGCCTCCAGGCTGCCCAGAACGCTCTTTGCCCGGGAGCCGTGGATGCACCGCCGTCCGGCGCAGCTCCACACGCTCCCGTCCAGGCACCGCCGGCAGGGGGTCATGTCCTCCAGATCCAGCATCATGTGGTTGGGGCAGACCAGGTGGAAGTCGTGGACCGTCTCCACCATGGGCACGCCCAGCTCCGCCGCGCCGTCGATGATCGAGGGGGTCAGATGGTAGTATATGTTGTTGAGATGGATCACATCCGGGGAAAACGCCCGGATGAGGCGCTGAATCTTCCTCTTGGCCTCCAGGGAGTAGAGGACCCGGAGGGGGTACAGAATCCGCCCCGGGCCCCTGGAGCGGAAGTCCATGGCCGCCGTCTCCAGCCCCAGGCTGTTGCCCACCGTGTTTCTCTCGTCCCGCATCCCGAAATAGGACACCTGATGCCCCTGGCTCTGGAGGTACGCGCCGATTTCCAGCATGTAGGTCTCCGCGCCGCCCCGGGGATACAGGAACTTGTTGACCATTAAAATTCTCATATTAGCTCTGGGAGCCCGGATAGCTCCAATTTTCGTCCAGACCGTCCCGCTCCAGCTCAATGACCGGGCTGTCCGGCCGGGGGATCTGCTCCACCAGTGCGTCCAGCTCGTTGTAGGTGGCGGCCAGCTTATCCCGGGTGATGTTGAAGGCGTCCAGATACCGGATCACCTGGTTTCTGGCGCCCTCCAGGGCCTGGGCCGCGGCCAGCTTCTTGGCCCGCATGTCCTCCTCCATCTGCCGCTCCATCTGCTGGGCCCGGGCCTGGGCCTGCTGGACCAGGGCGCGGGCCTCCTGCTCCGCTATGGCCAGGATCCGCTCCGTGGCCGCGCTGGTCTTGTTCTGCTGGTCCAGCTGCTCCCGCAGCCGGGCCAGCTCCCGCTGGTGCTCCCCCTCGCGGCGCCGCCGCTCGTCCTCCAGCTCCAGGATCCGCTGGTTGAGGGTCTTTGTCCGCTCCAGCTCCAAAATCCGGTTGTGGGCCCGGATGTCCTGCTCCTTCCTGGCCAGCTTCAGCTCCGACTCCAGGGACTCGGACCACTGAAGGGCCGCCGTCAGCTCCTCCCGCAGCCGCTTCTCCTGGTCCGTCCGTTCCTGGTCTCCGCCGGCGCGGCGCAGGGCCGACTCCATCAGCTCCAGGCGGCCCCTGGCCTCGGCCAGCTCCGCCTCCAGGGCTGCGGCCCGCGCCTCGGCCTCTCCGCCGCCGCGCTCCGCCTCCAGGGTCTCCGCCCGCCTCCGGGCCTCCTCCAGCTGCTCCCTGAGCCGGTCCTCCCGCTCTCCGGCGGCCTTCGCCTCCCTGCGCAGCTGCTCGATCTGTCCCACCAGCTCCTTGAGCCGCTCATCCACCAGATCCTTGCGGTAGCCGCCCAGAAATGTTGTCATAAATTGGTCCATGCCATCACTCCTCTCCCACGCGCTCTGAGGACGCGCCGCCCAGGACCCTCTGGTAGACCTGCCAGGTCCTCTCCTCCACCAGGGCGTAGTCGTACCGCTCCCGGATGCAGCGCATCTGCTCCTCCGCCCTGGGGTTCTCCGGCGGAGCGTCCAGGGCCTCCGCCAGCCTCTCATAGAGGGACTGCTCGTCCCCGCTGGCAAAGGTGGCGCCAAAGTCCCCCAGCACATCCGCGTTCTCCGGGATGTCGCTGGTCAGGCACCGGGCCCCCGCCGACATGGCCTCCAGCAGGCTCAGGGCCAGGCCCTCCACCTCGCTGGGCAGCACGTACAAAGCGCAGTTGCTGTACAACTCCCGCAGCGTCCGTCCCTCCGCGAAGCCGGTGAACCGGATCCGGGGGCACCCCTGGGCCAGCGCCAGGATCTCCCGGCCATACCGGCTGTCCGGCACCTCCCCGGCGATAACCAGCTGCCGGTCCGTTTTGCAGCGCCGGAAGGCCCGTATCAGATAGTGCAGTCCCTTTTCCGGCACAATCCGCGCCAGAAACAGCACATAGCTCCCCTTCTCCAGCCCCCACCGCCTGGCAATCTCGCCGCAGGGGGCGTACGCCACGGGCGCTACCCCGTTCTCGATCAGATGGGTCTCCCGCCCGTAGACGTCGCGGAAATAGGCCTGCACGTCCCGGGACAGGACGATCACCTCGTCCGCGTATTTCGCAATCACCCGCTCCCCCAGCCGCAGGTAGGCCGAGGCGAAGGCGTTCCACTTGGCCCGCCGCCAGTCCAGGCCGTGGACCGTAGCCACAGTCCCCACGCCCCCCAGCCGCGCCAGCGCCAGCATCACCGAGGGCCCCAGGGCGTGGTAGTGGATCAGGTCATAGCCGTGAAGGAGGGCCTGCACGGTGGCTGTCAGGGAGCAGAGCATGGCGCTCACGCCCCCCGTCCCCATGGTGGGGGCGCGGAAATACTCCACACCCTCCGCCCAGCCGTGGTTATCCCCCCTGCGCCGCCCCCGGTTGTACACCGCCACCCGGCAGTCCCGCCGGGCAAGGCGGGTGGCCAGCTCCCACACCACCACCTCCACTCCGCCGGACCGGGAGGGGAAGTCCTTGTGTCCAATCATCGCAAGTCTCATGGGCCTCTCCGTCCTTCAGCAGCCCTCGCCCCGCAGCATCACAAAGGGCGTTTTCAGCATCAGCTTGACGTCCCCCCACAGGGAGGCGTTCAGTATGTACTCCATGTCGTCCTCCACCCACTCGGCGAAGGACACCGCGTTCCGGTCCGTGCGGACCTGCCAGAGACAGGTGAGGCCCGGCTTCACGATCAGCCGCAGGCTCTGGTAATCCGTATACTCCGCGGCCTCGCAGGGCAGGGGCGGCCGGGGGCCGATGATGCTCATGTCGCCCCGCAGCACGTTGAAGAGCTGGGGCAGCTCGTCGAGGCTGCTCCTGCGCAGAAATTTCCCGATCCGTGTGACCCGTGGATCGTCCCGGATCTTAAACACCGGCCCGTCCATCTCATTAAGCGCGGCCAGCTCCGCCCGCTGCTGCTCCGCGTCCACGGCCATGGTGCGGAATTTGTACATGGTGAAGCGCCTCCCGCCCAGGCCCAGCCGGGTCTGGCGGAAGATGGGTCCTCCCCGGGGATCGTCCAGACAGATGAGGACGGCCAGCAGAAGGAGCAGCGGGGCGCTGAGCGCAAGCAGCAGCAGCGACGCCGCGAAATCAAAAACACGCTTCCTCTTCCAGTATTTTCTTCGGGACGCCTGCACGATTTGTTCTGTCCGTACCGCCGGCGGGGTACTCGCCGTCGCTCCCACCAGAATCTCCTCCTATCTGCGTCCCAAGTCCCCTTACCGTCTCTCCCCGAAGGGGAGAGACGGCCCGGTGCGCACCGGGCCGCTTTTTCTGGGCATATGTTACCATAAAATCCCTCTGTTTCTATGGCCTGCGTAAAAATGAAATCGATTTGCGCAAAAATTGCCCCGTCCCCCTTTGGCGGGAAACGGACCACGCCGGAGAACGCACGGAAATCACATTTTTGAAAAAACACAGCCTCCTGCAGGGGCGGGCATCGCTCGCCCGTTTCTTTCGGACCGCTGGAGGGCGTCGTTAGAACGGGCGAGCGATGCCCGCCCCTGCACAGTGACCGGATTGTCCAGCTTCCGCCCCTCCCGGACCGGTGGCAGCCCCCGGCCCGTCTCCTGCTGGCCGCCGGACTGTACGCGGAGTGGAGAGAGCGGGATGTCCCGGAGGAATAGACAAAAAGGCCGTCCGGCGGAGGATGCTTCCCCGCCGGACGGCTTTTTTCGGTTTTTGTTATCAGTATCAGCAGGCCCGCCCCAGGGCGAACGCCTTCTTATTCAGCTCCAGAAACTTGGGCGGCACGCTCTGCTCAATGGCCTCCAGCCACTCCGCCTCCGTGAAGTCAAACCACCTCGACAGACGGCCCAGCAGCACAATGTTCACCGCCTTGCTGCTCCCCGCCTCCTCGGCCAGGGAAAGCGCGTCCACCGCGTCCAGGTCAATGCCCAGGGCCCGCAGCTTCCCCTCCAGGCCCTCCGGGTACCGGGCCGCGCCGGTGATGACGGGCATGGGGTTGATCTGCTGGGTGTTGGTAATCAGCCGTCCGCCGGGCTTTAAGTACTCCGTCCACCGGGCGGCCTCCAGCAGCTCAAAGGAGAGGATGGCGTCCGCCTGTCCCCTGTCGATGATGGGAGAATACACCTTCTCCCCCCAGCGGACGTAGGTGACCACGCTGCCCCCCCGCTGGCTCATGCCGTGGACCTCGCTGACCTTCACGTCAAAGCCCTTGCCCAGCAGCAGGCGGCCCAGCAGCTTGCTGGCCAGGAGGGTGCCCTGTCCGCCCACGCCAACGATCATGATGTTCTTTGCCGCCATGCTCACGCCTCCTTCTTCCCGCTTAACGCGTCAAATCTGCACAGCTGGGCGCACACGCCGCAGCCGGTGCACAGGGTGTTGTCGATGACCGCTTTGCCGCCCGAAATGCTGATGGCCGGGCAGCCGATGCGCATACAGGACTTGCAGCCCACGCACCTGTCCGGGTCTGCGGCAATGGGCCCCGGGTGCCTGACGTACTTCAGAAGCGCGCAGGGGCGGCGGGAGATGATGACCGATGGTCCGGGAGCCGCCAGCTCCTCCCTCACCGCCCCGTCGCACTCGGCCAGATCGTAGGGGTCCACCACCCGCACCCGCTCGATGCCCACGGCCCGGCACAGGCTCTCCAGGTCAATCTTGGCGCAGGGATCCCCCTTGAGGTTGAAGCCGGTGGTGGGATTCTGCTGGTGTCCGGTCATGCCGGTGATGGAGTTGTCCAGGATAATGACCGTGGAGCTGGATTCGTTGTAGGCCGCGTTGATGAGGCCCGTGACGCCGGAGTGCATGAAGGTGGAGTCGCCAATCACGGCCACAGTCCGGCCCTCGTTCCCGCCGGCCTTGTTGAACCCGTGGAGGCCGGAGATGGACGCGCCCATGCAGACAGTGGAGTCCATGGCCCCCAGCGGGGCCACCGCGCCCAGGGTGTAGCAGCCGATGTCGCCCAGCACGGTCAGCTTGTTTTTCGCCAGGGTGTAAAAGAGGCCCCGGTGGGGACATCCGGCGCACATCACCGGGGGACGGGGCGGAATGACCTCGTCCAGCTTCAAGCCGGAGGTCTCCCGGTGGGTAAGCTGCCGGGCCACCAGGTTCTGGCTCAGCTCGCCTATGGCCGGGAAGAAGTTCTTGCCGGCGCAGGCCAGGCCCAGGTTCCGGCAGTACTCCTCAATAAAGCCGTCCAGCTCCTCCACCACCACCAGCAGGCTCACGCTCTTGGCGAACGTCCGGATCTTCTTCTCCGGCAGGGGCCAGACCATGCCCAGCTTCAGCACCGGGTAGGTATCGCCGCAGGCCTCCTTCACGTACTGATAGCTGGTGGAGGAGGTGATGATGCCCATCTTGTAGTCCGTCCCCGCCTCAATGCGGTTGACGGAGGCGTGCTCCGCCCAGTCCGCCATCTTCGCCAGCCGCTCCTCCACCACCGGGTGGCGGCGCTTGGCGTTGCCGGGCATCATGATATATTTCTCCCCGTTCTTCTCATAGGGCCTGGGGGCGGCCTCCTCCCGCTCCCCCGGCTCCACCACGCTCTGGGAGTGGGAGATCCGGGTACACATCTTCATGAGCACCGGGGTGTCGAAGGCCTCGGAGAGCTCGTAGGCCAGACGCGTATACTCCAGGGCCTCCTGGGAGTCGCTGGGCTCCAGCATGGGCAGCTTGGCGGCCTTGGCGTAGTGGCGGGAGTCCTGCTCGTTCTGGGAGGAGTGCATCCCCGCATCGTCGGCCACGGCGATGACCATGCCGCCGTTTACCCCCGTGTAGGAGATGGTGAACAGGGGGTCCGCGGCCACGTTGAGCCCCACGTGCTTCATGCCGCAGAAGCTGCGCCGGCCCGCCAGGGACGCGCCGAAGGCCGCCTCCATGGCCACCTTCTCATTGGGGGCCCACTCGGCGCAGATCTCCGGGTATCTGGCCGCGGCCTCGGTGATCTCCGTGCTGGGGGTGCCGGGATAGCTGGAGACAAAGGCGCAGCCCGCCTCGTACAGGCCCCGGGCAACGGCCTCGTTGCCCAGCATCAGTTGTTTCATTGGGGAAATCCCTCCTTAATGTTGATTCTGTTCGCCAATGGAGTCCCTCACCGTAACGGTGACCCTCCGCTCATAGCAGGCGAAGACGCTCTCCAGCCGCCGCCGGTCCGGGGCCGGCGTGACCAGGCTCACCGCCGGCACGATCACCAGTCCCGCGATCATGCAGAACGCGCCCGCGTTGATGGGGGACTGGAGCAGGGCGGGAAAGCTGGACCGCACGAAAATGTTGGCCAGCATCACCGCTGTGGAGAAGAGGAAGCTGACCCAGCAGGCGGCGGTGGTTGTCCGCTTCCAGTACAGGCCGTAGAGGAAGGGGGCCAGGAACGCCCCGGCCAGAGCGCCCCAGCTCACGCCCATGAGCTGGGCGATGAAGGTGACGCTGGACTTATACTGGATGAGGGCCAGCACCACGGAGATGGCGATGAACACCACCACCAGACCCCGCATCCACCGCACCTGCCGTTTTTCGTCCATGTTCTTTATGATATTACCCTTTATGAAGTCCAGTGTCAAGGTGGAGCTGGAGGCCAGCACCAGGGAGGACAGGGTGGACATGGAGGCGGAGAGCACCAGGATCACCACCACGGCGATGAGCGCCGCCGGCAGGCCGGAGAGCATGGCGGGGATCACCGCGTCGTAGCCCCCGGCGGGCACACCATCCACCACGTCCATCCTGTCCGCGAAGAGCCGGCCGAAGCCGCCCAGGAAGTAGCATCCGCCGGCCACCACCAGGGCAAAGAGGGTGGAGATGACGGTGCCCTTGCTGATAGCGGTCTCGCTCTTGATGGCGTAGAACTTCTGCACCATCTGGGGCAGGCCCCATGTGCCCAGGCTGGTGAGGATCACCACGCCCAGCAGGTTGACCGGGTCCGGGCCGAAGAAGGAGGCGTACACGCCGGGCACGCTGCTCTCCCCCTTCACCTGGGCCAGCTTCTCCAGGGCGGCCAGAAAACCGCCCTGGCTGTGGAGCACCGCCAGGATCACCGCCGCAATACCCGCCAGCATGATGATCCCCTGGATAAAGTCGTTGATGGCCGTGGCCATATAGCCGCCGGCGATGACGTACACGGCGGTGAGCACCGCCATGACCACCACGCACACGGAGTAGTCGATGGAGAAGGCCATGGCAAAGAGGCGGCTCAGCCCGTTGTAAAGGGAGGCGGTGTAGGGGATGAGAAAGATGAAGATGATGGCCGAGGCGCACAGCTTGAGGCTCTGGCTCTCAAACCGCTTGCCGAAGAACTCCGGCATGGTGGCGCTGTCCAGGTGCTGGGTCATCACCCGGGTCCGCCGGCCCAGCACCACCCAGGCCAGCAGGGACCCCAGAAAGGCGTTGCCCAGCCCCGCCCAGGTGGCGGCCACGCCGTACTTCCAGCCGAACTGGCCCGCGTAGCCCACGAATACCACGGCGGAGAAATAGCTGGTGCCGTAGGCGAAGGCGGTGAGCCAGGGCCCTACGCTCCGCCCGCCCAGGACAAAGCCGCTGACGTCGGTGGCGTGGCGGCGGCAGTAGAGGCCGATGCCCACCATGACGCCGAAAAACAGAATCAGCAGGATGAATTTTATTGCGTAATCAAACATAAGCCCTTGCTCCCTCCTTGGATTGCGTTATGGGAAAATTTTGCGGCAGCACCTGTCCGCAGGATATCTAAGGCGCTTTCAAGGAACCAAAACGCGATTGTCAGCCGCTGATCTGCGCCTCCACCAGACGGCCGCGGCAGTACTTCTCCCGCAGCGCCGGCTTCTCGATCTTCCCGGTGGGATTTCTGGGCACCTTGTCGAAGATGACCCGCCGGGGCCGCTTGTACCGGGGCAGCTCCCTGCAAAAGCTGTTGATCTCCTCCTCCGTACAGGCCTCGCCCTCCTTGAGCTCCACAATGGCCGCCGCGATCTCCCCCAGCCGGGGCTCCGGCAGGCCGATCACCGCCGCGTCCTTGATCTTGTCGAACTTGCGCAGGAAGTCCTCAATCTGCACAGGGTAGATATTCTCGCCGCCGGAGATGACCACGTCCTTCTTCCGGTCCACCAGGAAGATGAACCCGTCCTCGTCCATGCGGGCCATGTCTCCGGTGTAGAGCCAGCCGTCCCGAAGGATCTCGTCCGTGGCCTCCTGGTTCTTGTAGTAGCAGAGCATCACCCCGGGGCCCCTGACCGCCAGCTCGCCGATCTCCCCCTGGGGCGCCTCGTTCCACTGCTCGTCCACAATCCTGGCCTCCCAGTGGTAGCCCGGCTTTCCGATGGCCCCCACCTTGTGGATGTTCTCCACCCCCAGGTGGACGCAGCCCGGGCCGATGGACTCGCTCAGGCCGTAGTTGGTGTCGTACTGGTGGTGGGGGAAGACCTGCCGCCACCGCTTGATGAGGCTGGGGGGCACCGGCTGCGCGCCGATGTGCATCAGCCGCCACTGGTCCAGAAGGTAGCTGCTCAGGTCGATCTTTCCCCCGTCGATGGCGTCCAGCAGATCCTGGGCCCAGGGCACCAGCAGCCACACGATAGTGCATTTCTCCTCCGTCACCGCCCGGAGGATCCACTCCGGCTTCACCCCCCGCAGCAGCACCGCCCGGCTGCCGGAGAGGAGGCTTCCGAACCAGTGCATCTTCGCCCCCGTATGGTAGAGAGGCGGGATGCAGAGGAAAACGTCCTCACGGGTCTGGCCGTGGTGGCGCTGCTCGGTCTCGCAGGAGCTGACCAGGGCCCGGTGATTATGTAGAATGGCCTTGGGAAAGCCGGTGGTGCCGGAGGAGAAGTAGATGGCCGCGTGGTCCGTCTCCTCCAAGGCCACCGGCGGCGCGCTGGAGGAGCAGAAGTTCATGAGACGGATGCAGTCCTCGGCGTAGGCCGGGGCCCCTCTGCCCACGAAAAACATCATCCGCACCTGGGGCAGGCTGCCGGCGATGGCGTCCATACGTCCCACAAACTCCGGCCCGAACACCAGCACCTCCACGTCCGCCAGCTCCAGGCAGTACTTGATCTCCTCGGAGGAGTAGCGGAAGTTCAGGGGCACGGCGATGCACCCGGCCTTCAAAATGCCGAAATACACCGGCAGCCACTCCAGGCAGTTCATCATCAATATCCCCACCTTGGCCCCCCGGTCCACCCCCCGGCTCAGCAGCAGGTTGGCGAACCGGTTGGCCCGGCGGTCAAAGTCCTTCCAGCTCATGGCCCGGCGGTAGGGCGCGTCGGGCTGCGCGCTCTCAATGAGGCTGGCCTCCCGCCAGGTGACGGCCTGATCCCGCTCCTCCGAGGGGCTCAGCTCCACCAGGGCGGTCTCCAGTCCGTAGAGGCGGGCGTTTCGCTCTAAAAAATCTGTGATGACCATATTCTCCTCCAAAAAATCGTTCTGCGCCGGACAGGAAAAACCGCGTTTTCTGCCGGTTCTGTACGCATGTTAGATACTTTATCACTTTTAATAATTAAAGTCAACAGAGAAATATGCCCGCTGCGTATATCATAGTCAATTTTCAGTTGCAATCGGTGATTTGTTCAGCTGCTGTTGTTTCAAGCCAGCAGCACGAAAGGCAAAAAGGGCGCTTTTCAAAATCTCTTGACAGTCCGGCTTTTATGTGGTATATTTCTAATATCAAGAGCGAAATAAACCATATATAGGAGGATATCTCATGAAGAACTGGTATGGCTGCATCGGCTTTGTGTCCCTGCTGGGGGTCTGGGGAGCGCTGGCGGGGGAGCCGCTGTTTTACCCCTTCTTTGCCTTCCTGGTATTTTTTGAGTACTTCTGGGTCACGCCGGACGAGATGTTTCTGGACACCATGAAAAAGTGTGCCGCCACCGCCTTTTTCTGCAACCTGTTCCTCACCGCCGCCGCCACCCTGGCCCTCTCCTATCTGCGGCGCAGCGGCAACCCTCTGGCAGGCGGCGCGGCCTTTGGCTTTGGCGTCTCCATCGCCGTGTTCGCCTTCTCCACCTGCATTGCGGAGGCGAAGGAGAGGATCTGGGGACGAAATGATTAAAAACCGGATCAAGGAGTACCGCGCGATTTTCGACATGAAGCAGGAGGAGCTGGCCCGGCTGGTGGGCGTGCGCAGGGAGACCATCGGAAATCTGGAGAAGGGCCGCTACAACCCCTCCCTGGCCCTGGCCTGGAGGATTGCCCAGGTGTTCAAGGTCCCCATTGAGGACGTGTTCACCGTGGAGGACTGACCGGCGCGGACGGGACCTCCGGCCCCTGTGCCGGAGCACTTAGAGCGCAGCTTATGATGGCAGGTGATTTGATGATACCTATTCTATATCAAGACCGCCAGCTGGCGGTCTGTCTGAAGCCCCCGGGCATTCTCAGCCAGGAGGGCCCCGGCGACACCCTCCCCAGCCTCCTCTCCCGCCAGCTGGGCGGAGAGATCTTCCCCGTCCACCGCCTGGACCGGGGCGTGGGGGGCGTGATGGTCTGCGCCAGGACCAGCCGGTCTGCCGCCGCCCTCTCCTCGTCCATCAGCCAGGGCGCGTTCCAGAAGCAGTACCTGTGCGTGGTCCAGGGCCGCCCGGAACGGGAGACGGACCAGTGCCGGGACCTGCTCCTCCACGACAGGACCCGGAACAAGAGCTTTGTGGTGACCCGGATGCGGGGCGGCGTGAAGGAGGCCCGGCTGGACTACCGGCTGCTCTCCTCCTCCGGCGGTCTGTCCCTGCTCCAGGTGCGGCTCCACACCGGCCGCACCCACCAGATCCGGGTCCAGCTCTCCAGCCGGGGCCTGCCCCTGCTGGGCGACGGCAAGTACGGCGGCGGCGGCGGCCAGATCGCCCTGTGGAGCGCCGCCCTCTCCTTCCCCCACCCGTCGGACAGCCGGGAGATGGCCTTTCACGCGCTGCCCCAGGGCGGCGTATGGGATCCGTTCGGGGAGACGCTCCAGCGGCTGTCCCCGGACTCCTTCGCGTGGTCCCCTTGAGGCCCCTGTCTGCACGGAGAACAGCCCTGTCATGCAGTCTCGAATTTATGTAAACAAATGCGTCTGTTTTCCATGTGGGAAAACCGCATGTACAGGAGCTGGAATTTTGTGGAAATCCATGGAATTTCGTTGAAAATACTGATGGAACAAGCTGTGGAAAACGATGTGGAAAATGTGTATAACTTGCTGTACTTGAATATTATTCAGAATTTTATGTGAACCTGTCAAGGAAAATCGGGAGGAAATTATGGTAGAGATTCTACTGATTTTCTGTCGATATTCTGGTGATATGACAAAATTATTCACAGGTCCCCTCAAGCCCCGCAGGCGAATTTTCTTCTTTATTTCAACATTATGCCGAAAAATGGCGGGGCATTTTGCAAGAAAAGCCGCAAAATACCATTTGTTATCAAAAATTGCCGGGTTACCTGCGGCGGACAGGTATCCCCCATAGAAACGCAGAGAGCGGACGGGCTCAAAAGCCCGTCCGCTCTTATTGCGCCGCTCTACTGGAGGGAGGCGGCGATGGTCTCATAGATGTTGTCCGCCAGGGGGAGGGCGCGGTCCAGAACCGCCCGGCCGCGGGCCAGGGCCCGGTCCGCAAACGCCCGATCCCGCAGGCTCCCCACGTTGATGAGCACGTTCAGCCACGCGCCCTGTATCCCGGCCCGGAGGGACAGCGCCGCCACCCCCAGATCGCTGGCCGCGCTCTCGTTGCACCTGCCCAGGATGGACCCCGCCAGCTCCAGGGCCTCCCCTGCCAGCTCCATCCCCTCCAGGGGAACCTCCGTGCACAGCTCCAGGCCCCGCTGGATGGCCTGGGACCGGGCCGCCTTCTCCTCCTCGGTCCCCTTGGGCAGGGCAAAGGCGGCGCTGACGGTCAGAAACGCCTCCGTATCCCGGTCCATCACCTCCAGCAGACGGGGCCTCAGCGCCTCCGCCCGCTTCTGCACGTCCGCAATCAGCGCCTGATGGGCCGCGTATTTCTCCCGGCCCGCCGTCAGGGCGCAGACCATCGCCGTGAGGGCCGCGCCGAAGGCCCCCTCCAGGGCCGCAACGGACCCGCCGCCGGGGGCCGGCGCGTCGGAGGCCAGCAGGCCGGTGAATCCGGCCACCGTCTGTTCGCTCAGCTTCATGGCCTCTCCCCCTTACTCCAGCCCGATCAGGTGGTACTCCATCACCTGCCGGCGGCAGTCGAAGTCCTCCAGCTTCAGGTAGTACTCCGCGCAGTCCAGCAGGGCCTTGCCCGGGGTCAGACCCACCAGCTCGCTGCCGATGATCCGCACGCCGTAGCGGTCCGCCAGGGCCCGGATCATCTCAAACACATAGTAGATGGGGGTGCCCTCGTAGTTGACCAGGTTCATGGACACCTGGGCGATGTTCCGGCCCTCCAGCATCACGCCGATGGCCTTGCAGTACTTGAATCCCCCGGAGGAGCAGCGGATGGCCTTGGCAATCCTGCTGGCAATCTCCAGATCCGAGGTGTCCAGGTTCACGTTGTAGGCGATCAGAGGCATCCGGGCGCCCACGGCCACCACGCCGGCGGTGGGGTGAATCTTCCGCTCCCCGAAGTCCGGGGCCCACTCCGGCTTCAGCAGCTTCTCCGCCATGCCCTCGAACTGGCCCCGGCGCACGTCCGCCAGATTGGCCCGGTCCGGGGAGGACGCGGAGTCCTCGTAGAGGAACACCGGCACCCCCAGCTCCTCCCAGATCCGCCTGCCCAGCTGGCGGCTCAGCTCCACGCACTCCTCCACCGTCACGTCCATGGCGGGGACAAAGGGGATCACATCCGTGGCCCCCATGCGGGGGTGCTGGCCCGTGTGCCTGGTCATGTCGATGGTCTCCGTGGCCTTCTTGGTCAGCTGGAAGGCCGCCTCCCCGATGCCGGCTGGGGAGCCCACCATGGTGAACACGCAGCGGTTATGGCTGCCGTCGGACTGCACGTCCAGAACCGTGCAGCCGGGAATGCTGTTGGCCGTGTCCACCAGGGCCTGATAGACCTCCGGGTCCCGCTCCCGGCTGACGCTGAAGTTGGGAATGCACTCAATGAGCTTTGCCATGTCTCTCTCCTCCCGGGCCCACAAGGCCCTGCTCGTTTCTGTAAATTTTTCCGCCCTTGACCACCGCTCCGGCCAGATTGCTGCCCAGGCGGTAGCAGACATACTCCAGATCCGGCGCGTTCCACACCACCAGATCCCCCGCCTTCCCCGGCTCCACGGAGCCGGTCCGGTCCGCCCGGCCGATGGCCGCGGCCCCGTTGAGGGTGGCGGCGGTGAGCACCTCCTCCGGGGTCATGCGGTACTTCAGGCACCCCAGGCTCATGGCCAGCTGCATGTTCAGGCAGGGACAGGAGCCGGGGTTGAAGTCCGTGGCCAGGGCCACGGGCACGCCGGCGGCAATCATATCCCGGGCCGGCGCGAAGGCCGCGCCCAGGTAGAAGCTGGTACACGGCAGCAGACAGGCCACCGTGCCCCCCCGGGCCATGGCCTCAATGCCCTCGGGCGGGCAGACGATCAGATGCTCCGCGGACACGGCCCCCAGCTCCCCCGCCAGCCGGGACCCGCCGATGGCGTCGATCTCGTCGGCGTGGATCTTGGCCGCCAGGCCGCAGCGCCGCCCCGCCTCCAGGATCGTCCGGGACTCCTCCGCCGTAAACACCCCGGTCTCGCAGAACACGTCGCAGAACTCCGCCAGTCCCTCCGCCGCCGCGGGGATCATCTCCTCGCACAGCAGCCGGATATAGGCCGTCCGGTCCGCCTTGTAGTCCTCCGGCAGGGCGTGGGCCCCCAGGAAGGTGGGGACCAGATCCACAGGATGGCTCTCGTTCAGGGCCCGGATGGCCCGCAGCTGCTTAAGCTCCGTGTCCAGGTCCAGGCCGTATCCGCTCTTGGCCTCGCATGTGGTGGTGCCGAAGGAGAGCATCTCGTCCAGGGCCAGCCGGGCCTTGTCCTCCAGCTCCCCCTGTCCGGCGGACCGGGTGGCCCGGACGGTGGACAGAATGCCGCCCCCCTGGGCCAGGATGTCCAGGTAGGGCACCCCCCGCAGCTTCATGGCCAGCTCGTTCTGCCGCCAGCCCCCGAAGATCAGGTGGGTGTGGGCGTCCACCAGACCCGGCGTGACCAGACGGCCCTCCGCGTCCAGCTCCTCCGCCCCGGCGGGGCGCTCCGGCGTCCCCGTGCCCACGGCGGCAATCACGCCGTCCTCCATGCGCACCCAGGCGTTTCGGAGGAACCTCACGTCCCCCTGGTCCGCGCCCCGGCGGGCGGTCCTGCCCGCCGGGGTGGCCAGAAGGCCGATATTTTTGATGAGTAAGGTGTCCATACCGCCGCCCTACGCCTCCGCCAGGGCGCTGCGCACCACCTCGTCCTCCGCCAGATAGGGCAGCGTGATGTGGTCCTGACCCGCGTAGAGATGGTTGTACTCCGCGGCGGTCTGGAGGGCGTTGCCGTTTCTGGCCCAGGCCCGGCGGGATACGCCCACCATGGTGTCCCAGGGCATGGACATGCGCAGGATGGCGTCCACCCGCTCAGAGCCGTCCAGCACCATGCCGAACCCGCCGTTCACCGCCCGGCCGATGCCCGTGCCGCCGCCGTTGTGGAGGGCAATGAGGCTCATGCCCCGGGCGGCGTTGCCGGCGTAGCACTGCACCGCCATGTCCGCCATGATGTTGGACCCGTCCTTGATGTTGCTGGTCTCCCGGAAGGGGGAGTCAGTGCCGCCGGTGTCGTGGTGATCCCGGCCCAGCATCACAGGGCCGATCTCCCCGCTGCGCACCATCTCGTTGAACTTCAGGGCGATGTTCATCCGGCCCATGGCGTCCTGGTAGAGGATGCGGCACTGGGTGCCCACCACCAGCTTGTTCTTCTTCGCGTCCCGGACCCAGACGTAGTTGTCGTAGTCCTGGTAGCGCCGGTTGTGGGCGAGGATGTACTCCGCCGCCGCCGCGTCGGTCCGGTCCAGATCCTCGCTCTTCCCGGACAGGCAGCACCAGCGGAAGGGGCCGTAGCCGAAGTCGAAGAGGCAGGGACCCAGAATGTCCTCCACGTAGGAGGGGAACACAAAGCCGTCCAGATCGTTCTCCCCGTTCCTGCACACGGCGGTGACCCCGGCGTCAAAGACCGCCTTGAGGAAGCTGTTGCCGTAGTCGAAGAAGTAGGTGTTCCGGTCGTGGAACTTGCAGATCATCTCGTAGTGGCGGCGCAGGGTCTTGTCCACCA
The DNA here is from genome assembly GCA_910579965.1 of uncultured Oscillospiraceae bacterium. GTDB lineage: Bacteria > Bacillota > Clostridia > Oscillospirales > Oscillospiraceae > Pelethomonas. Next base: position 46,382 of record CAJTWF010000003.1, read on the forward strand.
GGGCCCGGAACTTGTCCGGGTCCTTGTCCAGCATCTCCGTGCGCTCCTGGAAGGTGAGGCCCTGGGGGCAGTAGCCGCCGTCGTAGGGCACGTGGCAGGAGGTCTGATCGCTCATGAGGTCCACGTGGACGTTCTTCTCGTAGAGGTACTCCAGCAGGTCCACCACGTTGCCCTCGTAGGCAATGGCGCAGGGGGTCCTGTCCGCCAGATGCTTCCGGGCCAGCTCCAGGGCCCGGTCCAGGCTGTCCGTGCGCTCGCTGACCCAGCCCTGGGTGTACCGGGTTTCGATGCGGGAGGCGTCCACCTCCGCGATGATGGACACGGCCCCGGCAATCTCGGCGGCCTTGCCCTGGGCGCCGCTCATGCCGCCCAGACCGGCGGAGACGAACAGCCGCCCCGCCAGATTGCCGTCCTCGCTGATGCCCAGCTTCAGCCGCCCGGCGTTGAGCAGGGTGTTGAAGGTGCCGTGGACAATGCCCTGGGGCCCGATGTACATCCAGCCGCCGGCGGTCATCTGGCCGTAGTTGGCCACGCCCAGGGCGGCGGCCCGGTTGAAGTTCTTCTGATCGTCAAAGCTGCCCACCATCAGGCCGTTGGTGATGATGCACCGGGGGGCCAGCTTGTGGGAGTGGAAGAGGCCCAGGGGGTGGCCCGACATGACCACCAGGGTCTGCTCGTCGGTCATCACCTCCAGATACTTCTTGATGAGCCGGTACTGCATCCAGTTCTGGCACACCTGGCCGGTCTCGCCGTAGGTCACCAGCTCGTAGGGGTAAAGGGCCACGTCAAAGTCCAGGTTGTTGTCGATCATCACCTGGAAGGCCCGGGCCTCCACGCACTGGCCCTTGTACTCGTCAATGCTCTTGCCGCAGAGCCGCCCCTCGGGCCGGAAGCGGTAGCCGTAGATGCGGCCGTGCTCCCGGAGCTCCTGGGCGAACTCCCTGGCCATCTGGGCGTGGTGCTGGGGCGGGATATAGCGCAGGGCGTTGCGGATGGCCAGAGCCTTGTCCGCCTCGGTGAGGTGGGCCTCCCGGCGGGGGGCCCGGCGGCAGCCGGGGACAAAGGCCGGATAGGCGGGCAGCTCGTCGTCCAGCCGGATGGTCATGGCGGCGCTGGGATTGTATTCCATAGGAAAGACCTCCTTGTTTTTTGTAAACATACTTTTTCTTGAAAGAAAAAGTATCAAAAAGAACTTCAAAAGGATATTTGGGGGCTGCCGGCAGTCCAAACAAGCACATCTAAAATTTTCTTTTGATTCTTTTCTTTTATAAAAGAAAAGAATGATTACTTATTTATTCGAACTCCGGCGCGATCTCCTGGACAATGTCCAGCAGCTCCCCGCTGCGGACCATGGCCTCCACGGCCTGGATGTCCGGCCACAGCTCCCGGTCCACCTCCATGAAGGCCACCTTCTCCCGCACGCGGCGGAACACCGCCTCCCCCGCCGGGGACAGGCCTGTGCCCCAGCGGCCGATCTGGCGGCGGATGTCAATGGCCTGGCAGGCGGTGAGCAGCTCATAGGCCAGCACGGACCGGGTGTTCTCCAGGATGGTCCCCGCCTTCCGGGCGGCGGTGGTGCCCATGGACACAAAGTCCTCCTGGTTGGCCGAGGAGGGGATGGAGTCCACGCAGGCCGGATGGGCCAGAACCTTGTTCTCCGAGGCCATGGAGGCCGCCGTGTACTGGACGATCATGAAGCCGCTGTTCACGCCGCCCTCGGTGGTGAGGAAGCGGGTCAGGCCGTTGGAGAGGGAGGCGTTGACCATGCGCTCAATCCGCCGCTCGGAGATGCTGGCCAGCTCCGCGCAGGCGATGCCCAGAAAGTCAAAGGGCAGGGCCATGGGCTCGCCGTGGAAGTTGCCGCCGGAGATGACCGCCTCGTCCTCGCAGAAGAGGAGGGGGTTGTCGGTGACGGCGTTGAGCTCGATGTCCACCCGGCTCTTGATGTACCCCAGCGCGTCCCGGACCGCCCCGTGGACCTGGGGGATGCACCGCAGGGCGTAGGCGTCCTGAACCCGGTCCCCCTGGCAGCGCTCCAGAATCTCGCAGCCCTCGGTGAGCAGGCGCATGTTCCTCGCCACCTGGATCTGGCCCACCTGTCCCCGGGCGGTGTGCATCCGCTCCTGGTAGGCGTCCAGCTGGCCGGTGAGGGCGGTGAGGGTCAGGGAGCTGATCAGATCCGCCAGGCGGGCGGCCTGGAGGGTGTCATAGAGGTGCAGGGCCCCCACGCTGGTCATGGCGCAGGTGCCGTTGGTGACGCCCAGGCCCTCCTTGCAAACCAGGGTGTCCAGCACGGCGATGCCGGCCCGCTCCATGGCCTCCCGGCCCGGCAGCCGCTCCCCGCCGTAGAAGGCCTCCCCCCTGCCCAGCAGCACCAGCCCCATGTGGGACAGGGGCGCCAGATCCCCGGAGGCCCCCAGGGACCCCTTCTGGGGGATCACCGGGGTCACGTCCCGGTTGAGCATGTCCACCAGCATCTCCACCAGCACCGGCCGCACGCCGCTCAGGCCCACGCACAGCGCGTTGGCCCGCAGGGCCATCATGCCCCGCACCTGCTCCCGGCTGTAGGGCTCGCCGGTGCCGGTGCAGTGGCTGAGAATCAGGTTGGTGGACAGCTGGCTGGACAGCTCGTCCGACACGGCCACCGTGGCGAAGTCGCCAAAGCCGGTGGTGATGCCGTAGGCCACCCGCTTCTCCCCGGCGATCTTCTCCGCCAGGGCCCGGGAGCGGGCCATGGCCTCCCGGGCCTCGCCGGACAGCTCCACCCTGGCGCCGAACCGGGCGATGGCCACCAGGGCCTCCAGGGTCAGGCTGTGGCCGTCCAAAACCACCTGCTTGATTTCCTTGGGTTGTTCCATAGATGTTCCTCCTCTGTTTGCTGCAAGATCACTGTGCCCTATTGTACTACATTCTTTTTCTGTTTTCAATAATTATTTCACAGCTTTCCTCTGCTAATTTGTGCATCATTGCTGTAATTCGGTAGTGCGGTAACGAATTACCGGTTTAGCGCACTGCTGTGAAAAAACGCAAAGCAAGAGACAGGAGGCGTCCCGATGGACGCCTCCTCTGAAAGCACTGCTATTCTGTTGTCCGGGGCCGGACAGGGGTTACATATATTTCCGCATGGTGTCGGTGGCGGTCTCCGGATTGGCGCTGACGGTAACGGTGACCTTCAGATTGATGGGATTAGCAAAGGAATCCAGCCAATTAAGGAACGCGTCGACATCTTGTTCGTTGTTGTTGTGGGCCACCTTGCAGAGGTTGTCGATGAAGATGTGGGAGATGTCGTAGTTGCCGGCGTAGAGACCGCACAGGAAGCCCCGCAGCGCCTCAAAGCTGCCGATCGCGAACTCGGACGCGTCGATCATGCGGGTCTGGTGGCGCAGGTTGAAGCTCATGCTCCGCTTCGCCTCAATGCAGACCATGCAGCCCACATTGGACTCCGCCGCGCCCTCCATCAGCTCAATGAGCTGCTTGGTCTTGCCCTCGCCGGAACCGCTCATGATTAGTCTGACCATATGAAATCACTCCTTATCTGTAGTTAGAGCCCTTGATGTCTATAGAATAGCACAAATATGGAAAAAACACAACGGGGAAAAAGAGTTTTTATAAAAAATTCATTTTCTCCCCCGCCGGGGAAACAGAAAGGCCCCCGCTCCCGACGGAGAGAGGGCCTTCCTATGTACCCGCTTACTCAGCGACAATCGCTTCGGTGGGGCAGTTGGCCGCGCAGGCGCCGCAGTCCACGCAGGCGTCGGCGTCAATGACGTACTGGGTATCGCCCTGAGAAATGGCCTCGACGGGGCAGTTCTCAGCACAGCTGCCGCAGCTGACGCAGGCATCCGTGATCTTGTGTGCCATAATGTATAACCTCCCTATAGAATGGTACCTACATTGTACCATGAAGTTTCAAAAATGCAAGGGTAAAATCTCCCCTCCGGGGAAGAAATGTGTAAAACCACGGTCCACGGGAATACTGTTACAGGAAAAATCAACGAGGATGGTGGGAGCATGTACGAAAACCGATTCACCCCCAGGGCCCAGAGCGCCCTGCGCCTGGCCCAGGAGGCCGCGGAGGAGCTGGGCCACAGCTACGTGGGCAGCGAGCACCTGCTGCTGGGCCTCATGCGGGAGGAGGGCGGCGCGGCCCACCGGTGTCTGGCCGGCCAGAGCGTCACGGCGGAGAAGACCCGGGAGACCATCGCCGGCATCGTGGGCACCGGCCTGCCGGGCCTTGCCCCGCCCCAGGGCCTCACCCCCCGGGCCAAGCGGGTCATTGAGAACGCCGTGGGGGAGTCCAACCGCTTCGGCGGCGGCTACGTGGGCACGGAGCATCTGCTGCTGGGCATCCTGCGGGAGAGCGGCACCATGGCCATGCGGGTGCTCTCCTCCATGGGCGCGGACCCCAAGAAGCTCCAGACCGCCCTCCTCCAGCGGCTGAACGCCTCCGGCAGCTCCCCCCTGTCCGGGGCGCTGCCCGGTGGCCAGAGCCTCACCGGCATACAGCCCCTGTCCGGCGGCCAGGGGCTGCGGTTCGCCCGGGAGGCCCCCACCCGCATCGCCCAGCCCCGCCGGGAGGAGACCGCCCGCTCCAAGCTGCTGGACCAGTTCACCCGCAGCCTCAACGCCCTGGCCCGGGAGGGGCGGCTGGACCCGGTGGTGGGCCGGGACCGGGAGATCACCCGGACCATCCGCATCCTCTCCCGCCGCACCAAGAATAACCCCGTACTCATCGGTGAGCCCGGCGTGGGCAAGACCGCCGTGGCCGAGGGGCTGGCGGCCCGGATCGTCAGCGGGGACGTGCCGGAGGAGCTCTCCGGCAAGACCATCCTCTCCATTGATCTGGCGGCCATGCTGGCGGGGACCAAGTACCGGGGGGAGTTTGAGGAGCGGGTGAAGAACGCCTTGGCGGAGATCCGGCGCATGGGCAATGTGATCCTCTTCATCGACGAGCTTCACACCATCGTGGGGGCCGGCAGCGCCGAGGGGGCGGTGGACGCGGCCAACATCCTCAAGCCCGCCCTGAGCCGGGCGGAGATCCGGGTCATCGGCGCCACCACCCGGGACGAGTACCGCCGGTATATCGAGAAGGACGCGGCCCTGGAGCGGCGGTTCCAGCCCGTGGCCGTGGAGGAGCCCTCGGCGGAGGAGGCCATTGAGATCCTCCTGGGCCTGCGGGACAAGTACGAGGCCCACCACGGTCTGGCCATCAGCGACGAGGCGGTCCGCTCCTGCGTGGAGCTCAGCCGCCGGTATCTGCCGGACCGCTTTCTGCCGGACAAGGCCATTGACCTGATGGACGAGGCCTGCTCCCGGGTGCGCATGGAGTGCGAGACCCGCACGCCGGACCTCAAGCGGCTGGAGGAGCGGCTGGAGGCGGTGCGCCGGGAGAAGGCGGAGGCCATCGCCGGGGAGGACTTCGAGGCCGCCGCCCGGCTGCGGGACGTGGAGGAGGACTTCGCCCGCCAGCTCCGGGAGGAGCGGGCCCGGTGGGTCAACGGCCGCACGGACGATCTCATCTCCGTCACCGGGGAGGACGTGGCCGCCGTGGCCTCGGAGTGGACCGGCGTGCCGGTGCGGCAGATCACCCAGGACGAGGGGGAGCGGCTGCTGCATCTGGAGGAGGAGCTGCAGCGGCGGGTGGTGGGCCAGGATCAGGCCATTGCCGCCATGGCCCGGGCCATCCGCCGGGGCCGGGTGGGTCTGGGGGAGCCCAACCGCCCTATCGGCAGCTTTCTCCTGCTGGGGCCCAGCGGCGTGGGCAAGACGGAGCTGTGCCGGGCCCTGTCCGCGGCCCTCTTCGGCCAGGAGGAGGCCATGATCCGGGTGGACATGTCCGAGTACGCCGAGAGCCACGCGGCCAGCCGTCTGGTGGGCTCGCCCCCGGGCTACGTGGGCCACGAGGAGGGGGGCCAGCTGACGGAGAAGGTCCGCCGCCGGCCCTACTCGGTGGTGCTCTTTGACGAGATCGAGAAGGCCCACCCGGAGGTGTGGAACCTGCTGCTGCAAATCCTGGAGGACGGCCGGCTCACGGACAGCCACGGCCGCAGGGCGGATTTCCGCAACACGGTGGTGGTGATGACCAGCAACGTAGGCGCCCGGCAGATCACCAGCCGGGGCCGCCTGGGCTTCGCCGGGGAGGACGGCGAGCAGGTCCGCCAGCGGCGGATCAGCGATCAGGTCACCGACGAGCTGAAGCGGACCTTCCGGCCGGAGTTTTTGAACCGCATCGACGAAACCGTGGTCTTCCGCCAGCTGGGGGAGGCGGATCTGGAGGAGATCGCCGCCCGGCTGCTGGAGGAGACCGGCCGGCGGATGGAGGCCCTTGGCCTGACCCTGCGGGTGGAGGAGGGCGTGACGGCCCGGCTGGCCCGGGAGGGGTTTGATCCCGCCAGCGGGGCGCGCCCCCTGCGGCGGCGCGTCCAGCGGCTGGTGGAGGAGCGGGTGGCGGAGGAGCTCCTCGCCGGCCGCCTCCGCCGGGGGGACGGCGTGAAGGTGAGCCTGCGGGAAAATGAGCTTGCTATTGAGCGGGAAAAGGAGTAAAATGGAATAATAGCATTTTCCGCCCCAGGTAATCATTTGGACCCGCATGAGAAAGGAGAGACATCATGCCATTTTCCGGTCAAGACGCCAAGGGCTTTCAGTGGGAGGGATTTTCCAGCGGCGCGCCCTCCCAGAACAGCCCGCCCAAGCCGAAAAAGCCCCGCAAGGCGGTAAAGAGCCCCGTCACCCGGGTGCTCATCAATCTGGCCGTGACATTGGCGGTGGGACTCGTATACTTCTACGTCAACCTGCCGCCTATCAACCTCCAGGCCCCGGAGTTTCACACCTTCGTCCTGCTGCTGTGCGTCATCTACTGCGGCTGCGCCGTGCTCACCAGCGGCTTTCAGGGCCAGGGGGTGAAGGGGTACTTCCAGTTCCTGAAGAGACAGTGCCTGGTTCCGGTGGCGGCAGCTGTTTTGTCCCTGCTGCTGTGCATCGGCGGCAGCGTGGTAGGCTCGGTCATCTTCCGGGCCAAGGACTACGCCCAGCTGCTGCCCATCCAGGTGGGCGACTTTGCCGCTGAGGTGGACGAGATCTCCTACGATCAGATCCCCATGCTGGACCGGCAGTCCGCCGAGCGGCTGGGGGACCGGAAGCTGGGCGAGCTCAGCGACATGGTCAGCCAGTTTGACGTGGTCAACGACTACACCCAAATCAACTACCGGGGCCGCCCGGTGCGCATCGCCACGCTGACGTATATGGACCTCATCAAGTGGTTCACCAACCGCTCCGACGGCCTGCCCGCCTATCTGCTCATCGACATGGTCACCCAGAACGTGGAGCTGGTGCGGCTGGAGGAGGGGATCAAGTACACCAACGTGGAGCACTTCGGCCGCAACCTCTACCGCCACCTCCGCTTCCACTTCCCCACCTACCTCTTTGCCCAGCCGGTGATGGAGATCGACGAGGAGGGGGTCCCCTACTGGATCTGCCCCCGGCTGGTGCGGACCATCGGCCTGTTCGGCGGCACGGACGTGAAGGGCGCGGTGCTGGTCAACGCCATTACGGGGGAGTGCGTCTACTATGAGCAGGTCCCCGACTGGGTGGACAATCTCTACCCCGCCGGGCTCATTGTCCAGCAGTACGACTACTACGGCATGTACCACAACGGCTTCCTCAACTCCCTGTTCGGCCAGCGGGACGTGACGGTCACCACCGACGACTACAACTATATTGCCATGGGCGACGACGTGTGGGTCTACACCGGCGTGACCTCCATCGGCGGGGACCAGTCCAACATCGGCTTTATCCTCACCAACCAGCGCACCAAGGAGAGCCATTTCTACTCCTGCGCCGGCGCCACGGAGCACTCCGCCATGGACAGCGCCGAGGGCATGCTGCAAAACCTGAAGTACAAGGCCACCTTCCCCCTGCTGCTGAACGTGGGGGGCCAGCCCACCTACTTCATGGCCATGAAGGACAACGCCCAGCTGGTGAAGAAGTACGCCATGGTCAACGTCCGGCAGTATCAGGTGGTGGCCACCGGGGACACAGTGGCCGAGTGCGAGCAGAACTATCTGTCCATGCTCAGTCAGAACGGCATTGTGGAAAGCGGCACAGGCCTCGCCGGCACGGAGACCGTGGAGGGCGCTGTCGCTGAAATCCGCTCCGCCGTGATGGAGGGCAACAGCTATTACTTCATCCGGCTCATCGGCGGCGACGTGTTCTACAGCGTGTGCGCCGCAGACCAGCCCCTGGCGGTGATTGTCAGCCCCGGCGATCAGGTGTCCATCACCTTCCACCCGGGCCGGGAGAGCATCCTCAGCGGCGTGTCGCTGGAACGGAAGTGAGCTTTGGTGTCATCCTTTTCTTTGTGAACAAAGAAAAGGATCAAAAGAAAAACTTTAGAGGATAAAAACGGGCTGCCGGCAGCCGGTCCCAAGCGCGTTCGCGGCGCTGGGCCGATTAACTGCCGGCAGCCTGTTCCATCTCCTCTAAAGTTCTTTTTTGATTCTTTTTTCTTCCAAGAAAAAAGAATGGGCTCTAAAACGCAAAGTTTCCGTCAATAAAGATGTCCACGTCACGGCCGTCCCGGGTGCGGCCCGTGATGCGCAGGTCCGCCGTGCCCACCATGAAGTCCACGTGGGTGATGGAGGTGTTGAGGCCATGGGCCTGCCGCTCCTCCTTGGTCATGTCCTCGCCGCCCTTCAGGCACTCCGGATAGGCCTCTCCAAAGGCCAGGTGGCAGGATGCGTTTTCGTCAAAGAGGGTATTGTAATAGAGCAGCTTCTGGTTGCTGATGGGGCTGTCATAGGGCACTAAGGCCACCTCCCCGAAGTAGGAGGCCCCCTCGTCCAGGGTCACGGCGGCCCGCAGGGCCTCCTCCCCGATCTGGGCGTGAACCTCCACGATCTTCCCCTCACGGACCACCATGTGGAACTTGTCCATAATCACGCCGTTGTGGACCAGGGGCATGGCCGCGTACACCACGCCGTCCACCCCTGTGCGCAGGGGCGCGGTGAAGATCTCCTCCGTGGGCATGTTGGCGATGTAGGGTACGCCGGACTTGGTGACGGTGCTGCCCCCCGCCCAGACGGCCCCCTCCGGCAGGCGGATGGTCAGGTCCGTGCCCAGGCTGTTTTTGTAATGGAGGCTCTCCAGGTTCAGCTCGTTGAGCGTGTCCATACGGCGCTGGAGGGTGTCCAGGTGGGTCCGCCAGCGCTCCACCGCATCCCCGCCGCCCACGCGGACAGCCTGAAGGATGGCCGCCCACAGCTTCTCCACGGCCTCCTCCTCCCCGCAGCCGGGAAATACCTTCTTCGCCCAGGAGGGGATGGGGATGGAGGCGATGCACCAGGGGATGGCGCTGCCCATAGTGGCCTCGCGGTAGGGCTTAAGGGCCTCGCCGCTGGCCCTCTGGGCCCGGGTGAGCCGGTCCGGATCCACCCCGGCCATGTTCTCCGGATCAGAGGCGCTGATCCGCAGGAATGCCGCCCCCTCCCCGGCATAGCCGTTCATGAACTCGGCAAGCCACTTAGGGAGCGTGTCAAAAACGTCCGGCTCCGCGCGGAGGAATTTCTCCCGGGTCAGCGCATCGTCGTTCCACTTCATGATGACCTCGCGGCAGCCGGCGGCGTAGGCCGCCTTGGCGCACAGCCGGGCAAACCAGGCGCAGTCCACCGGCGCGTCGATGATTAAATTCTGTCCCTTCTGGATGTTTACGCCCACCTCCACCAGAAGCCTGGCGTACTCTTCATATCGCTGCATGTTTTTTCTCCTTTACTTTTGTGGCGTCATCAAAATACGGTGGCCGTCCACTGGTTGGTGTACACCTCCCCCGGGAGCAGCGCCATCAGATCGTTCTGCTGGGCCAGGTCCTCCACCACCCCGTCCCGGGAGGGCAGGCTCAGCCAGGGCTCCAGGCATACGAAGGGCGCGTCGCTCTCCGGCTTGTGCCAGATCCCCAGGTAACGCATCCGGGGGTAGGAGACCGTGACGCCTCGCGTCCCCTCTCCGGCGGAGAGGGTGACCGTGCGGTCCATGTTCTTGAGGATGATGGCGTCCCGGTCAAAGAGGTCATGGCGCAGCGGCAGGACCCGGCCCTCCTCCAGGGGGTAGGGCTCCTCCTGGCCGCCGATCATGTAGTTTTCGCTCAGGAGCACCCGGCTGGGCTGGCAGGGACGGGCGAAGGTGAGCCGGTAGCCGGTGAAGGACCGCCCCGCCTCCAGGGGGACCCGGAAGCCGGGGTGGGCCCCCAGGCCAAAGTACATCTCCTTTTCGTCCCGGTTCTCCACCCGGTAGGTGACAGAGAGGGTGGAACCCTCCAGGCGAAAGATGACGTCAAAGGCAAAGGCCCAGGGGTAGCAGGCGCGGGTCTCGGCGCTGTCGGTCATGCGCAGGGCGATTTGGTCCGGGCCCTGGTCCAGGGGGGTGAACACGGTCCGGCCGGCAAAGCCGTGGCGGGTCATGGGGTAGGTCCTGCCGCCGCAGGTATAGCTGTCCTGGGTCAGGCGGCCCACGTAGGGGAACAGGTTGGGGGCGCGGTTGCGCCAGTAGGCCGGGTCCCCGCTCCAGAGGTACTCCGTTCCGTCGCCGGCGGTGATGGACATCAGCTGCGCGCCCAGCTCGTCAATGGTCACGGTCAGCCCATCGCTGCGGATTGTGTGCTGCATCATTCGTTCCTCCATTTGTGTTGATATAGTCGCTTTTGCCTGCATTATATCACAGGTTTCCCACCGGGTAAAGACCGCGTTTGGCGCCCCTCTGCCTGCGGCTGAGACGCACAAAGGAGCTGGCGGACGCTTCAGTCTGCCAGCTCCTGCTCTTATGTCAGCGCCAGATCCAGCGCACCCAGCAGGCTCACCCGGTCAATGGGCTTATAGAGGAGGGTCTTGGCCCCGATGGCCATTGCCTCGTTGACGGTGTCGTCGTAGCCCAGGGAGGACACCATGATAATCCTGGCATCGGGGTGCTCCTCAATGATGATCTTGGCGGCCTCCAGGCCGTCGATCCCGGGCATAATAATATCCATGGTGACGATATCCGGCTGCACCTCGTTATAGCGGGCGATCGCCGTCTCGCCGTCCTCGCAGAAGGCGGCCACTTCAAACCCGGACCCCTCCAGCAGCTTGCTGATCTGCATCTCCATAGCAAGGGAATCATCCACAACCATAACCCTTTTTTTCATAAAGCGGCACCTTCCTTTTGTTCACTTTGGCCCAGCAGCCCGCCGCCGTTGGCAGTTAACGCGTGGTGAATCAGCTGGGCGCTTTCATTTTCATCGCTGGAATAGGTGAGGACAATGTGCGGCAGGTGGTTCTCCGGCATGTAGCGGCCCTGGCAGAAGGCTGGGACGTGAAACCGGGCCGGCACCTTTGTAATTTGGTACAGCTGGGTGGCAACATGCCCGCACAGCACATTGAAGAACTCCTTGGCAAAGAGCTCCACCTCCCGGGACGTAACGTCCTCCTTCTCCATCATGCGCCGGGTCAGCCGGACAAACATGGACTTCTCCGCGCACAGGGACAGACTGGTGTGGTACCCCTTGTCAAAGGTGGTATAGACCGTACACAGCTCCCCTTCCAGCTGCGTCTGGCTTGAATGGAGGACGATCCCGGCCTCCCGCTGGGTAATATCCCGGACAACATGATCGAAAATCTCGGTCAGCCGCTCCCGCTGCATAGCAGTATCCATGGATTCTCTCCTTTCTGCCGCATTGACTGCAAAAAGCGGCTACATCATCACGATCTCATCCCGTATCATGGTAATGACACAGTGCCGGGAGAGATCATGCACCCGGAACACCTCGTCCCCGATGCGGACCTTGGTGCCCGGATAGGCCGCGCCGCACTCCAGCCGGCCGCTCTCCCGCTCCCGCTCCGGCGCCATGCGCTCCCGCCGCTCCTCCAGCTGCCGCAGCTTCATCTCCGCTGTGGCCAGCTTGATCTTCGCCTTGCTGAGGAGGCTGGACTTGACGGGGCTGTCCGGCTGGCACTCCAGCCGCTCCAGCTCCATCTCCATGGCGTTGACCGCCCGCTGGGTGATCTCCTGCTCAAAGCTGGCGCAGGGCTTCCCGCCCAGGACGATGGAGGTCTTGCACTCGGACTGGGAGCCCACGGTGTGGGCGCAGATCCGCTTGGCCGCCCAGACCCGGCCGCCCATGATAACGCCGCGGCCCGACTGGACCAGCACCTCCCCGCCGCAGTAGATGCTGCTGCCGATGATGCAGTCCGTCTGGAGGTTCTCCCGCACGGAGATGGTGGCGTTTTCAACGTATTTGGAGAAGATGCTCCGATGGACCTGAACGGTGGTGGTGCCGTCGCCCAGAATGCCCTTGACAACGGCCAGATCCCCGCCGGCCTCTATGGTGCTGCCGGCCTCCACCACGCCGGCGATGTGGATGTTGCCCATCGCCCGGACCGTAAAGCCGCTGAGCACGTTGCCGCCGATGTTGATGTCCCCCAGGAAGTCCAGATCCCCGGTGGAGAAATCCACGTTTCCGGAGATCTCCAGCACCGGCTTGACCTGGAAGCTCCGCCCGGTGAACTCCACGGACCCGTCGATGGAGGCCAGCAGCTGGGTCCCGTCCTCGCTGATCTCCGTGTTCCGTCCCTGGGGCAGGGGCACGTTCTTGCCGCTCTTGGCCGGGATCTCCTGGTCCAGCACCGTCCGCCCCGGCTCGCCCTCGGTGGGCTTGATCAGATGGCAGATCTCCTGCCCCTTCTCCACGTTGTAGATGAGGTTGAGGGCGGTGTAGTCCACCTGGTCAAACTCATCCACCTCCAGCACCCGCTCAATAACCCGGGGGAAGTTATCCACGATGTTGCCGTTTTTCCCGTCAAAGGCCGGCTTCCCCTTGGCGATGAGGTACAGGTTGAAGTACCGCCTCTCGTCATGGGCGATGCGGTCCGCCAGGCGCGTGTCCACGCCGAAGCCGATCTCGTTGGTAATCAGCGCCTCGTAGAGCATATCCCGGGAGAGCTCCTTCCCTCCGCCGATGGGCGGGAGGACAACCACCCAGGCGTAGAGCTTATCTGAGGAGAGGAAAAAGAGCGGAAGGGCGTCCAGAGCCAGGGCCTCATTCTCCGCCGTCTCCGCCGTCTCCGCCTCCTCCGGCTCCTCCCCCTTGGCGGGCTTCCTCCTCCGGGAGCCGCCGCTGCGCCCCTTGGCCTCCTTCAGCCTCGCGGAGCAGGCCTTGGTCAGCACTGTCCGCAGGCGGCCCAGCTCCCGATGCACCATCTCCGGCGGGAGCACGCCGTCCTCGTCCAGGCAGAGACGGGGCGCGGGCAGATATCCGGCCTCCTGCCGGCGCTGGTTGTAGAGACGGTAAATCTGATGCTCCGCGCTCAGCTCCAGCAGCGACTGGTTGAGCACGCCGGGGCCGGAGGACTCCGGAGCCTGCTCGGGTTCGGGCTCCAGCGTTCCGGCGCTCTCCTTGTCCGGCGGCTTCGCGGAGGGCTGGCCGCGCAGAAGCGCCGCCAGCTTATCCTTGATCGACATATTGCCGTCATCACTTCCTTTCCAAAGGTGTTTCACAAAAATGAAACCATTTCATGAAAACGCCGCCACACTAGAGCATATGGCCGGCGGTGCCGGACCGCAGCGGATTCGGGTAATTGATGGAGAGCAGCTCCGCCACCTTGTTGGTATTGTTGGCCCAGTTGTGGGGCTGGTTGGAGTGGATCTGTACGCTGTCCCCGGGATAGAGGGTGTAGCGGCTGTTCTCCACCCACAGGGAGACGATCCCGGTGAGCACGTAGATGAACTCCTCCCCGGTGTGGGCGTACAGCTCCGGCACCAGCGTATCCGGATCGCTGAAGGGCATCAGCAGAAAACGCCGTGGCAGAAAGTCAAAGGCCTGGGTGTCGTGGCTGAGGATGCTCTGGATAATCTGGGGGCTGACCATGGTTTGATGGGTGCTGAAGCTGTGGACCACCGGGTCCTGCCGGTCCGGCGGCTCGGTGTCAAAGAAGGTGGACAGGGGGACCTCCAGGCACTTTGCGATTTTCGCCAGGGAGTCCACCGCAACGGAGGAGATCCCCCGCTCGATCTGGGACAGGAAGCCCACGGAAAACCCGGTGAGGTCCCCCAGGTTCTTCAGAGTGTACTTCTTTTCTGTGCGCAGCGCTTTGATCTTTGCGCCAATGGTCTGATTGGGGTCCATACCGCGTCTCCTGTTCTTTTGGATAATTCCATTATACTTGATTTTCCTCTGGCTGTCAACGAGGAGAAGCCGGGCCGGGCAGAACCGGATCCGGCGGCCCGGGGCGGGTTGACTGCTAAATATCAAAACAAACCGTCAAATTCTATGGTTGACAACCGGGAGGATTGCAGTACAATGAGAATGAACGCAGGTTCATATTTATGAAAACCAAGGAGGGCAGTAGATGGGAGCGCCGCTGGTATTCAATATCCAGAAGTACGCCATCCACGACGGCGAGGGCATCCGCACCACGGTCTTTTTCAAGGGCTGCCCCCTCTCCTGCCGGTGGTGCCACAACCCGGAGAGCCAGCGCTGGCAGCGGGAGCTGATGTTTCACAGAGACCGCTGTACCGGCTGCGGGGCCTGCGCCGCCGTCTGCCCGGAGGGGGCGGCCCAGAGCGGGGAGGGCTGCGCCGGCTGCGGGATCTGCGCCGGCGCCTGCGTCCACGGAGCCCGGGAGCTGGTGGGCCGGGAGTATCCCCTGGAGGAGCTGGTCCGGGAGCTGGAGAAGGACCGGATGTTCTACGAGCAGTCCGGCGGCGGGATCACCCTCTCCGGCGGCGAGGCCCTGGCCCAGGACATGGACTACATGGAGGAGCTGGCCCGGCGGCTCTGCGGGAGGGGCTACAGCGTGGATTTCGACACCTGCGGCCACGTCCCCTATTCCCATTTCCAGCGGGTGCTGCCCTACGCGGACGCCTTTCTCTACGACCTCAAGCTGCTGGATCCGGCGGACCACCGGCGGTACACCGGCGCGGACAACCGGCTGATTCTGGAGAATCTGAGGCGGCTGAGCGCGGACGGGGGGAAGATCAACCTCCGCCTGCCGCTGATTAAGGGCGTGAACGCCAGTGATGCGTACATCCGCCAGATCACGGCGTTTCTCAAGGCGGAAAATATCCGCGTCTACCGGGTGAATCTGCTGAAATACCACGAGACCGGGCGGGGCAAGTATGAAAAGCTGGGAAAAATCTATGACCAGGCGGGCATGGCCCCGCCGGAGGACCAGTGGCTGGAGCGGGCGGCGGACATGTTCCGGCAGGACGGATGGACAAACATTCATATAGGAGGTTAGACCAATGGCGGAGAGACAGGAGCGGGGCATGAACGAGCGCATCCGCAGGCTGAGAAGGCTGAGCGTGGAGACCCAGCCCCATATCGACATGGAGCGGGCCGTCCTGGAGACGGAGGCCTACCAGATGTACGAGGGCAGGGTGTCCGTGCCGGAGCTGCGGGCCCTGACGCTGAAGCATATCTTCACCCATAAGACCCTGTACATCGGCGAAGGCGAGCTGATCGTGGGGGAGAAGGGGGCCTGTCCCCAGTCCGCCCCCACCTTCCCGGAGCTGTGCTGCCACACCCTGGAGGACATGCGCAACATGAACGACCGGGCGGTGGTCAACTTCACCGTCACGGAGGAGGACCTGAACATCCAGCAGGAGAAGATCATCCCCTACTGGGAGGACCGGTCCATGCGCCGCCGGATCCTGGACAGCATGTCCCAGGAGTGGAAGGACGCCTATGAGGCCGGCATCTTCACCGAGTTCATGGAGCAGCGGGGCCCCGGCCACACGGTGGGCTCCGCCAAGCTCTACGAGAAGGGATATCTCGACTACCAGGAGGACATCCGGGCGGCCCTGGCCAAGCTGGACTACGAGAGCGCAGATGCGGAGGTCCTGAACCGGCGGGATCAGCTCAACGCCATGCTCATCGCCTGCGACGCCATTATGATCCTGGGCAGGCGCTACGGGGAGCTGGCCCGGAAGCTGGCGGCGGAGTGCCGGGACGAGCAGCGGAAAAAGGAGCTCCTCCAGATCGCCGCCAACTGCGACGTGGTCCCCGCCCACAGGCCGGAGACCTTCTATCAGGCCATCCAGACCTACTGGTTCACCCATCTGGCGGTGACCACGGAGCTCAACCCCTGGGACGCCTACTCCCCCGGCCACTTTGACCAGCACCTGGGCCCCTTCTATGAGCGGGACACCCAGGCGGGCCTCCTCACCCGGGACCAGGCCCTGGAGCTGATGGAGTGCCTGTGGGTGAAGTTCTACAACCAGCCCGCCCCGCCCAAGGTGGGCATCACCCTCAAGGAGAGCAGCACCTACACGGACTTCGCCAACATCAACACCGGCGGCATCACCCCGGAGGGGGAGGACGGGGTCAACGAGGTGTCCTACATCATCCTGGACTGCATGGACGACCTCCAGCTGGTCCAGCCCAACTCCAACGTGCAGATCAGCCGCAAGAACCCCCGGCGGTTCCTCAAGCGGGCCTGCGAGATCTCCCGCAAGGGCTGGGGCCAGCCCGCGTTCTACAACACGGAGGCCATCATCCAGGAGCTGATGAACGCCGGCAAGACCCTGGAGGACGCCCGGAAGGGCGGCTGCTCCGGCTGCGTGGAGACCGGGGCCTTCGGAAACGAGGCCTACATCCTCCAGGGCTACTTCAACCTGCCGAAGATCTTTGAGCTGGCCCTCTTTGACGGCGTGGATCAGATGACCGGCAGACAGCTGGGCCCCCGGACCGGCAGGGCGGAGGACTTCCAGACCTTTGACCAGCTCTGGGACGCGTACACCCGGCAGATCGAGTACTTTTTATCTGTGAAGATTCGGGGCTCCAACATCATCGAGGCACTGTACGCCAAGTATATGCCCGTCCCCTTCCTGTCCATTCTCACCAACGACTGCATCGCCAGCGGGAAGGACTACAACGCCGGCGGCGCCCGGTACAACACCAGCGTCATCCAGGGCGTGGGCGCCGGCACCATCACGGACTGTCTGGCTGCGGTGAAATATCATGTGTACGACAACCGGAGCTTCACCATGGCGGAGCTGCTCTCCGCCATGAGGGACAACTTCCAGGGCCACGACCGCATTCTGAATCTGGTCCGGAACAAAACGCCCAAGTACGGCAACGACGACGACTATGCGGACGGCCTCATGCGGAAGGTGTTCAACTACTTTGTGGAGAGCGTCAGCGGCCGGCCCAACATGCGGGGCGGCACCTACCGTGTCGACATGCTCCCCACCACATGCCATATCTATTTCGGAGATGTGATGATCGCCAGCCCCAACGGCCGGCTGGCCCACAAGCCGGTGAGCGAGGGCATTTCCCCGGAAAAGGGGGCCGATATCAACGGTCCTACCGCGGTCATCAAGTCCTGCGCCAAGATGGACCACCTGAAAACCGGCGGAACCCTCCTCAACCAGAAGTTCACCCCCGCCGTGGTGGCCGGGGAGGAGGGGCTGGACCGGATGGCGGATCTGGTCCGCACCTACTTCGACATGGACGGCCACCACATCCAGTTCAACGTGGTAGGCCGGGAGACCCTGCTGGCCGCCCAGAAGAACCCGGAGGAGTACCGCGATCTGATCGTCCGGGTGGCCGGATACAGCGACTACTTCCGCAATCTGGATAAGCCGCTCCAGGACGAGATCATCGAGCGCACCGAGCAGGACTTCGGCTGCTGAGCCGCCGTCCTCCAGAGCAAGCCGGTTCCCGCACAGACAATCTGCGGGGCTGCGGAGATTTTCCGCGGCCCCGCGGTTTTTTATTCACAGAGGCCCGTTGTTGGCGTTGACATTTTCAATAATTTCATTATAATGAAATTATTGAAAATTTAGCGCATTATTGTGAAAAGTCAGGAGGGAAGAATCATTGCTGCTTGACCAGATATTTCGCGGAGCCTCCCCCTCTGCGGGGAAGCTGATCGCGCAGTTCTGCCAGAGGGAGGGGGTGACAGAGGAGGCGTTCCGCTTTGGGCTCATCGGCCTGTACGGGAGAAACCGGGAGGCCCCCTGCTGGGACGGGGCGGTGGAGACCATTGACGGGGCCCTCTGCCGTCTGGAGCTGCCGGAGCTTGCGGCGGTACTGGTGGGGCCGGAGACGGACTGCCGGACAGAGGCGGAGCGAATCGTGGGCTGGATGGAGGAGCGGGGAACCGCCGTTCAGGCGGCCTATCTCTCCGGACGGCGGCTGACGGAGGCGCGCCGCCTGCGGACCATGCTTGAGGCGGCGGCCGACGGGGCCTTCTACGCCCAGGCCCCGGGCTGCCGTCCTCTGGAGGAGCTGCTGGCGGTCCCCAGGGAGCCCGTGCTGTCTGCGGACGACATGGGGCGGCTGGGGCAGCTGCGCCGGGAGATCGCCTCCTGCCTGACCAGGGGCGAGGCGGCCTGCGTGGAGAGAAAGCTGGAGAGCTATGACGCCATCTGCGCCCAGGGCAGGCCGGCGGCCTATCGGGAGCAGTACGCCAGCCTGTACTGCTATGTCAGCGAGGAGCTGGCTGCGCCCGACAGGGAGCTGTCCAGATACCACCAGCAGCTGCGGCCGGAGGGCAAATCCGTTTTTCAGGCGGTGATGGAGGCCAACAGCGCCGGTCAGGTCCGGGCGTACCTGGCCTGGTACGCGGACCGGCTGCTGGCCTGGTATCATCCCCTGAAGGAGAACACGGCCCACCGGGTAACGGCCTACGTGGAGGAGTACGTGGGAAAGCACTACATGGAGACGGTGTCCATTGAGGAGATCGCCGCCCAGGTGGGGCTCTCCCCCAATTACGTGCGCTGCGTCTTCAAAAATACCCGGGGCGTGACCATCCAGAACTACCTGTCGGACTACCGGCTGCGCATGGCCTGCAAGCTGCTGCGGAACACCGCCGTCAAGGTGAGCCGGGTGGGGCAGATGGTAGGCTACAGCAATGTGTCCTATTTCTGCGCCGCCTTCCAGAAGCGATTCGGGAAAACGCCCAGCGAGTGGCGGGCAGGTCAGTGCGGGGAGGATACATATTTACGCCCATAATTTCATAATTGAAAAAATTCTGCCCCTGATTTTCCCCAAGAACATCATATATGTGAAATTTTGTTATTTATTAATGAACATCATAAGAAATTGTTGTGGAAACCTCAGAAGTTTATTGCTATAATCGGAATTGTACAGTACCTGCGTTGTCCCGGCAGTTCCCATGAAATCTGGAAGGGGCCCCTTCCAGAGGGGCGGGATAGCATCTATCCCGCCGCAGCGGCATTCAGAGCCTGGGAGCGGGTGCGTAGTGCAAAAAAAGACAGGAGTGTATGAAGATGAAAAGAAAGGGAATCCGTATTCTGACGATGCTGCTGGCCGTTATGCTTGTCCTGTCCGCCTGCGGCGGAAACAACAGCGCCCCGGCCGACAGCAGCGGCACACCCGGCGGCGAGACCAACGCGCCTCCCACGCCCGGCAACGGCGGCGAGCCCATCAAGGATCTGGTAACCTTTGCCAACGCCGGCACCCACGAGGTGGAGAACTTCTTCATGATCGGCACCGAGCTGGGCGCTGACCTGGACGTTCTGTGCAACGCCTACTCCCCCCTGCTGGAGATCAACAACAAGGGCCAGCTGCAGCCTGCGGTGGCCAAGGAGTGGGGCACCGAGGACGGCGGCAAGACCTGGACCTTCAAGCTCCGGGACGATGTGACCTGGGTAGACGTGGAGGGCAACGAGAAGGCCAAGTGCACCGCCCAGGACTGGGTCACCGCCATGGAGTGGATCCTCAACTTTGAGAAGAACGGCTCCACCAACACCTCCATGCTCAAGGCCATGGTGGAAGGCGCGGAGGAGTACTACGAATACACCAAGAACCTGGCCGAGACCAACCCTGGCGCGGCCCTGGCCCTGTCCACGGAGAACAATCCCGAGTTTGACAAGGTGGGCATCGAGGCTCCCGACGACTACACCCTCCACTACACCTGCATTGACCAGTACCCCTACTTCGACACTCTCTGCACCTCCGCCGCCATGTACTCCGTCTCCCAGGCGGAGATCGATGAGAAGGGCGTGGAGAACATGATCGGCATGTCCAACGAAACTGCGTGGTACAACGGCGCCTACACCATCACCTCCTATATCATGAACAACGAGAAGGTCCTCACCCGCAACCCCGCCTACTGGGACAAGGACTGCACCCTGTTTGACACCGTCACCATTATCATGATCGACGACGCCAACCGGGACGATCAGCTCTTTGACACCGGCGAGGTGGACCACTGCTCCCTGAGCGAGAACGGCCTCAAGACCATTCTCGACAACCCCAGCGACGCCCGCAACCAGGAGCTGACGGAGACCCGCTTCCGCAAGTACTCCTTCCAGTACCTCATCAACTACGCCAAGAACAATGAGGACGGCACCCCGGATGTGAACTGGAACACCGCCATTGCCAACGAGAACTTCCGCAAGAGCCTGTACTACGGCGTGAACCTGGAGAACACCTGGGCCCGGGTCAACCCCACCAACCCCATGAAGCTGGAGAACCTGTGCTTCACCATGAAGGGCTTCCTCTACTTCTCCGACGGCACCGACTACACGGACCGTGTCATTGAGAAGCTGGACAACATCCGCCCCTACGACGGGGAGCACGCCCGCCGCTTCAACGAGCAGCTGGGCCTGGAGTACCGGGACAAGGCCATTGAGGAGCTGACCGCCAAGGGCGTCACCTTCCCCGTGGGCATCGACTACTACATCAAGGCCGGCTCCGCCACCGCTCTGGACGCGGCCACTGTTCTGAAGGAGAACTTTGAGCGCACTCTGGGCAGCGACTACGTGAGCTTCAACATCAAGGAGTACATCTCCAGTCTTGGCCAGGAGGTTCGCGCCCCCAGGCTCCACAGCTTCACCGGCACCGGCTGGGGCGCTGACTACGGCGACGTGGAGAACTTCCTGGAGCAGACCATCTACGGCTACGACGGCGCCGACTTCTCCATGAACTACACCAACATCAACGACATCACGGACCCCGACTGCATCGCCCTCTTTGAGGAGTTCACCCGCATGGTGCAGGACGCCCAGACCATCACCGACGACATGGACGCCCGCTACGAGGCCTTTGCCGACGCCGAGGCGTTCCTGCTCAACCACGCCCTGACCATCCCCTCCAACTACGAGAACTCCTGGCAGCTGACCAAGATCAACGACTACTCCAAGATGTACGCCCTCTACGGCTGCCAGAACAATACCTACAAGAACTGGGAGACCTCCACGGTGCCCTACACCGCCGAGGACTACGCCCGCTTCGAGGCTGAGTTCAATTCCTAATCGGACGACAGGGAGGAAAGAGAACATGTCCAACGCGTATTTTACCATCGCCAAGCCCGCCAACGATCCCTTTTTGGGGTATCTGCCCGGCAGCCCGGAGCGGGCGGCGCTGAAGGAGGAGCTGGCCAGGCAGGCGGCCGAGGTGGTCAAGATCCCCCTCATCATCGGCGGCAGGGAGGTCTGGACGGAGGAGACCATCCAGATCACCATGCCCCATGACCACCGGCACGTCATCGCCCAGTGCTGCATGGCCGGGGAGAAGGAGCTGAAGGAGGCCGTGGACGCGGCCCTGGCCGCCCGGGACGCCTGGGAGGCCATGCCCTGGGAGCACCGCTCCGCCATCTTCCTCAAGGCCGCCGACATGATTACCGGCCCCTACCGGAAGGTCCTCAACGCCTCCACTATGCTGGGCCAGTCGAAGACCGTGTTCCAGGCGGAGATCGACATCGCCGAGCTGGCGGACTTCCTCCGCTTCGGCGTGTGGGAGGCCCAGGAGATCTTCAAAAAGCAGCCGGAGAGCGTGGACGGCATCTGGAACCGGCAGGACTACCGGCCCCTGGACGGCTTCATCTGCGCCGTGTCCCCCTTCAACTTCACCTCCATCGGCGGCAACCTGCCCACGGCCCCGGCCATCATGGGCAACGTGTCCGTGTGGAAGCCCTCCCGGACCGCGGCCCTGTCCAACTACTACTATATGAAGCTGCTGCAGTGGTGCGGCCTGCCCGCCGGGGTCATCAACTTCGTCCCCTGCGCGGGGAGCGACATCTCCCGGTATGTCATCAGCCACCCCAAAATGGCGGGCTTCCACTTCACCGGCTCCACCGCCGTGTTCCAGAGCGTGTGGAAGCAGGTGGGAGAGAACATCAGCTCCTACGCCAACTATCCCCGTCTGGTGGGGGAAACCGGCGGCAAGGACTTCATCTTCGCCCACCCCACCGCAGACATTGAGCCGCTGGCGGCGGCGATCATCCGGGGCTCCTTTGAGTTTCAGGGCCAGAAGTGCTCCGCCTGCTCCCGGGCGTTCATCCCCGAGAGCATCTGGCCGGCGGTGGAGAAGCTCCTGAAGGAGCACGCCGCCGGGCTGAAGGTGGGGGACGTGTCGGAGCTGGATACCTTCATGGGCGCGGTCATCGACAAGGCCTCCTTCGAGACCTGCAAGGGCTACATTGACCGGGCCGCCGCCTCCCCGGACTGCACGTTCGTGGCCGGCGGGACCTATGACGGCAGCAAGGGCTGGTTCGTGCAGCCCACCATCATCCGCTGCAAGACGCCCACCTGCGAGTCCATGGTGAAGGAGATCTTCGGGCCCATCGTGTCCATCTACGTCTATCCGGACGGCAAGCTGGACGAAACCCTAGCTGTCTGCGACAGCGCGTCCCCCTATGCCCTCACCGGGGCCATCTTCGCCCAGGACCGGGAGGCCATCGTGAAGATGGAGCGGGCCCTGCGCAACGCGGCCGGAAACTTCTACATCAACGACAAGTGTACCGGCGCCATTGTGGGCCAGCAGCCCTTCGGCGGGGCCCGCGCCTCCGGCACCAACGACAAGGCGGGTACCTGGCTGAACATGGTCCGCTGGGTCAGCGCCCACACGGTGAAGGAGTCCTTCTGCCCCTCCTCCGCCATCAATTACCCCTATATGTCTGAGAAATAACCCAAAGGAGCGCCGCAGGATTTGGTCCTGCGGCGCTCTCTGTGATTTCAGCGCGGCGGCGTATCACCGCTTTGCCATATAGTCCTCAATATCCTCGATGCTCCGGGGGGTGACGGCGGAGAGGTTCTCGCAGCCGTCCTCAGTAATGAGGCAGTTGTCCTCCAGGCGGAAGCCGATGCCCCACGCCTCGTGGTAGATGCCCACGTCCACGCAGAACACCATCCCCGGCTCCAGCAGCCGCTGGCCGCCCTTTGTGTCCACCATGTCGTGGGTGTCGTAGCCCACGTGGTGTGCGCCGCCGTGCCAGATATAGGTCCCCACGTCCTCGAATCTGGCGCACACGCCGATCTCCCGCAGCTGCTCGAAGTTGTACCGGCGGATCTCCTGGTCCACGCTGGACATGGGCAGGCCGGGGCGGAGGGTCTCGAACATGTGGTTGGAGGTCCGGTAGGCGCACTGGTAGAGGAGCTTCTGCCGCTCAGAGAATCGGCCGTTGAGAGGCCAGCCCCGGGACACGTCGTTGATCTCATTGTCCCAGCAGGCCCCCACGTCGTTGAGAACCATGTCCCCGTCGCGGGCCTGGCCCCGGTACTCGTGGTAGTGGATGCAGAAGTTGTTCTTTCCCGCAGAGACGATAGGCGGGAAGCCGGCGGAGAGAACCCCCCGCTGGGCCAGGGCGTAGTCGAACTCCGCCTTGAGCTGGTACTCATAGATGCCGTCCCGGGCGGCGCGCATCATGGCCAGGATGCCGTCCCGGGTGATGGTCTCCGCGTAGCGCATGGCCTCGATCTCACAGGGCTTTTTGATGGTGCGCTGGCCGGCAATGCGCTGATGGATGTTCTCCAGGCGGACAAAGGGGTAGTGCGTCCCCAGCCACGCCGCCAGCTGCAGGGCCTGCCGCACCGGCTGCTCGTCCACGCGCCGCCGGTCAAAATCCAGACAGATGGTGGTCAGACCGCCGGCGATCAGCTTCTCCAGGAAGGGGAGAAATTCGCTGTTGGGCCGGATATTCTCCAGAGCGGAGCGGTCCCGGGCCTCCTCCGGGGACAGCCGCCGGCCGTTCCACCGCTCCAGGTAGTCGTCCTTGGGCAGCAGGAACAGGGTCTCGCTGACGCTGTCTCCGCCCTTGCAGGCGGCCAGGACGCTGTCCGCCTGCTCAACGCCCGTGTAGTAGACAAAGGACCGGTCCGCGAAAAAGGGGTAGTCCTCGTCGCTGGTCTTGCGGGGGGCGCGCCCGCTGAAGAGAAGGAGCAGGCTGTCCGCCGGCAGGGAGCGGTAGAGCTCCTGCCGGTTCTGCTGGTGAAATGCTTTGTCCATATGTAGGGTTCCTCCTTTGGTTTCCCATATCAGGCTGACGGGGGAGCGCAGGCTATGTGCGGCAGTCCTCGTGCGCTGTTCTGAATTTCATTATAGTGAAAACAGCAGAATAGTCAAGCAAATTTCCAGAAAAAGAATGTCGTATTTCATCTGAATCGGAACGCTATTTCACAAAAATGAAATTCTGTGCAAAACCGCCGGCAGAGGGGGCACATGGGCCCCTCTACCGGCGGACGGTTATGGTCCCCAGATCCCCGTCGATCTGGCACAGGGTCCCCATGGGCAGAGTGACCATGGGGGAGCAGTGGGCGGACCGGAGGCCGGCGAGCACCGGGCAGGGCCAGCCGGCAAAGAAGTCCCGCAGCAGAGCCTGGGGCCCGTAATCCGGGCGGTAGGCGTTGCCGCACCGCGCAAAGGCGCCGAACACCAGGGCCGCCGCCTCCGCCAGCACCCCGGCGCGGAGCAGCTGGGTGAGCATTTTCTCCAGGGCGTAGACCGCCTCCCCCACGTCCTCCAGATAGAGGACCCGGCCCCTGGCGTCGATCTGCTCCGGCGTACCCAGGCTGTGGACCGCCAGGGAGAGGTTGCCGCCGGTGAGGACCCCCTCGGCCCGGCCAGGGCGGAGGCATTCCACAGGCGCGCCTGGGGGATTGCGGATCTCCAGGCAGTCCTCCAGGTCCAGGGCGGCGCGGAGACTGGACCAGGAGAAGCGGTCCTCCGCCCAGTCCAGGGCCCGGTTGGCGGTGGGACCGTGGAAGGTGACCAGACCGCACCGCTGCTGGAGGGCCAGGTGGAGGGTGGTGACATCACTGAACCCGATGAAGGGCTTGGGGTGGGCGGCGATGAGATCGCAGTCCAGCAGGGGCAGCAGCTGCCAGGACGTGCTGCCGCCCCGGACGCACCATATGGCGTCTATCTCGGGATCGGCAAACCCCCGGTGGAGGTCCGCGGCCCGCAGGGCCGCCGGCGCGGCGGCGTAGCCGCTGGCGGCGGGACCGGCCCGGCAGGCGTCCCCGATCCGCGCCCGGAGCCCCAGACGCTCCACGGCCCGGGCGATCTCCTCCACCGGCTGGTCCTCCGCCAGAGGGGAGGAGAGGGCGGTGAGGAGCACTGTGCCGCCCTGGGGCAGTTTTTTCGGAAAGAGCACGGCTGGCCTCCTCTCACTGGGACAGAAAGTCCAGGGCAGCCTGGGCCTCCACAGCCGCGGCCAGAGGCAGGGCCGCCGGGTCCGCGGCGAAGCGGGGGTTGTGGTTGGGGAAGGCGAAGTCCTGCCCTCCCACGCCGATATAGTAGTAGCAGCCCGGAACCGCGTCGCTGAAGTAGCCGAAGTCGTCGGTGCCCAGGGAGGGCTCCGCCAGCTCCAGCACCTTCTCCGGCCCCAGAATTTTCCCCGCCGCCCGGCGCAGCAGGTCCGTCATGGCGGGATCGTTCCGGCAGCCGGGATAGCTCTCAAAGATCCCGATCTCCGCCGACACCCCCATGGCCGCCGCCACGCCGGAGACCAGGGACCGGAAGTCCTCCTTCACCCGCTCCCGGGCCGGACCGCCCATGGTGCGGAGGATGCCGGTGAACACCGCCGTCTCGGGGAGAATGTTGCCGGCGGTGCCGCTGTGGAAGGAGCCCACCGTCACCACCACCGGCTCCGTGGGGGAGGTGCGGCGGCTGGAGATGGTCTGGAGGGCGGCGACGATCTGAGCCCCGGCCACGATCACGTCCGTACCCAGGTGGGGCTTGGCCCCGTGGGAGCCCCGGCCCCGGAGGGTGACGGAGAAGGGGTTGGAGGCGGCGCAGATGGGCCCCGAGCGGACGGAGACCGTGCCCGTGGGGACGCCGCTCTCCACGTGGCAGCACAGGGCCCCGTCCACGCGGGGGTTCTCCATGCACCCGGCCTGGATCATCCGCGCCGCGCCGCCGTCCCCCTCCTCGTCGGGCTGGAACAGCAGCTTCACGTTTCCCGCCAGAGACGCCCGCCGCCGCTGGAGCAGAAACGCCGCCCCCAGCAGGGCCGCCGTATGGAAGTCGTGGCCGCAGGCGTGCATGACCCCGGGGACCTGGGAGGCGTAGGGCAGGCCCGTCTCCTCGGTGATGGGCAGCGCGTCCATGTCCGCCCGGAAGGCGATGGTCCGGCCGGGCCGGCCGCCCCGGATGAGGGCCGCGGCGCCCGTTTCCAGCAGGGGGGTGTACTCGATATCCAGCTCCGCCAGAACGCTGCGGATCAGCCCGGCGGTGTGCCGCTCCTGATTGCCCAGCTCCGGGCGGCGGTGAAGGGCGCGGAAGATCTCCTGGAGCCTGGGCGCCAGCGCCAGGGCCTCCTCTTTCAGCTGTCCGGTCATAGGGACCGCCTCCTTTTTACCAGTAAAGTGCTTCCATTATACACGAAGGAGGGCTCCAAGTCACCTGTTTTTTCGTTCGCCCGGCCTACAGCTCCCGCATCAGGTGGAAGCTCTGCATCAGCTGCACGGACCCGTACCCCCACTGGTTGTTGGGATAGACCATGTCGGACCGGCGCAGGCAGCCCCGGATGAGGTAGGCCCGTATCTGGTAGGTGCTCATGGCCGGATCGTTGCCCTCCCGGACCCCCCACTGGAGCAGCAGGGCGCAGATCCCCGCCAGCACCGCCGCCGCCGCGCTGGTGCCGCTCATGTTGCCGGGGCCGTAGGGGTAGACGCCCCCCACCCCCACGCCGGGGGCCGTCAGATCCGGCAGGACCCGGCCGTCCCAGGCGGGGCCCCGGGAGGACTTGGCGTAGAGGCTCTTGCTGGCGCTGTCGTAGGCCCCGCAGCAGATCACCCCCACGGCGGAGGCGGGACTGGTGACGGTGTAGTCCGGCGTGGCGGCCAGAAACTCCACCGTGGGGGAGACAAAGCCCGTCATGGGCAGCCACACCTGGTAGCTGCCGTTGAGGAGGATGTCCCCGTGGAGCCCGATGGTCCACACCCCGGGGGTGGCTCCCAATATGCGGATAATGGACAGCTGCCCGCCGCTGCCCTCCACGGGGAAGTGGTATTCCACCTGGACCCGGGCGGCCTCCAGCACCAGCTTCACGTCCGCAGCCAGGCTCACCCCCGGCCGGGCCGGCACCCGGCCCACCAGCTCCCCGGAGGGGGAGCGCACCGAAACCGACAGCCGGTCCGCCACCGTGTTCCACACCGCCAGGTATACGTCCCCCGCGTTCTCCCCCACCTTCAGATCCACCTGTCCCGGCTTCTCCCCGGGCTGGAGCACGCCGCCGGTGTGGTGGCGTGCCTCGGCCTCGTTGCCTGCGGCCGCGCACAGGCAGACCCCATTCTGGATGGACACGCCGCCCAGATACTCCTCAAACACGCTGTATCCGTCGTGACTGCCCGCGTTGGTGCCCAGGCCGATGCAGATGGCCACCGGCCGGCCCAGCTCCCGGGCCTTGCGCAGGATGTACTCCACCCCCAGCATCACGGCGCTGGACTCGTAGGCGTACTGCTGCTCCGGCGGTACGCAGTACTTCTCCCGGTAGAAGGGCCGGGCCTTTTTCAGCTTCACGGCGATGATCTCCGCGTCCGGGGCCGCGCCGGAGAAGTCCTCGGTCTGCCGCCCGGCGGCCACCGAGGCCAGGAAGGTGCCGTGGCCCTCCTCGTCCCGCTCCGGCACCAGCTCGTAGGGGTTGGGGGAGGCCAGGGCCGCGTCGATCTCCTCCTTGGTGTACTCCCGGCCCAGCAGGAACCCCGCCGGGGGCTCCCCGTCGGCGGTCTGATCGTAGATATAGCGGATGCGGCTGGCGCCGTCCTCGTAGCGGAACACGTCCTGGGTGTAGTCGATGCCCGTGTCCACAAACCCCAGCAGCACCCCCCGGCCCTTCAAGTTCAGGTAGGGCTGGCTGTGGACCTGGGAGACCCCCGCCGCGTCCAGGGCCGGGCGGTCCAGCAGGCCCAGCACCACGGAGAAGGAGCTCAGGAAGGCCGCCCCCAGGGCCTCCTCCAGCTTGTGGAAGTTCTCCGCCTTGATGTAGCCCAGCACGTAGCGGCCTGAGAGCATCTGCCCTACCACCACGTCGCCGGAGCTTCTGGCGTAGTCGAAAAATGCGTCCGTGGCCCTGGTGACAAAGTCCACGGTATCCGGCGCGTTGATAAATGCCTGGGCCTCCGGTGAAAGCCGCATGATTACAGCCCCCTCTCCACATGATTGACCAGCTCGTTCATGGTCCCGCACAGGTTCAGCCGCCCGTAGCCCCACTGGGGATTGGGGTAGGTGAGGAAGGGGCTGCGCAGGGCCCCCTTGCACAGAAACGCCTTCACCCGCTGGCCGTAGAGGAACAAGTCGTTTCCCTGGACGATGCCCCACTCCATCATCAGCGCCGCTGACCCGGAGACAAAGGGGGCGGCCATGCTGGTGCCGGTGAACACGTCGTAGCCGCCTCCGGCCTTGGCGGACCGGACCATCTCCGCCGGGGCCATCAGATCCAGCATCACCCGGCCGGCGCAGTCCTGATCCCCCCGGCCGGAGAAGGGGCTGGCGGTCTCCGTCTCCGGCCGGAAGCCCCCCACGGAGATGGGGTACAGGGCCGTGGCGGGCAGGGTGATGGTGAGATCCGGCTCCGGCTGGAGGAAGGCGGTGCGCTCCGTCACCTCCTCCACCGTGGGCAGCCACACGTCGAACCGGCCGTCGGACACCCGCCGTCCCCGGCAGTGCAGCTGCCACAGTCCGTCCATAGCCCCCGGAGGGCCCTCCAGCAGGAACATGGCCTCCTGGGAGGCGCTGTAGTGGGTGGGCACGCCGTAGAACACTGACACCCGGATGGACCCGAACCGGAGAAACCGGGTCCCCTCCGTCAGGATCCCCGTGGACTGGCCGTTGGGCAGGACCAGCTCGAAGTCCGCCTCGTCAGCGAAGTTCTTCCACAGGGAGAGGTAGATCCGCTGCCGCTGGGTGGAGACGTTGAACTCCGCGTCCACGCTGCCCCCCTCGATGAGCCGGCCCCGGAAGTGGTGGGCCCCGCTGCCCTCGTTCCCGGCCGCGCATACGATGACGGTCCGCCCCCGCTGGGAGGACTGGTCAATGTAGGACTCAAACAGGGACTGCCCCTGGTGGGAGCCGCAGTTGGTGCCGTAGCTCAGGTTCACCACGCAGGGCATCTCCAGCCGCTCCGCCTGGTCCAGCAGAAACTTCACCGCCCGCATTACATCCGTGGTTCTGGCGCTGGCCAGCTTCACGGCGGCAATGGACGCGCCGGGGGCCACGCCGCTGCGCCCGGCGGCGATAGCGGCCACGGCGGTGCCGTGGCCCTCCTGATCGACGGAGGGGGCCAGGCCGGCGGCGATCTCCTCCCCGGAGAAGACGGCCCCCCGGAGAAAGCCCTCGGGCGGCGTGCCCTCCGCGGTCATGTCCCACAGGGCGGCCACCCGGCTCAGGCCGTCCTCCCCCAGAAATTCCGGGTGGTTCAGATCCAGGCCCGAGTCCACAAGCCCGATGAGCACCCCTCTGCCCGTCAGCCCCAGCCCGTTCTTGCGCTGGACCGGCGGAATGCAGGCCGCCTCCATGCTCCGGTCCGCCAGACAGCTCAGCTGCCGGGCCGGCTCGTAGAAGGTGACCTGCCGGTGCTCCAGCAGCCGCGAGGGGGGCTGGTCCAGCAGCTCCAGAATGGCGAACTGGGCGTCCAGCAGCTCCGTAGGGTAGCCCAGGGAGAGGATATCCCCCGTGTATTTGATGATGTATTCCATGAAGTCCTCCCGTCCAAGAAAGGGGTGCGGCACCCCGGGGAGGCAGTGGCGCGGCGCGCCAAAGCCTGCATAGAATAGTATACGGAAAGGAGGACTGCCGATATGAATCCAACTTATCTGGACACCGGCAATCTGCAAATCAGCGTCACCGAGGGGGAGAACCCCGCGCCCATCCCGGAGGCCAGGGTCCGGGTCACGGACCCGGACAACGGGCAGGTCCTTCAGGAGGCGGTCACCGACGGCTCGGGCCAGACCCCCTTCCTGGAGCTGCCCGCGCCGCCCATTGAGCTGTCTGTGGCCGAGGGGGAGGCGGACAGGCGGCCCTATGCGGTCTACAACGTGACCATCTCCGCCCCGGGCCGGGAGACGCTCCACATCGGCGGCGTGGAGGTGCTGCCCACAGGCCGGTCCATCCAGCGGGCGGCCCTGAATCCGGCCCGGACCGGGGGATTCAACGTGCGCAACCTCCAGCTCTCCCCCCACGCCCTCTGGGGGGAGCCATCCTCCAGGGAGCCGGAGGCGGAGGTCAAGCCCCTGCCGGACCCGGGGGGACTGGTGGTGCTGCCGGAGCCGGTGATCCCGGAGTACGTGGTGGTCCACGACGGACGGCCCGAGGACAGGAGCGCCCCCAACTACTGGGTGCGGTTCAAGGACTACATCAAGAACGTGGCGTGCAGCGAGATCTACTCCACCTGGAAGACCGAGGCCATCAAGGCCAACGTGCTGGCCATCCTCTCCTTCACCCTCAACCGGGTGTATACGGAGTGGTACCGGGGCAAGGGCTACGACTTCACCATCACCAGCTCCACAGCCTTTGACCAGTCCTACTCCCACGGGCGGACCATCTTTGAGGAGATCGGGGTGGTGGTGGACGATCTGTTCACCACCTACGTCACCAAGGAGGGCATCTCCCAGCCCCTGTTCACCCAGTACTGCGACGGGCGGCGGGTCCAGTGCGGCGGCCTGAGCCAGTGGGGGTCCCAGGCCCTGGGGGAGCAGGGGTGGGACGCGGTGAGCATCCTGCGCAAGTACTACGGCGCGGAGGTCTACCTCAAGGGCGCGGAGAAGGTGGAGGGCGTGCCCCTGTCCTACGGCGGGCAGGTGCTCAGCCAGGGCAGCGAGGGGGAGGACGTGCGCACGGCCCAGATGCAGCTGAACCGGATCGCGGGCAGCTATCCGGCCATTCCCGTGGTCCCCGCGGACGGGATCTACGGCCCCGGCACCCAGGAGGCGGTGACGGCCTTCCAGAGGATCTTCCACCTGCCCCAGACCGGCAGCGTGGACTTCGCCACGTGGTACGAGATCTCCAACGTGTTTGTGGCTGTGACCAAGATGGCCTGATCGGACATAGAGAAGCCGGCGCCTGATACGGCGCCGGCTTTCTCCTTTATTCTATGGGCACGTCCATGAGCTCCTTCAGATCCGCCAGGGTGATGGTGGCCAGGTCCTCGTCCGTGGGCGACTCCATGGCGGCCACCCGGTCCGCCTGGGCGGAGACGATGCTCTCGAACAGGTTGCGCACGTCCCGGGCGTTGCCGAAATTGCCGTCCCGGTCCTCGTAGAGCTCCTGGAGGTGCTCCTTCACCGCGTCCCCGGCGGCCGGGTCCAGGCGGTAGTCGTTGCGCTTGACCCGGCCCAGGAAGATCTCAAAGAGCTGCTCCCCGTTGTAGTCCTCAAAATAGAGGTACTTGTTGAACCGGGACTTGAGCCCCGGATTGGAGTCGATGAACCGGGGCATCAGGGTGGCGTACCCGGCCACGATGACCACAAAGTCGTCCCGGTGGTCCTCCATGGCCTTGAGGATGGTGTCGATGGCCTCCTGGCCAAAATCCTTGTCCGCGTTCTGGGGGGAGAGGGTGTACGCCTCGTCGATGAACAGCACGCCCCCCAGGGCCTTGGCGATGACCTCCTGGGTTTTGATGGCGGTCTGGCCCACGTAGCCGGCCACCAGCCCGGACCGGTCCACCTCCACCAGATGGCCCTTGGAGAGGATGCCCAGGGCGCTGTAGAGCTTGCCCACGATCCGGGCCACGGTGGTCTTGCCGGTGCCCGGGTTGCCGGAGAAGACCAGATGGAAGCTCATGTCCGGGCATTTCATCCCCCGCTCCCTGCGCAGCTGCCGGACCTTCACCAGGTTCACCAAACTGTCCACGTCCTTTTTTACCACCTCCAGGCCGATGAGCCCGTCAAGCTCCGCCACGGCCTCCTCCAGGGTGGGCCGCGCCTCCTCCTGGGCCGGGGCCTCGGAGGCCGCCGGGGCGGCTGTCTCGCCGTCCTGGGGGGCGGGATCGCCGCCCACCGGCAGGGGGGCGCGGGGATCGCCGGGGACTCCCTCCGCGCCGGGCGTTTGATTCTGCGGCGGCGCGCCGAAGAAGTCGCTGAAAAGTCCCCGGGTCCGGTCACGGCGGATCACCTGGTCAAATTCGTTCATCAGCTGATCCAGATCCCTGGCCGGGTCCCCGCCGGAGGAGAGGGAGGGCGCGCCGGACAGATACTCGTCCGGCCCGGGGGTGAGAGCGATGGGCGGCACGCCCTCCTCGTCGCACACCGCCGTCAGCTGGCCGTAGAGCAGGGTGATGCGGCGGCTCTCGGCGAAGGAGAAGGACCCGTCGTAGGCGGCGCAGAGCATCAGCAGGTTCTTCTGAATCTCGGCGAAATTGCGGCTGTAGCTGGTGCCGGCCGCCCGGTCCGCCTGGGCAAGGCGGCGGAAGAAGTCCGGCACGCCCACGGTGTAGTTGGGGTTGGCCTGGTAGTAGGACATGGCCCGGCTGAACTGCTCGGCGGTGAAGCGGACCTGCCGGTCTGTGTAGATCTGGTTGATGCCCGTCACATCTCCGCCCCGGCCCCCGGACGCGGCCCACAGGCAGAGGGTGCAGGCCCGGAAGTAGGTGTCGATCTCCTGGCTGGTGACGCCGGACCCGGCGGGGATGCTCTGACAGAAGTGGCCCACGCTGCCGGCGTAGTCACGGTGAAAATTTTTGCTCATATGCGGCCTCCGTTTGTCTGCGGGATTGATTCTCCCCATTATACCAGAGAAGGACCCGGTTGGAAAGACTTGGGGCAAAAATTATAAAATCTTAAAAACTGCTCTCTGGTAAAGATCCGGGATCTGTGGTATCATAGCCCCAAA
This sequence comes from uncultured Oscillospiraceae bacterium, assembly GCA_910579965.1. Taxonomy (GTDB): domain Bacteria; phylum Bacillota; class Clostridia; order Oscillospirales; family Oscillospiraceae; genus Pelethomonas. The sequence continues at coordinate 79,419 of CAJTWF010000003.1, forward strand.
AGGAGAGGAATCCATAATGAGAACATTCGACTATGACGTCATCATCGCCGGCGGCGGCGTTACCGGCTGCGCCATCGCCCGGGAGCTGAGCCGGTACGCCCTGGATATCTGCCTGCTGGAGAGGGAGGAGGACGTGTGCTCCGGCACCTCCAAGGCCAACAGCGCCATTGTTCACGCCGGCTTCGACGCGGCCCCCGGGTCCATGAAGGCCCAAATGAACGTGGCCGGCAGCCGCCTGATGCCGGATCTGGCCCGGGAGCTGGACGTGCCCTTCCGGCAGAACGGCTCCATGGTCCTCTGCCTCTCGCCGGATGACCGCCCGGCCCTGGAGGCCCTGTACCGGCGGGGACTGACCAACGGGGTGGAGGGCCTCTCCCTGCTCACCGGGGAGGAGGCCCGGGCCCTGGAGCCCCATCTGACCCAGGCCGTGGCGGGGGCCCTGCTGGCCTCCTCCGGGGGGATCGTCTGCCCCTTCGAGCTCACCGCCGCCCTGGCGGAGAACGCCCGGGCCAACGGAGCGGAGGTGCGCTGCCTGGAGCCCGTGGAGGCCCTGGAGCGGCGGGGGGAGGGCTGGACTGTCACCACCGGCCGGGGTGCGCTCACCAGCCGGTGGGTGGTGAACGCCGCCGGGCTGGCCGCCGGGCGGATCCACGGCATGGCCTGTCCGGACCATCTGGAGATCATCCCCCGGCGGGGGGAGTACCTGCTGCTGGACAAGTCCGCCGGGTCCCACGTGACCCGGACCATCTTCCAGCTGCCGGGGCGGTACGGCAAGGGGGTGCTGGTCACCCCCACGGTCCACGGCAACCTGCTGGCGGGCCCCACGGCGGAGGACATCGCGGACGGGGCCGACACGGCCACCACCGCCGCCGGGCTGGCTCTGGTGCGGGAGCGGGCGGCGCTGGGGGTGGCGGACATCCCCTTCGGGGCCGTCATCACCTCCTTTGCCGGAAACCGGGCCCACAGCAGCCGGGGGGATTTCCTGCTCTCGGAGACCGCGCCGGGATTCTTTGACGCTGCGGGCATCGAGTCCCCGGGCCTGTCCGCGGCCCCGGCCATTGGCCGGTATGTGGCGGAGCGGATCGCCAGCGCCCTGGGGGCGGCCCTGCGGCCCGATTTTGACCCCATCCGCCGGGCCATTCCCCGGCCCGCCCAGATGCCGGACCGGGAGCGGGCGGCCCTCATCCGGGAGGACCCCCGGTACGGGGACATTGTCTGCCGGTGCGAGCAGGTCAGCGAGGGGGAGATTCTGGAGGCCATCCGCCGGGGGGCGCGGAGCCTGGACGGCGTGAAGCGCCGGGTCCGGGCGGGCATGGGCCGGTGCCAGGGGGGCTTCTGTACGCCCCGGGTGCTGGAGATCCTGGCCCGGGAGCTGGGCATTTCGCCGGACGAGGTGTGCAAGAACCGGCCCGGCTCAAAGCTTTTGACGGGAACAATGGGGGAGGCGGACCATGAGAACCACTGATATTGTCATCATCGGCGGCGGTCCGGCGGGACTGGCGGCGGCGCTGGCCGCCCGGGAGGCCGGGGTGACGGACCTGCTGATCCTGGAGCGGGGAAACGAGCTGGGGGGCATTCTCAACCAGTGCATCCACAGCGGCTTCGGCCTCCACACCTTCCGGGAGGAGCTGACGGGCCCGGAGTACGCGGCCCGGTATATGGACCGGGTCCTGGCGGAGAACATCCCCTTCCGCCTGGGGGCCATGGCGGTCCGCGTCACGGCGGACCGGCGGGTCACCTATATCAGCCGGGAGGAGGGACTGGAGACGGTCCAGGCCCGGGCGGTGGTGCTGGCCATGGGCTGCCGGGAGCGGTCCCGGGGAGCCCTGAGCATCCCCGGGGCCCGGCCCGCGGGGATCTACACCGCCGGCGCGGCCCAGCGGCTGATGAATATTGACGGGTACCGGGTGGGCCGGGAGGCCGTGATCCTGGGCTCCGGGGACATCGGGCTCATCATGGCCCGGCGGCTGACCCTGGAGGGGGCCAGGGTCCGGCTGGTGGCGGAGCTGATGCCCTACTCCGGCGGCTTGAAGCGGAACATTGTCCAGTGCCTGGACGACTTCGGCATCCCCCTGAAGCTGAGTCACACGGTGGTGGACATACACGGCCGGGACCGGGTGGAGGCGGTGACGGTGGCGGCGGTGGACGGCCAGAGGCGGCCCATCCCCGGCACGGAGGAGCGCATCCCCTGCGACACCCTGCTGCTGTCGGTGGGCCTTTTGCCGGAAAACGAGCTCACCCGGGAGGCCGGTGCCGCCATGTGCGCCGCCACCGGCGGACCCGTGGTCAGCGACCGGCTGGAGACGGACCTGCCGGGGATCTTCGCCTGCGGCAACGTGCTCCACGTCCACGATCTGGTGGACTACGTGTCCCAGGAGGCGGCCCTGGCCGGCGAGAGCGCGGCGGCCTTTGTCCGCTCCGGCGGCGGGGAGACGGGCCGGCGGGTGCGGGTGGCGGCCGGAAACGGGGTGCGCTATACGGTGCCCCAGTTCATCGGCCCGGACCGGATGGCGGAGGCGGCGGTGGTCCGCTTCCGGGTGACGGACGTGTTCCGGGACGCCTGCGTGCGCCTGTCCCTGGACGGACGGGAGCTGGCCCGGCGGAAAAAGCGGGTGCTGGCCCCGGGAGAGATGGAGCAGATGACCGTGACAAGGTCCGATCTGGCGGAGGCCCGGGCGGACAGCGTACTCACGGTGGAGTTGGAGGCGTGATATGGAGACAAGAGAACTGATTTGCACCGGCTGTCCCCTGGGCTGTCCGCTGACAGTGACCCTGTCGCCGGACGGGCCGGTGGTGAAGGGCCACACCTGCCCCCGGGGGGAGGCCTACGGCAGAAGCGAGGTCCTGGACCCCCGCCGCACCGTCACCTCCACGGCGGCGGTGACCGGGGGGCGGCAGGCCCGGGTGCCGGTGAAGACCGCCAGGGCGGTGCCCAAGGACAGGATCTGGGACTGTATGGAGGCCGTCCGCCGTCTGCGGGTGGCCGCGCCGGTGGGCCTGGGGGACGTGCTGCTGCCGGACTGCGCCGGCTCCGGCGTGGCCCTGGTGGCCACAAAGACTGTGGAGCGGGCGTAGGATGAACGGCTTTTTCCTGCTGATCCCCTTCTTTCTCATCCGCTTCGCCCTCACTGCCGCCCTGAGCAGGGAGGCACTGGGCCGGGCGGCCCGGTTCGCGCCGGTGCGGGGACGGGAGCGGGCCGCCTACTATATCTACCAGCTGTCCAACGCGGGGATCGTCCTGTATCCGGCCTTTCTCACCGTGCAGGCGGACGCGTCCTGGATCTTTTGCGGGGGCCTCCTCTGCTACGGCGGCGGCCTGCTGCTGTGCGCCGCCGCCGTCGTCAGCTTTGCCGCCCCCGACAGCGGCGGGCTCAACACCAACGGCCTCTACCGGATCTCCCGCAACCCCATGTATCTGGCCTACTTTGTCTGCTTTCTGGGCATGGCCCTGCTGACCCGCTCCCCGGCGCTGCTGGGACTGACGCTGGTGTTTCAGGCCTCCGCCCACTGGATCATCCTGGCGGAGGAGCGGTGGTGTCTGGAGCAATTCGGACAGGCCTACGGGCAGTACATGGCGCGGGTGCGGCGCTATCTGTAGCGGTCATCGTCCCCTGTTCTGCATGATTTTTTGTCATCATACGCCGCCCGCCCTTTTTCAATCCGGGGCGGAGCTTGTATCCTGAATATACGCGAGGAGGCCTTCTATGGAAACCCTGCTTGAGCTGGAAAACGTGACCAAGACCTACGGCGGCGGGGCGGAGGCCCCGGCGGTGGACGGCGTGAGCTTCCGCCTGCCCCGGGGGAGCTTCTGGGCCGTCATGGGGCCGTCGGGGTGCGGCAAGTCCACCCTGCTGAACATGATCTCCACCATTGACCGGCCCACCGCCGGGCGGATCCGCCTGGGCGGCCAGGATCTGGCCCGGATCCCGGACCGGGACATGGCCCGCTTCCGCCGGGAGCGTCTGGGCTTCATCTTCCAGGACTACAACCTTTTGGACACCCTCACCCTGGGGGAGAACATCGCCCTGTCCATGACCCTCCAGGGGCGGCCCCGGGAGGAGATCCCCCTCCAGGTCCGGGAGCTGGCCCGGCGGCTGGAGATCGAGCCGCTGCTGGACAAATTCCCCAACCAGGTCTCCGGGGGACAGCGGCAGCGGTGCGCCTGCGCCCGGGCCCTGGCGGCCCGGCCGGACCTGCTGCTGGCCGACGAGCCCACCGGCGCGCTGGACTCCCGGGGGGCCGGCAATCTGATGGAGACCCTGGCCTCCCTCAACGGGGCCCTTCACGTCACGGTGCTGATGGTGACCCACGACGCCCTCTCCGCCAGCTGGTGCGAGAAGATCCTCTTCATGGGGGACGGGCGGATCACGGGGGAGATGGACCGGGCGGGCCGGGAGCGGCGGGCCTTCTTCCTGGACATACTGGACCATATGGCCGCCATGGCGGGAGGCGTGGGATATGTATCTTAAGCTGTCGCTGCGCAGCGCCCTGCGGGACCGGCGGGACTACCAGCTCTACACCCTCACCCTCACGGTCCTCACCGGCGTGATGACCCTGGCCCAGATGGCGGCGGCCCTGGGGGACCGGGCCGGGCTGGAGACCGCCTCCCTGCCGCTGCTGGTGGGGCTCATTCTGGTGGTCCTGCTGCGGTACGTCAGCCGGTTCATCCTCCGGCAGCGGGCCCAGGAGTTTGCCCTGTACCTGCTCATGGGCATGGAGCGGCGGCATCTGGCGTGGATGTTCTTTCTGGAGTTCTTCCTCCTGGGGTGCCTGTGCCTGGCGGGGGGTATCGTCCTGGGAGCGGGGATGGGGTGCTGCCTGCTGTCCCTGTCCCCGGAGCGGGGGCCGCTGCTGCCCGCAATCGGCTCCGCCGCCGCGGAGACCGCCGGGTACTTTCTGGCGGTCCAGCTGGTCTCCCTGGTGAGCACGGCCCAGCTCATCCGCCGCCTGGAGATCCGGGAGCTGACGGCGGAACGGGCGTCGGACCGGTCCTGGAACCTGGGGCCGGGCCGGGTCTGGGCAGCCGCCGCCGGGGTGAGCTTTGCCGTGCTGGCCGCCGCCCTGCTGGGCATAGCCTTTGCGCCGGGGGCGGCGGACATGCTGGTGGGGCTGGTGTCCCTGCCCGCGCTGGCCCTGGTGTTCTGCTTCTACCGGGCCCTCTACGCCCTGCTGAGCGGATACCGGCGGCGGGGCGGACGGCTCCTGCTGCGGGGGGACAGGCTGTTTCTGGCCTCCCAGCTCCTCTCCGGCGGGGCCCAGTCGGCCCTGCTGGACAGCGTGCTCTGCCTGTGCCTGCTCCTCGCGGCGGCGGCCTTCCTCTGCGGCGGCGCCATGCTCTCCCGGGACTGGCCAGGCATGGACCCGGACCTTGCACATTGGATGGGCTTCCTCCAGGCGGCCATCTGCGTCATCTTCCTGGTGATCTACTTTGCCGTCCTCTCTCTGCGCCAGGCGGTGGACGCCCAGCACGCCCGGCGGAGCGTCCGGATCCTCCGCCAGCTGGGCAGAAGCGGCCGGGATATCCGCGGCCTGCTGGCCCGGCAGACCTGCCTGCGCTTTGCCCTGCCCCTGCTGCTGTGCCTGCCCCTGCTGGCCCTGGCCGTCCCTCTGGCGGGATTCCGGCTGTCGATCCTCCCGCTGGCGGCGGCCCTCTGCGGCGGGTTCCTCCTGTGCTTCGGGGGTCTCTGGGGCCTCTACGCCTGGACGGTGTGCCGCCTGAACGGGCGGATGGCCGGGGACTGACCTGCTGAGACAGAAACGATTGCGCGCGATTCCTGCCAAGGAGGAGCGATCCACAGAAAGAGAAGGTGTCATATGTACATAGCGGACCTCCATATCCACTCCCGGTTCTCCCGGGCCACCAGCAAGGACGGCGACGCGCCCCACCTGGACTGGTGGGCCCGGCGCAAGGGCATCGGACTGGTGGGCACCGGCGACTTCACCCACCCCGCCTGGCGCAGGGAGCTGCAGGAGCACCTGGTCCCCGCCGGGGACGGGGTCTACGCTCTGCGGGAGGACCTGATCTTGCCGGGGGCCATGCCGGGTCAGGAGCCCCGGTTCGTCGTCACCGGGGAGATCAGCTGCATCTACAAGCGGGGCGGGCGGACGCGGAAGGTCCACAACCTCATCCTCCTGCCCTCCCTGGAGGCGGCGGACGAGCTGTCCGCCCGGCTGGAGGCCATCGGGAACATCCGCTCCGACGGCCGGCCCATTCTGGGCCTGGACAGCCGGGACCTGCTGGAGCTGACCCTGGCGTGCTGCCCGGAGGCGGAGCTCATCCCCGCCCACATCTGGACCCCCCACTTCGCCATGCTGGGGGCCTTCTCCGGCTTTGACGGGGTGGAGGAGTGCTTCGCGGACCTTGCGGACCACATCCACGCCGTGGAGACCGGCCTCTCCTCAGACCCGCCCATGAACTGGCGGCTCTCCGGCCTGGACGGGTTCACCCTGGTCTCCCACTCCGACGCCCACTCCCCCTCCAAGCTGGGCCGGGAGGCGGACCTCCTGGACGCCCCCCTGTCCTACCCGGGTCTGGTCCGGGCCATCCGCACCGGGGCGGGGTTTCTGGGCACGGTTGAGTTCTTCCCGGAGGAGGGCAAGTACCACCTGGACGGCCACCGGAGCTGCGGCGTGTGCCTTACCCCCGCCGAGACCCAGGAGCGGGACGGCCGGTGCCCTGTGTGCGGCAAAAAGCTGACCATCGGCGTGGAGCACCGGGTGGAGGCCCTGGCGGACCGTCCGGCGGGCTTCCGGCCCCAGGGGGCCAAGCCCTTCGAGAGCCTGGCCCCTCTGCCGGAGGTCATCGCCGCCTCCACCGGCGCGTCCGCCTCCTCCAAGGGGACGCTGGCGCTGTACGAGGACATGCTCTCCCGGCTGGGACCGGAGTTCTACATCCTCCGGGAGGCCCCGGCCGCCGATATCCAGCGGGCTGCCGGGCCCTGCGTAGCCGAGGGGATCCGCCGTCTGCGGGCCGGGGAGGTGGAGCGGCGGGCCGGGTTTGACGGGGAGTACGGGGTCATCTCCCTGCTCTCCCCGGGGGAGATCGGACGGCTGAGCGGCCAGATCTCCCTGTTCGAGCCCCAGGCCCCCGCCAAAAGGAGCGCGAAAAAGGGGCTCCTCCGCGCCACCGCCCCCAAAAAGGGGGAGACCGCCGGTCCGGCGGAGCGGAACCCGGAGCAGGAGGCGGCGGTCACGGCCCCGGAGACCGTGGTGTCCGTCGTCGCCGGGCCGGGGACGGGCAAGACCAAAACCCTGGCGGACCGGGTGGCCTGGCTCATTCAGGAGAAAGGGGTCCTGCCCGGGGAGATCACCGCCGTCACCTTCACCAATCAGGCCGCCGGGGAGCTGCGCTCCCGCCTGGAGGCCCGGCTGGGGGGCAAGCGGGCCGCCTCCCGGCTCCACATCGGCACCTTCCACGCCCTCTGCCTGGAGCTTCTGGGGGACGTGCTGCTGCTGGACCAGGGGGAGGCCCTGACGCTGGCGGCGGAGCTCCTGACCGCCCAGGGCAGCAGGACCGGTCCCCGTGCTCTGCTCCAGGGCATCTCCCGGGTGAAAAACGGCGTGCCGCCGGGGGAGGCCGGGGTGGACGAGGCCCTCTTTCAGGCCTACGGCCAGCGGCTGGAGGAGCTGGGGGCCCTGGATTTTGACGATCTGCTGCTGCGGGCCCTGGAGGTGGACGTCACCGGCCGGCGGAGCTTCCTCCACCTGCTGGTGGACGAGTTCCAGGACGTAAGCGAGGTGCAGTATGAGCTGGTCCGGGCCTGGAGCGGCCGGGGGCGGAGCCTGTTCGTCATCGGAGACCCGGACCAGTCCGTCTACGGCTTCCGTGGGGCCTCCCCCCGGTGCTTCCAGCGCCTCCGGGAGGACTGCCCGGACCTGGGGGAGTACCGGCTGCGGCGCAACTACCGGTCCGCGCCGCCGGTGCTGGCCGCCGCCCTGCCGGTGATCGGGAAGAACCCCGGCGGCGCCCGGGAGCTCCTGCCCCAGCGGTCCGGCGGCAGTGCGGTGCGGCTGGCGGAGGGGGCGGACGAGTTCGCCGAGGCGGTGTTCATTGCCAAGGAGATCGGCCGCATGGCCGGGGGCGTGGACATGCTGGAGGCCCAGAAGCTGGGAGCGGAGAGGGAGGCCCGGTCCTTTTCGGACATCGCCGTGCTGTGCCGCACCCGGCGGCAGCTGGAGCTGATTGAGAAGTGCCTGCGCCACGACGACATCCCCTGCATCATCTCCGGCCGGGAGGACTTCTGGGAGGCGGAGGAGGTGCGCGCCCTCATGGCCTTCCTCCACAGCCTCACCGCGCCGGAGGACAGCGGGGCCCTGGCGGTCCTGGAGACCCTGGGCCTGTCGGAGCTCTGGCGGGAGCGGGCGGAGGAGTGGCGGCCCCTGGCGGAGAGGGAGAAGCCCTGGCGGCTGGTGGAGCAATGGGAGGAGCGGTACGGCGCCACGCCGGCGCTGGACAAGCTGCGCCAAGCGGCGGTGTTCCACCCCACCTTCGCCCAGTGGTGGGAGGTCGCGGCCCTGGGCCAGGAGGCGGACTTCCGCCGGGCCTCCGGCCGGGGCTGGGAGGCCGGGGCCGTGGCCCTCATGACCCTCCACGCGGCCAAGGGCCTGGAGTTCCCGGCGGTGTTTCTGGCCGGGGTGCGGGAGGGCGTGCTGCCCCTGGAGCGGCCGGACGCGGACCGGGAGGAGGAGCGGCGGCTTCTGTATGTGGGCATGACCCGGGCCAGGGACGAGCTGATCGTCACCTACAGCGGCCAGCCCTCCCCCTTCCTGGCGGACCTGCCGGCGCGCCGGGAGCGGATCCGGGGCTGGCGGCCCGGCGGGGTGCAGATGAAGCTGTTCTGACACGCGGAAAAAAATTCTGGGATTATGGAAGGAGTTTTGGCTTATGGCAACGTCTCAAGAACGCATCAATGTCCCCATCTTCGTCTCCTCCACCTATGAGGATCTGGTCCCGTACCGGGATGAGGTGGAGCGGTGCATCATCCGGATGAACCAGACCATACGGGGGATGGAGTTTTTCGGCTCCAATCCGGAGAGCCCCCTGGAGGTGTGCCTGAAAACTGTCCGGGAGTCCAAAATTTATGTGGGCATTATCGGTATGCGGTACGGCAGCATACTGGACGAGTCCGGCAAGTCCTTCACAGAGCTGGAGTATGAGGAGGCGGTGAAGAACAGCATTCCATCGCTGATCTACATACTGGACGAGAACCACCCCATTGCGCCCAAATTTATGGACACCGGCGAGAAGGCCAGGAGACTGGAGGACTTCAAGACCCGTTTGAGAAGGACCCATGTGGTCAGCACCTTCACCACGCCCGCGGACCTGGGGAAAAAAGTGGTGCAGGACCTGACGGAGGAGCTGAAAAAGGACCGGGTGCTGGGGCAGTCGCTTATGCAGGACCGGCAGGCGGCGGAGCAAATGGACGATCTTGAGATTTTAAGACGGTTCCTGATGCGCCTCTATAAGTACTATGGACAGGAGATTGTTCTTGACGTGCTCCTGACGCCCTCCCAGACAAACTCAATAAAAGCGTCGATGTGCAAAGGTCTGGGGCTTCAGGTGGGCGACGTCTCATCCATCAAGGCGGCCTATGGAAGCGCCGGCGGACAAGAGACCGGTGAGGTTTTTGTCTGCGGAGATGGGAGGATGGCGGACTGGATCGAAAGCATCAGGGAGCCCCGGAGGGCCACGATCAAGGTGCGCCTGGCCTACTGCGTGGTGGCGGAGATGAAAGAGCACGACGGCGGCGTGAGGCTGAATGATTCCATGTATAAGCGGCTGATCCTTCTGGATGTTATCCAATAGAGACGAAAAACCATCCGCGCCCTTCACGGGGCGCGGATGGTTTTTGCCGAAGCTCAGCAGTCCAGCAGGATTGCCATATGGGCCAGGGTGGCGCTGTCGTTCTGGAACAGCTCGTCCCGGAGGTGGGTCTGGGCCTCCGGATTGTGAAGCAGGCCCCGGCTCACCAGGGTAAGGCCCCGGAACAGCTCCGCCCTGGCGGCGGCCTCGTCCATCCCCCGGTCATAACAGCTCAGCACCGATATAAACCGGCAGATGCTGTAGAGATTGCAGAAGTTCACGCAGCTTTTCCACAGCTCCTCCGGCGAGGTGAGGACCGGAAAGCTCATATGGAAGTATATGCACACCATCAGATTCTCAAAAAACCACTCCCGCTCCCCATACCGCTCCCTGAAGACGGCCTCGCACCGCAGATAGTCCTCCAGGCAGAAGTGGGTCTGCCCGTTTCTCCAGTACGCCTCCAGCGTCTCCTGGATGCGCCGGCGCAGCCTGTTGGTCTCCTCGTCGTTCTGCCGGATGGCCTGAAGCAGGTTCAGATTGTTGATAATCCGCAGGTTCCGTCCCGCCGCCCCGCCGCCGGACAGGCCCGCGCACAGCTCCTCCCGGCCGGGCTCCGCCAGGACCCCCGCCGCCTTCCGCAGCCAGCGCTCCGGGTCCTCCGGGTGGTCCGCCAGATCCCTGAGCAGCATGCACATGAGCAGGATGCGCCGGGGCAGGGGCAGCGCGCGGTCCTGCAAAAAGTCGATGCACAGCGAGCGGACCTCCTCGTGGGCCAGAAACAGGGGCGTGTCATACAGCCTTTTCGCCTGCAAGGGCTTCGGCAGGGGCTCCAGAACAAAATCAATCCCCTCCGGCAGCTCCCACAGCAGGCCCAGCACCCCCTCGCAGCCGGGGGACAGGCTCCGCTCCAGGCCCGCCCCGGTACAGGCCTCCATGCGCGGAAAGACCTTGCAGACCCGGGGCAGGACCTCGCCGCCCTGCTCCATCTGGAGGCCGCACAGCCCCTCCTCTGTCAGCATGGGGCAGACCCCCGCGCTCATGTCAAACTCCGCGTACCAGCGCTCCGCCGCCGGACCGTGCCGGATGCGCCGCACGGTCTTTGAGAGGTTCTCCTCCAGGCCCGGGGAGCATTTCAGGTGCCGCAGCCTCAGATAGTCCTTTTTGCTGAACGCGATTTTCCAGTTGTCCTTGCAGCAGGACAGGGCGCAGTCCCCCATCAGGCAGCGGAATTTGTCGTAATAGACTGGTTTCAATTCATGGGTGATTCGCAGCTTCTGCGGGCTTTCCAAAATGGCGACGCCCTCCTTCCGTCATACCGTCATAAAAGCGGGGACGGGCCAAGGCCCGCCCCCGCGCTCGGTGTTGGCGCTTTTTCCCGTGAGAAAACGCGCCTGAAAGAATTCTTTTTTGCCGGAAAATTAGCCCAGCAGCTGGAGAACGCCCTGAGGAACCTGATTCGCCTGGGCCAGCATGGCCTGGGCGGACTGCACCAGGATGTTGTTCTTGGTGTAGGCCATCATTTCCTCGGCAACGTCGGTATCACGGATGGTGGACTCGGCGTCCTGGATGTTCTCAGCCATCACGGACAGGTTGTTGGCGGTGTGCTCCAGACGGTTCTGGGTAGCGCCCAGGTCGCCGCGCACGCCGGAGACGTAGTTGATCGCGTCGCGGATGGTCTTGATCGCGGCGGCCGCGCCGTCCTGGTTGCTGATGTCCAGGTCAGCAATGCCCATGGCCTTGGTGTGCATGTCGCCCACGGAGACCTTCAGCTGGTTGTAGCTGTCGCTGGTGTCGCCGATCTGGAGGGTCAGGGCGGAGCCGCTCTTGGTCTCGCCGGCGGTGAAGCCCAGGCTGGCGGCAATGCCCTCGGCGGTGCTCAGATCCCACTTGTCCGGGGGATAGGTGCCGGTCTTGCCGTCCAGGTCGTTGGCGTGGGCGGTGGTCTCGGTCAGGGTGATGCGGTTGCCGTCGTGACCCACGGAATAGAGGGTGTTGCCGGCGGCGGCGTCGGTCAGGTTCTTGGCGATCTTGTCCAGATCGCCGCTGGTGATGTCCACATAGCCCGCCTGACCCAGCTTGGACTTGTCGGTGGTAAAGGTGTAGGTGGTGTCCCCGATCCGGATCTGGGAGCCCTCGGTGACCATGTCCTCGGTCAGGTCAAAGTAGGTGCTGGCCAGACGGTCATTGCCGCCGGCGGTGACGTTGTTGATATTGGTGGTGGACACGTTCCAGTCGCCGTTGGAGCCCTGGGTGATGTTGGTCAGGTCGCCCGCCACGGAGCCGGCCTGATCCTCGGTCATCGCCGCCTTCTGGGCGGTGTGGTACACGCTGAAGTCGGCAGTGCCAGCGGCGGCACCGGGGCCTTCACCGCCGATAGCGCCGGGATTCTTGCCCTCCAGGATCAGCTTGTTGCCGTCAATTTTGGCAATCCAGCCGCTATTGCCGATTTCCGCGCCGTCCTTTACAGCAACACCGCCGATCTCGATATCGCCAAGGTCGGGGTTCCAGCCGGTGATGTCGTACTCCACCTGCTGCTTGATGCCGTCAACACCGCCGCTGAAGGTGAACTTCTCCTCAGCATTGCCAATCTTAACGGTGACCTCACCATTGGCGGCAGCGCCTGCGGCCTTTGTGGCGGTGATGGTAATCTCGCCAGAAGTAGCGACAGTGTACTGATAGCCGGTCTTATTGCCGTCGGCATCCAGAATATCCTTTGCGGCAACGCCGGTGTTACCGGGATCAAAAGCGGCATCAACGGTCACTTCGATGCCATTGAACGTGAACTTTTCGCCCTTGGCGGTCAGTTTTGCGGTGGTTGTTGCGCCGGCCCCAGATGTCGCCGCAAGGCCGTCCATGCCGTTAGCGGTTATCGTGCCGGTAACGCCGGTCTTCTCCTCAACCAGGGTCAGGGAGACAACGGGCTCGGTGGTCTTGCCGGGGGCGTTGGCGGTCATCTCCATGGTGCCGTCGCCGTTGTTCTTCACCGTATAGCCGTCAATGCCCATCTGGGCGATCTTATCCAGAACATCGTCCAGGGTCTCGCCGCCGGCCGCCACGGTATAGCTGGTGCCGCCGATGCTGAGAATGCTGCCCTCTTTCAGAGTGGTACCGGCGGCCAGATCCGTCGTTCCATCCGTATCCTTCAAGCCGGTGAAGTCGGCGGTATACTTGGCGTTGGTGCCCACGGTAGCGCCGTTGATGGTGACCTTCATGGAGCCGTTGACCTCGTCGGCCGCGGTCTGGGGAGGATTCTTCTGAACGAAGTTCAGGCGGTAATCCACACCGGCGTCAGCGCTGACTTCAAAGGTCTGGCCGTTGATGGTCATGCCGTCCAGGGTGGCGGCATCGGCACCGTTGACCTTCAAGGACAAGCCGTACTGAGCGGCGTTGCCGGTGAGGGCGCTCACCAGATCGCTGGCGCTCAGCTCCTGGCCGGTAGCGCCGTCGCCGGCGATGAGCTCAATCTTGGTTTCGCCGACGGTCATGGTCATGGTGCTGCCCTTGTCAGCCTTGAACTTGAAGTTGTGCAGGTCCACGCTGAACTCGGTGCCCTTGTTGGTGAGGGCCTTGTTGTGCAGAACGGTGTCCTTGCCCAGGACCTTGCCCACGCCGGGCAGATCGCCGCCCACGGAGAAGTCCTTGGTCACGGTCATGTCGGCATCGGTGTCCAGGGAGCCGTCCAGCAGCTTGATGCCGTTGAAGTTGGCGGAGTCGGCAATGCGGTTGATTTCGCTCTTGAGCTGCTCAACCTCCTTCTGGAGGGCGGCGCGGTCCACCTCGTTGTCGTAGGTGCCGTTGGCGGACTGGGTGGCCAGATAGTCCATGCGGTTGAGCATGTCCTGAATTTCCTGCATCGCGCCCTCGGCGGTCTTCACCAGGGAGATGCCGTCCTTGACGTTCTTCTGGGCGGCGTTCAGGCCGGTGATCTGAGCGCGCATCTTCTCGGAAATCGCCAGACCGGCCGCGTCGTCACCGGCGCGGTTGATCTTGTAGCCGGAGGACAGCTTCTCCAGGTTCTTGGCAACCGCGGAGGTGTTGTTGTTGTAGTTGCGGTAGGCACTCATCGCCATAATATTGTGCTGAATACGCATGATAAATCTCCTTATTCATATCCGCACACGCATCCATGCGTGTGCGCTGTTGGGTGGTGCGCCCGCCGGAGTGGGCATCTGGCCAGGCTGTCCGGAGCGGCGGGTGCGGTACTCTATTCCAAACGGTTTGCGCAAACCGTCTGAAATCCTTTCTGTTACGGTCATTTCACGCAGTTTGTAAATATATATGATTACAAACATATTGCCGATTGACTGTTACACCCATATATTCGGCCTTGCTCTCAGAAAATTAAGGGCAAAATAGAAAATTTTATTAATCTTATATTTCTGCAAAAAGATATATGTTTCAAAACAGCGGCAATCCGTGTAGGGGCGGGCATTGCCCGCCCGTCCTAACGATACCCTCCAGCGCCCCGAAAGAGACGGGCGAGCGATGCTCGCCCCTACACATGCCCCTCCGGCGGTCCGGTGGAGGCGGGCACGGCCCGCCCCTACAGCAAAATGGATTTCCCCGGCCTGAGTATATTACGGTAGACTTTCTCCCTCTTCTATGGTAAAGTAGACGAACAAGACCCGTGGCTTTGCCCCTTCCGTCAAAGTCCACCCCAGACAAGGCAGGTGACCCGCCCATGACCTTTTCCAGCCGCGTAAAAAACGAATTATGCCAGTCCCCGCTGGGGAGCGAGTGCTGCGCCAGGGCGGAGGTCTACGGCGCGCTGCTCCACTGCAACACCTTCACCCCCCAGGAGGTGCGGGTCATCACGGAGAGCGAGAGCTTCGCCCGGCGGCTTCCCGCCCTGCTGGACCGGGCCTTCGGCCTCGCCTTTGACCGCCTGCCGGCGGAGGGGGAGCATAAATACGTCTTTCAGATCACAGACCGGGAGAAGACCGGCCGCATCGTGGACGCCTTTGGCTTCGACTCCCGCCAGAGCCCGGTGCTCCACATCAACTTCGGCCTGCTGGAGGAGGACTGCTGCCGGTCCGCCTTTCTGCGGGGCGCGTTCCTGTCCGGCGGCAGCACCACCGAGCCCTCCAGGAGCTACCACCTGGAGCTGGTCACCAGCCACGCCCAGGCCAGCCGGGAGCTGGCGGCGCTGCTGACCGACATGGGCCGCCAGCCCCGCCAGACGGCCCGGGGCGGCTGTCAGGTCACCTACTTCAAGAGCAGCGTCCAGATCGAGCAGCTGCTCGCCGTCATGGGCGCGCCGGAGTCCGCCGGGGCCCTGGTGATCGCCCGGGCGGAGAAGCGGCTGCGCAACGGCGTGAACCGCCGGGTCAACTGCGAGGCCGCCAATCTGGACAAGGCCGTGGACGCCGCCCAGGAGCAGCTGGAGGCCATCCGGCGGCTCTATGAGCTGGACCGGGTGGGCGGTCTCCCCGCCCAGCTGAAGGAGACCATTATCCTGCGGGAGACCTACCCGGAGCTGACGCTGCGGGAGCTGGCGGAGGAGTTTGAGCCGCCGGTCACAAAGAGCTGCCTCCAGCACCGGCTGCGCAAGCTGGTGGAGCTGAGCCGGCAATAAGAACCTGTATTCATAGCCGGAGAACGCTCCCAGGAGCGAGAAAGAGAGGAACCCGATGTCCTTTGTCCACCTCCACGTCCACACGGAGTACAGCCTGCTGGACGGCTTCTGCAAGATCGACGGACTGGCCCGCCGGGTCAAGGAGCTGGGCCAGTCCGCCGTGGCGATCACAGACCACGGGGTCATGTACGGCGCAATCGACTTCTACCGCGCCTGCAAGCGGGAGGGCGTCAAGCCCATTATCGGCTGCGAGGTGTACGTCACGCCCCCCGGCCGGACCCGCTTTGACAAGGTCTATGAGCTGGATGGGGAGAGCCGCCACCTGGTCCTCCTGTGCCGGAACGAGGAGGGATATAAAAACCTCAGCTACATGGTCAGCATGGCCTTCACGGAGGGCTTCTACATCAAGCCCCGGGTGGACATGGACCTGCTGCGCTCCCACAGCGGGGGGCTCATCGCCCTGTCCGCCTGTCTGGCCGGGGAGATCCCCAAGCGGCTGGCCACCGGCGACTACTCCGCCGCCAAGGCCCGGGCCCTGGAGCTGCGGGACGTCTTCGGTCCGGACAGCTTCTATCTGGAGCTCCAGGACCACGGCATCCGCAGTCAGGCCGTGGTCAACCAGGGCCTGCTGCGCCTGCACCAGGAGACGGGCATCCCCCTGGTGTGCACCAACGACTGCCACTACCTGGCCCCGGAGGACGCGGAGAGCCACGACATTCTCCTGTGCATCCAGACCGGCAAGATGGTGGACGATGAGAAGCGGATGCGCTACGAGCCCCGCAACTTCTACCTCCGCTCCACCCAGGAGATGGAGCGCCTCTTCTCCCAGTACCCCGAGGCCCTGTCCAACACGGAGCGGATCGCGGAGCAGTGCAATCTGGAGTTCACCTTCGGCCAGTACCACCTGCCGGAGTTCCGGGTCCCGGAGGGGGAGACCGCCCGGACCTATATCCGCGCCCTGTGCGATCAGGGGTTCGCGGACCGCTACCGGGGGGAGCACCCGGAGTACCGCCGGCAGCTGGACTACGAGCTGGACATGATTGAGAAGATGGGCTTCACCGACTACTTCCTCATTGTCTCCGACTTTGTCCGCTTTGCCCGGCAGGCGGGCATCCCCGTGGGGCCCGGCCGCGGCTCCGCCGCCGGCAGCATGGTGTCCTACTGCCTGGGCATCACGGACATTGACCCCATCAAGTACGGCCTCTACTTTGAGCGGTTCCTCAACCCGGAGCGGGTGAGCATGCCGGATATTGACATGGACTTCGGGGACAACCGCCGGGACGAGGTGGTGGACTACGTCCGGCGCAAGTACGGCAGCGACAGGGTGGCCCAGATCGTCACCTTCGGCACCATGGCCGCCCGGGCCGCCATCCGGGACGTGGGCCGGGTGCTGAACATGCCCTACGCGGACGTGGACACGGTGGCCAAGCAGGTGCCCAGCGGGCCGGGGAACCTGCACATCACCCTGGACGACGCACTGAAGCTGAGCAAGCCCCTGCGGGATCTCTATGACGGGGACGAGCGGGTGAAAAAGCTCATCGACACCGCCAAGGCCCTGGAGGGCATGCCCCGCCACGCCTCCACCCACGCCGCCGGCGTGGTTATCACCAAGGACCCGGTATACACCTACGTGCCCCTGGCCAGAAACGACGAGACCACGGTGTGCCAGTATACCATGGTCACCCTGGAGGAGCTGGGCCTGCTGAAGATGGACTTTTTGGGCCTTCGCAACCTGACGGTGCTGGAGGACGCGGTGGAGATGGTCCGGCGCAGGGAGCCGGACTTCCGGCTGGAGGACATCCCGGAGGACGACCAGGGAGTCTACGACATGCTCACCCAGGGGAAGACCAGCGGCGTGTTCCAGATGGAGTCCGCCGGCATGACCGGGGTGTGCGTGGGGCTGCGGCCCCAGTCCGTGGAGGATCTGACGGCCATTGTGGCCCTGTACCGGCCCGGGCCCATGGACTCCATCCCCCGGTTCATCGCCTGCAAGCACGACCCCAAGCTGGTCACCTACAAGCACCCGGCGCTCAAGCCCATTCTCTCCATCACCTACGGCTGCATCGTCTACCAGGAGCAGGTGATGCAGATCTTTCAGCAGCTGGCGGGCTATTCCCTGGGGCAGGCGGATATGATCCGCCGGGCCATGAGCAAGAAAAAGGCCAAGGACGTGGCCCGGGAGCAGGAGGCGTTCCTCCACGGCGACCCGGAGCGGGGCATCGCCGGGTGCGTGGCCAACGGCATCCCGGAGGATATTGCCCAGGCCATTTACAGCGAGATCTACGACTTCGCCAACTACGCCTTCAACAAGGCCCATGCGGTGTGCTACGCCGTGGTGGCCTACCAGACCGCCTGGTTCAAGCTCCACCACCCCAAGGAGTACATGGCGGCGCTGCTCACGTCGGTGCTCTACTGGTCCGAGAAGGTCTCCAGCTACATCGGCGAGTGCCGGGACATGGGCATCACCCTGCTGCCTCCGGACGTGAACCGGTCCCGGGACGTGTTCACCGTGGAGGAGGAGGGGATCCGGTTCGGGCTGGTGGCTATCAAGAACATCGGCCGGGGCTTCATCCAGGGCGTGGTCCGGGAGCGGGAGGCCAACGGGCCCTTCACAGGGTTTCAGGATTTCTGTGAGCGGATGTACGGCGCGGACGCGAACAAGCGGGCGGTGGAGAACCTGATCCGCGCCGGGGCCTTTGACAGCTTCGGCGTGTACCGGAGCCGTCTGGTGGCGGTGAGCGAGAAGCTGCTGGACTCCATCGCCGGCAGCCGCCGGCAGAATGTGGACGGACAGATGGACTTTTTCGGCATGGCGGCGGCCGGCCCCAGGCGCTGCGCGGAGGCGGCGCTGCCCGATATACCGGAGTTCTCCCTGGAGGAGCGGCTGCGCCAGGAGCGGGAGGTCACCGGCCTCTACCTCTCCGGCCACCCCATGAACGCCTACCGGGACGCGGCCAAGGCCGCCGGAGCGGTCCGCATCGGCTCGATCACCGAGGACTTTGAGCAGGAGGGCGGGCCCACCGTCTACCAGGACGAGCAGCGCATCACCGTGGCGGGCATCGTCGCCGCCTACCGCACCCGCACCACCCGCGCCAACCGGCTGATGGCCTACGCCACGGTGGAGGACGACACGGCGGCCATTGAGCTGCTGTGCTTCAGCCGGACCGTGGAGCGGTACGGGCGGGAGCTGGGGGAGGGCAGCGCGGTGCTGGTCCGGGGGAAGCTGTCCGTGCGGGACGAGAAGCCGCCCCAGATCATCTGCGACGAGGTGTATCCCCTGCGGAGCGGAGGCGGGCTGCCGCCGGAGGCCCAGGGCAGGAGGCCGGCCTCCACGGTCCAGGTGCTGGAGGGGAAGGTGCTGTGGCTGCGGCTGGCCGGGATGGACCCGGTCCTCCTGGGACACATCAACCGCGTGTTCAGCATGTTCCCGGGCAGCACCCCGGCCAAGATCTACCTGGCCGACACGGGCAAGCAGCTGGGCTCCACCTGCCTTCTGGGCCGGAGCCTGGTGGACGAGCTGGTGGAGGTGCTGGGGGCGGAGAACGTAATCATCCGGTAATATGGCCCGGCTTTACAGAAAATCCCCTGGCCGCCCTGTTGTGGGCGGCCAGGGGATTCGGTTATGGGGAGGGCGGAAAGAGAACCATCTGAGTGTAGAACCGGCCCTCCTCCCACCGGCATTGGAGGAGGCCGCCGTACCTGTCCGCCACAGACCGGACGCTTTGCAGGCCCAGGCCGTGGCCCTCCTTCGCGGGGGCTGCGGGCAGGCCATCGGCTGAAAAGCGCACAGGCCGGGGACAGGCGTTGACCAGGGAGAAGGAGATGCGCCGGTTGTCCGTCAGCTCCAGCCGCAGCTCGATCTGCCGCTCCCCCTCCGGCGCCTCCCGGCAGGCGTGAATGGCATTTTCCAGGGTGTTGGCCAGGACGATGCACAGATCCATCTCCCCGTAGGGCAGCTCCTCCGGGATGCCCACCTCCGCCGACACCTGACAGCCGCACTCCTCCGCCTGCCCGATGTAGCCGGAGAGCACGGCGTTGACGGCGGTGTTGGCGCACCAGGCGGCCCGGTTGAGGCTGGACATCTTCCCGGTCAGCTGCCGGATGTACTCCTGCGCCCCCGCGCTGTCCTCCTGCCGGAGCATTCCCTCCAGGATTACCAGGTGGTGGCGCATGTCGTGGCGGTAGATCCGCCCCAGCTCCATTTTCCGGCAGATGGCATTGTACTCCCGCTTTTGCAGCTCCATCTGCCGGGTGTTCTCGCTGATCTGCATCTGTCTCCACAGGGAGCGGAAGATGGTCAGATAGGTCAAAGGCATGAGCAGCATCACCAGGAGAATGCGGGCCAACCCGGCGGCGTCCGGCATGGGCGCGCCCACCGGGACGGAGGTGAACATAATCAGCAGGTAGTAGGTCCCGCCGATGGCCGCGAACAGCCACCACGCGTTCTCCAGCTTGCTTTGCAGCTCCCGGTAGGGGCGGCGCAGATAGCGCCAGAAGAGAAGCTCCACCACCGGAAACGCCGCCAGACGGCTGATGAGCATGACCACGTAGGTGTCGCCCGTAAGCCGGTCCAGGAAGTTGGTGAGCTGGAGCAGCCAGAAGCAGATGGTATCCGTCAGGCAAAAGAGGAAGAAGAAGCGGCCGTCCCGGTATTTGGACAGCAGAAAGAACAGGAGCATGGTGGGGATGGTACAGGAGAAAAAGGCGATGCTCATAATAATGCCGTGGCCCAGCCGGTACATGGCCATCACATTGACGCACAGCAATGCCGACGCGCCGGCAAACCCCGCCAGCATGGTGGTCCGCCAGGAGTAGCGTGGCTCGAAGAACAGCAGAAACAGTGCCACAATATGGAGCATGGACCAGAGAAAGGATATATCCCGAAGAATTGTCATGATGTTTCTCCCATGCCGGAACGCCGGCTGTATTCGTTTTCTGCTGTTACCATACCACAGATGGGGCTCATATGTCAAATAACAAGAAGCCGGCGAAAGCGAAAATAAACAGAATACTGTGTGGGGCGCGGCCTGCGCCGCGCCCCACACCACTGCATATATCAAAATCCAATCCGCCGCCAGATCCGGCAGAACGTATCCCCCGCTCATGGCTGCGGACGGGATTGAGCGCGGCGTCTCACTGCGCGCCTCCGGACGGTCTGTCAGGCCGCCGCCTGCTCCGGCGCTCTCTCCCGGA
This sequence comes from uncultured Oscillospiraceae bacterium, assembly GCA_910579965.1. Classification (GTDB taxonomy): domain Bacteria; phylum Bacillota; class Clostridia; order Oscillospirales; family Oscillospiraceae; genus Pelethomonas. The sequence goes on from CAJTWF010000003.1 coordinate 99,989, forward strand.
ACAGCAGGGATACGCACCACAGCCCTGCCAGGCCCACCACGGAATAAATGATCCGGGAGAGCACCGCCGCCTGGCCGCCGCAGAAGAAGGCCACCAGGTCCAGTCCAAACAGGCCGATGATCCCCCAGTTCAATGCACCGATAATCACAAGAATCAGCGCGATCCGATCCAACACCATATTTCTCTTACCTCCTCTTCTTTTCCCTGGGGCTTGCGTCTCTGTTCCCCAGTTGATAGCCCTATTCTTTCCCCTTTGTCCGCCATTATTCATTGCGGGTAAACACTTCGTCAGCGGAAGCGAGGAAACGCGGGAGCAGAAGAAGGAGGCGTTCCGCTGTTTCAGTATGTTTTGAATCAAACGGTCCCTCTTTTCCGTTTTTGAAAAGAGGGACCCGTCCTTTAACAGACAGAGGAGCTTTTTTTAGAAAAACCGCGGCCGTCCCGCCCGCGTCTCCGGCGGGGCAGCTGGGGCAGCAGGGTCCCCAGCGCGCCCAGCAGCAGAAACAGGCCCGCGCCGTGCCACAGCGTCAGCGCCAGGGCCAGGGCGGTAAGGCCCAGGGCGCACCCCAGCCCCACCCTGCGGCACAGCTGGTCCGCCGTCCCCGGGTCCGCGCCCCAGCTCACCAGCAGAAAGAGGGCCCGCCCGCCATCCAGGGAGGGGACCGGCAGCAGGTTGAACACGCCCAGCAGCAGGTTGGCCCCCGCAAGGACATAGTCCCCCGCAATCCGGGCGAACACCAGCGCCAGGACCAAATTCACCGCCGGACCGGCCAGCGTGCAAAGAATCTCCTTGGGATAGGGCAGATAGCGGGTGTCCGCCCGAATCTCCGCGCCAAAGGCGGTCAGCCGCAGCAGCTCCACCTCCGTTCCCGCCAGACGCAGGGCCGCAAGGTGCCCCAGCTCGTGGCAGAGGGCGCTGAGCAGCACCAGCGGCAGTACGCTCCCCGCCCCGGCCAGCAGCGCCAGGAGCACCATGGCGGCAAAGCCCCACCCAATCTCCAGCTTACCCGATTTCCACATAGTAAATCGGGTTCAGATACAGGTCCCCGTCATGGAGCTCAAAGTGGAGATGCGGCCCGGTGACCAGCCCCGTGGACCCCACCTCCGCGATCTTCTCCCCCTGTGCCACCGGACCGCTGGAGACGGTGACCCGGCTGCAGTGGGCGTAGAGGGTGATATATCCCCCCTGGTGCTGGAGCATGATATAGTTGCCCAGGGTGCTGCTCTCGCCGGTGGCGTACACCGTGCCGTCCGCAAAGGCCACCACGTCCGTGCCCTCCTCCGCCGCCAGATCCACGCCGTAGTGAAACCGGCCGCCGCCCTCCACAGGGTGCTCCCGCCAGCCAAAGGGGGAGCTGAGAGGACCGTGAACCGGCGTACAGTGGGAAAAGCCCAGGTTGCGCTGCTCCAGACTGGCGTTGTCCGGCAGGGCGGGCATGGTGTAGACATAGGAGAGGGCATGAGTAGCCGCCTCGTCCTCCGGTTCCGGTTCGCCGGAGGGCGGGGCTGCGGGAGGCGGATCCTCCGGCGGGTCAGCCGCCGTGCCGGCGTCCTCCCCGGCGGCGGGGACCGGCTGGCGGCTGACGGTATCCACCACCACCTCCGTGTGGACGGGCTGGGCCGTCATCTCCGGCAGGGTGGGGGCGGTGTAGCGGATCAGCCGGGCGCCGGGGTCCAGGGGGACAGAGGCGCCGGAGGGGGCTGCCGCCGGTGGGGAGGCGGCGGGGGACGAGGGGTTGAATACGGCGGTGTAGGCGTCCTGAAGGGAGTCGCTGACCGCGGCCTCGCCGCTGATGGCCCGTCCCATGGCGGCAAAGGCCTCCTTGAAGTCCGCGTCCCGGCCAATCAGCCGTCCGGCGGAGCGGGCGATGCCGCCCACCGCCTCCGGAAACAGCAGCTTCACTGCCACCAGCAGCACAAAGACCACGCCGCAGATCACCAGGCGCAGAGCGGCGCGGCTCTCCCCGCCAGCGCTGCGGCGGCTGCCGGCGCTGCGGCGCATCTGCTGGGCCCGGCGGCGGGCGGAATGGATTCTGTTCAATACGATCCCTCCTTTTGCACAGGCTAGTTTATGTTCCCGGCGGGCAGATTTATGCAAAAGAACGGTTATTCCTCTCATTTTTGGCAAACACTAGGTGTGAGAGGAAGGTGATACGATGCCATCTCTTTGGCGTCAAACCGCCCCTATCGCCCCCAGACCGCCCCTCCAGGGCGATCTGGAGACAGAGGCGGCGGTGATCGGCGGCGGACTGGCGGGCATACTGACCGCCGCCCTGCTGCGGGAGTCCGGCGTGGATGTGGTTGTGCTGGAGGCGGACCGGACCGGCTCCGGCCAGACCGAAAACACCACCGCCAAGGTCACGGGCCAGCACGGCATGCTCTACCACCGGCTGGAGCAGACCCTGGGTCAGGATTCGGCCCGGCTGTACGCGGGGGCCGGCCAGCAGGCCCTGGAGTGGTACCAGCAGCTCATCTGGGACCGCCGGATTGATTGCGAATGGGAGCGCCTTCCGGCCTATCTCTACGCAGTGCGCTCAGAGGCGGAGCTGCTCCGGGAGTTCGCCGCCCAGGAGCGGGCCGGACTGCCGGTGCGCCTGACGGAGGAGACCGGACTGCCCTTTCCCACGGCCGGGGCGGTCCGCTGCGAAAACCAGGCCCAGCTCCATCCCCTCCGCCTGCTCCGTGCCCTGGCGGAGGAGCTGACCATCCGGGAGGGAACCCGGGTGCTGGAGGCGGAGGGGGACCAGCTTCGCACCACCGGCGGCACGGTGCGGGCGGAGCACATCATTTTCTGCTGTCACTTCCCCTTTGTCAACGCCCCGGGATACTACTTCCTGCGTATGCACCAGGAGCGCAGCTATGTGCTGGCCCTGCGGGGCGCTCCGGCGCTGCCGGGGATGTACTACAGCACGGACCCCGGCGGCGCGTCCCTGCGCATGGCGGACGGACTGCTGCTGGTTGGCGGCGGGGCCCACCGGACAGGGGAGAACCGGGAGGGCGGGAAATACGAGGCCCTGCGCCGGTGGGCCGGCCTGCATTTTCCGGACGCGGCGGAGGCGGGGCGCTGGTCCGCTCAGGACTGCATGACGCTGGACGGAATGCCCTATATGGGCCGGTTTGCCGCCTCCACCCCCTGCTGGTACGTGGCCACGGGGTTCGGCAAGTGGGGGATGACGGCCTCCATGGCCGCGGCCCACCTGATCCGGGACCAGATTTTCGGCCAGGAGAACGCCTGGGCCCAGCTGTTCTCCCCCCAGCGGTTCACCCCGGCGGCCTCCGCCGGACAGCTGCTGGAGGAGGGCCTCCACGCCGCCCGGGATCTGGCCCGCCTGCCCCTGTCGCCGCCCAGGGCCGCGGCGGAGGAGCTGCCGCCGGGCCACGGCGGCGTGGTGGAGTGGGACGGCCGGAAGGCCGGGGTGTACAAGGCTCCGGACGGCCGGTGTTATGCGGTGGACGTCCGGTGCCCCCACCTGGGCTGCCAGCTGGAGTGGAACCCGGACGAGGAGAGCTGGGACTGCCCCTGCCACGGCTCCCGGTTCGACTGCCGCGGGAAGCTGCTCACCGGCCCCGCCCAGAGGGATCTGCACGGGGAGGAGGGCCTTTAGCGGCTGTATGTCAGGAGGCGGCGATATCGGAGCCCCGGGCGAGAAGAGAGCGTATGCCGCAAAGGCCGGCGCGGTATGACGCGCAGACACGGAGGACGGAAACCGTCCTCCGTGTCGATCTGCGGCAGGCCAGGCAGGTCATTTGCCCGCCGGCAGGGTTTGCATGAGGGAGAAGAAATGCTCCTCCCTGCCGGTGCTGAAGTAGCTGTACCATGCCTCCAGCGTATCAGGCCGGAAAACCTCCAGCCGCTCAATGATTTGCTTTGCCCACAGCAGGGCTCCCGCAGAGCCTGCGGTAATCAGACTGCGATCCGCAGCCGAGGGCTTATCCACATAGAACCGCTGCCCCTTGTAGCGGGGCGCGCACATCTCAAGGTATCCCGCCCCATTGCTGGTGTGCGGGCGCCGGTCCAGCAGTCCGGCATTTGCCAGCGCAGCGGTGGCCCCACAGATGGCGCACACCACAGCGCCCGCCCGGAGCAGCTCTCCCGCCCTCTCAATAACCGCATCATGCCTCGGATCGCTCCAGGCCGCCGCGCCTGGCAGCAGCAATACGCTGTTCTCATTCACCGCAATATCGCTCACAGCGCAGTCCGGAGTGACCGTCAAGCCCCCCATGGTCCTGACGGGCTCCTGCGAGACGCCGGCCATTTTGACCGAGACATCCGGAGCGTCCTTTTTGAAGAAGCGTTTCGAATTTAATTCCGCAGTAACGTACCCCAATTCCCAGTCCGCCAGCGTATCCAGGATATAGACATAGACTGTAATCATACCTCTCCTCCGCTTTTCTTTTCTGCCCCGCCGGGGGCTCCTCCATTGTACCAGCCAATCGTTGACATCCGTATGGCAGCAATCTATAATAAAAGAGAATTTTGAAAGGCGGCTGCCCCATGAAAGTTGACAGGCTTGTTGGCATGATTATGACGCTCCTCGATAAAAAGCGCATCAGCGCGCGGGAGCTGGCGGATATGTTTGAGGTCTCGCCCCGTACAATCTACCGCGACATTGACGCCATTAATATGGCGGGCATTCCTGTCCGCTCCACACCGGGCGTTGGCGGCGGCTTTGAAATTATGCCGGAGTACAAGCTTGATAAAAATGTTTTTTCGTCCGCCGATCTCTCCGCAATCCTGACGGGGCTCTCCAATCTCTCCGGCATGGTGCGGGGCGGCGAATTTGCAAACGCCCTTGCGAAAATCAAAAGCCTCATCCCTCCCGGCAGAGCGAGGGATATCGAAATAAAGGCAAATCAAATCCGCGTAGATTTCAGCCCGTGGTCAGGCAATCACCAGCTCCGGCCATACCTGCAAATGATTCAATCCGCTTTAGACGCCTGCAGGCTGCTCTCCTTTGAATACATCGCCCACCGCGGAAAGAAAACCGCGCGGACGGTTGAGCCCTGCCAGCTTGTGCTGAAGAGCGGCCGCTGGTATTTGTACGGATACTGCCTCACCAGAAGCGGCTGCCGCCTGTTCAGACTGTCCCGCATGTTAAATCTGGAAATCAGGCAGGAGGTCTTTGTGCCCCGGGATTATCCAAAACCGGTTTTGGATTTTGAGGATATCAGGGAAGCGATGCAGACAGAGATTCAACTGCGCATTCACAAATCCGTGCTGGACAGGGCGCTTGAATTTTGTGCCTGCGACTGCTTTCTGCCGGATGGCGGCGAGCATTATATCGTAAATTTTCCGTTCATTGAAAACGAATATCACTATGATATGCTTCTTAGCTTTGGAGATCAGTGCGAGTGCCTTGCGCCTCCGCATGTCCGCGCAGAAATGAAGCGGAGAATACAGAGCATTGCCGCCATATATCAAGATTAACCGCCCCGCGTCAAGGAGCGCAAAAAAGGTTCCCAGGCAGCCGCGCCTGGGAACCTTTTGATGTATTCTCTCCCCCAGCCCGGGAGGGGTTTACTGCAAGGTCAGATCCCCCGGCTTGATCCAGCCGATCCTCCGGAAGAGCAGCCCAAAGGCCCAGCACAGCACCGCCGGCAGCACAAAGGAGATGAGGATCAGCCCCAGCCAGTCCATGGCTCCGGGGGCGACAGCGGCAGCGCCGTTGGCCAGGGCCCGCTCGCTGGGGGACAGCCACCCGGTCCAGACGCCGATCTGGCCCACCAGGCCGCAGGTCCCCATGCCGGAGGAGACCGGCGGTCCGTTCATCTCCAGCCGGAACACGCAGGTGGCAAGGGGGCCGGTCACCGCGGATGTAAGAATGGCGGGCAGCCAGACGCGCGGGTTCTTCAGAATGTTGCCCATTTGCAGCATGGAGGTGCCCAGCCCCTGGCTCACCAGGCCGCCCCAGCCGTTCTCACGGAAGGAGAGCACCGCGAAGCCCACCATGTTGGCGCAGCACCCGGCCACCGCCGCGCCGCCGGCCAGACCCGTCAGACCGAAGGCCGCGCAGATAGCGGCGGAGGAGATGGGCAGCGTCAGCGCGACGCCGATGACCACGGAGACGATCACGCCCATGAGGAAGGGCTGTAAATCCGTGGCCCACATGATGATGTTGCCCACCGCCGTGGCGGCGGTGCCGATCGCCGGGGCCCACCAGGCCGACAGGGCCACCCCCACCAGGATCGTCACCAGGGGCGTGACTAAAATATCAATCTTGGTCTCCTTGCTCACCGCCTTGCCAAACTCGGCGGCAATGATGGCGATAAACAGCACCGCCAGGGGCCCGCCGGCCCCGGCCTGATCGGGAATCAGGCTGGTGCTGCCCAGGGCGTTGGCCGCGTAGCCCACCGTGGCCAGGGAGAAGAGCACCAGGGGCGGGGCCTGGAGGGCGTAGCCGATTGCCACAGCCATGGCCGCGCCGCTCATGGCGGCGGCGAAGTTGCCCACATCCACCAGGAAGGCGATTCCCGCCTGCTCCCCCAGGGTCTTGACGATGGTGCCGATGAGCAGGGAGCAGAACAGGCCCTGGGCCATGGCGCCCAGCGCGTCGACGCCGTAGCGCCTGGCGGAGAACACGATGTTCTTGCGCTTGAGGAACGCGTTGACAGTTTCCATTTCTTTGAACCTCTTGTATTCTTCAGCTATGTGTCATGACACATGCCATTACATTGTAGCCTGTTTCCCTGATTTGTCAAGTGGTCCTCTTTTGTTTTTAATGATTTAAAGCGGTTTGTGCATATTTCCTCTTCACAAACCGCCCGCCCTATGCTACACTCAAAGACGATAGTCTGGCGGACGGGGACAGCTCCGCCGCCCATCGCAGGAGGATATACTATGGTTGAAGTAATCAAAAGGGGCGCGTATCTGGTGGACGGCGGCATCGTCTGGGCGGACGGCCTGCCCGCCGATCCCGCGCAGGCCAGGGAGAAGACCATGGCCTACTCCATCCTCCGTTCCCACGACAGGGGGACGGACCGGTCCAGGCTGCGCCTGCGGTTTGACGCCCTCATCTCCCACGACATCACCTTTGTGGGCATCATCCAGACCGCCAAGGCCTCCGGCCTGGAGCGCTTCCCCATCCCCTACGCCATGACCAACTGCCACAACAGCCTGTGCGCTGTGGGCGGCACCATCAACGAGGACGATCACGCCTTCGGCCTCTCGGCGGCCAGGCGGTACGGCGGCATCTACGTCCCCGCCAACCAGGCGGTGATCCACCAGTACGCCCGGGAGCGGCTGGCCGGGTGCGGAAGGATGATCCTGGGCTCCGACTCCCACACCCGCTACGGCGCCTACGGCTGCATGGGCGTCGGCGAGGGGGGCGGCGAGCTGGTCAAGCAGCTGCTGGAGAACACCTACGACGCGGCTGCCCCGGAGGTGGTCATGGTCTACCTGGAGGGCGCGCCCCGCCGGGGCGTGGGTCCCCAGGACGTGGCCATCGCCCTGGTGGGAGCCACCTTCCCCGACGGCTGCGTGAAAAACAAAATCCTGGAGTTCGTGGGCCCGGGCGTGAAAAATCTCAGCGCCGACTACCGCACCGGCATCGACGTGATGACCACGGAGACCAGCTGCCTCTCCTCCATCTGGGAGACGGACGAGACCATTCGGGCCTACTACGAGAACGTGGGCCGGCCGGAGGACTTCCGGCCCCTGCGCCCGGAGAACGGCGCGTATTACGACAGCGTGGTGCGCATTGATCTCAGCCAGGTGGAGTGCATGATCGCCCTGCCCTTCCACCCCTCCATCGCCTGCACGGTCCACGAATTGCAGGCCGATCCGGAGGGGATTCTGGCCCGGGTGGAGGCGGACTGCAACCGCCAGCTGGAGGGCAAGGTATCCCTGGACCTGCGCCGCAGCATCGTGGACGGCCGGGTGGTCTGCGGCCAGGGGGTCATCGTGGGCTGCTCCGGGGGCATGTACGAGAACATCGTGGAGGCCGGGAAGATCCTGGAGGGCCAGTCCATCGGCAACGGCTACTTCGACATGTCCGTCTACCCCGCCTCCACCCCCATCAGCCTCGCTGTCACGAAAAACGGCACGGCGGCCAGGCTCATGGAGGCCGGGTGCGTGATGAAGCCCGCCTTCTGCGGCCCCTGCTTCGGCGCGGGGGACACCCCTGCCAACCAGACCCTCTCCATCCGCCACGCCACCCGGAATTTCGCCAACCGGGAGGGGTCCAAGCCCGGCAGCGGCCAGATTGCCGCCGTGGCCCTCATGGACGCCCGGTCCATTGCCGCCACGGCCCGGAACGGCGGCGTGCTCACCGCGGCCACGGACATCGGCTATGAGCCCCCCACGGCGGAGGAGCTGGCCTACCGCTACGACGGGAGCGTGTACGCCAAGCGGTGCTATGAGGGCTTCGGCAGGCCGGACCCGGAGGCCCCCCTGCGCTATGGGCCCAACATCAAGGACTGGCCCAGGATGCCCCGGCTGGAGGAGGACCTGCTGGTGCGGCTGTGCGCGGTGATCCACGATCCCGTCACCACCACCGACGAGCTCATCCCCTCCGGGGAGACCAGCTCCTACCGCTCCAACCCCATCGGGCTCAGCGAGTTCGCCCTCAGCCGCCGCGTCCCGGAGTACGTGGCCCGGTCCAAGGCCGTGCGGGCCCTGGAGGAGGCCCGGCAGGCGGGGGAGATCCCCGGTGAGGTCCGGGCGGTTCTGGACAGGGTGGGGGGCGACGCCCGGCGCACTACCGTGGGCTCCTGCATCTTTGCCCGAAAGCCCGGAGACGGCTCCGCCCGGGAACAGGCCGCCTCCTGTCAGAAGGTGCTGGGCGGCTTTGCCAACATCTGCCATGAGTACGCCACCAAGCGGTACCGCTCCAACTGCATCAACTGGGGCCTCGTGCCCTTCACCGTGGACGGGGATTTCCCCTGGAAGGACGGCGACTGGGTGTACATCCCCGGGGTGCGGGCGGCCATCGCCCGGGGCGCGGAGGACTTTGCGGCCAGGGTGATTGCTGCGGACGGGACTGTCCGGGAGCTGTCCCTCCGGTGCGCGGGCCTGACGGAGAGCGAGCGGCAGATCCTCCAGGAGGGCTGCCTGATGAACTACTACGCCGCCGGCTATGGCAGGGACTGAGGAGGAGAACGCATGGAAAAAATCAAGATGACCACCCCGCTGGTGGAGATGGACGGCGATGAGATGACCCGCATCCTGTGGGCCATGATAAAGGACAAGCTGATCCTCCCCTTTGTGGACCTGAAAACGGAGTACTATGACCTGGGGCTCCTCCACCGCAACGAGACCCGGGATCAGGTCACCGTAGACGCGGCCCTGGCCGCCAAGAAGTACGGCGTGGCGGTGAAGTGCGCCACCATCACCCCCAACCGCCAGCGCATGGAGGAGTACCCCCAGCTCACCGAGATGTGGAAGAGCCCCAACGGTACGATCCGCTCTATCCTGGACGGCACTGTCTTCCGCGCCCCCATCTGCATCGACGCCATCAAGCCGGTGGTGAAGAACTGGAAAAAGCCCATCACCATTGCCCGCCATGCCTACGGCGATGTATACAAGAGCGTGGATTTTGTCACCACCCAGCCCGGCGTCTGCACCATGACCTTCCGGGGGAACGGCGGGGAGGAGAAATCCGCGGTGGTCCAGACCGTGGACGGCCCGGCGGTGTGGCAGGGGGCCCACAATACGGATCAGTCCATCCGCTCCTTTGCCCGGGCCTGCTTCCAGTATGCCGTGGACACCAGGCAGGACCTGTGGTTCTCCACCAAGGACACCATTGCGAAAATCTACGACGGGGAGTTCAAGCGGATCTTTGAGGAGGAGTACGAGCGCTATCGGGCCCAATTTGAGCGGCTGGGCATCACCTACTTCTATACCCTCATCGACGACGCCGTGGCCCGGGTCATCCGCAGCGAGGGCGGGTACATCTGGGCCTGCAAGAACTACGACGGCGACGTGATGAGCGACATGGTGTCCACGGCCTTCGGCTCCCTGGCCATGATGACCAGCGTGCTGGTCTCCCCGGAGGGGGTCACGGAGTACGAGGCCGCCCACGGCACCGTCACCCGCCACTACTACCGCCACCTGAAGGGGGAGAGGACCTCCACCAATCCCATGGCCACCATCTTCGCCTGGAGCGGCGCACTGCGCAAGCGGGGAGAGCTGGACGGACTGCCCGAGCTGGCGGACTTCGCGCTGAGGCTGGAGCGGGCCTGCCTGGACACGCTGAACGCCGGGGTGATGACCCAGGATCTGGTGGGGCTGGTGGAGCCGGGGTTCCAGGCCAGGGCGGTGGATTCCGCGGCGTTCCTGGACGAAGCGGCCCGGCGGCTGGCCGGGGCGTAGGGCGCTCTGCGGCGGGGGAAGACCATTATTATTTCCAAGAAAGAACTCCAAAGAGCTGCCCAGGCGGTCTTGAGACCTGGGCAGCCCTTTGGATGTTCCATATAGAGCCGATATTGAAGAGAGGGACAATATTTGTTTCCCAGCGCCGCCCCATCGGCGCCGGAGGAAACACAAAAGAAAACGCCCCGCACCAGAAATGCGGAACGCACAAAGCCCCGCCGTAATACGGTGAGGCCGAAAAAGAGAGTGCATCTCCGGTTTCGGCGGAATGCTGCCAAGCTGCCATGTATCTGGCTCAGCTCCTCTCAAGGGAGCATCACAGTGACCGACTCGCGGGGCTTCTCACCCCATTCCATGCGCCGCGATTAACGCGGCTGCAGCTGGCGCAGTATTCAGTTCGTACGTATTATATCATATCCTTTGGGATTTGTAAAGGGGGGCGTGCGTATTTTTCAGGTTTACTGCGTCAGCCGCTCCAGCTCCTGGATTTTTCTTGTACACTTCCGCGCCCCGCGCAGAATGGCCAGCAGCATCAGCGCTGCCGCTGCGGCCGAGCAGCGGGTCAGCAGCGTGTTGAAGTGAACTGCCTGTAAAACCAGGTTCAAGCAGCAGACGCTGTTCACGCACACCACCCACAGGAACATATTCCGGATGCGGCGGTAGAGCTGGATCTTGGAGTCTGTGTCCGTATAGACCTCAAAGGGACCGTCCTCAGCCCGCTTGCGCAGGTACACCCACCGGCCCCACCGCTGGAGCACCTCCACGTCCATGTCGCGCATAAAGGACACATAGTCCTCGTAGTCATCGGCCCGGAGGCCCGCGCCGGGCAGCAGGTCAATCTGGTAGATGAACTCCCCGGGCCGGCAGGGGACAAACATGACCAGACCGGCGAAAAAACCGGCCATGGCCCAGCCCTCCCGGCAATAGTCGTTGAGCCAGTCCTGCTCCTCGTCCTTGTCAAAGGTAAACTTCCATTGGATCATGTCTCATCCTCCATCTTTCCGCCGTTGGACACCAGCTCCCGCAGCCGGCGCAGCTCCCCGGCAAAGGCCGCCCGGCCCTGGTCTGTGATGACGTACTCCTTTTTCCTCCGAGACCCCATCTCGGCGCTGTAGAGGACGATCCACCCCCGGTCCAGCAGGACGTTGATGGCCCCGTACAGGGTCCCCGGCCCCAGGTTCACCCGCCCGCCGGTCATCTCAGCCACCTCCTGGATGATGCCGTAGCCGTGGACCGGCTTGCGGGCGGCCAGGAGGATGTAGAACAGGGCCTCGGTGAGGGGCTGGCTTCTATCCATGGTCCCGTCCTCCTTCTCTAATATATCGCCATTCGATGTATATACAATATATCATCCTTCGATATATTTGTCAAGGGGGCTTGCAGAACAGGCGATGGACGCGAACATCATCACCGCCGCGCCCCCCGGCCTTAAATCCAGGGGACACGCCCAGCAGGCACACCTCCGCATTGGCGCGGGTGTAGGCCCCCAGACTGTGTCAAAAGACAACAGTCTGGGGAGTCCCCAAACCCCGACTTTTATGCTCACGCAAAAAATATCCGGCATTGCTGCCGGAGCTACGCCCTCGCGGGCTAAAAAATAACAGCCCTCATCCCAAGGCTGCCATCAGATTCTTTATCCCTACAATATTCAGAGCACGTTTCATATTAAACGCTAAAAATGTCAATGACAATTCCCCCTCTGCTTTTTGGATACCGCGAAGCAAAAGCTGTCTAACGCCCATATCGTGTTTGACGGTTCCGAAAGGATGTTCAACAATACATTTCCTTTGGGATGAGATCGCCTTGTTTTGTAAAATGCGGATTTTTTCAGCGGAACGGATGACATATCGCACTCCTTGCTGAACTCAGACTTCTTTATCATCCGTTCCACATAGAAATACCGCATCGTCGTACACTTCTTGGGGCAATGTGAGCACGCGCTTGGGTTGCCGTATTTTGCAATGTGCTTTTTTGTTATGTAGCAGGACGGATACAGAAATTTTCCCATCGGGCAAATGTAGATGTTCCTGCTCGGAATATATACCGAACGGGCAATTGTCTCATCATAACCGGTTGTAACTTCTGCCTCCTCCGCAGTCGTTGGATACCAGAATTCATAATCGCCACCGCATACAACTGGAATGTTGTTTCCGGCAAGCACCTGTGCCACATCGCTTACACTGTCATATCCATTATCCGCTACGATCGTCATGTGATCTGCCTCGAGTATCTCTGAGGCTTTTTCTGCCATAGGCGACATCAGATTTTTGTCCTGTACCTGATTGCAGACCGCAAACTCCACCACCATTTTATTCTTGCCGTCCACAGCGGTTTGGACATTTAGACACACCGACATACCGTCCTTCGTCTTCATCAGCCGGCTGTCTGGATCGGTCAGCGACACCTGCGTTTCTTCTCCGCAGGTAATACGCTCAAGATAGCCTTCCAATTCCGTCCTGCGTTTCACAAGAGCCAAAATGGCAGCCTCTATTGTTCTGGCCTGATCTTCTGATTCCGTTTCTTTATCAGTTCGTTCCAATTCCTCCAAATACGCGGCTATCTTTTCCTCTGCCCTGCGAATGCGATCCTGAATTTTTCCTTTCGTATAATTCCTGTCCTTGCCGTTCCACGCTTTGAATTTACTCCCGTCTATGGCAATCAATTCTTTCCCATAAAGCCCCAGCCCTACGCAGAACCTCACAAAATCCCGGAACACATTCTTTAGTGCTTTCGGATTATTTTGCCGGAACCGCGCTATCGTCTTATGATCCGGGCGCAATCCATTCAGCAGCCAAATTACCTCAATATTTCTGTAACATTCCTTTTCAAGATTACGACTTGATCTTATCCGATTGAAATAGCCATACAGATATAACTTCAGCAGATCTCTCGGTGCGTATGCGGGTCTTCCTGTATCTTGCGGCTCACTATACTCGAATCCCATTTCACCGATGTCCAATCTTGAAACATAATTGTCTATAAATCTGATCGGATTATTTTCATCGATTGCATCTTCCAAGCTGCTTATCCAGCACTGATTCCTGTCTATCCCTGAAATATATTCCATCCCATTTCCTCCCTTTCGTTCCCTTTTGCTCTATTATACCATAAAAACGACCTTTTGCATAGCGTTTTGACACAATCTCCCCCAGCCCCATGTAATTGCCGCCGCTCCTGGCGTTTTTCTTCACCCACACAAAGGCGGCGGTTTTGTATGTAAACTCCCACGCCTCCATGACCTTGATGGCCTCCCCGATGTTGGGGAACGTGGCCCACATAAAGCAGGCGGCCCCATGCTTTAGTGATTGTCACCCGGCGCATGGGCGGCAGGTTCTCAAATTCGCCCACCAGCTTGTAAAGGCTGGCTTTGTTGGCTTTCAGTCTGAACATTTACCGGAACACCTCCTGAAACCAGACCATGATCCGCTTTTTGTATTTCTTGCGGATCCTCTTTTTCTTTGTGCGGCGATATCGGTGGACCAATTCCGGCTTTAGTGCCAGCGCCAGGTTTATGGCCAGGTCAAATTCCAGGGAGTATATAAACCGCTCTAGACCCGCCGCCGCCACCTCCGCAGTCACGCCTCCCGCCGAATAGTCCGGCGTGATCTCCGGCAGGGGGTGCCGATCTCCACAGGTTGACCGTCAAGATAGGCCACCATGGGGCCGCTGTTGCTTTCAGGTCCCACCTGGCCACCCCTCCTCGCGCTCATACCCCAGCAGGATATTGTGGCCCATGTCGCCCAGGCTGTGCGCCAGGACCTCCAATTCCAGCAGGTCCCGGTATTTCAGCCCCATGGCGTCCAGGCGGGCGTGGAACTTCTTGGCCCGCTCGGTCACGTCCCGGATCCCCCGTCTTTTCCACCCTTTTCTCCCGCTCGTCCTTCATGCGTTCAAGGAAACCGTTCAACACGGTTTCATACCCATCCCGCACAACGATTAGCTTTTGTTCTGTCTGGACGGCCCCCGGCTCTATGTTCAGCCTCCCGTTCCGCCACACATAGCGGCGCTCTACTGGCTCGCCCTCCGCTGCCTGGGTCAGCCACCATGTCGGATTGTTCCGCTCGTTCTGGTGGGGGCAATGTTCCGTGTCGCACTCCTCCCGCTCGCAGGAAGCGCAAAACTTCTCATGGAAACTTTCATCCCACGGCCCGGTTGCGACGGGTAAGGACGCCAAGAACGCGCCCAGCGCTTCCGGCGTTGCTGTGATCTTCTCAAAGTTGCTCATGCTCTCCCGCTCCTTTCGCTGCCTTGCGTCCCCGCCGTTCGAGGCTCTGCTGTACCCTAAGTTGGGCCAACTCTGCATTGTAGCGGCGGCGCTTGTCGGGAAGTTGTAAGCAGTCAAGTAAAATGGGCCAAATGGGGGTGCGGACGAAAACCTGGACCA
>CAJTWF010000004.1 GCA_910579965.1 uncultured Oscillospiraceae bacterium
CGTGGCGGCCCATGACCTCCACCACGGAGCAGCGCTCGTGGGACTGCATGGTGTCGCGCAGCTTGTCGATGCACTCAATGGCGGTGTTGCAGGCAGTGTCAAAGCCGATGGTATAGTGGGAGCAGCCGATGTCGTTGTCAATGGTGGCGGGGATGCCGGCCACCTGGAGATTATAGTGGGTCTCCGCAGCCCGGCGGGAGAGATCCAGCGCGCCCCGGAAGGTGCCGTCGCCGCCGATGGCCACAATGGCGTCCAGGCCCAGCAGCTTGCAGGTGGCCAGGGCCTTGTCCTGACCCTCCACGGTGCGGAACTCATCGCTGCGGGCGGTGTAGAGGAGGGTGCCGCCCTTTTCGATGATGTGGCTGACGCTGGAGGTGTCCATGCGGACAAAATCGCTGCTGATCAGCCCGTTCCAGCCCCTGCGGATGCCCACGCAGTCGATGCCCCTGGCCAGAGCGGAGCGCACTACGGCGCGGATGGCCGCGTTCATGCCCGGCGCGTCGCCGCCGCTGGTCAGAACGCCAATACGCTTTACTTTTTGATCCATACTGCTTCCTCCGATTTGAATGATATTCTTGAGCCTGTTCAGTATTTCAGCGTGTGGGGGAGGAGGTGCGGAACAGGCTCTTACCCCGGGCCGTCCCGGACCGGCGCACCACCAAAACCAACCTGACTATACGCCATTCCGGGGGCGCTGTCAAGATGCTCCGCAGCCCCTGTGTCCAAGCGGCCGCAGATGATGAAGGCGCTGTCCGGACGGTACTTTCCGCCGCTCTCCGGCCATGAACAGAGGCAGGCCCTAATCCGCGTCAACAGGATGGGTGACGGTGTCCCGGAGCTCCGCCTGCTTGGCGAGGTTCCAGTCCGCCGGCTCTCCGATGCAGTACCCGCCCATCTTCCGCAGATTCCGGAAGCGGTGGAGCGTGTAGGTGACGTCCACAAAGTCCCCCTGCACGTCCAGCGTGATCCGCTCCACAGTGCCTGCGGGGAACCTGCTGGTGATGCGGCGGATGTAGGTATCCTGTTCCGCCTCGGACAGGGTTCCGTTTAATACGGCAATGAGCATAGCGCGCCCTCCTGGTGGTCATTGGGAGATCTCCGAGCGCTCCTCCTGCGGGACCTGCACGGCGGTCAGACCGGAGAGCAGCACGGTGTAAGCCGAATGTAACGGCCTTTCACAGCTATTATACCACAAACGCCGGAGCAGTCAAATGAAATTTTCCAGCCCGTTCCCCGGGGAAACAGCGCCGCCGGCTTGCGGAAGCTTTCCCCGATCCCGGGCGTGCAGCTTGCCCATAGTTTGCCTCCTCGGCAATAGGATTTGCTGCTTTCCTCTGCGAGCAAAGAAAAGCAGCAAATCCGTTCCTTTGATGAAATCCTCAGTTGCTGAAGGTCTGGGTGAACAGGTCCGCCATGGCCTGGGCCCCTTCCGGGTAGACAAACATCCCTACGTGGTTGGAAACGGAGGAGGTGACACCCTGCTCCCAGGTCTCGCAGGAGGCGGGATACCACGCTCCGCCCTCGGCCTGGGTGGTGATGCGCCCCTGGAAGACGGCCTGCACCGCCAGAATGTCGTCCAGGGTGGCCTCGTCGGAGAGCTTCACCAGCCCCACCGCAACATTGGACATGGACATCATCGTCTCCTGGATGAGGACCTCCTCCACAGCGGCGATACTGCCCAGGCCCGGGTAGTAGGTGTCCAGCACCTCGCCCTCGATGACCATCATGGCGTCCAGCCCCTCGTAGGAGCTCTGGAGGGTGGCGAAGAAGTCCGCAAGGCTGGGCAGATTCGCCCCGCCAGCAGGGGGCTGGACGGCGTCCTCCGCTCCGCCGGAGACGGGCAGATCCGTGCCGCTCTCCTTCCAGACGCAGCGGACGATGCACGAAAAATCCTGCTCCCTGTCCCCGAACTTCACGTGGGCGGTGACGGTGGTGGTCCCCGGGGCCACGGCTGTCACCGCGCCGCCGGCCTCGTCCACCTCGGCCACCGCCGGATCGGCGGAGGTAAAGGTGCAGGCGTCGGGATCATTGCCGCTGGAATCCCACACGGACAGCCGGAAGCTCTCCCCGGCGGAGCGGAGGGTCACGTCCTCGTGGCTGACCCTCAGAATCGGCTCCTCCTCCGGCTGCTGAGGCTCGGCGGGCTGGGCCGGCTCACCGCTCTGGTCAGGGACCTCCGGCTCCTCCCCCTGGCCGGCGGGGGGCTCCGGGTCTGTCTCGGGAAGGGGCTCCGGCGCGGGGCTCGGCTCCGCCGGGGTCTGGATGCTGTCGTCAGGCGCTCCCGCCCCGTCGTTGTTTTTCCCGCCGCAGGCCGTCAGGGTCAGGATCAGGGTCAGGGTCAAAATGACCGCCAATATCTTTTTCATCGGTAGCTCTCCTTATATATGGTTGGGGCCCTCACTGGGCCAGGAACACCGCGTCCAGGTCCTTGATGAAGTTCTCCACGCTGTAGCAGACCAGAATCCGGTCCGCACCCACATCCTGGGCGTACTGGGCCACGCCGGTGCGGTAGTAGCGCAGGTCCAGCAGGTGGATCTCCGCGAACTGCTGGCTCAGGAAGGGGGCCAGAGAGTCGCTGTAGCTGTCCCGCACCACCAGCAGCGTCTCGTCGGAGGCGGCCGCCGGATTGCGGACGATATACAGCGGCCCGTTGCCTCCCAGGAAGGAGGCGTACTGGTCCTTCTCGTCCAGGAAGCTGTCCACATAGAGGCCCCGGGTTTCTCCGCCGGCCTCCACCGTCACGCCCTGGCCGGACACATACCGCTCTATGGTATCCGGCTCCAGCCAATGGACGCCGGAGGTGGAGTAGAGGGTGCCCCGGAAGCTTTCGGACACGGTCTCCGCCGTCCCCAGGGGCGCGGGGACCTCTCCCATGGCCTCCATGACGGCGGTATAGCCCCAGTAGGCCCCCAGGCTTGTCCAGTGGTGGTCTGTGCGGTAGAAGAGGGGGTCCCCGGCGTGGTCCGCCAGCGCGCCGCCCACGTCCACCCAGTGGAGGCCCGGCAGGGCCCGCGCCCTTTCCAGATAGGCCCGCTGGTCAAAGCTCTCCGCCCCGCGGGGCAGCTTGCTTCGCCAGATCTCCGCCGCCGTGGGGATGAGGGCCGTATAGACCGGCAGGTCCGTCATCTCCGCCAGACGGCGGAGGCAGTCCAGGTTCTGGTCCGCCCGTCCGGCCTCCTCCACCCTGTTGATGAGGGTGTCTCCGCACAGGTATACGCCGTGGAACTCCCGCCGGCCCAGCAGGTACTCCATCCGGTTTTTCAGACCCATCCAGCCGTCCCGCAGGGGGAACTGGTCCGCCAGATACCGCTCCAGGCCGGCGGTGTAGCCGCCGTCCGCCAGGGCGGACCAGGAGAAGGCGGGCAGCCCCTCCAGGCTCCGGTTCTCCACCGGGGAGAAGTCCCGGTCCGGCAGCAGCACGTGGGCCAGCCCGAAGCCCGCCAGAAACAGGCAGAACACCGCGGCGGTGACGCGCTGTGCAAGCTTTGTCATGGCATCCTCCTTTAGCGCCTGCGTTCAAAGCCGCTGATGGATACAGGCGCTTAGAAACGAAAATACAAAAAGGGATTGTAGCTGGCGTCCACCAGGGAGGCGGTACACAGCACCAGGGACGCGGCCACCAGGATCGGACCCAGCAGGGACCGTCCCCGCTCCCCCAGCCGCTCCCAAAGCCCTCTGGCCAGGGGCGTGGAGCCCACCGCCAGGATCGCCAGCATGGGCAGATAGGAGCGCAGATGGTAGCCGTCCAGGGGGGAGAAGAGGCCGCCGCCCCCGGCCAGGGAGCGGAAGTAGGCCCCCAGCCGGCCCATGTCCTCTACAGCGAAAAGGGCCCAGCCCACCAGCACGATCAGCAGGGTGTAGACCCGCCCCAGGGCCGCGGGCAGACGCTCCAGCCAACGGCCCAGCAGCAGCCGCTCCGCCAGCATCCACGCCCCGTAGTAGAGGCCCCACAGCAGGAAGTTCCACCCCGCGCCGTGCCAGACGCCGGTGAGAATCCAGACCGTCAGGATGTTGCGCACCCACTTGGCCCGGGACACCCGGCTGCCCCCCAGGGGGAAGTAGACGTACTCCCGGAACCAGGTGGTCAGGGAGATGTGCCATCGCCGCCAGAACTCCACTACCGAGCGGGAGATATAGGGGTAATTGAAGTTCTCCAGGAACGCAAAGCCGAACATCCGCCCCAGGCCGATGGCCATATCGCTGTACCCGGAGAAGTCGAAGTAAATCTGGAAGGCGTAGGCCGCCAGGCCCAGCCAGGCCCCCGCCATCGTGAGGTGCTCTGCGGCCAGGGAGTCGTCCCACAGCTGGCCGATGGCGTTGGCCAGCAGCACCTTCTTGGCCAGCCCCACGGAGAACCGCTGGACGCCGGAGACGAATTTCTCCATGCTCTCCGTCCGGCCCTTCAGCTGGTCCGCCACGGTGCGGTACTGGACAATGGGCCCGGCGATGAGCTGGGGGAAGAGGGTGACATACGCGCCGAAGGCCACCGGATCCCGCTGGACCGGGGCTGCCTGGCGGTAGACGTCGATGGTGTAGCTCATGGTCTGAAAGGTATAGAAGCTGATGCCGATGGGCAAGGGGAGACCCAGCACCGGGAGGTCCAGGCCCGTCAGGCTGCCGGCGCTTTTGGCCAGGAAATCCCAGTACTTAAAGAACACCAGAATGGCCAGATTAAAGAAGACCGACGAGGCCACCGCCATTCTGGCCCGCCGGTCATTGTCCCGCCAGCGCTCCACCAGGATGCCGTGGGTGTAGTCCACGGCAATGGACAGCAGCATGATCGAAATATACACCGGCTCGCCCCAGCCGTAGAACAGCAGGCTCACCGCCAGCAGACAGAGGTTGCGGAGCTTCAGGGGCGTGAGCCGGTAGACCGCCAGCGTTGCCGGCAGGTAGAAGAACAGAAAGGGCAGGCTGGAAAAGACCATGGATTCTCTCTCCCGTCAAGGGACAGCCATGGGGGATCCCCCACAGCTGTCCGATTTTTGCAGCTTATGAACGATTACGCGAACAGCTTCTCAAAGGCCTCCACGGCGCTGGACTGGCTGTCCCCGGCGGAGATGAGAGCCACCACGCTGCCCTTGGTGATCACCTGGGCCTTCTTCCAGCCCTCGATGGTCTCCGGGTAAAAGGCCCCGCCCTGGACCTGGGCGTCAATGCGGGCCTGGAAGAGCTCCTCCGCCTTCTGCACGTCGGCGGCGTTCTCCAGCTCTGCCAGGGCAAACTCAAAGGGCACGGAGGAGATGGCGGCGGCCTTTACCACCAGCTGCCTGGTCTTGAAGCCGCCCAGGCCGGGGTAAAAGGCATCCAGGAACTCCCCCTCCAGATCCATCATGGCCGGGGTGTTGTCCGCCCCCAGGGTGGACATGAAGTCCTCATAGTACTGGTTCAGGTCCGGAGCTTTCTCGTCAAAATCACCCTGCCGGCCTCCGCAGGCGGCCAGGGACAGGACGGCGGCCAGGGACAGGACGGCGGTCAGGGTCAGAAGAAGGGCAGTCAGCTTTTTCATATGGGGTATACCTCCAAAAGTTTGTGTTTTCTCCGCCCACGGGTGGGCGGCGTCACTATAGACGCAGGGCTTAAGGAGATTGTTCCCCCAAAAAGAGATTTTCTATCTTTTTTCTGCCGCCCCCGGATTAGGGCATGCTGACAATGTTCAAGCATGCCCTACAGCTTTGTAATGTGTGCGCCCGCCACCTTCAGCATCAGCTTCTTGGTGCCCACGCCGTCGAAGGCCACCTCCACCAGCGCGTCGTTGCCCACGGGCCGCACGCTGAGCACCATGCCCCTGCCAAAGGTCCGGTGCTGGATGGCGTCCCCCTTCTCCAGCTGGAGGAGACCCGAGGGGGCGGCGGCGGTCCGGCTGGGGGCGGTGAAGCCCGTGTCCCGGGCGGGACGGGCGGGGGAGGCCCCGCCGCCCCTGGAAGCGTCCATAGATGCTGAGGAGCTGAAAGAGGAGCCGCCGCTCCAGCCGCCGGCGCGGCTGCTGTCGCTCTTGCCCTGCCACTCGATGGCGCTCTGGGGCAGCTCGTCCAGGAAGCGGGAGGGGAGGTTGCTGCTGGTGCGGCCGTAGAGCATCCGCTGCCGGGCGCTGGTCATCACCAGCCGCTGCCGGGCCCGGGTCATGGCCACGTAGCACAGCCGCCGCTCCTCCTCCATCTCCTCCTCCTCGCCCACGGCGCGGGCCCCGGGGAAGACTCCCTCCTCCATGCCCACCACGTACACGTTGGGGAACTCCAGCCCCTTAGCGGAGTGCATGGTCATCAGGGACACGCAGTTGTCGCTGTCCGCAGACTCGTCCAGGTCCGTATACAGGGCCACGCTGTCCAGAAAGCCAGCCAGGGTGGGGCTGTCCGGATCGTTCTCCAGAAAGCCGATGATGCTGGAGCGGAGCTCCTGGACGTTCTCAATCCGGCCCCGGCTCTCCATGTCCCCCTTCTCCTCCAGGGCCTTGACGTACTGGGTCCTGTCGCACACCGCGTCGTACAGCTCCGGCAGATCCACCTGGCCCTCCAGGGTGCGCAGATCCCGGATGATGCCCACGAATTTCTCCAGCTTGCCGGCGGCGGCCTTGAGGGCGGGATAGGTCCCCGCCCGCTCCAGGATCTCCCAGAGGCTCGTCCCCTCCGCCTCCGCCAGGGCGGCGGCCTTGTCCATGGTGGTCCCGCCGATGCCCCGGGCGGGAGTGTTGACGATCCGGCGCAGGCGGAGGTCGTCGGAGGGGTTGTGGATGAGGCACAGGTAGGCCAGCATGTCCTTGACCTCCGCCCGGTCAAAGAACTTCATGCCTCCGTAGACCCGGTAGGGGATGCCGTTGCGCTTGAGGGCCATTTCCAGGGCGTTGGACTGGGCGTTCATCCGGTAGAGAACAGCGTTGTCCCGCCAGCTGCCCCCCCGGCCGTAGGCATCCAGGATCTGGCCGGCTATGTAGTTGGCCTCGTCGCTCTCGCTGAACACGGTCTTCACCAGCACCTTGTCCCCGGGCCCCGCCTGGGTCCACAGGGTCTTGCCCTTGCGGCCGGCGTTGTTGCGGATGACCTCGTTGGCCGCGTCCAGGATATTCTGGGTGGAGCGGTAGTTCTGCTCCAGGCGGATGGTGCGGCAGGCCTCGTACTGCTTCTCAAAGCTGAGGATGTTCTCAATGTTGGCCCCCCGGAAGCGGTAGATGGACTGGTCGTCGTCTCCCACCACGCAGATGTTCTCGTACCCCCCGGCCAGCAGCCGGGCCAGCATGTACTGGAGGTGGTTGGTGTCCTGGTACTCGTCCACCAGCACGTAGCGGAACTTCTTCTGGTAGCGCTCCCGGACCTCCTCGCACTTTTTGAGCAGATGGACGGTGTGGAAGATGATGTCGTCAAAGTCCATGGCGTTGGCCTCCAGCAGGCGGCGCTGGTAGCCGGCGTAGATCTCCGCGATCTTGGGCATCCGCCAGTCGTGGGAGGAGCGGGCCTCCTGGGCGAACCGGTCCGGGGACCAGTCCTTGTCCTTGGCCCCTGAGATGATGGAGAGAACGGACCGGGGCTGGTACTCCTTCTCATCCAGGCTCATGGCCTTCAGGATGTCCTTGATGACCCGCTTGCTGTCGTCGGTGTCGTAGACCGTGAAGCTGCCGGTGAAGCCCAGGCCCAGGGCCTCCACGTCCCGGCGCAGGATCCGCAGGCAGGCGGAGTGGAAGGTGGCGGCCCAGATGTCCCGGGCGCTGGCCCCGCACATCCGCTCCAGCCGCTCCTTCAGCTCCCCGGCGGCCTTGTTGGTAAAGGTGATGGCGATGACGGACCAGGGGGCGGCCCGGTCCACGGCGCACAGCCGCTGGGCCCGCTGCCAGTCCTCCGGGGCCGGATTCTGGGGGAAGCCCTCCAGGAAGGCCAGATCCTCGTCCGTGGCCCACTCCGGCACCTCCCGGGTGTCGCTGCCCCGGCCGAAGGTCAGCAGGTTGTCCACCCGGTTAATCAGCACGGTGGTCTTGCCGCTGCCCGCGCCGGCCAGCAGCAGAAGGGGACCCTCCGTGGTCAGCACGGCCTCCTGCTGGGCGGGGTTCATGTGCTGGTACCGCTGGGTGATGACCGCCCGGCGGGCGGCGATATAGCGATTGCTCCAATCCTGTGTCATAGTGCCTGTCTCTCTTTCATGAAGTATGTAAACGGTAGCTCCCATTCTAATATAAATCCGTCTCCAGGTCAACCGTCCCGGCCAGGCCGGAGGGGAAAGGAGGGGGCCGATTCTGCCGCCTTTGGCGCTGTTTTGGTCCGCCGGAGGGCGGAAAAGGGGCCTTCCCCCTGGTGGAAGCTTATTTTTTTTGAAAAAATCCTTGACCTTCCCCCAGCGGGAAAGGGTATCATCAGAGCACACGAGAAAAAGGAGGCTTCACCATGCTGACCATCACCCACTACACCAAGACCTATCCCGGCGGCCGGACCGCCGTGGACGATCTGACCCTCCACGTATCCCCCGGCGAGATCTGCGGCTTCATCGGCCACAACGGCGCGGGCAAGACCACCACCCTGCGGGCGGTGGCGGGGGTCATGGACTTCAGCCAGGGGTCCATCCGCGTTGGCGGCCATGACGTCCGCACGGACCCGGTGGCCGCCAAGTCCATCACCGCCTTTCTGCCGGACAATCCGGACCTCTATGAATTTATGAGCGGCATCGACTACCTGAACCTGCTGGCGGACCTGTACGGCATCTCCTCCCGGGAGCGGACGGAGCGCATCCGCCTCTATGGGGACAGCTTCGCTATGACGGCGGAGCTGGGCTCCGCCATTGCCGGCTACTCCCACGGCATGAAGCAGAAGCTGGCCCTCATCTCTGCCCTGATGCGCAGGCCCAGGCTGCTGGTGCTGGACGAGCCCTTCGTGGGCCTGGATCCGGCGGCGGCCCATCTGCTCAAGGGCTATCTGGCCCAGCTGTGCCGGGAGGGCGGGGCGGTGTTCTTCTCCACCCATGTGCTGGAGGTGGCGGAGAAGCTGTGCCATACCATCGCCATCATCCGGGAGGGCCGCCTGGTCCGGTACGGCCCCACCCAGGAGGTGGTGGGGGACTCCAGCCTGGAGGACGTGTTCCTGGAGCTCTCGGAGAGGGGGCGGGACCAGTGAGAAAGCTGCTTGTGCTCACCCGGGTCCAGCTGCGGGCCCTGCTGGCCGCCCTCCACGTGGGCCGGACGAACCGGCGGCGGCCTGTCTCCGTCTGGCTGTCCATAGTCCTTGTCGGCCTCCTGTGCCTGTATATCTCCGGCGTCTACAGCTTCGGCCTGGGGGCCCAGCTGGCGCAAGCCGGGGCGCTGGAGCTGCTGCTGGCGCTGATACCGGGCATGGCCGTCGTAGGGGGCACGATGCTCACCGCCTTTGCGGCTCAGGGGGTGGTGTTCGGGGGCAGGGACGGGGATCTGCTGCTGTCCATGCCGGTGCCCGCCGTCACGGTGCTGCTGAGCAAGCTGGCGGCGCTGTATGTGGAGAATCTGGTCATCAGCACCCTGCTGCTCCTGCCCGCCGGCGCGGCCTGGCTCTGGTACGGCGGCAGCGGCGGGGTCCTGACGCTCCTGCGCCTGGCCGCCGGTGCGGTGTTCCTGGCCCTGCTGCCCACGGCGCTGGCGCTGCTGGCCGGCTTTCTGCTGAGCTGGCTGGGGGGCCGCTTCGCCAACCGGAAGCTGGTGAACCTGCTGCTGTACGCCCTGCTGCTGGCGGCGGTCCTGGGACTCTCCGTCCAGGTGAGCAGGGGCGTCTCCGGTCTGGCCGCCGGGACCGGGGCCCTGGACGGCGGCCTGTGGGGCGTACCCCTCCGGCTCTTTCAGCGGGGCGTGTGCGGGGATTGGGAGACACTGTTCCTATTCGGCCTGCTGTCCCTGGTTCCGGTGCTGGCCGAGGCGGCTCTGCTGTCCCGGTTCTACCGGCAGGTCCTCACCGGCCTGCGCTCCCATGGCCGCCGTCCGGCCTACCGGCTCACCCGCCTGAAGGGGGCCGGCCCCTGGCGGGCTCTGGTGAAAAAGGAGGCGGCCCGGTACTTCGGCACCCCTATCTATTTGTTTAATACCAGCCTGGGACTCATTCTCCTGGCCGCCGGCGGGGTGGCGGCGGCAGTGATGGGCGGCCGCGTCCGGGCCATGCTGCCCGGGGACGCGCCTCTGCTGTCCCTGGCTGCGGCGGTGGTGGGCTTTTCCCTCGCCACAGTGAACATCACCGCCTCCTCGATCAGCCTGGAGGGACAGAATCTGTGGATCCTCCGGGAGGCTCCGCTGTCCCCCGGGATGATCTTCTCCGCAAAGGTGGGGTTCCAGCTGGCGCTGACGCTGCCCTGCCTGGGCGTTGGCACGGCGGGACTGGCCTGGGGGCTGGGCCTGAGCGCCCCGGAGGGGGCGGCGCTGCTGTGCGCGGGCGGGGCCTTCGCCTGCTTCGCCGCCCTGCTGGGGCTGGCGGTGAACCTGCGGCTTCCCAAGCTGGACGCGGTCAACGATATGGTGGTGGTCAAGATGTCCGCCGCCGCCCTGGTCTCCCTGCTGGGCGCGGCCGCGGCGGCGGTGGGCTGCGGAGCCCTGGTGTGGCTGGGGCGGCGGGTGTGGAGCGAGGCTGCCTGCCTTGCCCTGTGCGCCCTGGCGCTGCTGGCTGGATGCGCCGTCCTGCTCCGGTGGCTGGGCGGCCGGGGCGCGGCGCGGTTCAGGGCGCTGTGAGGGCCGGACTGTCCACCGCACATGAAACGGCATAGCCGGCAGGGGAGAGGGCCCGCCATCCGGAAACGGCCGGATGGCGGGTCCGTTTGCCGCCTCCGGATGGGCAACAGGTATAGTGTTTTTCTATAAATACCCGGCGTATGTTGACAAAAACAAATATATATGGTACAAATATCATAAAATTTGAACAAAGATAAACAAAATGTGCAGGAAAAAATCCGTCGGTTTGTAAAAGGGGAGAGCTTCCCAAGGAAACGCCGGGGGACAAGCCGGGGCGGCGTGAAGCCCCCGGTGGGTTCTCAGGCGG
This sequence comes from uncultured Oscillospiraceae bacterium, assembly GCA_910579965.1. Classification (GTDB taxonomy): domain Bacteria; phylum Bacillota; class Clostridia; order Oscillospirales; family Oscillospiraceae; genus Pelethomonas. Next base: position 10,968 of record CAJTWF010000004.1, read on the forward strand.
AAGGACAGAGAAAACAGGCGTGAGAGCGCCTGCTATGTGTGCGCTGTGCGTACATTTCTCCGGAACGGCAGGTACGAAGCCGCTCCGAAATTTTTTTGTGGGAAAAGAGGAGGAAATTATGGCAGACATCGTACAATCCCTGGAGAGCGTGCTGATGCCCATCGTGGTGAACATCAACACGTACCTCTCCAACTACATCCTGGTCTTCATGCTCATGGGCGTGGGACTGTGGTACTCCTTCAAGACGAAGTTCGTGCAGATCCGCTGCTTCGGCGAGGGCATGAAGAGCGTCTTCGGCAATCTGAGCCTCAAGGGCGGCAAGCAGGAGTCCGGCATGAGCTCCTTCCAGGCCCTGGCCACCGCCATTGCCGCCCAGGTGGGCACCGGCAACATCGTGGGCGCCTCCGGCGCCATCCTCACCGGCGGCCCCGGCGCGATCTTCTGGATGTGGGTTATCGCCTTCTTCGGCATGGCCACCATCTACGCGGAGGCCACCCTGGCTCTCCAGACCCGCAAGGTGGACAAGGACGGCAGCATCCACGGCGGCCCGGTGTACTATATCACCACCGCCTTCAAGGGCGGCTTCGGCAAGTTCCTGGCCGGCTTCTTCGCGGTGGCCATCATTCTGGCCCTGGGCTTCATGGGCTGCATGGTCCAGTCCAACTCCATCGGCTCCACCTTCTCCACCGCCTTCGGCGTTCCCGGCTGGATCGTGGGCGTGGTTCTGGTGGTCATCTGCGGGTTTATCTTCCTGGGCGGCGTGCAGCGCCTCGCCTCCGTCACCGAGAAGGTGGTGCCCGTCATGGCGGCCATCTTCCTGGCCGGCGGCCTCATTGTGCTGATTATCCGCATCAAGTACCTGCCCGCCACCATCGGCATGATCTTCCAGTACGCCTTCCAGCCCCAGGCCATCATCGGCGGCGGCTTCGGCTACGCCATCAAGATCGCCATCAGCCAGGGCGCTAAGCGCGGCCTGTTCTCCAACGAGGCCGGTATGGGCTCCACGCCTCACGCCCACGCGCTGGCCAACGTGAAGGAGCCCCACGAGCAGGGCGTTGTGGCCATGGTTGGCGTGTTCATCGACACCTTTGTGGTCCTCACCCTGAACGCTCTGGTGGTCATCTCCACCCTGTATACCGCCGGCGGCCCCCTGGCTGAGATGGGCGCTGCTGCGGCCAGCACCACCATCAACAAGACCAACCTTGCCCAGACCGCCTTTGGCGTGGCCTTTGGCGAGGGCCCGGGCAACATGTTCGTTGCGATCTGCCTGTTCTTCTTTGCCTTCTCCACCATCCTGAGCTGGAACATGTTCGGCAAGATCAACATGATCTATCTCTTTGGCAAGAAGTCCGCGGCGGTTTACTCCGTTATCGGTCTGGTGTTCGTGTTCATGGGCACCCTGATGAGCAACGATCTGGTGTGGGAGCTGTCCGACATGTTCAACAACCTGATGGTCATCCCCAACGCCCTGGCCCTGTTCGCGCTGACCAGCATGGTTCTCAAGAGCACCCACGGCGTAGGCATCAGGAAATAAGCGAAGACAGCGCTGTATCAGCATAAAACCGGGCGATGCCTTTTGGCATCGCCCGGTTTCTCGGACTGTCAAAAGGCCCTCCGCAGGAGTTTCGCGCCCGCAGGCGCGAAATAAATTCAGATCGTTTTTCTCGCGGCGTGTACGTGAGAAAAACACTTTGCACGGAGCGAGCGTCGAGCTGTACGCCAAAGGCGTACAGCGAGGCGCAGAGCGGAGTGAAGACCCACTCAAAAAAGTGGCGAAGCCACTTTTTTGACACGCAGCAAAACCGGGCGATGCCTTTTGGCATCGCCCGGTTTCTGTATTCTTAAGGGGAGGAGGGGGCGTATTCCCGCTGGATGGCGCTGTCCAGAATGGCGCGGATAACGTTTCCGCAGCAGCGGCGCAGATCCTGCTCCGCAATGACCCCGGTCCTGACACCCCGGAGGATGTCCCGCTTGCAGGCTCCGCTGCCGGGCATGATGAGATCGTTGCCCGCGGCCATGGCCGCCGCGCTGCTGCCCCGGCCCATGCCTGTGGCGTCCCAGTCGGTCATTACCACGCCGTCAAAGCCCCACTCGCAGCGCAGTACCTTGGTGCAGAGATCGTGGCTGTTGGGCGCGTATACACCGTTGACCCGGTTGTAGGAGGTCATGACCGCCTTTACGCCGCCCGCCCGGACCACCGACTCAAACCCGCGCAGGTAGATCTCCCGCAGGGCCCGCTCTCCCACCACGCTGGACACCTCCATCCGGTTGTCCTCCTGGTTGTTGCAGGCGAGGTGCTTTACCGTGGCATAGAAGCCCTTCTCCTGCTGCACGCCCCTGGTCAGGGCCGCCGCCAGCACGCCGGTGAGGCGGGGGTCCTCGGAGAAATACTCGTAGTTCCGGCCGCACAGGGGATTGCGGTGGATGTTTACCGCCGGAGCCAGCCAAAAGGTGCAGCCGTAGGCCGCCATCTCCTGGTACACGGCCCGCCCCACCTGATAGAGCAGCTCCGCGTTCCAGCTCTGGGCCAGGGCCGAGGTCACGGGAAAGGCGGTGGCGTACTGGTAGAGGACCGTGTCCTTGTCCTCGTCGCCAGTCATCACCTTTTTTACCGGCCCGGGGAGCAGCTCAAAGACGGACCGGGAGAGATCAATGGGCTTGATGGCCCCGCGCCTGGTCAGAGCGGACCGCCGCTGGACCCGCAGGCCTGCGGGCCCGTCGCACAGGGCCACGTTGACCAGCCCCCGGTCCCAGAAGCGGGAGGTGGTGCTGCCCACGGCCCCGGGCAGATCGAACCGGCTGCTGCCGCCGAACCGCCCCGCGCCCACCACGATCTCCGCCATGTCCTCCGGCCCCAGCCGGCGCAGGGCCCGCCGGACCCGTTCCTCGCCGCACACAGGGAGGTTGCCGTAGGTGTAGGTCACGGTCTCGAAGGCCTCCGGATGGATGGTCAGCCGGGGCAGGTCCGCCGGCAGGGTGGACTGTGCCCGGGCCGGTGCGTGGAGCTCCTCCAGGGGCAGCTGGAGGGGGCAGACGTGGGTGTGGCGGGAGACGATGATCTCCTCCTCCAGCCGCAGCGCCCCGGCGGGGAAGGTGGTCCGGGAGGAGCTGCCCAGCCGCAGGACATATTCCCCAGGCTCCAGCACAAAGGCCCCATCCCGCTCCCGGAAGCTGGCCAGGCTCGCCAGATCAAAGGAGAGCTCCACCTCCTGGCTCTCCCCGGGGGCCAGGGTTTCGGTCTTGGCGAAGGCGGCCAGGGACTGGTACTCCTTGTCCAGCTCCCCGCCGGGGGCGGAGACGTACAGCTGGACCACCTCCTTGCCGGAATAGACCGGGCCGGTGTTGGCGGCCTCGGCGCGGACAGAGGCCCGCCGCCCATCCTCCGAGAGAGAGAGTCCCCGGCAGCGGATGGAGAAGTCCGCATAGCTCAGGCCGAAGCCAAAGGGGAAGGCCGGCTCCACGCCGAAGCTGTCGAAGAACCGATAGCCGACGTAGATGCCCTCCTTGTAGAACTCATTTTTCAGATCCCCGTTGAGGCCGCCGTAGTCCCGGGCAAAGGGCAGATCGTCATACCGCCGGGCCCAGGTGTCCGCCAGCCTGCCGGAGGGGGACACCTGGCCGCTGACCACGTCGGCAAAGGCCCGCCCGCCCTCGCTGCCCAGCTGGCAGAGGTAGAGGATGGCGTTGATGCCCGGGATCCTGTCGGTAAAGGACATGTCGATGGGCCCGCCGGCGTTGATGACCAGCACAAAGCGGCTGTAGCGGGCCGCGCAGAGGCGGATAGCCGCCTCCTCTCCGTCCGTGAGCAGCAGATCCCCCTTCTCCGGCCGGCGGTCCTTTCCCTCGCCGGACTGGCGGCTGAGGACGTAGACGCACTGGTCCGTGGCGCTGCGCTCCACGTCCTCCTCCGTAATGGGCCGGCCGCAGGGGGAGGGAAAGCTGGTGTCCAGCAGGTCCAGGATGAAGCCGGGCCGGAGCAGCTGCGGGGCCCTCCTTTTCTCCGCCAGCCACGCCCTTCTGGCGGCGGCGTAGTCCTGCTCAAAGTCCGCCAGCCACTGCCGGGTGGTGATCTCAAAGCCCCGCTCCTCCAGTCCCTCCAGGATGGTGACGGCGCGGCGCTCGTTGACCTCGCCGGATCCGGTGCCGCCCTTGACGGTCCGGGACGCTCCCGGGCCGTAGAGGGCTGTTTTTGTCACGTCCAGGGGCAGCGCGCCGTCATTTTTCAGCAGCACCATCCCCTCGCAGGCGGCCTGGTAGGCCGTCTCCAGATTTTTCCGCTCCCGCTCCGTCACCTGGGCGGAGGGGCTGGCCTTGGTCAGCCGTTCCATAGTGGGTTCTCCTTTCCTTGACGCGGCCCTACAGCCGCAGCGCCTGATTGCGCTTGACCATGTGCAGGTGGTCCTCCCACCTGCCGTTGATGTACAGGTACTCCCGGGCCAGTCCCTCCGGCTGGTAGCCGTTTTTCTCCACCACCCGCAGGGAGGCCTGATTCCAGGGCATGACGTTGGCCTCGATCCGGTGGAGCTGGAGCTGGGAGAAGGCATAGTCCGTCACCAGTCCCACGGCGGCGGTCATCAGGCCCCGGTTGAGGTAGTCCTTGTCCAGCTTGTACCCCAGAAAGCAGGACCGGAAGGCCCCCATGACGATACTGGTCAGGGAGATGGTGCCCGCCACCAGCTCCGGATCCTCCGCGAGGCGGATATAGAAGCGGTGGCCGGATCCGGCCTGGCACATGGCCTGATCCTGGGCCAGCAACAGGCGCTGGTAGTCCGGGGTAAAAAAGACGGGCTCCCGTCTGGGGTCATAGGGCGTTAAAAATTCCCGGTTGCGGACGTAGTAGCCGCACACCGCCTCCGCCAGCTCCGGCGCGGCGGGGATCAGCTGGAATCGCGGGTTCTCCAGTATCATGGCAATGCCTCCTGCGTAAAAATTGGGCGTCTATAGGGGGCTGATATCCAGGAAGGGGACCTTTTGCCGCATGGCGTACTCCAGGGTCTGCCGGGTTCCGCCGCCGGCCCCGTCGTAGACCGCGATCACCAGGGCGCTGTGGTCCACCATGTACCGGTTGCGCCGGAGCATGCACCCCGGGGAGTAGCGCTCCTGGATCAGCGTCTCCAGATCGCACACCGCCAGAATGCGCTGCCGCCGGAGCCGGTCCTCCGGCGGCCAGCTGGCAGCCTGGGCGCAGTGGGGCACCGCCGCCTCCAGGGTCACGTCCCCCCGCCGCTCCCGCAGGTCCAGCACCGCCTCGGCAAAGAAGAGATCGCACCCCCGGGCCATGCCGCAGATAAAGTGGCGCATTCCCTCCTCGTAGGCGGCCTCTACCGCGTCCGCCAGCTTCCGCTTCAGCGCCCGGCAGCGGGGGTCCGCCTCGTCGTCCCCCCAGGGCAGCTTCTCCGGCCGGTGGCCGGTAAAACAACAGGTAACCGGTCTATCCCCCATCACGTCTCTCGCCTCCCTCATATCTTACCGCTTATTATAGAACGGAAATTCTGAATTGTAAAGTGCCAGGTTGAAGCCGCCGGGCGGACAGCCTTTTTTTCGCGCTGCACCTTGACAAGTCCTCAAGAATAAAGTATATTAGCAATATCTTAATTACTTGCTAAGGGGGATATGATGGCACTGTCAAAGAGATTGGCCCAGGTGGGCCGGGAGTGCGTGGCCTGCGGGACCTGCGTGAAGGTCTGTCCCCGGACGGCCATCCGGGTGGCGTCGGGCGTGACCGCCCGGGTGGACGGGGCGCTGTGCGTGGGCTGCGGGAGGTGCGCCAAGGTCTGTCCGGCGGACGTGATTGACATGGTGGAGAGGGGGGCTGGCGCGTGAAAAACGAGAAGAAGTGGTACGACTACCTCTGGATCGGGGAGCTCCTGTACTGGGTCCTGGGGCTGTGCAACATCCTGTTCGCCTGGCTGGGGATGCTGTTTTTCACCATCCCCATGCTGGTGGCGCTGATCGGCGGGAGCAAGGCCTACTGCAACCGCTTCTGCGGCCGGGGCCAGCTGCTGGGCCTTCTGGGGGAGAAGCTGTCCCGGAACGCGCCGCCGCCCAGATTTCTGCGCAGCCGGTGGTTCCGCTATGGCTTCCTGGCCTTCTTCCTGGTCATGTTCGGCCTGATGCTGCGCGGTACTTACATGGTTTTTACCGGAGCGCCCCTGCGGCAGACCGTAACCCTGCTGTGGGTCTTCAAGCTGCCCTGGCAGTGGGCCCGGGTGGACATGGTGGCCCCCTGGATCGCCCAGTTCGCCTTCGGCTTTTACGGGGTCATGCTGACCTCTACGGTGCTGGGACTTGTGACAATGGTGCTGTTCCGGCCCCGGTCCTGGTGCGTCTACTGCCCCATGGGGACCATGACCCAGGGCATCTGCATGCTTAAACAAAAGAAGGAGGACGGCGGCTGTGGAGGAGAAGGCAAAAAAAATTGCGGAGCTGCTGCGGCTTCTCGCCAATGAGCACCGTCTGCTGATTTTGTGCGCCCTGAGAAAGGGGCCGCTGACGGTGGGGGAGCTCCGCCAGTTTACCCCCCATATCTCCGCCTCCGCCCTGTCCCAGCACCTGAACCAGCTGCGGACAGCCGGGATTCTGGACTCGGAGAAGCAGGGGATGAACGTCATCTACCGGATCCAGGACCAGCGGGCGGCAGCCCTGCTGGAGGCAATCCGGGAGTACTATTGCGGGGACTGAGTCTGTGTGACAAGCTGACCCGGCAGAGGGGTGCGCCGTCGGCGCACCCCTTTTTCTTACATAAAGTGGTTGACAATGTAGACCAACTGTGATATGATAGGTCTACAAAGTAAACCAAAGGAGGATATGCAGATGGAACAGATCAAGCTGACCGGCGGGGAGTGGAGCGTACTGGACTGCCTGTGGGCGGAGAGCCCCCAGACGGTGATGCAGCTGGTGTCCAGGCTGGGGGAGCGGGTGGGGTGGGCCAAGAGCACCACCATCACCACCCTGCGCCGCATGGAGGAGAAGGGGCTGGTCCACTGCGAGATTGTTGGCAAGGGAAAGTCCTATACACCCGCTGTGGAACAGGAGCAGGCGGTGATTTCTGAGACGCGGAGCTTTCTGGACCGGGTGTACCAGGGCAGCGTGGGTCTGATGATGAGCGCCATGGCCCGGCGGCAGGAGCTGAGCCGGGAGGAGATCGCCCAGCTGCGGGAGATTCTGGAGAAAGCGGAGGAGGGGAGCGAAAAATGACGTTGCTGCATTGGATCCTGTCGGCCAGCGGGCTGATCCTGGTGGTGCTGGCCCTGCGGGCCCTGCTGGGCCGCCGCATCAGCGCTGCCATGCGCTACGCCCTGTGGGGCGTGGTACTCCTGCGGCTGCTGCTGCCATCGGCCTGGTTCAGCCCGGGGGTGACGGTGACCCTGCCGGAGCCGCCGGACCGGACGGCGCTGGAGAGCATCAGTGAGGAAAGCATCTACCTGCTCCCCATCCAGTCCACCCCGGCTGAGGTGTGGGGGGAACTTGAGGAACCACTTCTGGCCCCCAACTCCTTTGGCTATGTCCGGCTGGAGGACGAGGGCGGGATTGTCCGGCGGTACGCGGACCGGGTCAGCCCCCTGACCCTGGCAAAATGGGCCTGGATCGCCGGGGGAGCGGTTCTGGGCGGGGCGCTGCTGGGGGCCAACCTCCGCTTCGCCCGCCGCCTGAAGCGGTCCAGACGGCGGCTGGAGGCCCCGGATATGCCCATTCCGGTATATGTGGTGGGACTGCCCTCGCCCTGCCTCTTTGGCCTCTTCCGGCCTGCGGTGTACGTGACAGAGGAGGTGGCCCGGGACCCGGCCATGCTCCGCCATGTGCTGGCCCACGAGCGGACCCACTACAGGCACCGGGACCACCTGTGGAGCGTCCTGCGGGGCGCGGCCCTGGCTGTCCACTGGTGGAACCCCCTGGTGTGGCTGGCGGTGAGCCTCAGCCGCCGGGACGGGGAGCTGGCCTGTGACGAGGGGGCGCTGCGCGCGCTGGGGGAGGGGGAGCGGACCGCCTACGGCGAAACCCTGCTGTCCCTGGTGACGGCCAGGGCGGCCCCCCGGGATCTCCTCAGCTTCGCCACCACCATGTCCGGCGGCAAGAGGAGCCTCCGGGAGCGGATTACCCGCATTGCCTGTCAACCAAAACAGCTTGTCAGCGCCATTGTGGCAGCGGTTCTCCTGCTTGCTCTTGCGGGCTTCCTCGCCTTTGGCAGGGTGGAGCGGAGCGCCCCGGCCCCGATGCCCGGGGATGAGGAGTGGCAGTCCGCCCGGATCACCCTGGACAGGGAGGGCGTTCCCCATATCCGGTATACCCTTCCTGACGGCGTGAAGGACCTGACGGGGAATCCCATCCCTCCGCCCCGGGAGTGGGCGGACCAGGGGCGGGAGACGCCGGCCTTTTCCCAGGAAATCCGGGCAGAGCTGGTCTCGCCCACGGAGGGCTGGCTGGTGGCCAGCGATGACCGGGAGGCGGACGTCTACATCTACAGGACCGCAGACGGCGGCATGAACTGGACCCAGGCCTCCGCTCCGGACCTGGACCGCGCCATCGCGGACGTGGGGTTCGTGGGGCCTGACCGGCTGATCGTGGCCCAGCGATACGCCAACGGCGCGCCGGTGTACCAGACCCGGGACGGGGGAGCCAGCTGGGAGCTCATCAACCTGCCCTGGACGGACGCGGAGGTGGACGCGATCTATGTCTCCGGCAGCAGCATCCAAATGCAGCTCTTCGGAGACGGCTCCTCCGTCTGGACCATGACCTCTGATGACTATGGAGACACCTGGACCCACTGGGACAACGCCGGGCTGGATGTTCTGCTCTCGGAGCTCACGGCGGAGGACATCGGGGAGGACATCAGCGCGGACCGCGAGGAGATCGCGCGGATTCTGCGGGAGACCTCGCCCCACCGGGAGAGCCGGCTCTACACCGGCGAGGGCGATTTTTCCCAGACGGGAGCCTGGATCTGGTGCGAGACGGAGGGTGTGCTGCCCCTGAGGGCGGGCGGAAAGCTGCACATGGCCGCCAGCTACCGGAACCAGACGGACGTGATGATCGGCTGGAGGACGGACAAGGGCCTGCAATACGCCATCTACAGGTCCGCGGCGCTCCACGAGCTGACCGAGCGGATAGGGAAGCCCTACTACAAAAAGACCCTGCCCGAAACCCCGGATCTGAACCGCGACGGCAGGCCGGACCAGATCCGCCTCCGGTCCAACGGCACGGACCAGTGCCTCCAGTTCCTCATGGAGACGGAAAATGGCCGGGAGACCTGGGAGGAGACCGCCCTCTTCGGGAGCGGAACCAGCATCTACCTGGTCCGGATGGACGGGGAGGACTGCGTGCTGCGGTACACCCGCAGGGGCGCCGGCTATCCGACGGACAAGCGCCATGCGTACCGCTACCAGCTTTTCTACATGCAGAATGACGTGATCGAGCTGGTGCAGGAAAACGCCATACAATTTGACCTCAACTTTGACCGGAACGGCACGGACCAGCACAGCTTTGACCCCAGGGCCATTGCCGCCTTCATGGACGAGGTGAACGGGCTTTTGGAGAAGAGCACCTGCCTGCTGAATGCGGATAAGGAGCTCGCCCGGACCTTCCAGCGAGAGGGGCGGCTGTACGACAGCCTGAGCTGGATGGGCGTCTCCGGCAGCACCCGGGTAGGCTTCTCTGAGGAGATATCTATTCTGGAAAGGCTCCAGATCTACCGCAACCTCTGCCTGTTCATGGAGGCGATGCCCAGCGTCAAAACCGTCATGAGGGAGATCACAGCGGAGGACATCGTCAGCACCGGCCATGACGGCGCTGGGGCCCAGGAGCTGGCCCAGGTCCTCAACAGCGCGGCCCAGGGAAGGAAGGGCGGCGAGAGCGGCTTCCAGGAGACCGGCCGCAGGCTGAAAGCGGTCTACACCAGGGAGGGGGACCCGGGGGAGCAGACGCTGCTGCTGGAGACAGGGGAGCAGGAGAACCTTGTCCGGGTGACCATCTCCGGCACATATACGGCGCTGCAATACGAGGTCAACCCAACGGTTGAGGGGACATACCTCCGGGACTTTCCCTATGAGTTCTCCGAATATCTGGAGGACGAGGCGCTGTACCAGTGGCTGACTGGTCTGTTCCAGACATAATTAAACAAAGGTAAAGTTTTGTTCAATTATGAGCAATGAAAGAATCGCCGTCCGGTTCCCGGCAGGGGACCGGACGGCGGTTTTTCTTTGACTGCGGCTCTTTACCCACAAGCGTATGGCTCCTGAAAGCAGGCGGCTGTTTACTTCGCCAGAACCTTCTTCAGCTTGGCGAACCGGGGCAGGCCGTTCTCCTTCCTCATCCTGGTCTCGCCCTGGATGAGGGGGAGGGCGTAGTCGATGAAGGCCCGCTCCACGCCGTTGTGCTGGGCGTTGATCCACTCAATGGGCACCTTCTTCTCCGTGTTCGCCACATCCACCAGATCGAAGAGCTTGGTCCTGCACACGTATGCGCCGCCCTCATAGGAGCGCTCAAAGCCCACCATCTTGTCCGTGAGGCCGGCCACGGCGTTCTCCACGGCGGCCTTGCCGGCCATGAAGGACTCGTCGATGTCGGTTTGGCTGGCCAGATGGGCCCCGCACCGCTGGAGCAGGCTCAGCTCGATGCCCCGGACCTTTGCGCCGATCTCCTTTTTGATGATCTCGGCCAGCATGCCGGCCAGACCGCCCAGCTGGGCGTGGCCGAAGCCGTCGGTGGCGCTGGCCTGGGCCTCGGAGACAAAGGAGCCGTCGGCATAGTGGATGCCCTCGCTGACCGCCACCATGCAGCCGCCGGTCTCGGTGTAGACCTTCCGGACCTCGGAGATGAACTTGTCCATATCGAAGTCCGTCTCAGGCAGGTAGATGAGATCGGGGCCCGCGCCCATCGCGGTGGCCAGGCTGGCGGCGGCGGTGAGCCAGCCGGCGTGGCGGCCCATGATCTCCACCACGCAGATCATGCCCGTGTCGTACACCCAGGCGTCCTGGTAGACCTCCATGCAGCTGGTGGCGATATACTTGGCGGCGGAGGCGTAGCCGGGGCAGTGGTCGGTGCCGAAGAGGTCGTTGTCAATGGTCTTGGGCACGCCCATGACCCGGCACTCATAGCCCACCCGCTGCATATACTTGCTGATCTTGTTGCAGGTGTCCATGGAGTCGTTGCCGCCGTTATAGAAGAAGTAGCGCACGTCGTACTTCTTGAAAATCTCCAGAATGCGCTTGAAATCGGTGTCGTCCACGTCCGGGTCCGCGATCTTGTAGCGGCAGGAGCCCAGGGCGGAGGAGGGGGTGTAGAGCAGGTTCTCCAGCTCGCCGGCGTCCTCGGCGGACATGTCAAACAGGCGGTCGTTGAGTACGCCCTTGATGCCGTGCTCCGCGCCGTAGACCTTGGTGATGGCCTCGCTGTCCAGAGCGGTGCGGATTACGCCGTAAGCGCTGGCGTTGATGACGGAAGTGGGGCCGCCGGACTGACCGATGATACATGCGCCTTTCAAAACATTCATAGTCTTACCTCCAAATTTAGGTGTCGGTCTGTTCCTTGAAAAAGGGATCAAAAAACTTTTTCAGCTGTTAAAAGTATAACAACTTTTTCCACATTTGTAAACTGGGCTTTTGCACGGAATCTGTCCTTTTCTGTAGGGTTGCGGGTGTTGAAGTATAACGAAATTTTTGGGCAGGGGACGGGGGGAGGGCCCCAGCCCTCCCCCCTCTCTCAGAACCTGTATTCAAAAAGATTTCGATCAGATATAGTCCTCCGCGCACAGGAGCTCCGCCAGCAGCACCGCGCCGCCCGCCGCGCCCCGCAGGGTGTTGTGGCTGAGGCAGACGAACTTGTAGTCGTACTGGCTGTCCGGCCGCAGGCGGCCGATGGACACGGCCATGCCGTTCTCCAGCATCCGGTCCAGCCGGGTCTGGGGCCGGTCCGCCTCCTCGAAATAGTGGAGGAACTGCTTGGGGGCGGAGGGGAGGTTCAGCTCCTGGGCCCGGCCGGAGAAGCCGGCCCAGTCCGCCTTGATCTGCTCCATGGAGGGCTTGCGGCCGTCCTGGAACTTCATGAAGCAGGCCGCCATATGGCCGTCCAGGCAGGCCACCCGGAAGCACTGAGCGGTGATGGCGGGACCCTGGGCCAGCTCCAGCCGGCCGTTCTCCACCGTCCCCCACAGCTTCATGGGCTCCCGCTCGCTCTTCTCCTCCTCGCCGCCGATGTAGGGGATGCAGTTGTCCACCATCTCCGGCCAGCGCTCAAAGGTCTTGCCAGCGCCGGAGATGGCCTGATAGGTACACACCAAGGCTCTGTCCAGACCGTACTTGCGCAGGGGATGGAGGGCGGGGACGTAGGACTGGAGGGAGCAGTTGGACTTCACGGCGATAAAGCCCCGCTTCGTGCCCAGGCGGGCGCGCTGGGCGTCGATGAGCCGGATGTGACCGGCGTTGATCTCGGGCACCACCATGGGCACGTCCTCAGTCCAGCGGTGGGCGCTGTTGTTGGACACCACCGGGCACTCCAGGCGGGCATACCGCTCCTCCAGGGCCTGGATCTCGTCCTTGGGCATATCCACGGCGCAGAAGACAAAGTCCGCCATGCCCGCCAGCCTCTCCGCGTCCGCCTGGGCGTCCAGGACCACCAGATCCCGGGCCTCCCGGGGGATGGGGGAGGACATGGCCCAGCGGTCCTTTACTGCCTCCTCGTAGGTTCTGCCGGCGCTGCGTCCGCTGGCGGCAACGGCGGTGAGCCGGAACCAGGGGTGTCCCTCCATCAATGTAACAAAGCGCTGGCCCACCATCCCGGTGGCGCCGATGATTCCCACGCGGTATTCTTTCCTCATATTGGTACCTCCTGCAAAAATTGTATGGCTTGAGATGGGGAAATCTGTCGGATCCTGGCTTGAAATCTGATCCGCTCCCATGTATACTGTATGATAGCGAAGTGCCGTCAGGCACGGCGCACCGTAATTTCATACCACAATTTTGGTACGCTGTCAACCGTTTTATCCCCTTCAGGAGGAAGTATGAAGAAGTTTTTGCGCACTTTTTTCCTTTGTATGCTTACTGCGGTCACAATGACTGTTTATGCCCGCGCCGCGGAGGACACACTCAAGGTGGGGCTGTATTACGGCGACGACGCCCTCTTCTCCGCCAACCTTCAGAATTTCCAGGGCTCGGGCTACCGCCTGGGGTGGTTTGACGAGAACACCCGGGACTTTGTTCAGATCGGCGCGCTGACCCAGGAGAAGATCTCCATGACCGCCGGCGGCACCTTCTACGTCTCCGGCGGAGCCTACTCCAAAACCCGGCCCAGCCGGGTGGACGCCGCGGTGGGGGGCTACCACGTGCAGCTGGACGAGGAATTCGCCACTTTCGACGAGGCCGCCTATGTGGCCGCCCAGTTCCAGGAAGCGTTCCCGGCCTTCATCAACAACCGGCACCGGGTCCGCCTGGGCTGCTATGAGAGCCAGGCGGAGGCGTCCGCCGCCGCGGCCACCTGCGAGACCTATTCCTGGAGCCGTCCCGGCGGGGGAAGCCAGCGGTTTTCCGGCAGCGTGGTCTCCCCCAGCGCCACCGGCGTGACGGTGACGGCCACCGCTTCCAGCGATGTGCTTTTTCAGTTCGACTGCTCCGGGGCCAAGAGCCTGGGGGTGCTGCCCGACGGCGGGGCGGGCAAGGCGCTGACCTGGTTCAAGGGATACAAGTGGTACGGCGGGTTTGAGTACCGCCGCAGCACCGGCGGGGCTCTGAACGTCATCAACGTGGTGGCGCTGGAGGACTACGTGAAGGGTGTGCTGCCCTATGAGATGAGCCCCTCCTGGCCCCTGGAGGCGCTGAAGGCCCAGGCGGTGTGCGCCCGGACCTACGCCCTGCTCCAGAGCAAGCACTACGCCGGCTACCGCTTCGACGTGTGCGCCACCACGGACTGCCAGGTCTACCGGGGGGCCAACCAGGCCAACGGCCTGACGGACCGGGCGGTGGAGGAGACGGCGGGGGTGCTGGCCATCTACAGGGGGCAGCTGGCGGAGACCTGCTACTACTCCAGCAACGGCGGCGCGTCGGAGAGCTCGGAGAACGTGTGGTCCTATCCCCAGCCCTATCTGGTGGGGAAGGAGGACCCCTATGAGGGGACTATCGACATCCCGGACTACAGCTACACTATCCATTATACCTATAAAGAGCTCACGGACCTTTTGAAGAAGAAGGGGCACTCCATCGGTACGGTGACCAGCGCCTATGTCTCCAAGACCACGCCCATGGGGAACGTGGCGGAGCTCACCTTCCGGGACAGCGCCGGGAAGACGGTGACAGTCGCAAAGGAGGACTGCCGGTGGCTGCTCTCCGCCCGCAGTATGCGCTTTACCATCTCCGGGGGAGGGGGGAGCGCCGGCCTGGAGGGCCTGTGGACCATCTCCGGCGGCGGCGCCGCGGAGGCGTTCCAGGGGGGAGAGGCGTATGTCATCACCCCGGCCGGCATTGAGCTGTTCCAGCGGCCGGCGGAATCCTCCGGCACGGGCGTTACCATCACCGGCACCGGCTACGGCCACGGCGTGGGCATGAGCCAGTACGGGGCCAAGGCCATGGCACAGCTGGGGAAGACGTACCGGGAGATTCTCTCATTTTATTTTACAGGGATTACATTGGAAGGGGCAGAACGTTGAAAACACACGACTTTTATTTTGAGCTCCCCCAGGAGCTCATCGCTCAGACCCCCATCGCCCGGCGGGACCAGTCCCGGCTGCTGGCGCTGGATAAGGACACCGGCAGGTGGGAGCACCGGCGGTTTTTTGAGCTGCCCGGGCTTCTTCGGGCGGGGGACTGCCTGATTATGAACGATTCCCGGGTGCTGCCCGCCCGTCTGCTGGGCAGCAGGGTGCGGCAGGACGGGACCCTGGGCGGCGCCTGCGAGGTGCTGCTGCTCATTGACCGGGGGGACAACGTCTGGGAGTGCCTGGTACGGCCGGGGAGAAAGCTGCGCACCGGGGCCCGGGTCTCCTTCGGGGAGGCGGGGGAGCTGACGGCGGAGGTGACAGGCGAGGTGGAGGGCGGCAGCCGGCTGGTCCGCTTCCACTACCAGGGCATCTTTCTGGAGGTGCTGGAGCGGCTGGGCCGGATGCCCCTGCCGCCGTATATCAGGGAGGAGCTGCAGGACCGGGAGCGGTATCAGACCGTGTACTCCCGGGTCACCGGCTCCGCCGCCGCCCCCACGGCGGGGCTCCACTTCACCCGGGAGCTGATGGACCGGGTGGAGGCCATGGGGGTGGAGATCGGCTATGTGACCCTCCACGTGGGCCTGGGCACCTTCCGGCCGGTGAAGGAGGAGGAGATCACGGACCACGACATGCACAGTGAGTACTGCGTCATCCCCCAGGAGACGGCGGAGCTCATCAACCGCACCAGGGTCCGGGGCGGCCGGGTGATCTGCGTGGGCACCACCTCCTGCCGCACGGTGGAGAGCTGGGCGGGGGAGGACGGGCACATGGAGGCCCGGGCGGGGTGGACAAAGATCTTCATCTATCCCGGCTACCGGTTCAAGGTGATGGACGCGCTGATCACCAACTTCCATCTGCCGGAGAGCACGCTGATTATGTTGGTGTCCGCCCTGGCCGGAAGGGAGAGAGTGCTGGCGGCCTATGAGGAGGCGGTGCGGGAGCGGTACAGGTTCTTCTCCTTTGGGGATGCGATGTTTATAGCAAGCGGGATAGGAGAAAACGTCCAAAACCCGGAAAAGCCCGAAATATCAAGGGTTTCGGGCTCTGAACGTAAGCCGGACGGAAATGACTAAAAAGCCGGTTGGCTAATCTCGGAGCATTAGGCATCGTTAGCTTTGGGGGGATGTTTATAAATACAAAAATCGAAATTGGTGAATAAAAGCCAAAAGGCACTGCTTTCACGCCGTCGATACCGCTCTAAAATCGCTGTTTCGAAAGAGACTCCCTTCAGGCGGGGTACGTGGAGCGTAACATCGCCGGTGGTGGTGGTAAGGTTTCGGCTGTATTGACCACTGCGGCGCCCCTGGCGAGCCTCATTCCGCTCATACCGGGCTGCCTGAGTCAGTTTCTCCGCCTCCTGCTCCAGCAGCTCATTCAGCGTTTCTTCCACACTCCCACGAACCAGCTCCTTAAGTTGCCCCTTGATTACTTCTTCATTTACCTGTACAATCTTCTCTGACATGGTTTGCTGTCTCCTCTCGGAATGGTGTGTCGCTGCTTCATTCTACCAGAGGGCTGCAAACCTTGTTTTTATTTGCGCAACTTATTGTACCTTATTCCCGAGTCTTGTCCCCGGCCATGAGCGCTCCTGGGCGCACCCCACACCCCAAACAATCATACAATACAACCAGGGGAGGCGGTGGCATTGCCATACTATCTTTTACTAAGCCGCTCGATCACCCACGCCCAGCGCATGAGCCGCGCACTTGAGCGGGCGGGCGTTACTGCCCGCTTCTTCCGGCCCCCTATGGGGCTGACGGACAGGGGGTGCAGCTATGCCGTGCGCATCGCGGACGGATATCTGCCCACTGCCCTGGAGCGGCTGCGGGCGGAGGGGCTGCTGCCCATGCGGATATTTTATGCGGGCAGCGACGGATCGTTCAGCGAAGTTACCATGTAAATACAGGGGGGAGGCCGCCTGCCGGCTCTGGCATGGGAAAGCGGACCTCCCCCTATCTTGTTCTGATCTTGCAGGAGGAACGCGATGATCTACTTTGACAGCGCGGCCACCACGCTGCAAAAGCCGGGCGCCGTACCGGCGGCCGTGGCGGACGCGATCCATACCATGACCACCCCTGGAAGGGGGGACCACCCCGCCGCCAGGCTGGCGGCGGAGCTGATGCTGCGCTGCCGGACAGAGGCGGCGGAGCTTTTCGACGTGTCCCAGCCGGACAACGTCATCCTCACCTCCAACGCTACCCACGCCCTGAACATCGCTGTCAAGAGCCTGGTGTCCCCGGGGGATACGGTGGTGATCTCCGGCTATGAGCACAACGCCGTCACCCGGCCGCTCCATGCCATCGGCAGTGTGTCCGTGCGCATTGTCAACGGCCGTCTCTTCGATCCGGCCCAGATGGCGGAGGGGTTCCGGCGGGCGGTGGACAGAGGCGTGTCCGCCGTTGTGTGTACCCATATGTCCAACGTCTTCGGCTACGTTCTGCCCATAGACGACATTGCGGCCGTCTGCCGGGAGAAGGGCGTGCCCCTGATCGTGGACGCGTCCCAGTCCGCCGGCATTCTTCCGGTGAGCCTGGGGCGGTGGGGGGCGGCCTATGTGACCATGCCCGGCCACAAGGGGCTCTACGGGCCCCAGGGCACGGGCCTGCTGCTGTGCGGGGAGGGGCAGAGGCCTAAGCCCGTGCTGGAGGGCGGCACCGGCAGCCTCTCCAGACTTCAGGAGATGCCGGACTTTCTGCCCGACCGGCTGGAGGCGGGCACCCAGAACGTCCACGGCGCGGCGGGCCTGCTGGAGGGCCTGCGGTTTGTGCGCCGGATGGGCCTGGAGCGCATCGCCCGCCAGGAGGGGGAGGTGATGGGCGCTCTGGCGGCGGGACTGAAGCGGAAGGGCGGCTATCAGGTCTTTGACAGCGGGGCGGACAGCTCCGTGCTCAGCGTGGTGCCCCAGAGGACGGACCCGGAGACCATGGCTGACCGGCTGGCCGCCAAGGGGGTGGCCGTCCGGGCGGGGCTCCACTGCGCGCCCCTGGCTCACGTCACCGCCGGCACGGCGGAGACCGGTACGCTGCGCTTTTCCGCCTCCCTGTTCAACACCGTGGAGGAGGCGGAGAAGGTGCTGGAGATGCTCTGAAAATTGCCCGGCAGCGCAGATGCTGCCGGGCAGAATTTAGAACCTGTATTCACAGCCGTTGAATGGGTCTTGGCGGCTCTTTTGCCGCCACTCTTCGTTAAATTTTCTTACCATCCGTCAGGATGCCTGCGAAAATTTGCCTTGATTGGCGGCAAAATCCTCAGCCAATCCCTCATCCCCCGGCTATGAATACAGGTTCTTATTTACGCCCTGCGCCGGCGGGAGAGGAGCGCGTAGAGGGCGAACCACGCCGCCGCGTGGAGGGCGAGGACGCCGGTATCCGCCCACGCTGTCCCCATGTTCCCGGCGGACATGGCCATAATGCCATCGAAGGCGGGCCGAGAGGGGACGATATTGCAGATCACCGCCATCGGTCCGCTTACCCCGATCAAGGCGCACAGAATCGGAACCGCGATGAACACCAGCATGATGATCTTGATATAGACCACGCCAACCATCAGACCGTCGGAAAGCCGTCCAATAAACAGTCCGATCAGCGCCGCCACAAAGGAGGACAGGAGAATCAGCGCCAGCGTCACCCCTGCGTTCTGCCAGGACAGCCGGAAGCAGATACACGCCGTCACCATGGACGACAGACTGCCGAACAGGAACCCCACCGCAGCCTTCTGGAGGATGTACTGGCCGGGGGTCATGGGCAGGACCTCGTTGACGAGGGCCACGCCGTCCTCCTTTTCTGAGATGATATTCATAGCGTTGAAGGTGCAGCCCATGAACATAGCCACGATCAGCACGGCGGGGATAAAGATGCCCTGCATGCTCTCCAGGATGTCCGGGCGCTCCCGGGTCAGGACCTCTGCCTGGGCGGCAATCTCCCGCTGGGCATAGAGGGCCGGGAGCGTGGCCGCCGCCTGTTGGAAAATATCCAGCTCATCCCCGGCCACGGCCGTTCGGATGCCCGCCCCGTCCGCTTCTACGCCGATGACGTTGGTGGAGGGCTCCCTGATGGCGGCGGCCAGCTCTGACCGGGTTTCATAGGCAGTTACCGGGCCGTACCGCTCCAGCCATGCGGTGGTCTCGGGGGACAAGCCGTCCTCCAGGACCCCGAAGTGCAGCTCGCCCAGACTGGACAGATCAATCGCGCCCATCAGGTTCAGCGCTGCCGCGGCCAGGATGGGCAGCAGGAAGGTCATCAGGCAGAACTTGTCCCGCAAAACGCTTTTGAGCTGATATGGTAAGCCTCTCATGCCCTATCCCTCCCTCCCGATTTCCCGGCGGAACGCAAGCTGTACAGCCAGGAACAGCAGCGCGATCGCCGCCGCGGAGCCCATGCAGTAGACCGGCGGAATGGCCTCACCAAAGAAGGCGTTTTTCAGCCCCATATAGACGTGGTAGAAGGGGTGCCAGCCGATCCAGTCAAACTTGATGGACGTATTGGCCGATAGGAATACAGGGGTTGCGGCAAAAATGGCAATCACCAGATAAGCCAAAGTGAATTGCCGGAAGTCCTTCAGCAGCAGGGCGCAGAGCAGTCCCGTCAGGGCCATCGCCAGGGACAGAACAGCCGTCTGGAGCAGGACCGCCGGCAGAGCCGCCGCCCCCTGGCGGAGACCAACATTCAGCAGGGTGAGCAGCACCGCGAAAATCAGGTCAGAGACCAGGAACACCGCCAGCTTGGACAGGAGAAACAGGCTTCTCCGCAGGGGGAGTACGGCGTGGACGCGGACCACCCCCATGCTCTTTTCCTTGAACAGCACAGCGGCGATCCCCAGGAATCCCACAGCGGACAGCTCAAAAAACAGCAGCTCGCAGGTGATTTCCTTCCGCGCCTTCTGCTCCGGCGTGTTTGTGCCCAGCACCTCCGGGGCGCGGCTGGCCGTGGGCCGCAGCAGGGACAGTGCGTAGTCCGCCCGGTGGCGGTCAACGTGCTCCGCGCCTCTGTAGAGCAGCACCCGCACATCCCCGGCGCTGGCGTCCAGCCCCACGCCGTTGGCGTCCGCCAGCAGGGCGGCGTCCATGGCCTCCAGAGAGGAGACGGCCTGCACCAGGGGGGACTTTTCGGTCTGTGTCCCAGCGGGGTCATACAGATAGACATGGTATGGTTCCATCTGCATGAAGCGGATATAGCCCAGGTTCACATAGGCCGTATAGAGGACCAGGAAGCCTGCGGCCATCCAAAAGAATTTCCCGGACGCCAGCATCCGGCAGTCCTTCCGGACCAGGGCGCAAAAGCTCCTCCACATCAGCTGAGCCCCCTTCCCGTATACTGGATGAACATATCCTCCAGAGTCGGCTCCTGGGAGTGGACGCTGAGGATCCCGTCGTGGGCAAAGGGCATGTCCAGCTCCGGAGCCTCTATGGTTTTCGTCTCCCGCTGTCCCCGGTACAGATAGTCAATGACCACCCGGTGATTGCTGTTTTTCTCCTTCAGACGCTTGGGTGTGTCCAGAGCGGCCAGAGCTCCGTTGGATATGAACGCCACCCGGTCGCACAGCAGGTCGGCGTCCACCATGTTGTGGGTGGTGATAAACACCGTCGTCCCTTTTTTTCGCTCCTGTTCGATGATCTTGCGGAACAGCACCGCGCCGGAGGGATCCAGGCCGCTGGTGGGCTCGTCCAGGAACAGCAGCCGGGGGCTGCTGATAAGCGCCCGGGCCATGCTCACCCGCTGACGCATCCCCTTGGAGTAGGAGGACACCGGCTTTTTCAGAAAGTCCGGCTTAAACTCCAGCATGTCCAGCAGCTCTCCCGCATCCCGCCGCTGCCCTTTGGGATAGAAGGAGGCAAAGTAGTTCAGATTGTCCAGGGCGCTCAGATTGGCGTACAGATAAGGGAACTCAAACAGGACGCCGATCTTCTGAAAAAACGCCAGCCCATGGACGGCGGAGAGGTCCTGTCCAAACAGGGATACTGCTCCGCCGTGTCCCTTCAGGATCCCGGTGAGGATCTTCTGCGTCGTGGACTTGCCGGAGCCGTTGGGCCCCAGGAAGCCGAAGATCTCCCCGTCCTCCACGGTGAAGCTCAGCCCGCGGAGGGCCTGCCTGCCCCCGCTGTAGGAGAACGTCAGGTTTTTGACCTCGATCACTCGTCATCACCCCACTTTCCGCGCCGGCTCGCCTTTTGCTCCTGCTGGCGCTTGCTCCACCACTTCATCAATTTGACCTTGAAGGGGATGGAGATGGCAAGCGCCGCCCCGATCACCAGCCACCAGTACCACTGCAAGCCTAAGAACATAAAAAACCCTCCTTATTTAAGATAAGGAGAGTTTACAGGGGGGAGGTGAAGCGGAGGTGAGGGCTCTGTGAAATCCGTGTGAAATTATTCCGCTATGGGGATGGAGAAGTGGAACCGCACCCCGTCCGCCCGGTTTTCCGCGCCGTAGGGGAGGTTCTGCATGGAGAGAATCTGGGCCGCAATAGCCAGCCCCAGGCCGGAGCCGTCATAGGACGCGCCGCTGCCCCGGTAGAATTTCGTCCAGACGCTGGGCAGCTCGTCCTCCGGGATGGGACGGCCCTGGTTGAAGACGGAGAAATCCAGGGTCCCGCCGTTTGCCGTCAGCTCCAGGCGCAGCACGCCGCCGGGGCGCACGTTCTTCCTGGCGTTGACGATCAGGTTGTTCAGAACCTGCTCCATGCGCCGCCGGTCCGTGCGGACAAAGACCTTCTCCTCCGGCAGCTGGTATTGCAGGTCAAAATCGCCGCCGGGCGTGTCGATCAGCAGCCGTCCGGCCGCCGTCTCCACCAGCTCCACCAGATCGAATCGGGTCACCTCCAGGGGGGCGGCGCCGCTCTCCAGGGCCGACAGGTCCAGCAGCCGCACGATCAGGCCGTTCATGCGCTCCGCCTCGGAGATGATGACCTGGGCGTACCGCCGCTGTTTCGCCTCGTCCGTCTCGTCCAGCAGGCCCTCGGCATAGGCCCGGATAACGCCCAGGGGCGTTTTCATCTCGTGGGACAGGCTGTCCGCCAGCTCTCTGCGCCCGGCCAGGGCCGCCTCCAGGCGGGCGAGGGCCTGCTGGAGGTTGCCGGACATGGCGTTCAGGCTGCCGGCCAGCTCCCCGAACTCGTCCGAGGAGGATACGGCGCAGGGGGCGGAGAAGTCCAGGCCGGCCATGCGCTTGGCGGAGGCGTTCAGCTCCGCGACGGGTCTTGTGATGAAGCGGCTCATGAAAAAGTCGAGGCCCAGCACCAGCGCCAGGAGAAACCCCAGCCAGATCAGGAGGGAGGCCTCCCTGCTGACGGGCAGGCCGGCACACAGGAGGTAGGAGAGGAGCAGAGCGCCCCCGGCCAGCTTTGTCAGCATCAGGAGCTTTTTCCGCACCGTCCGGAGGGAGAAAAGCGCCGTCATGGCGTCACCTCGAACTTGTAGCCGGAGCGGATCAGCGTGACGATGCGCCCGCCCTCGTCCCCCAGCTTCTGCCGCAGGGTCTTGACGTGGGTGTCCACGGTGCGGGTAGCGCCCTCGAAGTCGTAGCCCCAGACGCGGCAAAGGAGCTGCTCCCGGCTGAAAACCTGGTCCGGGTGGGTCATGAACAGGGCCAGCAGGCCGTACTCCTTGTGGGTCAGCGCCAGCTCCCGGCCGTCCAGACAGACCCTGCGGGAGCGGGGCTGGAGCAGGAGCTTCCCGGCGCTGACCGTCTCGCCGGGGTCCCCGGCGGCGCGGCGCAGGAGTGCGTTTACCTTGGCCAGCAGCACCTTGGGGCTGAAGGGCTTTGTCATGTAGTCGTCCGCGCCGTAGTCATAGCCTCTCAGCTTGTCCTCCTCCGCGCCTTTGGCGGTGAGCATGATGATAGGCATATTGCTCATTTCCCGGGCCATTTTGCAGACGGAGAACCCGTCCAGGTGCGGCATCATCACATCCAGAATCATCAGGTCCATGGGACCGGCGCTCAGGATAGCCAGAGCTTCCGCGCCGTCCCGGGCGGCGAAGCAGGCGTGGCCGCCCCTGCGCATGTAGTCCGCGATGATCTCCGCCATAGCCGCCTCGTCCTCTGCGATCAGAATATTTGCCATTGCGCCCTCCTGAGAAAACAAATATATATAAGGCATTATATTTTGCGCGGCCCCAAAAAGCAAGGGGCGCGGGCTTATAAACTTTTTGTGAATATTTCTCTGAAAATGTTTCCTGCTTTTGGGGACACTGCCGGTATTTCCGGCGTATTTCCCTGTAAAAAGTGAGAATTTTCCTCTGGGGCCGTTTTTTTCGAAAAATCGTCCGGTAAATTTGTTGCTTTTTTCCCGCACTTAGATTAAAATATAGGATACTTGCGGGATTCTTTATCAATGGAGGAACGCCATGGAAGTGCTGACGAACGTGATAGAGAGGGCGAGCAGCTTTGTTTTGTCTCTGGAGCTGTGGGACCTGCTGGATATCCTGGTCATCGCCTATCTGGTGTACCGCCTGCTGCTGCTGGTGCGCCGGACGAACACCTCCCGGCTGCTCAAGGGCGTGCTGGTGGTGATTATCGCCCTGTGGCTGTCTGCGGGACGGCTGCGGGCCCTCAATTTCCTGCTCAACTACATCGTGGAGTGGGGCGTTGTGGCCCTGCTGGTGCTGTTCCAGCCGGAGATACGCCGGGTGCTGGAGCAGGTGGGCAGCAGCAGCCTGCCGTTTCTGCAGTTCTTCTCCAAGCCCCGGGTGGACAGGCAGACCATTGAACAGGCCATCAGCCAGACCGTCTCCGCCTGCGGCGACATGAGCAAGTCCCGCACCGGCGCGCTAATCGTCTTTGAGCGCCACAACCAGCTGGACGAGATGCTCCGCAGCGGCACCAAGCTGGACGCGGAGGTGTCCTCGGAGCTTTTGAAGAACATCTTCTTTGTGAAAGCGCCCATGCACGACGGCGCGGTGATCGTCCGGGAGGGCCGGGTGCTGGGGGCGGGCTGTATGCTCCCCCTGAGCAGGAACGTGAACCTGAGCCGGGACCTGGGGATGCGCCACCGGGCCGGCATCGGCATGAGCGAGAACTCCGACGCCGTGGTGGTGCTGGTGTCGGAGGAGACGGGCTCCATCTCCGTGGCCGTGGGCGGGATGCTCAAGCGCCACCTGATGACAGAGACCCTGGAGCAGCTGCTGCGCAACGAGCTGCTGCCCCAGCCGGAGGAGGACGAGGGCGAAAAGCGCACGGGCCTGAAGGCCCTGCTGGGCAAGGAAAAAAAGGACGGTGGAAAAGCGGATGAGTGAAAAGGTCAATAAGATCCTGTACCTGGCCCTGTCCCTGCTGCTGGCCATCATATTCTGGCTGTACGTGGACAACGTCAAGGGCAATACCATTCCCAAGGAGTTCAGCGCCGTGCCTGTGGAGTTCATCGGCGCGGAGGATACCCTGCCCAGCCGGGGGCTGATGCTGGTGGACGGGGAGGACGCCACCATTGATCTCACCGTCACCGGGCCCCGGGCCATTGTCAGCAGCATGCGCCGGGGCGATGTGCGGGTCCAGGTGAACCTCACCAGCGTCACCACGGTGGGGACCCACCCCATGACCTACACCTACGCCACCTCCGACAACATCAATATCAACGACATCAGCATTCAGGGCTCCCGCTCCACCATCACCGTCCAGGTGGCCCCCCTCTACTCCAAGAGCGTGCCTGTGCAGGTGAGCGTGGAGGGGGACGTGGCGGAGGGCTATATCCACATGTCCGAGCAGCTGGCCGTGGAGCCCGCCGCTATCACCCTCAGCGGCAAGGAGGAGGACGTGGACCAGGTGGAGAGCGTCCGCGTCAAGGTGGATCTGACCGGTGTGAGCAGCACCATCCAGAAGGAGTTCAGCTATGAGCTGCTGGACAGCCAGGGGAACCTGGTGGAGAACGACGGCATCCGTGTCTCCCACAAGCGGGTGGCGGTGACGGCCCCGGTGTATATCATCAAGGAGCTGCCCCTGGTGGTCAGCTTCAAGCAGGCCGCCGGGTCCATGGAGGCGGACACCCGCTGGGACCTGGAATACGACACCATTCAGGTGGCCGGCGAGCCCGCCAGTCTGGAGAGCCTCAATGAGATTACCCTGGGGGAGGTGGATCTGGCCGCCATCCTCTCCGACAGGGACGACATCCAGCTCAATATCACCATGCCCGCCGGGTGCTACAACCTCAGCGGCTACACCAGCACCAAGCTGACCATCCGCTTCCGGAACCTGGAGACCCGGGCCTTCTCCGTGAGCAACATCACCCCCATCGGCCTCAGCGACGGCCAGAGCTTCAGCCGCATCACCAACTCCGTGGACGTGCTGCTCCGGGGCCCGGCGGCCCAGCTGGAGGAGGTGACGGAGGAGGATATCCGCGTGGTGGTGGATCTGACCAATTTCGTCTCCAGCGGAACCTACAACGTGGACGCCATCGTGCTGGTGGACGGCCACGACAAGGTGGGCGCGGTGGGCTCTCCGCCCACAGTGGCCTGCAAGATCACATCCAAGTAAGGGGGGAGCCCGCCATGACCCAGATCGCAACCGTCACAGCCCTCCCCGGCCCGGGGACGGCGGAGGTGACAGTGGCCCGGCAGACCGCCTGCGGCCACGACTGCGAGAGCTGCGCCGGGTGCGGGACCAGGAGCGCCAAGGTGGTCATACGGGCCAGCACAGCCATCCCCGTCGCCGTGGGGGACCGGGTGGAGGTGTACAGCAGCGACCGTGTGCTGGGCGTCGCGGCCCTGGTGTATCTGGGGCCGGTGGCGCTGTTCCTGCTGGGCTACCTGCTGCCCGCCGCCCTGCCGGAGGGAGCGCGGTACGCCTGCGGGGGACTGGGCTTCCTCCTGGGCCTCGCCGGCGCGGCGGCCTGTGACCGCCGGGTGCGGCGGGGCAGGACCATCTCCTACCAGATCACAAGGAAGCTGTAGGCGCTATGTTCGGCTATGTACGCCCCTCCGCCGCCCGGCTGACAGAGGAGGATATGGACCGCTTCGGCGCGGCCTACTGCGGCCTGTGCAGGACCATGGGAAAGCGCCACGGACAGGCGGCCCGGTTTGTTCTCAACTACGACTTCGCGTTTTTGGCGCTCCTCCTCTGGCCGGAGGAGACGGGGGAGCCCCTTCGCCGGGGCTGCATGGCCCACCCCCTGAAGGGGCGGGCCTATTTCCCGGAAAATCCGGCCCTGTCCCTGGCCGCGGACCAGGGTATGATTCTGGCCTGGTGGCAGGTCCAGGACGCCCTGGCGGACCCGGGGCGGGGGCGGGGGAAGTACCGGGCAGCGGCCGCGGCCCTGGGGGGCGCTTACCGCCGGGCCCGGGCCTGCCGCCCAGCCTTTGACCGGACCACCCGGCAGCACCTGGAGCGGCTGCGGGCTTTGGAGGAGGCGGGGTGTCCCACCCTGGACGAGCCGGCGGACGCCTTTGCCCGGCTGCTGGCCGGGGCGGCCGGGGAGGTGGAGCAGCCGGTGAAGCGGCGGGTGCTGGAGCAGCTGCTCTACCACCTGGGCCGCTGGATCTATCTGGTGGACGCGGCGGACGATCTGGCGGAGGACTTTGCCTCCGGCAGCTACAACCCCCTCATCCGCCGCTACGGCCTGGAACAGGGCGCGCTGACGGAGGAGGCCCGGGAGGGGCTGGCGGTGAGCCTGGACCACTCCATCCGCCTGATGGCGGCCGCCTACGAGCTGTGGGACTTTGGCGTGTGGAGCCCCATCATCCGCGCCACGGTTTACGAGGGGCTTTTCCTGGTGGGAAAAGCCGTGTTAGATGGCACATTCCAAGCGGGCGCGCCGGCTTTCCACGCCGCCCGCAGAAACAAGGAGCAGCTATGACCGATCCCTATGAAATCCTGAACATCTCCAGCACCGCCACCGACGACGAGGTCAAAAAGGCCTATCGGGAGCTGGCCCGGAAGTACCACCCGGACAACTACCACGACAATCCCCTGGCGGATCTGGCCCAGGAGAAGATGAAGGAGATCAACGCCGCCTACGACGCCATCCAGAAGGAGCGCAGCGGGCGGAGCGCCGGGGGCTATGCCCAGCAGCAGAGCTACGGCGGATATCAGCATCAGCAGCAGAAGACGGGGACGGATCCGGCCTTCCAGCGGGTGCGCATGGCCATCAACCGCAATGATCTGGGCATGGCGGAGCAGCTGCTGAGCCAGATCGGGGACCACAGCGGGGAGTGGAACTACCTCATGGGTACCATCTGCTACCGCCGGGGCTGGGTGGACGAGGCCCGGCGCTACTTCCAGACCGCCTGCCAGATGGACCCCGGTGACCCGGAGTACCGCCAGACCCTCAACTACGTGGAGAACAACCGGGAGGGCTACCGCCCGGAGGGATACGAGGTGTTCACCACCAACTGCGGCGGCAACAACCTGTGCGCCCGGATGGCCTGCTTCTACGCGGTGTGCATGGGATTCAACACCTGCGGAATGCGGATGTTCTGCTGCTGAGCCCGGACAGGGAGACGGCGGCCATTTATCAATCAACGGAGGGAGAAGATCATTTGATTAAGAGCATGACCGGCTACGGGAGAGCCAGAATGACCCTGCACGGGCGGGACATCACAGTGGAGGTCCGCAGCGTGAACAACCGCTATCTGGACTGCGCGGTGAAGCTGCCCCGGGCCTACATCTTCGCCGAGGAGGCGATGAAGGGCCTGGTGCAGAAGCGGGTAAGCCGGGGAAAGGTGGATGTGCTTGTCACCGTGGCCTCCCTGGGGGCGGAGGAGACGGTGGTGGCGGTGAACGAAACCCTGGCCAAGAGCTATATCGACGCTCTGCGGCATCTCCGGCAGCTGGGCGGGTACGGCATGGTTAAGGAGCTCTGCTATGTCACGGATCTGGCCCGCCTGCCCGACGTGCTGACAGTCACCAAGGGGGAGGAGGACCTGGAGACGGTGTCCGCCGACCTGTGCGAGGTCCTGGAGGAGGCCCTGAACGCCTACAGCGCCATGCGGGAGGCCGAGGGCGGGAAGCTGGCCGAGGATATCCGCCGCCGGCTGGACGCCATCGAGGCCCTCACCCAGCTGGTGGAGGCCCGCTCGCCCCAGACGGTGGCGGAGTACCGGGAGAAGCTGCTCTCCAGGATGCGGGAGGTGCTCCAGAGCACGTCCATCGACGAGGCCCGCATCCTCACCGAGGCGGCCATCTTCGCCGATAAGGTGGCCGTGGACGAGGAGACCGTGCGCCTGCGCAGCCATGTGGGCCAGCTGCGGGAGATGCTGCAAAGCGAGGTGAGCGTGGGGAGAAAGCTGGACTTTCTCATCCAGGAGCTCAACCGGGAGGCCAACACCATCGGCTCCAAGTGCAGCGACCTGCAAATCGCCCGGGACGTGGTGGATCTGAAGGCGGAGATTGAGAAGATCCGCGAGCAGGTCCAGAACATCGAGTAGCATGGAGCTGGTGAACATCGGCTTTGGCTCTCTGGTGTCCGCCGGACGGCTGATCGCCGTGGTGAGTCCGGACTCCGCGCCGGTGAAGCGTCTGGTCAGCGAGGCCAGGGAGCGCAGCATGCTCATTGACGCCACCTTTGGCCGCAAGACGGCGGCGGTGCTGATTATGGACAGCGACCACGTGATCCTGTCGGGGCTGAGCGTGGAGAAGCTGGCCCCCCGGTTCGGCGTCGCGCCCACGGTGCTGGAGGAGGAGAGCTGACCCGCTGCGGCGGGAAATTTCCGCTAAGGGGAGATGTGATATGCGAAAAGGCAAGACATTTATCATCTGCGGCCCCTCCGGTGTGGGGAAGGGAACCGTGGTGGCCAGACTGCTGGCCAGCGATCCCTCGCTGTACTTTTCCGTGTCCGCCACCACCCGTCCGCCCCGGCCCGGGGAGGAGGACGGCGTACACTACCACTTTCTGACCCGGGAGACCTTCCAGGAGTGGGTGGAGGCGGGGGACTTCCTGGAGTACGCCCAGTTTGTGGGCAACTTCTACGGTACGCCCCGGCTGTATGTGGACCGTGCCATGGAGCAGGGCCGGGACGTGCTGCTGGACATTGAGATCCAGGGCGCGGAGCAGATCCGCCAGAAGCGGCCGGAGGCGGTGCGCATCTACGTGGCTCCCCCCAGCTGGGAGGAGCTGGAGCGCCGGCTGGTGGGCCGGGGCACCGAGGACATGGAGAAGGTGCGCTCCCGTCTGGCCCGGGGCAGGGAGGAGTTTGCCGCTGCCAGGGACTTTGACTACTTTGTTATCAACGACACGGTGGACCACGCCGTGGACGAGATCCGCGCCATCATGCTCTCGGAGCACTGCCGGCCTGGGGAACGGATGGAGATGATCGGACGGGGCGCATAGGGAGCCGCGAACCAATCATATCCTTAGTGACAGAATGCAGAATTGCCAGCTCTGACCGGGAGAGCATGTTCCCGGGACTGCCCTATAGATTATTCAATGAAAAAGGACTGATGACATTATGATGCTCTATCCCGCAATGAACAAGCTGACCGCCAATGTGCCCAACCGCTACCTGCTGGTGAACGTGGTGGCCCGCCGGGCCCGCCAGATCGCCCAGGAGGCGGAGGACACCGGAGAGGGCTCGGATATCAAGCCCGTGACCCTGGCCATCAACGAGGTGGCGGCGGGCCAGTACTCCGTTGCCAGAGCGGATATCCTGATTAAGGAAGTGGAGTAACGCTGACCGGATAACCGGCAGCGCGCAATGCCCGCCCGCCTCCTCCGAAGCGCCGGGGGCCTTGCGGCTGAATAGTCCACCCGCTGGGCGGATACGCCCAGCGGGTATGTAGTGCGTCCGGCGGAGCGGCGCTCCGCATCCCATGAGAGAGGTGATGTCAGTGGCCCTGGTAGCGAGGGTGGCGGTGGCGGCGGCAACCTACAGCATCGACAAGCCCTACGACTATCTGGTGAGCGAGAGCCTGGCGGAGCGGGCAAAGGCCGGCGTGCGGGTGACGGTCCCCTTTGGCCGGGGCAACCGGGTCAGCGAGGGGGTCATCCTGGCGCTGGGTCAGGAGAGCAGCCGGCCGGGGCTGAAGCCGCTGCGGGAGGTTCTGGACGATGAGAGCGTGCTGGGGCCCCTGCAAATCCGGCTGGCCCTGTGGCTCCGGGAGCGGACCTTCTGCACCATCTATGAGGCGGTAAAGGCCATGCTGCCCGCCGGACTGTGGTACCGGGTGCGGGAGGTCTGCACCCTGGCTGTGGACCGGGAGACGGCCCTGGAGGCCGGCGGCAGCGGCCAGGAGTGCTGCGTTTTGGAGACCCTGACCGCCCACGGGGGCGAGGCGGAGCTGGAGACGCTCCGCCTCGCCTGCGGCGAGACGGCGGCGGCAGTGGCCCGGGGCCTGGAGAAGAAAGGGCTTGTGACCATCAGCGCCACCGCCCAGCGGAAGGTGGCGGACAAAAAGGTCCGGCGTGTGACCCTGGCGGTGTCCGTGGAGGAGGCCATGGCCGCAGTGGAGCCCAGGCGGCGTTCCGCCCCCATGCGCTATGAGGTGATACGCCTTCTATGTACCACCGGCAGCGCCCTGTCCAGCGACCTCTGTTACTTCACCGGCGCGTCGCCCCAGACCCTGCGGAGCCTGGAGAAGAGCGGGCTGGTGACCATGACCGCAGAGGAGGTGCTGCGGGTGCCCCGGCCCGAGAAGCGGGACACGGGGCCCATCCTCCTCAGCGAGGAGCAGCAGGCGGCCTACGACAGTCTGACCGCCCGCATGGACCAGGGCCAGGCGGCCTGCGCCCTGCTCTACGGCGTCACCGGCAGCGGCAAGACCTCCGTCTATATCCGCCTGCTCCAGGAGGTGGTCCGCCGGGGAAAGCGGGGCATGGTCCTGGTGCCGGAAATCGCCCTGACGCCCCAGATGATGTCCCGCTTCGGGGACTGCTTCGGGGACCGGGTGGTGATGCTCCACAGCGGCCTGCGGATGTCGGAGCGGTATGACCAGTGGAAGCGGGTCCGCCGGGGGGAGGTGGACGTGGTGCTGGGCACCCGCAGCGCCGTATTCGCGCCTCTGGAGAACCTGGGCATGATTATCCTGGACGAGGAGCACGAGAGCAGCTACCAGTCGGAGAACCCGCCCCGCTACCACGCCCGGGACGTGGCAAAGTTCCTTTGCGCCCAGCACAGCGCCGTTCTGGTGCTTGGCTCCGCCACGCCGTCGGTGGAGAGCACCTTCCAGGCCCAGCGCGGGGTCTACCAGAAGCTGATCCTCCGCTCCCGGTATAACCGCCAGCCCCTGCCCCGGGTGGTAATCGCGGACATGCGGGAGGAGGTCCGCGCCGGCAACGCCGGTACGATCAGCGCCCCTCTGCGGCGGGAGCTGGAGAAGAATCTGGCCAGCGGGGAGCAGAGCATCCTCTTTATCAATCGCCGGGGCAGCAGCCGGATGCTGCTGTGCGGCGAGTGCGGGGAGGCCCCCCAGTGCCCCCGGTGCAGCGTGTCCCTGACCTACCACAGCGCCAACCGCCGGCTGATGTGCCACTACTGCGGCCACTCTGAGCGGATGCCGGAGAAGTGCCCGGAGTGCGGGGGGCTGATGAAGCAGGTGGGAGCGGGGACCCAGCGGGTGGAGGAGGAGCTGCGGGAGCTGTTCCCCGGGACGGAGGTGCTCCGCATGGACGCGGACACCGTGTCCGGCAACCATGAGGAGCTGCTGGGCCGGTTTGAGCGGAAGCGGATCCCCATCCTCGTGGGCACCCAGATGGTGGCCAAGGGGCTGGATTTTGAGAATGTGACCCTGGTGGGGGTGCTGGCGGCAGACCTGAGCCTGTATGTGGACAACTTCCGGGCCGCCGAGCGGACCTTCAGCCTGCTCACCCAGGTGGTGGGCCGGGCGGGGCGGGGGAGCAAGGACGGCCGGGCGGTGATCCAGACCTTCACCCCTGACAACGAGGTCATCACCAGCGCGGCGGCCCAGGACTACAACAGCTTCTACGTCTCGGAGATCCGCCTGCGGCGGGCCCGGCGGTATCCGCCCTTCTCGGACCTGTTCACCCTGACGGTGACGGGCACGGAGGAGGGGGCGGTGCTCCGGGCGGCGGCCCAGCTGCGGGAGGCCATGCGGGCCGGTCTGCGCTACCCCACGGCCGCCAACATGTCGGTGGAAATTTTGGGCCCGGCCCCGGCGCCGGTGGTGAAGGTGAACAACCGCTACCGCTACCGGCTGGTCTGGGTGGGGCGCAATGATCACGCCACCCGGGAGCTGCTGGGCTACTATATCCGGGCGTTCCACCAGCAAAAGGAGAACAGGGGTATGAACCTGTTTGTGGACTGCAACGGGGAGGACTGACCGCCTCCCACCAAAAAAAGGGAGGAAAAAGGTTTCATTCCGCCCGAAGGAGGACAAAATACACATGGCAATCCGAAATATTGTGATCCAAGGGGATCCCCTGCTGACCAAGCGGTGCCGGCCCGTGACGGAGTTCAACGCCCGCCTCCATCAGCTGCTGGACGACATGAGGGACACGCTGACAGAGGCCCAGGGCGCGGGACTGGCCGCCCCCCAGGTGGGGGTGCTCCGCCGTGTGGTGGTGGTGATGGACGATGAGGACCAGCTGCTGGAGCTGGTGAATCCGGAGATCGTGAGCCAGTCCGGGGAGCAGACCGGCCCGGAGGGGTGCCTGAGCGTCCCGGGCAAGTGGGGGATGGTCACCCGGCCCTGCCGGGTGAAGGTCCGGGCTCAGGACCGGTTTGGCGCTTGGTTTGAGCGGGAGGGGGAGGAGCTGACCGCCCGCTGCTTCTGCCACGAGATCGAGCACCTGGACGGCCACCTCTATGTGGAGCACATTGACCACTTCCTCACCGAGGAGGAGCTGGAGGAGTATTTTGGCGAGGAGGACGGAAAGTGAGCCTGCGCATCGTGTTTATGGGGACCCCCGCCTTTGCGGTGGCCACCCTGCGCCGTCTGGTGGAGGACAAGTGGGATGTCTGCGCCGTCTACACCGGCCCGGACAAGCCCAAGAACCGGGGAATGAAGCTGCTGCCAACGCCTGTAAAGGAGTTTGCCGTGACAGCTGGAATCCAGGTGTACCAGCCGGCGTCCTGCCGGGACGAGGCGGTGCTGGACCAGCTGCGGGACCTTGCGCCGGACGTGATTGTGGTGGCGGCCTACGGAAAGCTGCTGCCGGAGGCGCTGCTGAACATCCCGCGGCTGGCTACCATCAACGTCCACTCCTCCATCCTGCCCCAGTACCGCGGGGCCGCGCCCATCAACTGGGCGGTGCTCAACGGGGACGAGGAGACCGGCGTAACCATCCAGTATATGGCCCCCCAGCTGGACGCGGGGGACATTCTGCTGGTGAAGACAACCCCCATTGATCCCCAGGAGGACGCGGGGGAGCTCTATGACCGCCTGGCGGTGCTGGGCGGGGAGGCGGCCAGCGAGGCCCTTGCTCGGCTGGAGGCCGGCACGGCCGGAAGGACGCCCCAGATCTACGGACCCCAGTACCAGTACGCCTCCATGCTCTCCCGGGAGATGTCCCCCATGGATTTCACCCGGCCCGCCCGGGAGCTGGTCAATCAGGTGCGGGGGCTGATCCCCTGGCCCTGCGCTTCCACGGATGTGGCCGGTGTGCGCTGGAAGGTGTTCCGGGCCCACGTGGGGGGCGGGACGGCGAAGGCGCCGGGGACCATCCTCTCCGCCGGCCAGGACGGCATTGCCGTGGCCTGCGGGGACGGGAAGAGCCTGGTGATTACCCAGCTACAGGCGGACGGAGGCCGCCGGATGGCCGCGGGGGACTACCTGCGGGGGCATCCGGTGGAAGTGGGATAGAACCTGCCCGAAGGGCGTCAGAAAGTTCTTTTTGGTTCCTTTGCCTTGCGAGAAAAAGGAATAGAATAATAAGGAAACAGGAAAATGCGTTTTTACTATGACTCGATCTACTGGATCATTCTGATTCCAGTATTACTGCTGTCCCTGTACGCCCAGATCCAGGTCAGCTCCAGCTTCCGGCGCTACAGCCGGGAGCGGAACCGGCGGGGCGTGACGGGGGCCCAGGCGGCCTATGCGGTCCTCAAGGCCCACGGCGTCCATGACGTGGCCATCCGGCCCTGCCGCGGGGAGCTGACGGACCACTACGATCCCCGGGACAACGCCATCTATCTCTCTGAGCCGGTGTACAACGCCGCCACCGTGGCGGCGGTAGGGGTGGCCGCCCATGAGGCGGGCCACGCGGTGCAGTACGCGGTGGGGTACGGTCCGGTGCGCCTGCGCACGGCCATCATCCCGGTGACCCAGTTCGGGTCCAAGTTCGCCTTTGTGGCCCTGATGCTGGGACTGGTGCTGTACTCCCAGCCCATGTTCGGCCTGGGCATCATCCTCTTTGGCGTCACTACGCTGTTTCAGCTGGTCACCCTGCCGGTGGAGTTCGACGCCTCCGCCCGGGCCCTGGGGACCATCGACGGCACGGGCCTGCTGGAGGGGGAGGAGCGTCGGGGGGCGAAAAAAGTCCTCACCGCCGCCGCGCTGACCTATGTGGCCGCCCTGCTCATGAGCCTGGTGCAGCTGCTGCGCTACCTGCTCATCTTCGCCGGGCGGGATAACCGGAGGCGCTGATGGGGAGCGGAAGAGACGCGGCCCTGGAGGCCCTCACCGCCTGCCGCCGGCTGGACGCGTGGTCCGACGGCAGCATGAAGGCCGCCTGCCGTGGCCTGGACAGGCGGGAGGCGGCCCTGTGCGCCCGGCTGGCCTACGGCGTGCTGCAAAACCGGGCCCTGCTGGACTTCTACCTGGGCGCGTACTGCGGCTTCGCCAAGCTGGAGCCCTTTATCCGGGACGTGCTGCGGCTGGGGGCGTATCAAATATTGTATATGGACCGGGTGCCGGACAGCGCCGCCGTGAACGAGGCCGTGGAGACGGTGAAGCGGAAGAAGCGGCAGCGGGCGGCGGGGCTGGTCAACGCCGTCCTCCGGCGGCTGAGCCGGGAGAAGGACAGCCTGCCGCCCCTGCCGGCGGGGGACCCGGCGGACCATCTGGCCCTGCGCTACAGCCACCCCCGCTGGCTGGCGGAGCGGCTGCTGGACCTGCTGGGCGGGGAGGAGGCGGAGGCATTTCTCCGTCTGGACAACGAGAGCGTCCCCACGGCCATCCAGCGCAACCCCCTCCGGTGTACGGCCCGGGAGCTGACGGACCGGCTGGCGGAGAGCGGGGGCCGCGTGGAGCCCCACCCCTGGCTGCCGGACTGCTGGCTCCTCTCCGGCGGCGGGGAGCTGGAGACCATGCCCGCCTTTCAGGAGGGGCTCTTCCAGGTCCAGGACGCCGCCGCCCGGGGGGCGGTGCTGGCCGCCGGGCCCAGACCCGGGGACCGGGTGCTGGACGTGTGCGCCGCGCCCGGGGGAAAGAGCTTCGCCGCCGCCATGGCTATGGAGGACCGGGGAGAGGTGATTGCCTGCGACATCCACCCCCACAAGCTGGCGCTCATCGAGAAGGGGGCGGCCCGGCTGGGGCTGGGGTGCGTGCGCGCGGAGCTGGCCGACGGCCGGGAGCGGCGGGAGGCGTGGGCGGGGGCCTTTGACCTTGTTCTCTGCGACGTGCCCTGCTCGGGCCTGGGCGTGATCCGGAAAAAGCCGGATATCCGCTACAAAGACCCCGCCGCCCTGGCGGGACTGCCCAGGGTGCAGCGGGCCATTCTGGAGAACGCGGCGGCCTATGTGCGCCCGGGCGGCGCGCTGCTCTATGCCACCTGTACGGTTCTGCCGGAGGAGAACGAGGACGTGGCGGAGGACTTTCTGACCCGCCACGGGGAATTTCAGAAGGAGCCCTTCTCCCTGCCCGGCCTGGAGGAGGAGAACGATGGAGCGATGCGCCTGTGGCCCCAGCGCCACGGGACGGACGGCTTCTATGTGTGTAAAATGAGGAAGAGATGAGCGCAGACATACGATCCATGACCCTGGAGGAGCTGACAGAGGCCCTGGGGGAGATGGGGGAGCCCGCCTTCCGGGGCCGTCAGGTGTTCGCCTGGCTCCACCGGGGCGTCCGCTCCTTTGACGAGATGAGCGACATATCCAAGTCCCTGCGGGAGAGGCTGGGGGAGCGGTTTTCCCTCAGCGGTCCCGCCGTGGCCAGAAAGCAGGTGTCCCAGGCGGACGGCACGGTGAAGTACCTCTGGGAGTTTCCCGACGGCAACTGCATTGAGACCGTGCTCATGCGCTACCGCCACGGCAACACGGTCTGCATCTCCAGCCAGGTGGGGTGCCGCATGGGCTGCGCCTTCTGCGCCTCCACCCTGGGGGGCAGGGTGCGGGATCTGACGGCGGGGGAGATGGCGGAGCAGGTGATCTTCACCCAGGCGGACAGCGGCCTGGAGGTGTCCAACATCGTGCTCATGGGCATCGGCGAGCCCATGGACAACCTGGACAACGTGCTGCGGTTTCTGGAGCTGGTGAATCATCCCCAGGGCCTGAACATCGGTATGCGGCACATCAGCCTTTCCACCTGCGGGGTCATCCCCGGCATCCGCCGTCTGGCGGAGCTGGGATTGCAGCTGACGCTGTCGGTGTCCCTCCACGCGCCGGACAGCGAGACCAGGAGCCGGATCATGCCCGTGAACCGGGCCTACGATGTGGAGGCGCTGTTCGGGGCCTGCCACGAGTACTTCCAGAGGACAGGCCGGCGCATCAGCTTCGAGTACGCCATGATCGACGGCGTCAACGACGCGGACTGGCAGGCGGATCTGATCGTCAGACGGCTGCGGGGGATGCCGGGGCATGTGAACCTGATCCCCCTCAACGACGTATCCGAGAGCCCCTTCAAGCCCAGCCGCCGGACCCGGCAGTTCCAGCGCCGGCTGGAGAGCCAGGGCGTCACGGCCACTGTGCGCCGGAGCCTGGGCGGGGACATCGACGCCAGCTGCGGCCAGCTGCGCCGGAAAGCAATGGAGAAAGAGGGACAGTGACTATGATGAACGTATGGGGCATGACTGACGTGGGCCTGATCCGCAGCGAGAATCAGGACGCCTATGCGGTTCGTGCGGAGGACGGATTCACCGTGTGCGTGGTCTGCGACGGCATGGGCGGCCCCGGAGGGGGCCGGCTGGCCAGCTCCCTGGCCGTGGACGCCTTCCTCTCCTCCTGCATGGCCAATCTCCGGCCGGACATGACGGCCCAGCAGGTTCAGGAGGTGGCGGAGTTCGCCGTGGCGGCCGCCAATACGGCGGTCTATGAGCGGTCCGTCCGGGACGGACTGCGGGGCATGGGCACCACCCTGGTCTCTGCGGTGGCCTGGGGGGAGCAGGCTCTTCTGAGCAACGTGGGGGACAGCCGGGCCTATGTGATCCGCCCCGGGGGGGGCGGCATCTCCCGGGTCACCAAGGACCACTCCCTGGTGGAGCGGCTGGTGGACAAGGGGGCCATCACGGCCGAGGAGGCCCGCAGCTACCCGGGCCGCAACCTCATCACCCGGGCCCTGGGGCCGGATCCGGAGGCGCTCAGCGACAGCTATCGGATTGACCTCCGGCCGGGGGACTACCTCCTGCTGTGTACCGACGGTCTGGTGTCCACGGCCACAGACCAGGAGATGGAGCGGGAAATTCTGCGGGGGGACGACAACGCCTGCCTGGACCGGCTGCTGGACATCGCCAGGGACCAGGGCGCGCCGGACAACGTGACCGCCGTGCTGCTGCGGCAGCAGTGAAGAGAAAGGATGCTTGACTATGGAACGATACATAGGAAAGATGCTGGATAACCGCTATGAGATCCTGGAGGTCATCGGAACCGGGGGCATGGCGGTGGTCTTCAAGGCCAAGTGCCACCGGCTGAACCGTCTGGTTGCCATCAAGATGCTCAAAAGGGACCTGAGCGAGGACGCGGAGTTCCGCCGCCGGTTCCACGACGAGTCCCAGGCCGTAGCCATGCTCTCCCACCCCAATATTGTGGCGGTGTACGACGTGAGCCGGGGCGGTGACATGGACTATATTGTCATGGAGCTCATCGACGGCATCACCCTCAAGCAGTACATGGCCCGGCGGGGGAAGCTCAACTGGCCGGAGGCCCTCCACTTCATCACCCAGATCATGCGGGGCCTCGGCCACGCCCACAGCCGGGGCATCATCCACCGGGACATCAAGCCCCAGAACATCATGGTGCTGCGGGACGGCACGGTAAAGGTGATGGACTTCGGCATCGCCTGCCTCTCCAACGGCGCCAACCCCTCCAACGAGGCCATCGGCTCCGTCCACTATATCTCCCCCGAGCAGGCCAAGGGGGAGTATACCGACAACCGCAGCGACATCTACTCCGCCGGCGTGGTGCTCTACGAGATGCTCACCAGCCGCCTCCCCTTTGAGGGGGACAGCCCCATGGCCGTGGCCATCCAGCACTTCAGCGCCGTGCCCCTGAGCCCCCGGGAGCTGAACCCGGATATCCCCGAGGCCCTGGAGCAGATCTGCATGAAGGCCATGACCGCGGACCGGAACCGGCGCTACTCCTCCGCCGACGAGATGCTCTCCGACCTGGAGGCCTTCCGGAAGGACCCCACGGTGAGCTTTGACTACTCCGCCGAGGACCTGCGCCGGGAGCGGGACAGGGAGGACGAGCCCACCCAGAACATCCCCAACGTGGGAGCGGCCCGTCCCCGGCCTGTCCGGTACGCGCCGCCCCCCCTGGAGGAGGACGACGAGGAGGACGACCGGCGGGGAGGCGGCTGGTGGAAGGTGCTGCTGCTGATCGTCCTGGTGGCGGCGGTGGGCTACTTCGGCGTCACCCGGCTCTACCAGGGCATCATGGACAGCTTTGCCCAGCAGGAGATCCCCGAGTATACGGTGCCCAGCGTGGTGGGCAAGACCGTGGAGGAGGCCATGGCCCTGGAGGAGATCGAGGGTGTGTTTGAGATCGTGGAGAACAGCGTCCACGAGTACAGCACCCAGTACCCGGCGGGCCAGATCATCAAGCAGGACCCGGAGGCGGACCGGATCAAGAAGACCGCCAGCACGGAGCTGATCCCCATCACCGTGACGGTGAGCATGGGCAGCCGCAGTGAGGCCATGCCCAATCTGGTGGGCCAGGAGGGCCGGGGCGCCCGGCTGATCCTGGAGCAGACCAAGGGACTGAGCGAGCTGAATCTGGTCATCAGCGAGGGGGAGGAGGAGTACAACGACGACGTGCCCGCTGGCTATGTGGCCCGGACGGAGCCGGCGGAGGGCGCGGAGCTCAGCGAGGGGGACCAGGTGACGCTGTACCTCAGCCTGGGGCCGGAGATCAAGTACTCCACCATGGTGTCCTGCCTGGGTCAGGACATGGAGGAGGTCCGGCGGCTGATGGAGGAGCTCCATCTGAAGGCGGAGTTTGTCAAGGAGGAGAGCGCCAAGCCGGCGGGGCAGGTGATCCGCCAGAGCGTGGAGCCCAACACGGAGGTGGAGGAGGGGACCACCATCACCTTCACCTACAGCGATGGGGAGAAGCTGATCTCCAAGACCGTGGGCTTCAATGTGCCCTTCAGTCCGGAGGACGTGCATGTGGAGATCCTCCTGGACGAGGTTGTGGCCTATGAGAAGGACCTGCCCGGCGACTACGGCCGGCTGGAGGCGGTGATCCAGGCCAAGCCCGGGGAGCACCGGATCCGCATCCTGGCCGACGGCCAGCAGTGGTCGGACGAGACGGTGACGTTCAGTGAGTAGGGGCAGGATACGCAAAGCCCTCAGCGGCTTCTACTACGTGGACACCGGGGAGCGGACCGTCACCTGCCGGGCACGGGGAAAATTCCGCCAGGAGGGCCGCAGCCCCCTGGTGGGGGACTGGGTGGAGATCCAGGAGACCGGGCCGGAGGAGGGCATGGTATGGGAGATCCTGCCCCGCCGCACGGCCTTTGACCGGCCGGCGGTAGCCAATGTGGACCAGCTGGTGGTGGTGGCCTCCCGGGCACTGCCGGTGACAGACCCCTTTCTCATCGACAGGGTTTCCGCCATCGCGGCGCTGAAAAACTGCGGCGTGGTGGTGTGCGTGAATAAGTGCGATCTGGCGGACGGGGAGGCGCTGGCGGAGGTCTACCGCCGGAGCGGCTTTCCCACCGTATGCGCCAGCGCCGAGACCGGCGAGGGAGTGGAGGAGCTGCGGGGGCTGATCGCCGGCAGGCTCTCCGCCTTCACGGGCAACTCCGGGGTGGGGAAGTCCAGCCTCCTCAACGCACTGGAGCCGGGTTTCTCCCTGCGGGTGGACGAGGTGAGCCAGAAGCTGGGGCGGGGGAAGCACACCACCCGGCACGTGGAGCTCTACCGTCTGTCCTGCGGGGCGGAGGTGATCGACACGCCGGGGTTCAGCTCCTTTGACGCGGCGGAGCTGGAGCTGGAGCTGAAGGAGCGGCTGCCGGAGACCTTCCTGGAGTTCCGGCCCTGGCTGGGCAGGTGCCGGTTCGTGGGGTGCAGCCACACCAAGGAGAAGGGCTGCGCCGTGTTGGCGGCGGTGAGGGAGGGACAGATTCCCGCCAGCCGCCATGAGAGCTACGTGCGGCTCTGCAAGGAGCTGAAGGACCTGCGGGCGTGGAACGGCAGAAGCGCCGGAAAGCAGGTGTGAGCCGTGACCTCCGGCAGATGAGCGGCGATTTGTCTATCCATTGATTTGACCAATAGAGAAAGAGCCCCGCGGCGGAAATCCGCCGCGGGGCTCTTCTACGGATGTACGATGAATGCTGCCGTGCTCCGGGTCACTCCTCCTCGCCCTCGAACTCCAGGGACACGAAAGCGCCGTCCTCAAAGTAGGCAACGAAGGCGCGCTCCTCCTCCTTGCCGGAGGCGTCGCGGCAGGTGACGGTGGACCGGACGGTGACCTGAGTGCCCTCGCCCATGGTGTACTCCCAGCTGCTCTTGGAGGGGAACACGGCTGTCTCCGGGATCTCCAGGCGGGACTTCACCGCCGTCA
The DNA here is from genome assembly GCA_910579965.1 of uncultured Oscillospiraceae bacterium. Classification (GTDB taxonomy): domain Bacteria; phylum Bacillota; class Clostridia; order Oscillospirales; family Oscillospiraceae; genus Pelethomonas. The sequence continues at coordinate 51,401 of CAJTWF010000004.1, forward strand.
GGGTCAGGGACAGATAGATATCCCGCTCCGCCATATCCAGGTAGTAGTCCGTGATGGGCGACACCACCTGACCGTGGGCGTAGATGCTGTGGTCCTGGAACTGAACGGAGTCTACGGTCTTTGTGGCGTTCTTCATCTGCACCACAATGGGCTCCTCCGAATCCAGGAAGCGCTCTGTGGAGGTGTCGTTGACCGCGTAGGTGGTGCTCTTGGAGGTCTCCTTGATGGTGTCAACCTGGGTGATCTCCCCGAAGCCGCACTCGTTCAGGACCGCCAGCACCTCCTCCTCCTGCTTTTTCGTCAGCTCCATACCCTCTCCCAGCACGGTCTCCGAGATTTTCGGGCCCAGGAAGGGCAGCTCAAAGGGGGGATCAATGGGGAAGTGGAACACAAAGATGGATACGGCCGCGCCCACCAGCAGCAGCACCAGCAGAAGAGGGATCAGCAGCAGAACAGGCTTCTTCCCGGACTTCTGCTTTTCATTACAGTTGGGACAGACCTTCGCCTTTTTGGGAATCTCCGCCTGACAGGCCGGACAGACTTTGGTCTTGATCCCTTTTTCCTTTTTCGCCTTGGGCGCTTTCTCCTTCTTAGCCTTTTTTTCCTTCGCGCTCATGGTCTCTCCTCTTTTCTCATATTGGGCGGCAAGCGCCTGGGGTCTATTATATCAGCTTTCCCCGCCGGTTGCAAGCCCTGTTCTCTGCGGGCTTGGGAAAATCGGGGGAGGCCCGGCCGCTCTGGGGCAGGGTGCGGATAGCGCGCAGATCGTATGTACGCCGGAACCGGTCCATATCCGCGCCCTGGTCCAGGCAGGCGGTGAGGATCTGGGCGCAGGCCCGGCTGTCGCTGTCCGCCTTGTGGTGGTCCAGAGGGATGTCCAGATAGGCGCACAGCGTATCCAGCTTGTGGTTGGGCAGCTGGGGCCAGCAGCGCCGGCTCATCTGCACGGTGCAGGCGTAGCCGGTCTGGTCCCGCCAGTCGATGCAGTAGGCCCGCAGGCACTTGGCCAGCACGCTCATGTCAAAGGGCGCGTTGTGGGCCACCAGCAGGCCGCTGGACATCATGGGCCCGATGGTCTCCCAGAGCTGTTCAAAGGTGGGGGCCCGCTCCGCCATTTCCGGGGTAATGCCGGTGAGGGCGACGTTGAAGGGGTGGAAGTAGGTCTCCGGATTGACCAGGGTGAACAGCTCGTCCACGATCCGCCCGTCCTCCACCACGGTCAGCCCGATGGCGCTCATGCGGCTGTTGGAGGCGTTGGGGGTCTCCACGTCAAAGACAACAAAGGTCCCGCTCATGGCTTGATATCCACCCGCTGGACCTGAATCTGGCCGCCGTCCAGGGTGAGCACGGCCATGGTCAGCTCCCGCCGGAACCGGGGCCAGCCGCAGCTGCCCGGGTTCAGCCACAGCCGCCCGTGGATCCGCTCCTCAAAGTACTGGTGGGAGTGGCCGAACACCACCAGCTGCACCCCCTGGAGGTCCCAGGACACGTCCTCCCGCTTGTGGGCCATGGTGCATTTCACGCCGTCCAAGGTGAAGGTCAGCTGCCGGGGCAGGCGGGAAGCCCAGCTGCTCCAGTCGTTGTTGCCCCGCACCGCCGTCACCGGCGCGATGTCCTCCAGCTCCTCCAGAACGGAGCCGTTGTCAAAGTCCCCGGCGTGGACGATGTGGTCACAGGTGCGGAGAATATCCAGGACCTCCGGACGGAGGATACCGTGGGTGTCTGAGATCACGCCTGCCCTGCTGCTCATATGCCGCCCCTCCCTCTGCCTGATTTGTTCAACGCTTCCATTATAGCCTCTGGGGAGGAGAAAGTCAATTCCTCTTGTGAGGGATCATGAAAATCCGTTTTTCAAAGTTTTATCACGGATCCATATTGACAAATAAATCGCGGGTGGTATATAATGGCGATGAAATTGAATATCCGCATCCAGTGCTTCCGCGCCTTTGGCGGCGGGAGATAATAGGGAATCAGGTGCAAGTCCTGAGCGATCCGGTCACTGTAAGCGAGGAGTCCGCCGCAAACGCCATTGCGAAAGCGAGAAGGCGCGGCGGGCAGGGAGGCGCGAGTCAGGAAACCTGCTGGATACGGCGTGGATGGGTATCTTCCGCAGAAAGGGGCCTGTCCGGCGCGCGGCCCCTGCTGGAAAGCGGAGGTCAGGTTTTTTGGCGTGTCTGGGACTTGCTCTCTGGGAGCAGGTCTTTTTTTGCGGTGATATATAAAAATGTGTAAAATAAAAGGAGAACCAAAGATGAAAAAAGCGATTTCCCTGCTGCTGGCACTGATCCTGGTTCTGAGCCTGACCGCCTGCGACGGCCATGACGCGCCCGCAAATGACGCCAACACAGAAAACACTCAGCCCGACGGCATCCAGCAGTCCAGCGAGCCCGAGGATACCTCCAGACCGGATACCCAGCCGGAGGCCAGCTACTACCCGGTTACCATCACTACCTACGACTACGAGGGCAGCGAGATCGAAACCACCTATGAAAAAGCCCCCGAGAAGGTTCTGTGTGTCTACCAGGGCACCATTGAAACCATGATCGCCCTGGGCCTGGAGGACCACGTCATTGCCAGCTACGGCCTGGACAACCCGGTCAAGGCGGAGTGGGAGGCCGGTTTTGCCAAGATGAACTACAACGAGGATGTCTTTGCGCCTGATAAGGAGACTGTCCTTATGATGGAACCGGATATGATCTTCTCCTGGGGCTCTCTTTTCAGCGAGAAAAATCTGGGTAACCAGCCTGAGTGGATCACCAATGGGACCAACACCTACATCAGCACAAACACCCGCAAGGGCGGCAGCCGCATTCTGGAGAACGAGTACACCGATCTGCTCAACATCGGCAAAATCTTCAATGTGGAGGATAAGGCCCAGGCCATCGTAGATGAAATGAAGAGCGAGATTGCCGGCGTCCTGGAACAGACCAAGGACCAGGACGCGCCCCGGGTGGCCGTTATTGAGTTCCTGAACGAGGACATCTCCAACTACGGAGCCTCCTCCCTGGGCGGCGATATGGTAACCCAGCTGGGCGGCGAGCTGGTGGAGCCGGAGGCCAGTTCCATCGGCAAAGAGGACCTGTTGGGCCTCGATCCGGATGTGATCTTTGTGGTCTACATGGCCCGCACCGAGGGCGTGGAGGAGGAGATGCGCGCCAAGGTGGTGGACGATCCCGCCTTTGCTGAGCTGAACGCAGTGAAGAACGGCCGGGTCTACACCATCATGCTGGGCGACATGTACGCCAGCACCGTCCGCTCCATCGACGGCATCCGCACCTTCGCCGCCGGGATGTACCCGGAGCTGTACCAGTAAGCCGTGGCCGGCCGGAAGGATAACTGCCGTGCCTCGCTGTGGCTGGCGGCGCTGATCCTGCTGCTGGCGGCGCTGGCGCTGTCCCTGCTGGCGGCGGTGACCATCGGAAGTACGGACATCCCCATCTCGGACGTGTACCATGTGATCTTCTACAAACTCTTCGGCGCGGGGGACCCCGTCTGGGGGGAGGGGAACCTCTTCCGGGCGGTATGGTTCCTCCGCCTGCCGCGGCTGATCCTGGCGGCGGGCATCGGCGTGAGCCTGTCTGTATGTGGCGTGGTCATGCAGGCGGTGGTGAAAAACCCTTTGGCGGACCCCTATGTGCTGGGTATTTCCTCCGGCGCGTCCCTGGGTGCCACCCTGGCAATCATGGTGGGCGTTGGGACGGTATTCGGCGCAAATTCCATCGGTATCATGGCTTTCTTGGGAGCTTTCGGGGTATCGCTCCTGGTGGTGGGGCTGGCCAACGTCGGAAGCCGCGCCAACTCTGTGAAGCTGCTTCTGGCGGGCATGGCGGTCAGCAGCGTGTGCGGCGCGTTCTCCAACTTCATCGTCTATACCGCCCATGACCGGGAGGGGATGCAGACAGTGACCTACTGGATGATGGGCTCCCTGGCGGGTGCCACCTGGGAGGGCGACGCAGCGGTGCTGCTGGTGGCGCTCCTGGGGGCGGGCTTCTTCTGGACCCAGCACCGGAACCTGAACCTGATGCTCCTGGGCGACGAGAGCGCCATCACCCTGGGCACGGACCTCCACCGCTGGCGGCAGTTATACCTGCTGGTGTCGGCAGCGATGGTGGGCTTTGCGGTCTACTCCGCCGGGATGATTGGTTTTGTGGGCTTGGTGGTGCCCCACGCGGTGCGGATGCTCTTCGGCACGGACCACAAGAAGCTCATCCCCCTGTGCGCCCTGTCGGGCGCGGTGTTCCTGGTGTGGGCGGATGTGGCCTGCCGGGTCATCATCCCCGGCACGGAGCTGCCCATCGGCATCCTGACCTCCATGATTGGCGCGCCCTGCTTTATCTATCTGATGGCCCGCAAGAAATACGGCTTCGGAGGTGGCGGCTGATGAAAATTGAGACCAAAGCCCTGGAAGCCCTTCTGAGCGGCAGCCATATTCTCAAGGGCATTGACCTGGACATCGGTGACCGGGAGCTGGTGGGCGTTATCGGCCCCAACGGCAGCGGCAAGTCTACCCTGCTCAAATGCATTTACCGGGTGCTGAAGCCCGCAAAGGGCGCGGTGTATTTGGACAGCAAACCTCTGGACAGCTATAGTTACCGGGATTCTGCCCGACGTGTCGCCGTGGTGGCGCAGCATAACTACTACAACTTTGATTTCGCCGTCAAGGATGTGGTACTCATGGGTCGGTCCCCTCACAAGCGAGCCCTGGATCGGGACACCGCCGAGGATTGGCAGATCGTGGCGGAGTCTCTGGAGACGGTGGGCATGACGGCCTTTGCGGACCGCTCGTTCTCCACCCTATCCGGTGGGGAGCAGCAGCGGGTCATCCTGGCCCGCGCCCTGGCCCAGCGGACGCCCTGCCTGATCCTGGACGAGCCTACCAACCATCTGGACATCAAATACCAGCTCCAGCTGATGGATCTGGTGCGGGGGCTGGACCGGACGGTCATTGCCGCCGTCCACGACCTGAACATCGCCGCTATGTACTGCGACAGGCTGTACGCCGTAAAGGCCGGCAGGATCGTCGGACAGGGCGCGCCGAAGACACTGCTGACGTCGGAATTCATCCGGGAAGTCTACGAGGTGGACGCGCAGGTCATGACGGACGGGGATGGATGTCTCCATATCCTGTTTCATCCCGGCGGAAGAGGGGCTTGACAGGGAATGCCGGAAAAGAGGGCAGACGGCGCGTTCAGCGCCGTCTGCCCTCTCCGCCTGACGCGTCAGGCGCTGTGATCGCAGCTGCAATTCTCTCCCATTGTCTTTTTCCGGGGGAGAAGGGGGCGGTCCGGGCACGTCAGCTTCCGATAGCAGAAGAAGTAGGCGGGCAGCAGGAACAGGTCCGCCATAATCCACGCGGCGGGGGAGGCGAAGCAGGCGGCGGTGAACCCGAAGGCCGGCACCAGGAACGCCAGACCCGCCCGGGCTGCCATCTCCAGCACGCCGGCCAGGGTGGCCAGGGGGGAGAAGCCCATGCCCTGGATCATGAAGCGCACGATGTTCACCAGGGACAGGGGGAAGAAGAACAGGGCATTGATGAACAGGTACTGCCGGGCCAGGGGCAGCAGGGAGGCGCTGCCCGCGTCCAGAAACAGCATGATGAGGGGATCGGCCAGCACCAGCAGGGCCCCCAGGGAGAGGGCGGAATAGGCCGCGCCCAGGGACACGCAGGAGCGGAGCCCCTGGTGAAGGCGCTCCCACCGGCCCGCCCCCACGTTCTGTCCGCCGTAGGTGGCCATGGTGCTGCCCATGGCGTCAAAGGGGCAGCACAGGAACATGGAAACCTTGGTGGCGGCGGTGACGGAGGTGACGTAGACCGTGCCCAGGCCGTTCACCGCGGTCTGAATCATGACGCTGCCCACGGCGGTGATGGAGTATTGCAGCCCCATGGGCAGGCCCATCAGGCACAGCTCCCCCATGCGGCGGCGGTCCCAGCGCCAGTCCCCGGCCTCGGTGCGCAGAATCGGATATCCCCGCACCATCCGCACGAGGCACCCAACCCCCGCCAAAGCCTGGGCCAGCACCGTGGCCAGGGCCGCGCCGAACACATCCAGATGGAAGGTGAGGATGAACAGCACGTCCAGGGCGATGTTGACCAGGGAGGAGACGATCAGCCAGATCACCGGCGTCCGGCTGTCCCCCAAGGACCGGAGAATGCCCGCGCAGAAGTTGTAGAGGAAGAAGGCGGGCAGTCCGGCGAAGATGGTGACAATATAGCTGTAGGAGCGCTGATAGATGTCCGCCGGGGTGTTCATGGCCGTGAGGATGACGTCACAGAGGAGCACCGTGGCGGCGGTGAGGGCCGCGCCAATGATGAGGCACAGCCATACGCCGCTGGCAGTACACCGGCGCAGCTCCTGGTGATTCTCCGCGCCGAAGTGCTGGGCCACCGGGATAGCGAAGCCGCCGCACACGCCGGCACAGAAGCCTACCACCAGGAAGTTGATGGACCCGGTGGCGCCCACCGCCGCCAGGGCCGCACCCCCAAGGGTCTTGCCCACGATGGCGGTGTCCACCACGTTGTAGAGCTGCTGGAACAGGTATCCAAACAGCACAGGAATGCCGAAGCTGAGGATCAGCCTCATGGGGCTGCCCTTGGTGAGATTTTTTGTCATAGTCGATACCTCAAATTGTACGGGCCGGCGGGACCCCGGATCCCGCCGGAAGGGGGAGGGGCCACAGGAAACTTGAGCTATTATAGTCGATTATAACAAAAAAGCAAGCGTCAATTTAGGCAATATTGCCATCGTTTCAGGGGGCTGCCCTTGTGCAAAATGATATGTCTCAGTCGCCGGGACCGGGGTGGATGACCTTGCCCAGGTTCCAGTTGCGGGCCACCCGGCGGGCGGCGTCCTGACGCTCCTCCTCATTGCGGTAGGAGAGCTCGGCGGTGTGGCTGCCGCAGTCCAGGCACTGGACGTAGAGGCACCAGCCGCCCTCCTCCTCGATGATGCCCGCGCCGTGACAGCAGGGGCAGTCCTGGAGCTCGATGTCTTCAAAGGGATTCATAAAGGCGTCCTCCTAAGATCAGATTGTTCCCCATTGTACCACAGCTTCTGCAAAAGGACAACCTGTCCCTCTGTGGAAACAGGGAAATCAAATTTTGCAGCGGCAGCTTGATCTTTGCGGGGGCTGTAAAAATGGATTTCCCCGGGGGATTCCCGCAGGGGGCGTCCGGCTGGCAGGGATTCCGGCAAAAGGGTCAGGGGAACCGGACCGTCACCGTCAGCGTCTCCCCCTGGCACTGGGCCTCCACGCTGCCGCCCATGGCCTCGGTGAGCTGCCGGGCGATGGACAGTCCCAGGCCCGTGGCCTGCCGGCCTGTCTGGACCGTGAAGTATCGGTCAAAGAGCTTCTGGGCCAGCAGGGCCGTCATGCCCGGGGCGGTGTTGGAGAAGGTGAGGGTACCGTCCGCCTCCAGGGAGACCGACAGGTCCCCGGCGCTGTACTTGACCGCGTTGGACAGGATGTTGCCCAGCACCCGGCCCAGGGCGGCCCGGTCCAGCTGCCGGACCACCGGCTCCTCCGGCAGGCGGATCTCCGGGGCAATGCCCCTGGCGGACAGCACCGGATACCACGCCGCCAGGCTCTCCTCCAGGGCCGGGCCCAGGCTCACCGCCTCCGGGGACCCGCCGCTGCGGGCGGAGAGGGCCACGGCGTACTGGAAGAACTCCTCTGTCAGCTGCCGCAGGTGGTCCGTCCGGTCCCGGATGAGGTCCAGGTACCGCGCCGCGTCCGGGCTCGTCTCCTCCCCCTCCAGCAGGTCCATGTAGCCGCAGATGGCGGTGAGGGGGGTGCGCAGATCATGGGAGATGTTGGCCACCGCGTCCTTGAGGGCCTGATCTCCCTGCCGGTACCGGCAGCGCTCCTGGCGCAGCAGGCGGAGCTGGCTGTTGAGGCCGGCGGCCAGACGGCGCATGGCCCGGTCCTGGCTGGAGATGGAGAGGAGGGTGTTGGTGTCCGTCTCCAGGCGCTCCTGGAGCCCCCGGCGGATCTCCTCCGCCGAGCGGCGCATGAGCAGGATCTTCCACGCCAGCAGCGCGGAGACAGCCGACAAAAGGGCGCACAGGGTCAGGAGGAGATACGCCATGGAGAGACACCATCCGTTCACTTCAATTCCGCTTTTGCAAAGATACGGCAGGCCGCCCCCTATTTCACATCTTTTCTCCGGAAACAGGATACAGCCAAGAGAGGACATCCCGGTAATCCACAGCAGATTGCAGACAACCGCCCTCATGGGGTTCCACACCTCCCAGGCGGAAAGCTGCGCCGCCTGTCCATAGGGGTTAAGGTCATGCAGGACGCCGTATAAAGCGCGCCGGAAACCGCCTACGTAATGGGGATTGAGCGCTCCGTCCTTATATTTTGTCTGTACCAGCAGTCCGTTTGTGTGCAGACAGAGGAACAGCATGAAGCACGCTATGCCAAGGCACCAGATCACGGCGCTTGTCTTGTCCCCGCACACCAACGCGGCAACGGAAAACAGACAGCCGGTGGCTGCGCTCATGCCAATTCCCAGCAGGAAAAACCGGATAAACGCGCCCGCGGTTACATCATTCTCAAAAAAGACGCTGCCAACGCCCAGTGAAAAAAAGGTGGTGACGGCATAAACGCAGGTACATGCGATGCAGCTTGTCAGGATATGGGAGAGGACGATGCCGCTGCGGGTTTTGGCGGCAATCAGCTTGTTGCGGATCACGCCGTCGCTGAAATCCGTTCCCACAAATACGCCGACAAACGTCGCCGCTGCAAGGCCGTATAAGCTCAAGGGAAGAAACACCACCCGGCTCAAGGGCACAGTGTAGTCCATCGCCGTGGCCTGTACCGCCATCAGCGCAGAGGCTAAAAGAAGCATACCGGTCAGGCAAAGGAAAAATGCCCGGCTTTTCTGGAGCCGGTTACAATCGGCGCGTATCAGTTGAATCAAAGCAGCCACCTCCTATCGCAGATCTTTTCTCTGAAACAGCGCCGCGCCTATGCCCGTGCTCCCGGCGGCGACGGCGAGGCTCAGCAGGGGGAGCCGCCAGAGGCTGGGCGTGTCCAGGCGGCTGACCTGGAGGTACTGGCCTGTGGGCAGCGCGTCCAGGATTAGCTGCCAGAGGGCCAGGCGGATCTCCCGGTTGGCCGCGTCCAGATGCCGGCTCAGATACTCCAGCTCGTGGAACCCGAAGGAGCAGACCAGGGACGCGCCCACCGCCAGCAGCAGACCAGCGACGGCGGCGGAGGTCCGGCTGCCCAGGACCGTGGCCGTCAGCGTGACGGCAGACGCCCAGGCCGCCCGGGCCAGGAGCCCTACGGCGATCCAGGCCAGCAGCTGCCCCGGGGAGGCGGTGAGAAGCCGCCCGGTCATGCCCAGCACCGGATAGACGCACAGGGCCCCCGCCAGAAGCATATACAGCAGATCCAGCCCCAGGGCTGCGATGGCGCAGGAGAGGAGGTCCGCCAGATAGACGGCGGGCCGGGTGTGGCCCACGATCAGCTTGTTGTGCAGGGTGTTTTCGCTGTACTCCGTGCCCAGATGGACGCACAGCAGGGGGGCGGCGATCAGGGACGGAACGGAGAGATACCCCATGAGCCCGAATCCGGCGGTGAGGACGGACTCTATGGTGTAGCTCCCTGTATTGGCGGCGTAGTGGTCCCAGCAGACCAGGACCACCAGGGCCGTGTAGGCCAGCTCCGCCAGGAGGGCCAGCAGGAAGGCCCTGCTTTTCACCATGCGGCGGAGGCCGGCGGTAAGGAGATTTCCCATACCCTGCCCCCTATCTCAGGTCCTTGCGCTCAAAGAGGGCCAGACCGCCCAGGGTGAAAGCAGCCGTCACGCCCAGATCACACGCCAGCGCCCGCAGGGGGCTGAGCACCGACAGGTTCTGGACCTGGATAGCCTGCCCGGTGGGGAAGAAATCCTGGAGAACCTCCAAAAACGTCCGCAGCGTACCGGAGACATAGCGGGGGTTGGGCTCCGGGCCCGCCATCTGTATCCCGTCCATGGTCGTGATGATGCCGCTGGAAAACTCCGGCTCAGAGAGGATGTTGTTCACCGTAGCGGCCCCCAGCAGCAGGGCGAAATAGGTCAGCACCACGGCAACTGTGGCGTGGCGGCCGCTGAGCAGCAGCCCCAGGAAGGTGAAGATGGCAGCAAAGGACACGGTGAAGCCCACGGCGATCAGGACATGATGCGCCCAGCCGGCGAGGCCGAATCCCCAGATCCCGATCATGGGAATGCCCACGCACCCGCCGGCAAGCCACGCGGCCATGATGAGGAGGGAGGCGGCCAGGACCGTGAGGAAATGGGCCAGATAGATATCCCGGCGGGTGTGGCCTGCGGCCAGCTTGTTGCGGACCGTTCCCTCGGCGTACTCCGCGTTCAGGAACATGGCGGCGAACATGGCGTCAAACAGGCCCAGCGCCATGACCATATTGAAATAGTACTCCTCCAGCTTGACGGCGAGGCCCAGGGAGAGGTCCTCCCGGCACCAGAAGAACATAAAGACGGCGGAGCAGGCCAGCACCACGCCAAAACATGTCCAGAACATCTCGTCCCGGCGCATCCGGAAGAAGTTGGCCCGCAGCAGGTTACGCATGGCCGCCACCTCCCACCAGGTTCATGAAGTAGCTCTCCAGGCTCTCGTTCTGCTCATGGATGCTCCGGATCTCGCACCCGGCGGCGTGGAGGGCCAGGGTCAGCTCCGTGACCTGGACCGGGCCGTATACATCCGCCTCCGTGTCGGAGCAGATGCTGTACTCCATGCCCATTTTATCCAGGACAGCGGTGAGGGGGCGGGTGCTGTTAACTGTTAAGTGTATTCGCTTGCGGCACCTTGCGTCCAGCTCCTTTGCGCTGATCTCCTGGACCATGTGTCCGCTGTCGATGAAGCCGTAGTGGGTGGCGAGGCGGCTCAGCTCATCCAGGATATGGCTGGAGATGAGAACGGTGATCTGACGCTCCCGGTTCAGCCGCAGGATGAGCTCCCGGATCTCCACGATGCCCTGGGGGTCCAGCCCGTTGGCGGGCTCGTCCAGGATGAGGAAGTCCGGATCCCCGGCCAGGGCCACGGCGATGCCCAGCCGCTGGCGCATACCCAGGGAGAAGTTCTTCGCCTTTTTACGGCCCGTGTCCTGGAGCCCCACCAGCTCCAGCAGCTCCCCCACGCCCTCGTAGGAGGGAAGGCCCAGGATCTGGTACTGCTGGCGGAGATTCTGCTCCGCCGTCATGGACAGGTAGATGGAGGGGGTCTCCACCACGGCCCCCATGCGGCGGCGGGCGCGGTGGATGTCCCGGCTGGAGCCGGAGCAGCCGTAGAGGGAAAAGGAGCCGCCGGTGGGGGCCTGGAGGCCGCAGATGAGGCGGATCAGGGTGGTTTTGCCCGCGCCGTTGCGGCCCACAAAGCCGTAGATGGCCCCCTTTTCCACGTGCATTGTCAGCCGCTCCAGGGCCTTGGTGGTCTTGTAGTGCTTGGTCAGGTCATTCGTCTCCAGAACGAAATCCATGTTCCATGCCTCCTTGTCGTTTGGGATGGGACCATTGTAGTATGGCATGGTAAAGGGGGCGGTAAAGGGAGGGGATAAGAAAAGGTTAAGATTTCGGCTCCTCCTCCGCCAGCTTGAACCCGATCCCCCACACGGACGCAATACACTCCCCGGCCCCCGCGTCCCGCAGCTTCCGGCGCAGGTTGCTCACGTGGACCTTCAGGGAGCTCTCCACGCAGTCCGGCGTGTCGGCGGCGATGTGGTCCAAAAGCTGGGATTTGGTCACCACCTGCTGGGGATTGGACAGGAGCAGCTTCAAAATGGCGAACTCCGTCCGCGTCAGGCGGACGGAGCGCCCGGCGGCCTCCACGGCCCGGGTCTGGAGGTCCAGGGACAGCGCGCCGTGGCACAGCCGGGCGGCGGCGTGGGAGGGGCGGCGCAGCTGCACGGCAATGCGGGCCAGCAGCTCCCGGGTGTCAAAGGGCTTGGTGAGGTAGTCCGCCGCGCCGTCCAGCAGCAGGCGGACCTTTTCCTCCACGTCCCCCCGGGCGGAGAGCACGATCACCGGGATCCCGGCCAGATGGGGCAGCACCTCCTGGCCGCTCAGGCCCGGCAGCATCAGATCCAGCAGCACCAGATCCGGCCGCCGGCCGGAGAGGAGCAGCAGCGCCTCCGTGCCTGAGTAGGCCCGCAGGACGCCGTACCCCTCCCGGCCCAGCAGCTCCGAGAGCATGTCGCCAATATATACGTCGTCGTCAATGATTGCGATCTGTTTCATGGCTTTTATCACTTTGCTTTATTCTCTTCTTTTCTTTTGTGAACAAAAGAAAAGAAGCAAAAGAAAAAACTTCAGATGTGCTCGTTTCAACTGCGGGCGCGTACATCGTTCACGCGGATTTGTGCGATAGAACATGCCCGCAGGGCGTCTAAAAGTTCTTTTTCTTTCAAGAAAAAGGAACTATAAAAACAGACCCATGATGACCGGCGTGATATAGCACTCGATAAACGCCGCCGCCACCACCATGGGGGCCACCAGCAGCACCAGCACCCGCAGCAGGTCCCCCAGCAGCTCCACCATGGGAATGCGCTGGGGGCTGCTGACCGCCAGACGGCACATGTTCCGGCACAGACAGGCCCCGCAGGCGATGGACAGCACCAGAGCCGGCAGCTCCAGCACCCCGTGGGGCAGGATGCCGGCCAGGAACAGCAGCATGCTCATGCCGTGGGTCATGTAGTAGGAGGCCATGATCCCCAGCAGGGCGCCGTTGACCAGCAGGCTGATCACCGGCAGGAACAGGAAGGGGATGAAGCCGTAGGCGGCGGAGAGGAGCATGGCCCGCCAGTTGTTCATCAGAAGACCAAATACGAACATGCCGCCCTCCTCGTCCAGCACGCCGGCCTGGGCCACCTGCTTGGTGAAGGCGTCGATAGCCGTCTCCGCCAGCTCCGGACGGAGGGCGGCCCCGCCCAGTCCCAGGGCAAAGGCCGCCGTCAGCCCCACGGCGCACCAGAACACAGACCGGCGGAAATCGGAGCGCAAAAACTCCCCCAGCAGGGAGCACTGATCCCTCAGCCAGCTCATGCCTCCAGCATCTCCAGACCCACCCGCAGCCGCCGCAGGCACTCGTCCCGGCCCAGGATGCAGCAGATCTCCACAGCTCCGCCCGGCGTGACCGCCCGGCCCGCCGCCGCGATGCGCACCGGCCACATGAGGGTGGCGTTCTTCACCTCCAGCTTCTCCGCCAGCCCGGTGAGACAGCCGTGGATGGCCTCCGGGCTCCACTCCGCCGTCTCCTCCAGGGCGGGGATGACGCTCTCCAGCATCCGCCGGGAGACCTCCTCGTTGGTCTTGGACTTCTTGTTGGTGAAGAGGTCCGTGCCGTAGGCGGGCAGGACCTCGAAGAAGTCCACCTTCTCCGGGATCTCCGTCAGCTTCTCGCACCGGGCCTGGAGCAGGGCCGCGATGGAGCGGGTGTCCAGACCTGGATTTTTCACGCTCTGGCGGATGTAGGGCTCCGCCGCGGCGTGGAAGTCCTCCGGGCTCATGGCCCGCAGATACAGGGCGTTGAAGTGGGTGAGCTTGTCGATATCAAAGATGGCCGGAGACTTTGAGATGCCCGCGATGTCAAAGGCCTCCGCCAGCTCCGGCAGAGTAAACATCTCCCGCTCCGCCAGCTCCCCCCGGGGGCTCCAGCCCAGCAGGGCCACGTAGTTGAGAATGGCCTCGGTGAGATACCCCTGGGCCTTCAGATCCTCGTAGGAGGGGTCTCCGTGGCGCTTGCTCATCTTGTTGTGCTGGTCCCGCATGACCGGGGAACAGTGGACGTAGGTGGGCACGTCCCAGCCGAAGGACTGGTAGAGCAGATCGTACTTGGGGGCGGAGGAGAGGTACTCGCTGCCCCGGACCACGTGGGTGATGCCCATGAGGTGGTCGTCAATAACGTTGGCGAAGTTGTAGGTGGGCAGACCGTCCCGCTTGAGGAGCACCTGGTCGTCCAGCGTGGCGTTCTCCACAGTGATGTCGCCGAAGATGGCGTCGTGGAAGGTGGTGGTCCCGGTTTCAGGGATCCTCTGGCGGATGACGTAGGGCTCTCCGGCCTCCATCCGGGCCCGGGCCTCCTCCGGACTGAGGGAGCGGCAGGGGTCCGCCGCCCGGTGGAAGCCGCCGGAGTCCTCCTCGCTCTCCGTCTTCTCACAGAAGCAGTAGTAGGCGCAGCCCTTCTCCACCAGCAGATGGGCGTACCTGCCGTAGGTGTCCCGCCGCTGGGACTGGATATAGGGCCCCACGGGGCCGCCCACGTCCGGCCCCTCGTCGTGGGTGAGGCCGCACTCGGCCAGGGTGCGGTAGATCACGTCCACCGCGCCCTCCACCAGACGGCCCTGGTCCGTGTCCTCGATGCGCAGGATGAAGGCGCCGCCGCTGCTGCGGGCGATGAGCCAGGTGTACAGAGCTGTGCGCAGGTTGCCCACGTGCATATAGCCGGTGGGGGAGGGGGCGAACCGGGTGCGCACCTTGCCCCGGGGAATTTTGGCCTCCATGTCGTTGAAGTAAGTCATGTCCATTGCCATGGTGATTCTCCTTTATACTAGGTATCAATCTTGTGAAACGATGGATTTTGTGTAGTACCCGGACGCCGTCCCGTCCTCCACCAGCGTCTCCGCCAGCCGGAAGCCGTTCTTCTCCAGCACCCGGACGGACCCCTGATTGGCGGTGAAGGTGAAGGCCCCGATCCGCTCCAGGCCGAACCGCTCCCGGATCTCCTCCAGGAACAGCCCCAGGGCCTCCGAGGCAACGCCCCGGCCCCAGAAAGCCTGCTCAAAGACGCAGTAGCTCACCATGGCCTGGGGATCGCCGGACGGATCCATGGCGTAGCACCACACGTCCCCCACGTACTGCCCGTCCGCCAGGATGGTGCGGCCGAAGCTGCTCGCGCCGGGCTCCAGGGTTCTGCGGTAGTCCGCCAGCGCCTCCTCCAAGGTCCGGGCCCGCTGGGGGAGGACGGCGCGGATAACGGCGCTTTGGGCCCGCTCAAAATAGACGGCCACGGTCTCCTCCGTGCGCTGTCCCAGCTTGACGCTCATCGGACGGTCCCCCTTCTCACGCTGAAAACATAGTGGAGCATGTCCATGCCGTAGTAGTGCTTGACAAAGGATCCGCGCAGGGACATGCCGCAGCGCAGGGCCACCCGCTGGGAGGGGAGGTTGCTGTCACGGATGATGGAAAAGACCTCCGCCATGCCCAGGCTCCGGAAGGCGTACTCCCGGCAGGCGATGGCGGCCTCGGCGGCAAAGCCCTGATGCCACCTGTCCCGGCGGAGGTGGTAGCCGATCTCCGGCACCTGCCGCTCCCCCCAGTCCTGGAGGGTGAGGCCGCACTGGCCCATCATCTCCCCGGTGGCCTTCTCCACCATGGCCCACAGGCCGAAGCCGTCCTTTGCGTAGCGGTCCCGCTGCCTGTCCAGCCAGGCCTGGACCTCCCGGTTGGTAAAGGCGTGCTCGTAGGCGTACATCACCTGCTCGTCCTGCAGGATGGCCCGCAGGGCGGCGAAGTCCGCCTGATTCAGCTCCCGCAGCGCCAGCCGCTCTGTCTCTAAGATCATGAGCGTATCCCTCCTCTCTGATCCTGCCTATTGTACTATAGTTTTATTTTTCCTGCAACTAAAAAATATACCGGGCGCGCCGCTGAAACCGGTGAAAAATCAAAATAATTTTTTGCTTGCAATCTGGAAAACACTTTGCTAATATAATGGATAAACCGGCAGAGGGAGCCAGCCCGGCCGGGAGTGGGAGGAGGTCCGTGGCGTTGGAGAACAAAAACGGCGGCTGTGACATTCCCACCCTGATTAAGAGCCAGTATGACCACCTGAGCCGCACCCACCGCCGCATCGGCGACTACGTTCTCAACCACGCGGATGCGGTCTGCTTCCAGTCCCTCAAGCAGACGGCCGCCGCCGCCGGGACCACGGAGGCTACGGTGCTCAAGTTCTGCGGCCAGCTGGGCTTCACCGGCTTTCTCCACTTCAAGCGGGAGCTGCAGGGCTATGTCAAGCAGCGCATGTCCCCCAACGAAACCTTCTCCGCCTCTCTCCACGCGGCCCGGCAGGAGCCGGAGATCCGCCGGCGGATCATTGAGACGGAGAAGCAGTCCCTGGATCTGACCTACTCCGCCGCCACGCCGGAGAGGCTGGACGCCTTTGTCTCCGCCCTGTGCCGGGCAGGCCGGGTGTTTGTGGTGGGCCACCACATCTCCGAGCTGATAGCCAGGAGCCTGGCGCTCAAGCTGCAAAGGGTGGGCATGGAGAGCTGTCTGGTGGACATCAACAACTACTACGACGTGGAGCGGGCGGTGGTGTTCGCCCGGGAGGGGGATCTGTTCGTGCTCATCTCCTTTCCCACCTACTCCCCCAAGGTCCGCTCCCTGGCGGAGTACCTGGGCAGCGCGGGGATTGCCATGGCCTGCATCACGGACCGGTACTCCTCGCCCATCGCGGCCCACGCCTCGGCGGTGCTGGTGTGCAACTCTGACCATGAGCTGTTCTACAACTCTGTCACAGCCGCCGTGTCCCTGGCCAGCATGGTTGGCGCGGCCCTGGCCCTGGCGGAGCCGGAGCGGGTGGAGGCCTGCCAGAAGCGGAAGGACGATTTCTACAGGGCCTACCGGGAGGGCGCGGCCCGCTACCGCACGGAGCAGGACGACATGCTCTGACAGCCCGGATTTCAGCGGATTTCCATCAGGCCATACCCAAAAGTGTGGCTTTTTTTACGGCATGGAACTATAGTAAAAACTGAAGCAAATGATCTGTTTCATAGTATTAACTATTTTCAAGAAAGGAAGCTGCGCTATGCTGCTCATCAAAAACGCCCGGGTCTACGCCCCCGCGCCCCTGGGAAGGATGGACATTCTGGTGGCCGGGGGACGGATCGCTGCCATGGAGGAGGCGCTGGACCCCCGCCTGCCGGGGGTGGAGGTGCTGGACGCGGCGGGAAAGACCGCCGTGCCCGGGTTCATTGACCAGCACGTCCACATCACCGGAGGGGGAGGGGAGGGGGGACTTCACACCCGGGTGCCGGAGCTCCAGCTCTCCGCCGCCCTGCGGGCCGGGGTGACAACCCTGGTGGGGGTCCTGGGCACGGACTCCATCACCCGCAGCGTGGAGGGGCTGGTGGCCAAGGCCAAGGCCCTCACCAACGAGGGCGTCACTGCCTACTGCCTCACCAGCGCCTACCAGTACCCGCCCCTCACCCTCACCGGGTCCGTCATGAAGGATATCGTCTTTGTCAGCGAGATCCTGGGCTGCAAGCTGGCGATTGCCGATCACCGGGGCTCCCATCCCACCAGGGAGGAGATCATCCGGCTGGTCTCCGACATCCGTATGGCGGCCCTGGTGTCCGGGAAGCCCGGCGTGCTCCACATGCACACCGGGGTGGACCCGGCGGGCATTGAGCCCATCATGGACATCGTCCGCACCACGGATATTCCCATCTGCCATTTCCGGCCCACCCATATGGGCCGCCGTCTGGATCAGGCCGCTGCCTTCACCCGCATGGGCGGCTACGCCGACATCACGGTGGGCGAACGAACAGCCGCCGCCTTCCCCGGCCTGCTGGCGGAGGCGGACCCGGCGCTGCTTACCCTCAGCTCCGATTCCAACGGCAGCATACCCCGCTGGGATGAGAAGCGGGAGCATATCGTGGGCATGGACGTGGGACAGATCGGGGACCTCTACCGCACGGTGCGGGCCATGGTGACAGAGGAGGGCGTCCCTCTGGAGACGGCCCTGACCTTTATCACAAAAAACGTAGCGCAATCCCTCATGCTCTACCCGCGAAAGGGGGCTTTGCAGGTTGGCAGCGACGCTGATCTGGTCCTGCTGGATCAGGACCTGGAGATCGACGGCGTGATTGCCAAGGGCAGACGCATGATGGCGGACAGGGAACTGCTGGTCAGGGGAACCTTTGAGAGCTGACCGGCAGGGAACGGCATACATCAATTATTTTTAAAAAGGAGAGACCACTGAGATGAAAAAGAATTCTGTGCGCATTCTGGCTCTGTTGCTGGCCGCGCTTCTGGCGCTGTCAGCCTGCGGCGGCAAGGACACCACCACCCAGCCCGGCGGCGACGCGCCCGCCGGAAACGAACCCGCCGGGGAGCCCGGCCAGCCCGGCCAGCCGGACAACGGCGGCGAGGCGATCACGGACTTTGTGACCTTTGCGCTGCAGACTGCGGAAATGGAAACCTTCCTTATTCTCAACAGTGAGAGCCAGTTTGACCTGAATGTGCTGTGCAACGCCTACGCACCTCTGCTGGAAGTGGACGCCAAGGGCAAGCTGATCCCTGCTGTGGCCAGAGAGTGGGGCACCGAGGACGGCGGCCTGACCTGGACCTTCAAGCTCCGGGACGATGTGGTCTGGGTGGACGTGAACGGCAATGAGAAGGCCAAGTGCGTGGCCCGCGACTGGCTGACTGCCCTGGAGTGGATTCTTAACTTCCACAAGAACAGCGCGGAAAACACCTCCATGCCCTCTGCTCTGATTGCCGGTGCAGAGGAGTACTATGAGATGACCAAGGCCATGGATGCCGCAGAGGCTATGGCGCTCAGCGTGGAGAGCGGTCCTTTCCTGGAGACTGTGGGCATTGAGGCGCCAGACGACTATACGCTCATCTACCACTGCGCCAAGAATGCCCCCTATTTTGACACGCTCTGCGTCAGCGCCTGCATGTACCCCCTCAGTCAGGGCTTGGTGGACGAGCTGGGCGTGGAAAATGTGCTGAGCATGAACAATAAAAATATGTGGTACAGCGGCCCCTACACCATCACCGATTTCCAGATGAACAACTCCAAGACCCTTACTAAGAATCCCGCTTACTGGGACACGAACTGCAGCCTTTTTGACACGGTTACGATTCTGATGCTGGAGGACGGCAACCAAGACGACACCCTCTTCCAGACCGGCGAGGTGGACCATACCTCTCTGAGCGAGAGCAATCTGCGCACCATCTATGACGATCCAAACAACAAGTTCCACAATAATCTGGTCCAGTCCAGAATTGACAAGTACTCCTACCAGATTTTCTTCAACTTCGCCAAGCGGAACGCCGATGGCACTATGGACGAGAACTGGAACAAGGCGGCGGCCAACGAGGCATTCCGAAAGTCCCTGTACTACGGCATGGACCTGACCAACTACTGGTACCGTACGGACATTATTGATCCCGCCAGCTGCGAGAATCTGGCCTTCACCATGAAGGGGCTGCTCTATTATTCCGACGGTTCGGACTACGTCGAGCACGTCTGGGATAAGCTGGGCTATCCCGACGGCACAGGCCGCTATGATGCCGAGAAGGGAAAGCAGTACAAGGAGCAGGCCATAAAAGAGCTGACCGCCAAGGGCGTTACCTTCCCGGTGGAGATGGACTACTACATCAAGGCTGGCGATCAGAACGCCCTGGATACTGGCGTAGTCCTCAAGGAAATTCTGGAATCCCTGGGAACAGACTACATCAGCGTCAATCTCAAGGAGTTTGTCTCCAGCTCCTCCAAGGAGGTCTATACCCCCGGTCTCCACTCCATCCTTATTCGGAACTGGGGCGCGGACTACGGCGATCCGGAGAATTTCCTGGGTCAGATGCTCTACGGCGTGGACAGTGCGTGGCACTCCAATACCTCCACCCACATCAACGATGCTGCGGACCCTGACCTCATCGCCACCTATCAGGAGTTCACCAGAATGGCCCAGGATGCCGCAGAGATCTATGACGATATGGATGCTCGTTATGACGCTCATGTGGATGCGGAGGCATACCTGATTGACCACGTACTGGCAATCCCGCTCTATTACAAGACCGGGTGGGAGCTGACCCGCATCAACAATTACACCAAGATGTACGCCATGTATGGTATCCAGAACTACACCTATAAAAATATACAGACCTCTGCCGAGCCTTACACCACAGCGCAGTACGAGCAGCTTCTGGCAGACTTCAACGCCCAATAGTTTATGATCCGAGGCCGTTCTGGCAGCTCAGGACGGTTCCGGGCAGTATAAAAATAGGAGTGTTATATTATGAGACTGGAGCATTTGACGTGGCCCAAGGTGCAGGCCTACTTTCAGGAGAGCGACACGGTGCTCATCGCCATTGGCAGCATTGAGTGCCACGGCCGCCACATGCCCGTGGGGACGGATACCCTGATCCCCAACCGCCTGCTGGAGCTCATTGAGGAGAAGAGCGGCGTGCTCATCGCCCCCACCATCCCCTACGGCGTGAGCCCCAGCCTGGCCCCCTATCCCGGCACCATCGACGTGGATGCGGAGGCATTCTATCAGTTCTGCCTCCAGGTGTTCGAGAGCCTGTACCGCCACGGGGCCCGGCGGTTCGTGGTCCTCAACGGCCACGGCGGCAATGTGAAGACCATCGAGCGGCTGGGCCTTGCCCTGGAGAAAAAGGGCTGTCTGGTGGCCATGCTGAACTGGTGGCTTATGGCCTGGGACATGGACCCGGCCTGGAAGGGAGGCCACGGCGGCGGCGAGGAGACGGCGGCCATTTTGGGCGTTGACCCGTCCCTGGTGGACCGGAGCGAGATCGGCGGGGAGCTGGAGCTCTTCGACGTGACGGACAGGATCAAGGCCACAGGCTTTCGCAGCGCGTCCTACCGGGGCGTGACGGTGGAGATCATCCGCAGCACCCCCCGGGTCACGGACAGCGGCTGGATCGGCCCGGACCACCCGAACACGGCCACTGTGGAGTGGGGGCAGAGGATGCTGCAAACCGTGGCGGACTACATCGCGGACTTTATGGAGGAGTTCAAGAAGGCCGAGCTCCAATCAAAACGAGGAGAATGAGGAAAACATGGATAAGAAACAGACTCTGGAGATGATCGCGGCCATCTCCAACGCCAACGGGGCCCCCGGCTTTGAGGACGAGGCGGCCCGGATCATCCTGTCCTACGCCGGCGGCCTGGGGCAGGCGGAGATGGACCGGATGCGCAACGTGTACATCCGCCGCCGGGAGAACACAGGGAACCGCCCGGTGGTGCAGCTGGACGCCCACAGCGACGAGGTGGGCTTCATGGTCCAGGCTGTCTGCCCCAACGGGACCCTGCGCATCGCGCCCCTGGGGGGCTGGGTCAGCCACAATGTGCCGGCCCACAAGTTCTGGGTCCGGAACCGGGATGGGGAGTACATCTCCGGCATCACCGCCAGCACTCCGCCCCACTTCCTCAGCGCCGAGGCCCGGAGGGCCCCGCTGGAGATCGCCAATATCACCGTGGACGTGGGCGCAACGTCCCGGGAGGAGGCGGTGGAGGTTTTCGGCGTGCGCATCGGGGAGCCGGTGGTGCCGGACGTGACCTTTACCTACTCGGAGAAGAGCGATCTCATGGTGGGCAAGAGCTTTGACTGCCGCCTGGGCTGCGCCGCCATCCTCAAGACCCTCCGGGAGCTCCAGGGCCAGGAGCTGGCCGTGGACGTGGTGGGAGCCTGCGCGGTTCAGGAGGAGGTGGGCACCCGGGGCGCGGCCGTGACAGCCCGGGTGGTGAAGCCGGATCTTGCCATCGTCTTTGAGGGCTGCCCGGCGGACGACACCTGCGTGGAGCCCTACATGGTCCAGACCGCCATCAAGCGGGGCCCCATGCTCCGCCACATGGACGCCCGGATGATTACCAATCCCCGCTACCAGCGCTTTGCCCTGGACCTGGCGGCGGAGGAGGGCATCCCGGTCCAGGAGGCAGTCCGCACCGGCGGGTCCACCGACGGCGCGCCCATCCACCTCAGCAGCAGCGGCGTGCCGGTGATTGTAATCGGCGTCCCCGTGCGCTACGCCCACACCCACTACGGGATCTCCGCTTACGCGGACTTTGACAACGCCGTCCGGCTGGCCTGCGCCCTTCTCAAGCGGCTGGACGCGGACCGGATCGCGGGATTCTGATCCCGGGGGATCCGCAGCTTTTTCCGGAAGGAAAGAGGTGGCGAACAAGAAATTTTGACCTGCTTTTCCCAGCTGCCAGAGGCGGAATCGGCGGCGCAATCCATATGGGCGCTCTGTTCTTTGGACAGGGCGTCCGCTTTTTATGGAGATCCGGTTGAAAGGAGCGGGCTGTCTCTGGTATAATAGGGGAAACAACGTCAGGAGGAGCGATGGTATGCTGCGCATATGGATGGGCCGGGCCAACACCGGCAAGACAGCCCGGGTGCTTCAGGCGATTCAGGAGGGCGGGGAGGACCCGGGGGCGCTGCTTCTGTGCCCGGAGCACGCCTCCCACCGCGCGGAAATGGAGCTGTGCCGGGCTCTGGGGTCCGGCGCGGCCCGGTGCGCCCAGGTCCTCAGCCTGCGGCTGCTGGCGGGCCGGGTGCTGGAGAGGACCGAGGGCCTGACCGACGGGACCCTGGACGCGGGGGGCAAGCTGCTGCTCATGCACCTGTCCCTCCAGGAGGTGCTGCCCCAGCTGACCGTCTACGCCCGGCCCAGCCGGAAGGCCCCCTTCCTCCGGGAGCTGGTGGCAGTGTGCGAGGAGCTGATCGCCAGCCGGGTGCAGCCGGAGGACCTGGGGGACGTGTGCCCCCTGCTGGAGGGGATGAGCGGGGAGAAGGTGCGGGACCTGGCCCTCATCTACACCGCCTACCTCTCCCGGCTGTGCCGGGAGGGGGAGGACCGGCGGGACCTGATGGAGAAGCTGGTGGAGCGGCTGGAGGCGTCAAAGTGCTCCGCCGGAAAGGATGTATACCTGGATGGCTTTACATACTTTACCGCCCAGGAGATGAAGCTCATCGAGATCCTGCTGCGCACGGCCCGGTCCGTCACCGTCACCCTGCTGGGGGACGGCAGCGGCCTGGAGATCTTCGAGCAGAGCGTCCGGGCCCGGGACAGGCTGGTCCGTCTGGCGGAGGACTGCGGCTCCGCCTGGGCGGTGGAGGTGCTGTCCCCCCGGGAGCCGGAGACCGCCCTGGAGCACCTGACGGCCTGCTTTTTCGGCCCCTTCCGCCGGTACGAGGGGGACTGCGGGGACGTGGAGCTGTGCCGGGCGGAGAGCATGTTCGCGGAGACGGAGTACGTGGCGGCCCGGATACTGGAGCTGGTCCGGTCCGGGGCCTGCCGCTTCCGGGACGTCGGCGTGGCGGCCCGGAACCTGGACGAGTACGAGGCCACCATTGAGAATGTCTTTGAGCGCTACGGCGTGCCGGTGTACCTCAGCCGCCGCAGCGACGTGCTGGAGAAGCCGGTGCTGAGCCTGCTGGCCGGGGCCCTGGACGCGGTGACCGGCGGGTACGAGTACGAGGACATGTTCCGCTGGCTGAAGACCGGGCTGGCGGGGCTGACGGACAGCGAGTGCGATGTGCTGGAGAACTACGTGGTGGCCTGGGACATCCACGGGTCCATGTGGATCCGGGACAGCGACTGGACCGGCAACCCGGCGGGCTGGCGGGAGCGCTTTACCCCCCGGCAGACCGAGGAGCTGATCCAGATCAACGCCCTGCGCCGCCGGGTGGGGGGCCCTCTGGGCCGTCTGGCGGCGGGTCTGCGGGAGCAAAAGGGGGCCCGGGGAAAGCTGGAGGCCCTGTGGGCGTTTTTGGAGGAGCTGGAGCTGGCCCGGCAGCTGGAGGAGCGCACCCGGCGGCTGGAGGAGCTGGGACAGCTCCAGCGGGCCAGGGAGTACAGCCAGCTCTGGGAGCTGCTGTGCGGCGTTATGGACCAGTTCGCCGCCATCCTGGAGGACACGGAGCTGGACGGAGAGGAGTTTGCCCGGCTCTTGAAGCTGGTGCTGACCCAGTACGATGTGGGCACCATCCCCGTGTCCCTGGACCAGGTCCAGGCATCCCAGATCACCCGCAACGACCGGCAGCGGGTGAAGCACCTGTTCCTCATGGGGTGCAACGACCACGTGCTGCCCGCCGTCCAGACCGGCACGGGCCTTCTGAGCCGGGAGGACCGGGACCGGCTGCGGGAACAGGGCATCGAGCTGGCCCCTGCGGGCATGGACCTGTTCCACATGGAGCTGCAATACCTCTACGCCGCCCTGGCCCAGCCCACCCAGGGGCTCCACGTCAGCTGGCCGGCGTCGGACCTCTCCGGAACCCCTCTGCGGCCCTCCTTTGTGGCCGGACGGATCCGGACCCTGCTGCCCGGCGTGGAGGAGATATCGGACAAAAGGGCGGGCCGCCTCACCGCCCCGATTCCGGCCCTGGAGCTGGCCGGCGGGGAGCGGGGCGGGGCGCTGTGGCAGTACTTCGCCGGGGAAGAGCGGTGGCAGGGGGCACTGGAGGCCATGGACCGGGCCGCCAGAATGCGCCGGGGCCGTCTCTCCCCGGCGGCGGTGGAGACACTCTACGGCCGCAGCTACCGCATGTCCGCCAGCCGCATCGACAAGGTCAACTCCTGCCACTTCGCTTACTTCATGCAGTACGGCCTCCGGGCCAGGGAGCGGAGGCCGGCGGGCTTTGACGCGTCCCAGGTGGGTACCTTCCTCCACTACGTCCTGGAGAACGTGACCCGGGAGGCCATGGACCGGGGGGGCTTTGGCCGGATGGAGGAGCGGGATCTGCGCGCTCTGGTGGACCGGGTGGTGGACCAGTATATGGCCGCCTCCCTGCCCGGGTTTGACGCCAGGGAGGAGCGGTTCAAATACCTCTTCCGCCGCCTGCGCAGGACGGTGGGGGTGATCGTGGAAAATGTGGCCGAGGAGCTGGCCGCGTCGGACTTCGTGCCCGTGGCCTTTGAGCTGGAGTTCGGGGACGACGGGGCCCTGCCGGCCATCACCGTCCAGGCCGCCGGGGCCTCCCTGACCGTGACCGGCAAGGTGGACCGGGTGGACGGGTGGATGAAGGACGGAAAGCTGTACCTGCGGGTGGTGGACTACAAGTCCGGGAAAAAGGCCTTTGACCTCAGCGACGTACGCCACGGGCTGAACATCCAGATGCTCCTGTATCTGTTCGCCCTGGAGCGGGAGGGGAGCGCCCTGTTCGGCGGGGAGATCGTGCCGGCGGGGGTGCTGTACCTGCCCGCCCGGGACGTGCTGGTGAGCCAGGGCAGGGGGGTGGACGGGCAGGCTCTGCGGGCGGCGCTGGACAAGGAGCTGCGCCGGTCCGGGCTGGTGCTGGACCAGCCGGAGGTGCTGCGGGCCATGGAGCACAGCGCCCTGGAGGGCCCCCGGTTCCTGCCCCTGACCCTGGGGCGGGACGGGAGCGTGGCCAAGGGCGTGGCCACGGCGGCGGAGCTGGGCAAGCTGGGCCGGTACGTAGAGGCGGTGCTGGAGCAGATCGCCCGGGAGCTGCGCCGGGGCAACATCGACGCGGACCCCTGCGGCCGCAGCGAGCAGGAGAGCGCCTGCTCCTACTGCGAGTTCGCCTCCGCCTGCCACTTTATGGACGGAGACGGGGAGGACCGCATGGAGCTGATCCGCCCCGTGAAGCCGGCGGAGTTCTGGGCCCATGTGGACAGGGCCATTGAGGAGAAGGAGGGAGCGCAGTGAGCGTAAAGCTGACGGAGAGCCAGCAGTCGGTGGTGAATGACCGGGGCGGGCGGCTGCTGGTGTCCGCCGCCGCGGGCAGCGGCAAGACAAAGGTGCTGGTGGAGCGGCTGTTCTGCCGGGTGCTGGGGGAGGAGCGGGCGGACATGGACGACTTCCTCATCATCACCTACACCCGGGCCGCGGCGGCGGAGCTGCGGGAGCGCATCGCCCAGGAGCTGAGCGGACGCATGGCGGACCTGCCCAATGACCGCCACCTCCAGCGCCAGCTGATGCTGGTCTATCAGGCGGACATCAAGACCATCGACGCCTTCTGCACCGCCCTGCTGCGGGAGAACATCCACCTGATGGACTTCGGCGGGGAGCGTGGGCTGACGGCGGACTTCCGGGTGCTGGACGATAACGAGGCCACGCTGCTGCGCCGCCGGGTGCTGCCCCGGGTGCTGGAGGGGTTCTACACGGACATGACCCCGGACCGGATCCAGCTGGCGGACGCCTTTGGCTTTGGCCGGGACGACAGCCGGCTGGAGGAGCTGGTGCTGGAGCTGTACAATAAGGTCCAGAGCCACGCCTACCCGGAGCGGTGGCTGGAGGAGCAGCGGGCGGCCTGGGCCAGCCTGCCCCCGGACGGCGGGGAGACGGTCTGCGGCCGGGAGCTGCTCTCCTCCCTGACCAGGAGGGCGGCCCACTGGGCGGCCATGCTCCGGGCGGGTCTGGAGGAGATGGCCGCCGACAGCAGGCTGGAGAAGGCCTACGCCCCCGGCTTCGCCCAGGCCGCGGCCCAGCTGGAGGAGCTGGCCGCGGCCTCCGGGTGGGACCAGGCCAGGGACCGGGTGAGGCCCTTTCCCAGCCTCACCGCCGCCCGCAAGTGCGAGCTGCCGGAGCTGAAGACGCGGATGAAGGCCCTGTGGGACCGGTGCAGGGGGGAGATGAACAGCGCCTGGGCCGTCCTGGACGTGACGGGGGCGGAGGCGGGGGAGGACCTGCGCCTGTCCGCCCCGGCCATGGACGCGCTGCTGGCGCTGTGCGGGGACTTTTCCCAGGCCTACCGGCGGGAGAAGCTGCGGCGGAACGTGGCCGACTTCTCGGACCAGGAGCACTGCGCGGTGCGCCTGCTGCTGGGGGAGGACGGCCAGCCCACGGAGCTGGCGGAGCTGGTGGGCAGCCGCTACCGGGAGGTGATGGTGGACGAGTACCAGGACACCAACGAGGTCCAGAACTGCATCTTCACCGCCGTGTCCCACGGGGGCAGGACCCTTTTTACTGTGGGGGACGTGAAGCAGTCCATCTACCGCTTCCGCCTGGCGGACCCCTCCATCTTTCTGGAGAAGTACCGCCAGTTCCCCGACGCGGCGGAGGCGGAGGAGGGACAGCCCCGGAGGATTCTCCTCAGCCAGAATTTCCGGTCCCGGCGGGAGGTGCTGGAGGCGGTGAATGTGGTCTTCCGGGCCATCATGAGCCGGGAGATGGGGGACATGGACTACGGGGAGCAGGAGGCGCTCCACTTCGGCGCGGACTACCTGCCGGAGCGGACAGACTGTCCGGCGGAGTTCCATCTGCTGGATCTGCCCATCCAGCGGGGCACGGAGGGGCCGCCCCTCTCCCGGCCCATGGCCGAGGCCCGGTTCGCGGCGGAGCGGATCGCCGCCCTGCTGGAGGAGGGGTATCCGGTTACGGACGAGGAGACCAAGACCCTGCGCCCCTGCCGATGCGAGGACATCGTGGTGCTCATGCGCTCCCCGGGGCCCCGGCTGCGGCTGTACACCCGGGCCCTGGCGGAGCGGAACATCCCCTGCGCGGTCCAGGAGGACGAGGACTTCTTCTCCTCCATGGAGGTGGCGGTGGTGTTCGCTCTGCTGCAAATTCTGGACAATCCCCGCCAGGACGTGCCCCTCATCGCCGTGCTCCGCTCCCCCCTGGCGGGGTTCACGCCGGACCGGCTGGCCCATATCCGCGGCGCGCACACGGAGGGGGACTTCTACGAGGCCCTGGCGGCCTGTGAGGACCAGGACTGCCGGGATTTCCTCCGGCAGCTGGAGGAGCTGCGGAGCCTGGCCAAGGACATGAGCATGCACCGGCTCCTGTGGCGGATCTACAACCAGATGAACGTGCTGGGGGTGTTCGGAGCCATGGCCGGGGGGGAGGGGCGGCGGGAGAACCTGATTGCCCTCTATGAGCACGCCCGGGCCTTCGAGGGGGCGGGGTACAAGGGCCTGTTCGCCTTTGTGAGCCACCTGCGGTTTCTGCTGGAAAACGGGGAGCAGCCCGCCGGGGCCTCGGGGGGCGCGGCCGGCGGGGTGCGGATCATGAGCATCCACCACTCCAAGGGCCTGGAGTTCCCCATTGTGATACTGGCTGATCTCAACAAGAGCTTCAACACTGCGGATCTCCGGGAGCCGGTGCTGGTCCACCCCAAGCTGGGCCTGGGCCCCATGTTCATTGACCTGGACCGGCGCATCCGCTATCCCACCATCGCCCGGGAGGCCCTGTCGGACCGGCTGAGCCGGGAGATGCGGGAGGAGGAGATGCGGGTGCTGTACGTGGGCATGACCCGGGCCAAGGAGAAGCTCATCATGACCGCCACCGTGGCGGCGGCGGAGAGGACCCTGTCCGCCCTCACAGCCCTCACCTCCATGGTCCCCCGGGGGACGGACCGGCTGCCGCCGGAGATGGCGGCGGGGGCCAAGTCCATGGCCGAGTGGATTCTGCTGCCCCTGCTGCGGCGGCCGGAGGCCGCGCCTCTGCGTGAGGCGGCGGGACTGGAGGAGGGGGACTGGGTCCCGGCGGAGGACACGCCCTGGGTGGCGGCGGTCCATGATGGCATCCCCTACGCCTCGCCCCGGCCCCTGGAGGAGCCCCGGGAGGGGACTGAGAGGGAGGAGGGGTCCGGCCTTCCGGTGGACCGGGAGGCGCTGGACTTCGTCTACCCCCATCTGGCGGCCTGCGCCGCCCCCACCAAGCTGACAGCCACCCAGCTCAAGGGCCGGGAGAAGGACAAGGAGATTGCCGAGGACACCGTGCAGCCCTACGCCCGCCGTGCCTTTGCCGCGCCCCGGTTCCTGTCCGGGCAGCAGCCCCTGGGCCCGGAGGCCCGGGGCACGGCCATGCACCTGGTCATGCAGCATCTGGACCTGGAGCGGGGAGACGTGGCTGCGACGGTGGCGGATCTGGTGGGCCGCCGGCTGATGACCCGGGAGCAGGCGGAGGCGGTGGACCGGGGGGCCATTGAGCGGTTCCTGGCGTCCCCCCTGGCCCGGAGGCTGAGGCAGGCGGACCGGGTGGAGCGGGAGGCCCGATTCAGCCTGTTGGTGCCGGCAGGGGAGTACTACCCGGATCTGGGGGAGGAGGACGAGGTGCTGCTCCAGGGGGTGGTGGACCTGTACGCGGTGAAGGACGGGCAGATCACGGTGGTGGACTTCAAGACGGACCGGATCACCGAGAAGACCCTGCCGGAGAAGGCGGCCTACTACCGGCCCCAGCTGGAGGCCTACAGTCAGGCCCTGGAGAAGATCCTGGGAATGCCCGTGGCGGAGCGGATCCTCTACTTCTTCCACACCGGGCAGGCGGTGTCCAGCGCCGGAGAATCTTAATTTTATCTTAAACCTGCGGCCCAGACCTTGCGGACTGGGCCGCAGGCTTTTATAATCAAACCGCTTGAAAAGAAGCTCTGCTTCTTTTCAAGCGCCCAGGCTGAATGCCTGGGCAGGCCGCTTTTGCGGCCTTGGTTTGGATTTCATCGTCAAATACAGCGTGTTCCACACGCAGGCGGGCTTTGCCCGCCTGAAAAACAGCAGCGCTGTTTTTCGAGTTATTTGACGATACAATGGGGGAAAACAGGCGGGAGGACGGACAATGGCGGACAAGATCCTGATCGTGGACGACGACGAGGAGATCCGGGAGGTGCTGCGGGTGCTGCTCACCGGCGAGGGGTTCGACGTGGCGGAGGCCAGCGGCGGGGAGGAGGCCCTGGCCTATCTGGACGGCTGTAATGGCGGGGTGGAGCTGGTGATCCTGGATGTGATGATGGAGGGGCTGGGGGGCTATCAGGTGTGCCTGCGGCTGCGGGAGCGGTGGAACGTGCCGGTGCTGTTTCTCACGGCCAAGAGCCGGGAGTCGGATCTCACCATGGGCTATGCCAGCGGCGGGGACGACTATCTGGCCAAGCCCTTCTCCTACCCGGAGCTGCTGGCCCGGGTGAAGGGCCTTCTGCGCCGCTACCAGGTCTACAAGGGCAAGCCCGAGGCGGCCGCGGAGGAGGCGGAGTGGTGCGGCCTGCGGGTGAACCTCACCAGCAACATGGCCTGGCGCAGCGACATGGAGCTGGATCTGACGGAGACGGAGTACCGCATCCTCCGGCTGCTGGTGGAGCACCAGGGGAAGATCTTCTCCCTGCAAAATCTCTATGAGAGCGTCTGGCAGGAGCCCTACTTCGCCTCCTCCGGCAACACGGTCATGGTCCACATCCGCCGTTTGCGGGAGAAGGTGGAGCCGGACCCCCGCCACCCGGAGTATATCAAGACCGTATGGGGAAAGGGGTATCGCGTTGGATAGGAGAATATCCCGGCTGGGATTGAAGCTGGTGGGGGCGTCCCTGCTGGCCCTGGCGCTGGCGCTGGCGGTCTACTGCCTGGTGTCCGGATACGGGGCGGCGTGGCTGCTCCGGAGCGAGTGGTTTACAGCCCTTCTACGGGAGCGGCAGGAAACATCGGTTCAGGCCTATCAGGCCTATGTCATAGAGTCGGGGATGAGCGTCCGGCAGGTGCTGGAGGATCCGGGCTGGGAGGGAGCCGATCCGTCCACCACCATCTACAGCGTGGTGGTGGGAGACTGGGAGGAGGAGGGGGCGGTGGCGGTCTCCATGAGCCAGATGAGCACGGACGGCAGCGTGTCCATATATATGGAGCCCCTCCGGTGCGCGGACGGAGAGCTGTATCTGACGGCGGCGCCCAACTGGGCGTGGCTGGAGGGGCTGGTCCGGATTGCGGCCCTGGTCCTGGCGGCGGCGGTCTTCTGCGCCGTGGTGGTGCCCTACATCCTCCATCTGCTGCGGCGCATCGAGGCGCTGAGCCGGGAGACCGGGGCTCTGATGGCCGGGGATCTGTCCCACAGCATCCGGGCTCCGGGCCGGGACGAGCTGAGCCGGCTGGGAGCGGACATCGAGCGGCTGCGGCTGAGCGTGCTGGAGCGGCTGGAGGGGGAGCGGGAGGCGGTGGGGGCCACAGGGCGGCTCATCACCGGCCTGTCCCACGATCTGCGCACCCCTCTGACCAAGCTGATGGGCTACCTGGAGATCCTCCGCCGGTGCCAGAGCGGGGAGGAGCGGGAGAAGTATCTCCGTCTGGCCGCCGAGAAGGCAGAGCAGATCAAGGGCATGACGGACCAGCTCTTTGACCGGGCCCAGGTGCCGGACAGCAGGGAGGCCCTGGCCCGGGAGCCGGAGCTGGTGGACGGGGCGCAGCTGCTGGGGCAGATCCTCTCGGAGGTGTGCGGGGACCTCCAGCGGGAGGGATTCCAGGCGCCGCAGCCGGTGTTCACGGAGCCCTTCCGGCTCTACCTGCGGCCGGAGGACGCCGTGCGGGTGTTTGACAACCTCTTCTCCAACCTGTGCAAGTACGGGGACCCGGCTAGCCCGGTGACCTTCTCCGTGGAGAGGGGGCCCGGGACGGTGACCGTGGCCGCGGAGAACCGGGTCCGGCCGGATCCGGACCGCCGGGACAGCCACGGCGTGGGCCTGCCTACCATGTCGGAGCTGATGGAGCGGTGCGGCGGCCGGCTGGAGACGGAGCGGAGGGGGGAGACCTTCCGCACTGCGGCGGTCTTTGCGGTGAGCGGTGACATGAAGTGAGCGCCTGCCGGCGGCCTGCGCATTGGGCGGAGCTGCGCCGGCGCACTGATGGGCTGAGGGCCTTCAGCTGCCAACGCCTATCAATGAGGGGTGAGTATTATTCGTATTGGCGGCATGCTTGGCTTACAGCAAATCGGCGAATCGAGAGTTGTGGGGGATATGAAGATGAAGAAAAAATGCACAATATTCAACATATTAAAATGGATAGCATTTGTTATTTTGGCGTTGATTTTGACATTCTTTTTAGTTAGAGCGATAGGGAAAGCAATTTACAGCAAAACACCGGATGGCGGTATAAACGAGTCGATGTACATAGATGTTAATGGATCGAAGCAGTGGATAAATATTTATGGGGAGGACACAGATAATCCTGTCCTGCTGTATTTGCATGGAGGCCCAGGATCGGCAACAAGTGATATTGATTATGTGTTTACGAGGAAATGGGCAGATGTATATACTGTGGTAACATGGGATCAGCGGAATTGCGGGAAAAGCTATGATGCGCAACAGAATGATATCGTACTGACGCGAGAATTATTTATGACAGATGGAAAAGAAGTAACTGAGTTCCTGCTGGATTACCTTTCGAAGGACAAGATTACAGTTCTTGGGCATTCGTGGGGATCTGTTTTCGGAGCCAATCTGGTACTTGAATACCCGGAATACTATGAGTGCTTTATTGGAACAGGACAGCTTGTTGATTACCTGGAAAATGAGGAGGCTTTCAGACAAGAGGCCATATTGTGGGCGGAGGGTGACGAGGAGACACTGAACTTAGTAGATCAATTAACACCTGACAAGATTACCATGGAACATATTAACGCAAGAAATACAATTATGCAAAAATATGGCTGTGACATGATGGCGAATGGTTCTGATTACAATTTAGCTGCAACAATCATATTTAATCCCAACTATTCTGTCACGGATTGGATAAATTATTTTAAGAGAGATATGCGTGTATATTTGGATTTTTTTGCTTCCGAGGAATTTGCTTCGTTCTCTTTGAAAGACAGAGTTGATTATCAAGTGCCATTCTACAATATAAATGGAGATAAGGACTATCAAACAAACTACAAATTGGCACAAGAATATTTTGAGGAAGTAAACGCACCATACAAGCAAATGTTCTTGATGAAAAATATGACCCATGGTTTATTAGAATCGGATTCGGAGGGGTTTTCTGAGATTATTCATCAAATTGCAAAAACAGAAAGAGAGAAATAAAACGAAATTTATCGGGGGATTTCATCTTTTAGGTGAAATCCCCCGGACAAATCTTCTCATTCAAATATAGGCGCTAGGCCTGCCCGTCGCGTTTGCGTCCGGGCAGGCCCTCATTTATTTATTTCATTTATTCCACGCGGTCAATGGACGACACAATGGGCATCCGGCTGATCCGTCCCAGGGGGACGCAGGTGGCCAGCAGGCAGGCGGCCACGGCCAGGACCGACGCGCCGGCCATGGGGAGGAGGGGCGGGGCGGGCAGATGGAGCTCCTCCTTGACGGCGGCCTCCACGAGGATGGTGCAGACATACCCGGCCGCGCTGCCCAGGACCGCCGCCATCAGGCCGTAGTATGCCCCCTCCCACAGAAATACCTTGAACAGGCTCTCCGCGCTCATGCCGATGGCCCGCTGCATACCGATCTCCGACACCCGGGTGTGGATGTTGGTGTAGACCGTGTTGACGATGTTGAGAAGGCCGATGAGGGACACGAACAGGATCAGTCCCCAGGCCAGCATCCGGATCTGGGCGAAGGTCTCCTCCAGCTGCCGGTCCGTGTCCTCGTAGGACAGACAGATCGTCCCCGGAACCCGCTCCGCCAGGGCCGCCGCCGTCTGGTCAAAGGCCTCCCGGTCCGCGCCCTCCGCCAGGGTGGGCAGCAGCTCCCTGTAGACGGTCTCTCCGGTGAGCCGGGCATACAGATCCTCATTCACGATGATCTGTACGCCGTTGACAAAGCCGCTGTTGCCGACGCTCAGGAAGCCGTCGTAGCCGTCCATGGTATGCAGCACGTCCAGGACCTCCCCGGCTGCGGTCACAGTCTCGCCTGCGGAAATGACGGTGCGGGGAAACTCCTGCCCCTCGTACACGATGGGCACGGGATTGCGGATCATGCAGCCCTCTCCCGCCTTCAGACGCGCCAGAGTGTCCTCGGGCAGGTCAGAAAAGACCGTATCCCAGTAGGCGCTGTTGAGCCCCACCACCTGGAGGGTCTCCGCCGGCTGGAGGGGGAACCCGATGGTGATGCCCGCCAAAGAGCCGTCCGCCCCCTGCTCATAGCGGGAAAACTGCATGGCGAGCAGCTCCGCCACCTGGGGATCGTCCCCCATGGCCGCGTATTCCTCCGGGGAGAAGCCGGATCGTTCATTGGTGATGGAGTAGTCCCCCAGGTGGTCCGCCGCCCCGCTCCTGGCCGCGTCCAGCAGTCCCACCGCACCCTGGAGGGTGATAAAGACGGTGATGCTCATGACCAGGGACAGCACCGTGATGGCCGTGCGGCCCGGGCTGCGCCGCAGGTTCAGCCGGGCGTAGAAGGCCTCGAAGCTGCGGATCCTCCCGGCGCGCCGGCTTCTGCGCCGGACCGCCGGGGGCCTGCCGGCCATGGCGGCCGTGGGCGGCACCCTGGAGGCGTACCGGGCGGCGGGGAGGGCGGCCAGAAGGGCGAAGAGGAGGGTGACGGCGGCGCTCACCAGCAGGTAGAGCCCCTTTCCGCCGCTGTTCTCCTGGATCAGGCGATTCAGCTCCCCGCTGTCCTGGACCAGAAAGACAGAGGGGGAGAGGAGGCCGGTGGCGGCGGTGAGGATGCCCCTGGCGGACAGGGCTCCCAGCAGCAGCCCCAGGGGAATGCCCGCCGCGCACAGCAGCAGCGCCTGAGCCGTGACCAGAAAGTACACCTGACCCCTGCCGCCGCCCATGGCCCGCAGCACGCCGTACTGGGTCATGCGCCGGGACACGGCGATTTTCAGGATGTTGTAGATCACCAGCCCCGCCGCCAGCAGGACCAGGGCCCCTACCAGCAGTCCCGCCGCCAGCAGGAAGGGGAAGCCGCTGCCGTCGGAAACGTCGGCGGCCTCCCGGCTGTAGGAGATCCCAAGGGCCTCCAGATAGGGAATGTTGTATGTGGTGTCCAGCTCGTGGACCTCCAGCTCGGATACCAGCTCGTCCATGACGGCCTGGAAGGACCCCGTGTCCGCCACGCGCAGATCCACGTTATAGTAGAAGTACGCCTCCGGCAGCAGGGCCTCCGCCGTCCCCGGTCCCACGATGCCGTTGACAACCCCGGCGCCGTAGTTAAGGTAGTTGCTCTCGGTGACGCCCACCAGGGTGAAGTCGGCGGTGAAGTCGTAGGACTGGACCATTACCCCGTGGCGCAGGGCCTTGGACAGGGAGAGGGTCAGGGTCTCCCCCAGCTCCCCTCTGGCCCCCAGATAGCCCAGCACATCCTCTGGCAGAGCGATTTCCATGGGCGCCTCCGGCAGACGGCCCTCCTTGAGGGCGGAGAGGGAGGGGTAAACCGCGCTCACGTCCTCCTGGAAGTCGCTGAGCCCCAGGATCAGGGTGTTGTCCAGCTTCATGCTCCCCACCACCACATGGGTCCCCACAAAGGACAGCCTGGGGTCCTGCCTCAGCGCCTCCACCTGGGCCGCATTCATCTGAACAAAGCTGGCGTGGAGGTCCCCGCCGATGGCCACGGCCTGCTGCAGGCGCATGGCGGAGAGCACCCCGGCGGACTGGCCGATCACGGCCGTCATCATGGTGGAGAGGATCACCGCCAGCAGGATCAGCGCGGAGGTGACCGGCTGGGCCAGCAGCTCCTTTTTTGCCAGACTGCGATAGCTCCTCATCATCCGGCCACCTCCGAGAGAATCCCGTCCACAATGGACAGCCGCCGGGGGGCCAGGGCGGCGATGCGGCTGTCATGGGTAATCATCACCAGGGCCTTGCCCAGCTCCTGATGGACCGTCTGCAAAAGGGACATCACCTCGCCGCCGCTCCGGCTGTCCAGGTTGCCGGTGGGCTCGTCGGCAAAGACCACGTCCGGTCCGGCGATGAGGGCCCGGGCAATGGCCACCCGCTGCTGCTGTCCGCCGGAGAGCTCGTGGGGCAGATGGGTCAGGCGGTCCTGGATGCCCAGCAGCTCCGCCAGATGGTTCAGATACGTCTCGTCCGGCTGTTTCCGGTCCAGCAGCAGGGGCATGATGATATTTTCCCGGGCCGTCAGAACCGGCAGCAGGCGGAACTGCTGGAAGATAAAGCCGATGCGCCGGCGGCGGAAGGCGGACAGCTCCCGGTCCGTCAGGCCGCAGATGTCCCGGCCGTCGTAGGTGAGGCGGCCGGAGGTGGGGCGGTCCAGCCCGGAGAGGAGGTGGAGCAGGGTGCTCTTTCCGCTGCCGGATGGTCCGGCGATGGAGATGAAGTCCCCGGGGGCGATCTCCAGGGAGGCCCGGTTCAGGGCTGTCACCTGGTTCTCCCCCTGGCCGTAGATTTTGGACAGGTCTTGTGCTTGGATGTGCATAAAATACACCCTCCCTTCGTAGTGTCAGGGAGAGTGTACCGCGCAAATCTCAAGAAACCCTCAAGGCTGGGAGAAAATTTGAAAAACCGCCACAGCCGCCGCGCCGCCCCGGTTCTCCAGGCGGAGGCTGCCGCCGTGCTTCCGGC
Source organism: uncultured Oscillospiraceae bacterium (assembly GCA_910579965.1). Taxonomy (GTDB): domain Bacteria; phylum Bacillota; class Clostridia; order Oscillospirales; family Oscillospiraceae; genus Pelethomonas. Next base: position 87,337 of record CAJTWF010000004.1, read on the forward strand.
AGAGGAGGCCGCTGGTGTACAGGCCCATGCCGAAGTGCTCTGCGTTCTCCTCCAGCTTTCCAAAGGGCTTTGGTCCGCTTTGGAGCAGCTGGTCAGGAAAGCCGGGGCCGTCGTCAGCCACAGAGAGGGAGAGAAGATCCCCCTGCCGGGTGAGGGAGATGGTCAGGGTCCTCCTGCCGAACCGGGCCCCGTTCCCGATGAGATTTTCCGCCGCGGTCAGGAAGATCCCGTGGTCAATCACCACCGTCCCCTGGTCCGGCGCGGAGATCTCCGCCTCCAGCCCCGGAGCCAGCAGCCGCGCCGTCTCCTCCAGCTCCGTGCGCAGAACCGCCCAGGGGACGCCGGCGGGCCGCACCGGCATCTGCTCCAGCCGCTCCACGGCGCTCATGGCCTCCACGTACCGCTCCAGCCGCAGGGTGTAGCTCTCCAGCCGGTCCAGGGTCTCCGGGGCCGCCGGGTTCTGCCGCAGGAGCCTGACGCTGCCCTTGAGAACGGTGATGGGGTTGCGCAGATCGTGGGCAAAGGCGGCGTTGAGCCGCCGCCGCTCCTCGGCCTGCCGCCACAGCGCCCTGTTGGAGCGCAGCAGCTCTCCGCGCATGGTCTCAAAGGCCGCGCAGATCTGGCCCAGCTCGTCCTGGGAGACCTGGGGGATGGAGAAATCCAGATCATTGGCCTGAATGCGGGCCGTCCCCTCTGACAAAATGGAGATGGGCTTTTCCAGCTTCCAGCGGTAGAAGAGGGCCGCCGCCGCGCTCAGGCCCAGAACGGGGAAGAGCACGGCCCCCGCCATCTGCACAACATCCAGCAGGAGCAGCAGCCGGCTCTGCTCGGAGGTGGGGGAGGGCAGGGGGGAGGCTCCGTTGGGGCCGATCAGGAAGCCGCCGGCGGGATACCGGGCGGCAATGGTCTCGCAGACGGTCCACAGCAGGAGGGTCAGGAGCAGGGAGAGGAGCAGACCGCAGAGGGTCAGCAGGAGGAAGGCCTTTTTCAGCCCCATGTTTTTCAGCCGTTCCACTTGTAGCCGCACCCCCAGACCGTTTCAATGCAGCTGCGGGACGTGTGGGCGGCCAGCTTGGCGCGGATCTTCCGCACGTGCTCCATCACGGTGTCGCTGCTTCCGCCGCCGTCGATGCCCCAGACCAGCTCGTAGATCCGCTCCCGGTCAAACACCTGCCCCGCGTGGAGGGAGAGCAGCTCCAGAATATCAAACTCCCGGCGCGACAGGGCCACCGCCTGACCGCCGACGGTGACGGTCCGGGCGGAGTAGTCCACCGCGCACTCCCCGAAGAAGCGCACCGCGGCGCGGCTGTGGCGCTGCTCCCGCCTGAGATGGGCTGCCACCCGGGCCCCCAGCTCGTCCAGGTCAAAGGGCTTGACGATGTAGTCGTCCGCGCCCGCCTGAAACCCGGCGATCTGGTCCGCTGACTCGATCCGGGCCGTCAGGAACAGGATGGGGCAGGCAACGTGCTCCCGGATGGTCCGGCACACGGTCAGGCCGTCCATGCCCGGCATGTTGATGTCCAGCAGGATCAGATCCGGCTGCTGTTCGGCCTGGCGGACCGCCTCCTGGCCGCTTCCGGCGGTCAGGACCTGATACTGGGGGGAGAAATAGTCCCGCATCATGTCCACAATGCCCCGCTCATCGTCCACGATCAACAATTTCTGCTTCACACAGGGTCCTCCTTCTGCCGGTCCGGCCGGCGGATTTACCGTATTACCGGGATAATCAGCTGAAAAATTCCACCTGAAGGCGGGGATTGTCTCTGGCCGCATCCCTCAGGGTGTCCAGCAGGGCTCCGGCGTAATCTCCCAGCGCTGCCTCCAGGGCCGGTACATGGCGCAGCTCCAGCCTGGTGTCCGCCGTCCGCTCGGTCAGACAGTCGTACAGAGCGTCCAGGTTCCGCCCGTAGTAGTCCGGCAGGCCCAGGCGGAGAGCCAGATGACTGTGAGCTGCGTCCCGGGTTGTCATGGCCGCGCCGTCGATGATAATGGTATCCATAGGCTACTCCTCTCCATAGAGCAGGGTAAAGGTCTCGTAGTGGTCCTCGGTGTAGTAGATGAAGCCGTCGTCAGAGAACACCAGCCGCTTGGCCCCGCGGCTGCTGCGGCCGATGGTGTCTATGTCGCACTCGTAGTACGTCCGGCCTCCGGCACTGGGCAGAATGCCCTCCCGGTTGCCGAACCTGTCCCCGCCGATGGCGCAGCCGGGGGCCACCTGCTCCACTGAGCCGCCGGTCCAGCCCAGGTCCCGGGCCTCCGACTTGGTGATGTAGTTGTCCGGCAGATGGCCGTAGCAGTCCAGGTACAGCGCCACATCCTCGGCGCTGTTGTAGGTGCCGTCCTCCTCCGGCAGATCGTCCCCCTCCGGCTCTGCGGTGTAGAGGGGGCCGTCCTCCTGCCCCGTGTAGCCCGCCGGCTGCGGGGACTCCTCCGGCGCGCCGGAGGGCCCGCCTTCCCCTGGGAGACCGGGCGCACTCTGGTCCGGGGCGGCAGGGCCGCCTATCAATATCTCTGTTGGACCGTCCTCGCCGCCCACGATGGCAATCTGGACGCATCCGGTCATAGGCAGGGCCATTGCCGCTGCCAGCAGCAGCGAAATCAGTTTTTGTCTCATAATACCTCCCGCTTCCACGCGCACATGGCGCTGCGATTGTTGAGACATTCTATCACAAAAGCCCAAATTTCACAAGACGGAAAGTTTTATGAGGAGGGTCCTGCCGCTTCTTTGAACCCTTCTTTCCGCGGCGTCCGGCGGATGTAAGAAATCGTAAGAACCTGGGTGGGTGCAATGTAAGATTTTCCTGCTATACTGCCCTCCATACCGCCGGGTCTGTCCGGCAACAAGGAGGAAATTGACCATGAACCGAAAAAAAGCAACTCCGTGGACCGCCCTGCTTCTGGCGCTGGTCCTGGCTCTGACGGGCTGCGGCGGAAAACCGGCGGCGCAGAGCGAGGCCCTCTCCGCGCCGGTCTACATACCCCGGAGCTTACCCTGCCCGCTGCCCCTGGAGACCGTCACCGCCTGCTGCGCCATGGACGGGGCCCTCTACGCGGCGGGCACGATGCCGGAGGAGACGGACGAGGCCGGCAGCTGGGGCTTCTCTGCCAGCTCCTCAGCGGACGGGGAGGGGGAGGTGTACTCCAATCTCTCCCGGGGCCGTCCCGCCCTGTTCCGTCTGGACCTGGAGACCGGGGCGGCGGAGGAAGTGGCGGGCTACGCCCCTGTTCCGGCGGCGGAGGACGGGCGGGCCGTCATCACCGCTCTGGCCTCCGGCGGGGACGGGACCCTCTGGGTTCTGGAGGAGACCCAGGTGGACCGGGAGATGGACAGCGACATCAACGTAGACGGGGAGACGATCCGCTTCCACGAGAGCGAGACGGCCGCCCGCCGCTGGCGGCGGCTGGACAGCGCCGGCGGGGAGCGGGAGAGCATGGATGTGGGTGCCCTGACCGGCCATCTGGGGGAGATTGACGGGACCCTGGCGGACCCCTCCGGCCGGCTGTGGGCAGTTGGCAGCGATACCCTCACCGTGCTGGACGGCAGCGGGCAGACCATCTTCTCCCAGAGCGCCCAGGGCCTCACCGGCACGCTGGTGGGGCTGGGCGGCGGAACCGTGGGGGCGCTGACAGACGCCGGCACGGTGCGCACCGCTGACCTGGAGGCCGGCGCGTGGGGCCCGGAGCTTCCCCTGCCGGGCAGCGCGGGGAAGCTGTACGCCGGGGAGGGTGAGACCCTCTTCTGCTGCACCGCCGGGGACAGCCTCTACCGCTATATACCCGGCAGCGGGTCAGGGGAGCGGATGCTCAGCTGGTCCGGCGCGGGGGTGGACCAGAGCGCGGTCCGGGGTCTGGCCCTGCTGCCGGAGGGGCGTGCGGCGGTTCTGCTGGGAGAGCAGGGGGCCTATGAGCTGATGGCGCTCACACCGGCCAGCCAGGAGGAGCTGGCCGGCCGCACGGTGCTCACTCTGGCAACCATGGGCCTGAGCAGCGACATCCGGGCCAAGGTCCTGGACTTCAACCGCACCAGCGCCTCCTGCCGCATTGAGGTCCAGGACTACTCGGAGTTCAATGTGGGCAACGATCCGTCGGCGGGCCTGACCCGGCTGCAAACGGAGCTGGCCGCCGGCCGGATGCCCGATCTGCTGGATGTGTCCGGCGACATCCCCCTGCGCCAGTACGCCGCCCGGGGTTTGCTGGAGGACCTGTGGCCCTACATCGACGCGGACCCGGAGCTGAGCCGGGAGGGGCTCATGGACCGGCCTCTGGAGGCGGCCTCCATGGGCGGAAGGCTTTATCAGGTGTTCTCCGGCTTCTCCATGGAGACGGCGGCGGGGGCGGTCTCCGCGGTGGGGGACCGGATGGGCTGGACCCTGGAGGAGCTGCGGGAGGCCCTGGCCGCCATGCCGGCGGGGTGCGGCGTGCTGGGGCCCGAGGACACCAGCGCCTCCCTCTTTGAGACCCTGACCGCCCAGAATCTGGACCGGTGGATCGACTGGGAGGCGGGCACGGCGGATTTCACCGGAGCGGACTTCCTCTCCGTGCTGGACTTCTGCGCATCTCTGCCCCGGGAAGCGGGCGCGGAGGAGGCGGGCGAGGATGCCTACAGCCGGGCGGCCCGGGGGGAGCAGCTGCTCATTCCGGAGGAGGTGTCCGGCTTCTACACCCCCCAGCTGTGCCGGGCCACCTTCGGCGGGGAGGCCGCCTTTGTGGGCTACCCCTCTGAGAACGGCTGCGGCAGCAGCTTCCGCGCCAGCGAGGGACTGGCCATGTCCAGCGCCTGCGGCGACAAGGAGGGGGCCTGGTCCTTCCTGCGCCGCCTGCTGCTGCCCGGCGGCTGTACGGCCTTTGACCAGTTCCCCGTCAACCGGGCCGACTTTGACCAGCTGGCGGACAAGGCTATGTACCCGGAGTATGCCGTGGACGAGAACGGAGACCCCATCACCGGCGCGGACGGCAAGCCCCTGATGGCGTTCACGGCTGTGTGGATCATCAACGGACAGGTGTTTATGATGGAGGAGGTGACCCAGGCGGACTATGACCGGGTCATGGCCCTCTATGACCGGATTGACAAGCTGGCGGGCCGGGACGAGCGGGCGTGGGGCATTGTCCAGGAGTGCGCGGCGGACTTCTTCGGCGGCGGCCGGGGGCTGGAGGAGACCGCCCAGGCCATCCAGAGCCGGATGGAGCTGTACCTGAACGAGCTGAAATAGAAAGAACCGGGAAATTTATCCCCCGGTTCCGGATTTCGACAGAAGATATCCGCCGTTCATCTTATAATGACTGCAAGCGAGGCGCTTGCAGTCATTTTTGTTTTGCACGAAGGAGACAAGCTATGGAGATGAAGTACAAGGCGGAGAACCGGCAGCTGACCATCACCCTCACCGGCGAGCTGGACCACCACGCGGCCAAGGGGCTGATGGAGGCCATAGACCGGTGCATGGAGCAGAATCTGCCGGTGAAGACCCTGCTGGATCTGGGCGGGCTGACGTTTATGGACAGCTCCGGCATTGCGGTAGTGCTGCGGGCCAAGCGGCGCATGGAGGCCCTGGCCGGGGCGCTGGTGGTGGTGAACATCCCCCGTCAGGCGGCCCGAGTGCTGGAGACGGCGGGTCTGGACCGATATGTGGATTTGATTTAGGAGGGAGAGCGCCATGAAAACCAAGAGCACCAATTACATACACCTGGAATTTCTCAGCCGCAGCGCCAACGAGGCCTTTGCCCGGGGGGCGGCGGCCTGCTTTGCCGCCCAGCTGGACCCCACCCTGGAGGAGCTGGGGGACATCAAAACCGCGGTCAGCGAGGCGGTGACCAACGCCATCGTCCACGCCTACCCGGACTCCCTGGGGAAGATCGTCATGAGGGCCCGCATCCTGGAGGGGGATGTGCTGGAGATCACCATCCGGGACTGGGGCAGGGGCATCCCGGACGTGGACAAGGCCCGCCAACCCCTGTACACCACCGGCGGGGAGGAGCGCAGCGGCATGGGCTTCACCATCATGGAGAGCTTCATGGACACGCTGACCGTCCGCTCCAGCGAGGGGAAGGGCACCCGGGTCACCATGCGCCGGCGCATCGTGCCCCGCCGGGTAAGCAGGTGACCGCCGGGACCCTGGACCTGCTGGCCCTGGCCAAGGGCGGAGACGAGGCGGCCGTGGAGCGGGTCCTGGCGGAGAACAGCGGCCTCATCTGGGCGGTGGTGCGCCGGTACTACGGCAGGGGGGCGGAGCCGGAGGACCTGTACCAGCTGGGGTGCCTGGGGTTCCTCAAGGCGGTGCGGGGCTTTGACGCGGACTACGGCACCCAGTTCTCCACCTACGCCGTGCCCAAGATCGCCGGGGAGATCCGCCGGTATCTGCGGGACAGCGGCAGCGTGAAGGTGGGCCGCACCCTCAAGGAGCGCTCCAGCGCCATCTACGCCGCCCGGGAGCGGCTGCGGACCCGGCTGGGCCGGGAGCCGGCGCTCTCGGAGCTCAGCGAGGCCACCGGCCTGACGGCGGAGGAGATCGCGGTGGCGGAGCTGGCCTCCGCGCCGCCGGACAGCCTCCAGCAGGAGAACGCAGACGGGCTCACCTTGGAGTCCACCCTGGCCTCCCCGATGACGGAGGAGAGCATGGTGGAGCGCATCGCCCTGCGCGCCGCCATTGACCGGCTGCCGGACAGGGAGCGGCAGACCATTCTCCTGCGATTCTTCAAGGGAATGACCCAGCAGCAGTGCGCCCGCATCCTGGGGGTGAGCCAGGTGCAGGTGTCGCGGCTGGAGAAGCGGGCCATTGAGAAGCTGCGCATGGATCTGGCGTAGATAGAGCATCCTTCCTTGAAAAGATAAACAGGCTTCCGGCAGTCTCGCGTTAGACTGCCGGAAGCCTGTTTATGACTTCTAAAGCGTATCTTCTTTCCCCTGCTCCGCCGGAGGAGCGGGGGACTCTCCCGCCAGAAGCACCCGGGCCGGCTGGCTGACCACGGTAGCGCCCGGGGGCACGTCGGTGCTGACCGCCGCGCCGGCCCCGATTCTGGCCCCGTCGCCGATCCGGATACCCCCCACCAGCACTGCGCCGGCCCCGATGAGGCAGCCGTCCCCGACGGTGGGAGCCCTGCCGGCCACCTCTCCGATGGTGACATTCTGGTAGATGCGGCAGTTTGCGCCGATGGAGGCGTACCGGGAGATATAGATCCCGTGGAGGCCGTGGGGCAGGGAGGGGACGCCGGCGATCCGCGCGCCCCTGCCGATATAGCCGCCCCGCCGGTGGGCCATGCGGTTGAGCAGGAAGGTGAGCACGTCGGAGAGGATCCCCCGTCCCGCCCGGTCCCGCAGCCGGAACAGCCGCCAGTAGAGGCCCAGATGGTTGCCCAGGGAGTAGTCCATGAGCTTTTCCCGCAGGTTCATCCCTTGCTCCTTTCCCGATTACAGCCGGAGCAGGCCCCTGTCCGCCATGCGCTGGGCCGAGAGGAGCACTCCCAGCTTGGCGTGCTGCCAGGTGAGCCCGCCCTGGAAGTACACGGCGTAGGGGGGACGGATAGGCCCGTCGGCGCTCAGCTCGATGCTGCTGCCCTGAACAAAGGCCCCGGCGGCCATGATGACCTGGCTGTCGTAGCCTGGCATGTCGCCGGGGATGGGGGCGGCGAAGCTGTCCACCGGCGCGGCCGCCTGGATGCCCTCGCAGAAGGCGCACATGGCCGCCTCGCTGCCCAGCTCCACCGCCTGGATGATGTCGCACCGCTTCTCCTCCGCCCCGGGGACGCAGCGAAAGCCCAGGCTCTCGTAGAGCCCGGCGGCGAACACCGCCCCCTTCAGCGCCCCGGCCACCACCGTGGGGGCCAGGAAGAAGCCCTGATAGAAGGCCGGCAGGATGCCCAGGTTGGCCCCCACCTCCTGGCCCAATCCCGGGGCGGAGAGGCGGTAGGCGCATCGGTCCACGCATTCCCGGGAGCCGCAGATGTACCCGCCGATGGGGGCAAGCCCGCCGCCGGGGTTCTTGATGAGGGAGCCCACCGCCATGTCCGCGCCCACGTCCGTGGGCTCCAGCACGTCCACAAACTCGCCGTAGCAGTTGTCCACCATCACCAGCACGTCCGGCTTCATGCCCTTGCAGAAGGCGATCAGCTCGCCGATCTGCTCCACGGAGAAGGAGGGGCGGGTGGCGTAGCCCTTGCTGCGCTGGATGGTGATGAGCTTGGTCCTGGAGCTGATGGCGTCACGGATGGCCGGGTAGTCAAAGCCGCCGTCCGCCGTCAGATCCGCCTGCCGGTAGCGCACGCCGTACTCGGCCAGGGAGCAGGGGCTGGGCCGGATGCCGATGACCTCCTGGAGGGTGTCATAGGGCGCTCCCACGGGGGAGAGGACCTCGTCCCCGGGCAGGAGGCTGGCGGACAGGGCCACGGCCAGGGCGTGGGTGCCGCAGGTGATCTGGGGCCGCACAAGAGCGGCGGGGGCGTGGAACACGTCCGCGTAGACCCGCTCCAGCCGGTCCCTTCCATCGTCATCGTACCCGTAGCCGGTGGTGGCGGCGAAGTGGTTGGCGCCCACCCGGTTCTTCTGCATGGCGGAGAGGACCTTGGCCTGGTTGATCTCCGCCGTCCGGTCAATCTCCAGAAACCGGTCTGCCAGCCGGGCAAGGACGGCCTCCCCCCGGTCAAAGACCTCACGGCTCACGCCCAGCTGCTGATATATGGTATATAGTTCCACAAATGCTCCTCCTTTGCTGAACAAAATGGCGAAAAAAGTTTAACATGGAAGGGCGGCTATTGCAAGCCCCATCTTGTCCGCTTCCCTGGAAAAACGGCGCAGAGGGGCCTCCGTTATGCCCGAGAAATGTTGATTGGTGGCGGATTGTGTCGGCTGGCTCTGATTTTTCGACAAAATTGGAAATTATTCCCTGATTTGTCGAAATAAACAGAACGAAAATGGAGAAAAAACTTCAAATTTTGCTTGTATTTCCTGTCTTTTTATGGTAATTTGTAAGCGAGGCAAGATGAAGCTTCAGGATTTCGTCTAAACGGACGGATGGCCCTCTATTCATGTCGACATGCAAATTACTGAAAGGAAACACGCGTATGGACAACAGAATAAAAGTCATGCTGACGGACGTAAACGAGGACGCCCGCAGTATGCTGCAGGACGCCCTGGAGAAAACGGGACGTTTTACAGTCGTCGGCTCTACCGGCGACGGCAATGAGGTATTGCAGATGGTTGCCGACGCAAAGCCGGACGTGCTGGTGCTGGATCTGATCCTGCCGGGTATGGACGGGCTGGGGATCCTGCGCCGTTTGGACGGTGAGAAACGGCCCAAGATCCTGGCGGTCTCCAACTTTGTTACCCAGGAGGTGGTGGCGGAGGCGGGCAATCTGGGCGCGTCCATGTTCCTGAGCAAGCCGTATAACGAATCGGCAATGGTTGAGCACCTCATCAGTCTGGCGGAGAAGAACGAGAAGCAGCTCCACGGACCGGGCCTGGAGGAGCTTGTGACCTCCATTATCCACGAGGTGGGCGTACCGGCCCATATCAAGGGTTATCAGTATGTCCGTGAGGCCATTATGATAACGGTGGAGAATATGGACGTCATCAACTCCGTCACCAAGGTGCTCTATCCAGAGGTTGCCAAGCGATACCACACCACCCCCAGCCGGGTGGAGCGGGCCATACGCCACGCCATTGAGGTCGCCTGGGACAGGGGAGATCTGGAGACCTTGCAGCGCTTTTTCGGCTACACAGTGAGCAATGCCAAGGGCAAGCCCACCAACTCTGAGTTTATCGCCATGATTAGTGACAGGATCCGGCTGAAGATGAAAATCACCACAGCCTGAGGAGTGTGCCGCGCCGCGCACACGGCATTCGAACAGAGACAAAGTGAAGAGAGACAGGAGACTGCCGGGCCCTTTGCCCGCTCACAGATACACGCTCCCCCTCGCCATGCGCGGCGGCGGGGGAGCGCGTTTTTTATGCAGACAGGGGCGCTCCGGAACTGCCGCCGGAGCGCCCTGATGCTGTGACTGCTCTTCCGCTCCGCCCTCACAGCGGCAGCCGCCGCAGAAAGGGCGGGGGATTAGTTGAGCGCTATATCAATGGGTTTCCCGTCGCTCCACAGCCGCTCCAGGCCGTAGAACTCCCTGGCCTCGCTGTTGAACACGTGGACCACCAGACATCCGTAGTCCAGCAGGACCCAGATGCCGCCCCGGTGACCCTCCCGGTGCAGGGGCTTCTCTCCTGCCTCGGCCTCCAGCTTCTCCTCCACCGCGTCGCACAGGGCGTTGATCTGGGTGTTGCTGGACCCGGTGCAGATGACGAAGTAGTCCGCCAGGACGGTGAGCTCCGTGACCTCCATGACCCGGATCTCCTCGCCCTTCTTTCCGTCCAGAGCCTTTGCCGCCAAAACGGCCAGTTCCTTTGGTGTCATATCCTTGCTCCTTTCATATTTGTGTCCCTCTCCGAGGAAAGGGGAATCCATGTCTTCTTCCGCGGCCTACAGCCAGCCCGGGGGCACCGTGTCCACCGGCTGGTCCGCGGGCGGCTCCGGCGGAGGAGCCGGCTGATCCGGTTCCTGGACAGGCAGATCCGGCGTCTGTCCGGGCTGGTCCTCCGTGGGCGGGGCCGGCGCGTCGCCCTCTGCCGGCTGGCCGGGGTCAGCGCCGGCGGCGGGGGGAGCGTTGTCCACAGGGGTGTCGGGCAGGGTGACGGGATCGCCGGGGCCGGGCGCGGCAGGCAGGCTCTCATCCGGCGGGGGAGCGGGCTCATCGGTGAGGGGCGTGCCGTCCTGGTCCGTGTAGACGATGCTTCCGTTCTCGTCCAGGATGTAGTAGTTGCCCGCCTCATCCTGCTCCGGCTTGACCGGGGGCGTACCGTAGACCAGATTTCCGCCGTCGTCGTAGTAGGCCTCGCCCCGCCGCACGGCCATGATGGCGTTGTGCTGGGTGTCCCGGAGGGAGCCGGTGGAGGAGGCGATGTCCCCGTTGGAGCGGATGCTCATGGCGTCCAGCATGGACGTGGTCACCTGCTGCTCATAGGGGTTGAACCGCTCGTTGACCAGCTTCACCACCTCCCGGGGGTAGATGGTCACGTAGGACTGCTCCATGTGGGTGTCCCGGCTCCAGGCGGAGCCCCAGTAATCCCCGGGGAGGGTGCAGGTGTACACGTCTCCCATGTTCAGGGCAGGCGTGCCGTTGAGGCCCAGCACGTTGGCGGCGAACCACACCACGGAGCCGGCCTCCAGGTCCGTCTCCACGTTGTCCATGGCAAGGTCAATGTATGCCTTGATCTTGCCCCAGTGCTCCAGGCTCAGGCACTTTTTGATGAGGGCCTTCATGAACGCCTGCTGCACCTCCACCCGCTTGATGTCGCCCTCGCTGTAGCGGCGGAAGCGGACCAGCTGCATGGCGTGCTCCCCGTCCAGGGTCTGCACGCCCTTTTTCAGGTGGATGTGGAGGTCCTGGTAGGGGTCGTCGTAGTTCATGTCCTGGGGCACGTCGAACTCCACGCCATCCACCAGATCCACCAGCTCCACAAACATGCTCAGCTCCACCTTTACATAGAAGTCCGGCTTGAAGCCCACCAGCTTCTGGATCCGGCCGGCCAGGGAGTCGATGCTGCCGGTGCGGGAGTAGACGGAGTTGATCTTCTTGATGTCCCACCGCTCGTTAATCATGGTGTCCCGTGGGATGGACATGATGCTCACGTCCTGCTCCTTGGTGTCGTAGGTGACCACCATGAGGGTGTCGGTGTTGCCGTCGTCCATGTCCGTGCCCACCAGGAGGAAGGTGTACACGCCCTCCCTCCGGTTGCCGGAGACGGTGGGCATGTCGCCGGTGTAGCCGTCATCGGGGTAGAGCTCGTCGTCCGTGGGACCCGCGGGAGCCGCGTCGTCCGGGTCCTTCACCGGGTCCTTCTCGGGGGTCTTGACTGTTGTTTTGGGCTGGTCCTCGGGGAGGGGCGGGGGCTTGATCCACGCCCGCAGGGCGAGCCCTGCGGCCAGGGCGATCACCGCGATGCAGCCCACCACGGCCACCAGAATTTTGCCCTTCCCGCTGTCCCAGAAGTCTCCCCAGCGGTCACCCAGACTCCTCCCGGGTTCCCCGGGCTCCTTGGGCGCTCTGCTCTCCCGGATGCGCCTTGCAGGAGCGGGGTCCTCCGCAAAAGGATCTGCCGGGGCGGCGGGGGAGGGGGCAAAGGGGTCCGCATCCTGGCGCGCTGCCTTGCCGTCGGAGGCCTTCTCGGGACGGGGGGCCTCCCGTCTTCCTTTATAACCCATATTCTCTCTGTCCTTTCAGGATAGATATTCTGTCTCTGTCAATTAAACCACAGGGCTGCCCTCGTCCGGCGGCGGGACCGGGTCCTCCGGGGGAGTGGGCTCCGGCGCTGTCTGGTCCGGCGGGGGAGGAGGGGGCGTGGGGTCTGCCGTGTCAGGCGGCGTGGTTCCCGGGTCTGCCGTGTCGGGAGGCGTGGTTCCCGGGTCTGCCGTGTCGGGAGGCGTGGTTCCCGGGTCCGTCGTGTCGGGGGGCGTGGTTCCCGGGTCTGCCGTGTCAGGGGGTGTGGTTCCCGGGTCCGGCGTGTCAGGAGGCGTGGTTCCCGGGTCCGTCGTGTCAGGGGGTGTGGTTCCCGGGTCCGGCGTGTCAGGGGGCGTTGTCCCCGGATCCGCCGTGTCAGGAGGCGTAGCGCCGGGATCCGCCGCGCCGGATCCCTCTCCCAGCTGGCCGGCGTTCTCATCCGACGGCGGGTCAGGCTCCTGGGCGGACGCATCGCCGCCGGAGGAGCTGCCGGGCGGGGGCGCGTTGGGGTCCGCCACCACGCCGGTGGGCTCGGTGGTGGTCACGCCGCCGCCGGCGGTACCGGCGGAGCCGGAGGCGGGCTTGGCCCACTTGGCGTCCAGCAGCTCCCCATTGGTCACGTAGCAGGAGCCGTCCTTGCTGCGCACCATGATCTGGAGGCTGTCCGCCGTGATCTCCTGGTTATAGGGGTTGAACTGTTCGTTGACCAGGGGGACGATCTCCTCGCCGTTGGGGAAGAGGTAGTCGCCGCCCCGATACTTGCCCACGTCGATGTAGGGCAGGGTGCTGGACTGCATGGTCTCCAGGTCCACGCTCAGGGCCTTGGAGGCGAACCAGGTCAGCTCGCTCACCTTCAGATCCGTCTCCACGTTGTCCATGAAGATGTTGATGAACTCCCCGATCTTGGTCATGTTCTTCAGCTGGAGCACCTCCTTGGCCATGGCCTTGAGGAAGTCCCGCTGGGTGTTCATGCGGCCGGTGTCGTTGTACCCGGCCTTGTAGCCGTTGTCGTTGCGGTAGCGGAGCATGGCCATGGCCTGCTCTGCGTTCAGGTGCTGCATGCCCTTGTTGAGGTGGATGTGGAGGTTTTGATAGTCGTCGTCGTAGTTCATGTTCCGGGGCACGTCGAAGTCCACGCCCCCCACGGCCTTCACGATCTCCCCCACGGCCTTCCACTCGATGATGACGTGGAAATCCGGCATTACGCCGGTGAGATAGGCCACCTGCTTTTTCAGACCCTCCATGCCGCCGCCGCTGGACTCCTTGGCGTTGAAGACGCTGTTAACCTTCTTGACGGACCAGGGCACGTTGACCACCGTGTCCCGGGGGATGCTCATCATGTTCACATGACTGTTTGGCACATCGTAGGACACCAGGATAAGGGTGTCCGTATTGCCGCCGCCGGCGGTGTCCCGGCCGATGAGCAGGAAGGTGAAGTAGTCCTCCTTCCGTCCGGTGAGGACCTGCTCGCCGTCCCCGTCCTCCTCGGGCTTCCGGTTGGGATTGTTGTTGTTGACCAGGGGGCGGTCGTTGTCCTTCACGTCCGGGGCCCGGACAAACAGGAACCACCAGCCTGCCCCCGCCAGGACCAGCACGGCCAGCAGGCAGAGAACGGCCGCCATGGCCTTCTTCCCGCCGCTCCAGCCGCCGGAGGAATGCTTCTCCTCCTCATAGAGATCGCCGCTCCGGCGTCCGCCGGCCTCCCGCTTGCCTTTTGTTCTGCTCATGTCAGCTTTCCTTTCAGATAGTCCCTCGCATACACACTGTTGGAATGGACTGCCATTCCTCTCTTTTTCAGATCGTGGACCGCCATGGTCAGCCCCAGCAGCATGGCCCGGTCCAAATCCTGGAAGGCCAGCTCCCGCAGCTCGGTGAGATCGCAGAAATCCCGGGTGGGCTCAATGTAGTCGGCCAGGTAGATGATCTTCTCCAGAGTGGTCATGTCCGCCTTTCCGGTGGTGTGCCAGCGGATGGCGCTCTCCACCTGGGGGGACACGCCGAACTGATGCCGGGCTGCCGCCGCGCCGGTGAGGGCGTGGAGCAGCTTCTCCTCCCGCTGCTCCTCCGGGTCCAGGGGGATACCATATTGACGGCAGATCTCCAGATGTTGTTCCCTGTCCAGCTTTTTTGTGCAGTCGTGGAGCAGGGCGGCCCGTCGGGCCTCCTCCTCGTCCGCGCCCCAGCGCCGGGCCAGGGCCGCCGCCGTCTCCTCCGTGCCCAGCACGTGGGGGATCCGCCGGCGCTTGAGCATACTGAGCCCGGCGCAGCGCAGATCCTCCAGGGACAGACGCAGGGGGTCCGCCGGCACGCCGTAGAGCCCCCGGCGGAGAATATAGCCGTACACAGCCGGGTCCAGATACGCCTGTCCCTGGCCCTGGGAGAGCTCCCGGCGGAGCCGGGTGGAGGAGATATCCACGATTTTCGGCAGGGCAACGGTCACGGACTTGGCCCCCAGCATGGCGGACAGGTGCTCCCGCTGGACGGCGAAGAGCTCCTCTGTGTCCGCCTCGCTGCGGCCGAAGGCGCAGAGGGTGCACCATCTGGCCAGCTTCTCCGGGCTCTTCCAGCGGTGAAAGGTGAGGTACATGTCCGTGCCCATGAGCAGATACAGCCGGGCCCGGGGGTGGGCCTCCCGGACAGCGCGGACCGTGTCCACGGTGTAGCTGGTTCCCCGGCGGTCCAGCTCCAGGCTGGAGGCCTCCGCCATGGGCCCCACGGCCTCCGCCGCCAGAGCCGTCATGGCCAGCCGGTCCTCCGGGGGCGCCGCGTCGGGGGAGAGGTCCTTGTGGGGCGGCATTCCGGCGGGGACCAGCAGCAGCTTGTCCAGCTTCAGGTACGCCGCAGCGAATTTGGCCGCCTCCATGTGGCCCAGATGGATGGGGTTGAAGGTACCCCCATAGATTCCGATCTTCACCAGAATCCCTCCCCGGTTATTGTTTCCCCTGCCTGGGGGGCCGGTCCTTGACCAGTTCAATCCGCCGGCGGCTCTTGTCGTAGTGCCGGCGGTAGAGGACGAACTTGCTGCCGATGACCTGGACGGACTCGCTGCGGGTCAGCTTCGCCAGCTGCTCGCAGGCCTCCCGGGCGGTGAGCATGGAGTTCTCCAGCACCCGGCCCTTGATGAGCTCCCTGGCCTCCAGGGCGTCGTTGGCCTGCTTGACCAGGTTGTCGCTGATGCCGTCCTTGCCCACGTGGAGGATGGTGTCCAGGGAGTTGGCCAGGCCCCGCAGCTGGGCGCGCTGTTTGCTTGTCAGTTCCATCTTATTTACCAGCCCCTTCCAGATAGGTCCGCAGCTTCCCGTCAAAGACCTCCAGAGCCTTGCCCCTGTGGGACACCGCCGCCTTCTCCTCCGGCGTCAGCTGGGCGTAGGTCTTGCGCAGCTGGGGGAGGAAGAACACCGGGTCATAGCCAAACCCGCCGTCCCCCTGGGGGGCGAAGGCGATGGTGCCCGGGCACTCCCCCTGGGCCTCGATCACGTCCCCGTTGGGGAAGACGCAGGCGATGGCGCTGGTGAAGTGGGCGGCGCGGCTTCCGGCCCCCCGCATGTTCTCCAGCAGCAGGCGGTAGCGGCCTGTGTCGTCCAGGTCCGGACCGCCGTAGCGGGCGGAGTAGACCCCCGGCGCGCCGTTGAGGGCGTCCACGCACACGCCGGAGTCGTCGGCAATGGCGGGCAGGCCGCAGGCTTCCATGACGGCCCGTGCCTTCAGGAGGGCGTTCTCCGCGAAGGTCTCCCCGGTCTCCTCCACGTCCACGTGGAGCCCCAGATCCGACTGGAGGACCACCTCCACCCCGTGGGCGGACAGAATGGCCTGCATCTCCGCAAGTTTGTGCTTATTTTGTGAAGCAAGTACGAATTTCATGTTATGTAAGGCCTCCCAATATCTCTTTTTGCAGGGCAATGAGCTGCTTTACGCCGCCGGCGCACAGGGACACCAGCGTCTGCTGCTCCGCCACAGTGAAGGCCCGGCCCTCGCCGGTGCCCTGGAGCTCGATGAGCTCGCCCGCCTCGTTCATCACGCAGTTGAGATCCACCATGGCCCCGCTGTCCTCCTCGTAGCACAGATCCAGCAGGGGGACGTTGTCCACCACCCCCGCTGAAACGGCGGCCACGCAGCCCCTGATGGGATCTTTCTCCAGAGCCCCGGACTTCACCAGCCTGCGGCAGGCGATGGCCAGAGCGATGAAGCCGCCGGTGACGGAGGCGGTGCGGGTGCCGCCGTCCCCCTGGAGCACGTCGCAGTCCACGGTGATGGTCCGGTCCCCCAGGGCGCCGAGGTCCACCGCAGCCCGGAGGCTGCGGCCGATGAGCCGCTGGATCTCTGCGGACCGGGGGCTCAGCTTCAGCTTGCTCACGTCCCGCCGTGACCGCTCCCGGTTGGCCCGGGGGAGCATGGAGTACTCCGCCGTCACCCAGCCGGAGCCCTCCGGCACATGGCGGGGCGCGCCCTCCTCCACGCTGGCGCAGCAGAGGACCTTGGTCCTGCCGCACTGGATGAGCACGCTGCCCTCGGCGAAGTCCACAAAGCCGGTGGTCATGGCCACGGGGCGCAGCTCGTTCTCTTTTCTGCCGTCAATTCTCGTCATGTTTTTTCTCCTCATAGACCTTGTCAGGGATGCACAGGCCGGCAACCATCAGGACCAGCCCGCCGTAGAAGAGCAGGGGCGCGGCCGTGCCGCACACCGTCAGGGCGGCCCCCATGACGGTGACCTTCAGCCCCATCAGATTCAGCTCCCGCATCCCTAGATCAGCGCCTCCACGTACTCCCTGGCGTCAAAGGGCTGCATGTCGCTGATGCCCTCGCCAAGACCCACGAACTTCACCGGCACCTGGAGGGCCTGGGCGATGGCCACCACAATGCCCCCCTTGGCGGTGCCGTCCAGCTTGGTGAGCACGATGCCCGTGCAGCCGGAGATCTCCTTGAACTGCCTGGCCTGGATGAGGCCGTTCTGTCCGGTGGTGGCGTCCAGCACCAGCAGAATCTCCAGCGCCGCCTCCGGCAGCTCCCGGTCAATGATCTTGCGCAGCTTGGCCAGCTCCGCCATCAGGTTGGCCTTATTGTGGAGCCGCCCGGCGGTGTCGCAGATCACCACGTCCACGCCCCGGGCCCTGGCGGCCTGGAGGGCGTCGAAGAGCACCGCGCCGGGGTCCGCGCCCTCCTTCTGCCGCACGATCTCGCACCGGGCCCGGTTGGCCCAGATCTCCAGCTGGTCCGCCGCCGCGGCCCGGAAGGTGTCCCCGGCGCACAGCAGCACCCGCTTGCCCTCCAGCCGCAGGCTGTTGGCCAGCTTGCCGATGGAGGTGGTCTTGCCCACGCCGTTGACCCCCACCACCAGCACCACCGAGGGCCGGGTGGAGATGTTCAGCGCGCCGTCGCCCACCTGCAATTTCTCCGCCAGGATCTCCCGCAGGCAGGCCTTCACCGGCTCCTGACCGGAGATCTTGTCCTCGATCATCCGCTGCCGCAGCTCCTTCACCACCTCCGTGGCCGTCTCCAGGCCCACGTCCGCCAGGATCAGCATCTCCTCCAGATCGTCAAAAAAGGCCTCGTCCGCCTCGCTGATCGCGGAGCCGAACACGTCCCCCATATAGATTTTTTTCAGCTTCTGCCAAAAGCCCATAGCCGTTCCTCCTTACCTGCTTACTTGATTTTCAGCTCCTCCGCCACGTCGTTGAGGCTCAGCCGCAGCATCTTGCTCACGCCCTTCTCCTGCATGGTCACGCCGTAGAGGATGTCCGCCTCCTCCATGGTGCCCCGGCGGTGGGTGATGACGATGAACTGGGTCCTGTCCGCGATGGAGCGCATATATCTCGCCACCCGCACCACGTTGGCCTCGTCGAGGGCGGCCTCGATCTCGTCCATGACGCAGAAGGGGGTGGGATGTACCTTTAATATGGCGAAGTACAGGGCAATGGCCACAAACGCCTTCTCGCCGCCGGAGAGGAGGGAGAGGGTTCTGAGGGTCTTGCCCGGGGGCTGGACCTTGATCTCGATGCCGCAGCCCAGAATGTCCGAGGGGTCCTCCAGCTCCAGGGTGGCCTGGCCGCCGCCGAAGAGGTCCAGGAAGGTCTCCTGGAAGGAGGCGGTGATGAGGCCGAACTGGTGGGAGAAGATGGCCGTCATCTCCCGGGTGATCTCCTGGATGATGCCCGTCAGCTCCCCCTTGGCCTGCTGCACGTCGTCCCGCTGGCCGGTGAGGTAGGTGTAGCGCTGGTTGACCCGGTCAAACTCCTCGATGGCCCCCACGTTCACCGTGCCCAGGCCGCTGATCTCCCGCTTGAGCTCGCCGATGCGGCGGGCGGCCTTGGCGGCGCTCTCCAGCTCAATGCGCTGCTCCATGGCCGCCGAGTGGCTCAGCTCGTAGCTCTCCCAGAGCTTATCCAGGATCTGCTTCTCCTCCATGCCGCCGGTGTTCAGGCGCTGCTCCAGGCGGGCGGCCTCCCGCTCTGCGTCCAGCACCGCCTCGTTGCACTCCTTGAGCTGTGCGCCCATGGCCGTGCGCTCCTGCTCCAGGCGCAGCCGCTCCTCCTGGAGCGTGCGCAGCTGCTCCTGGCAGCTCTGGTGCTGGAGCCGGGCGGAGGCCGCCTGGCCGGTGCGCCGGCCGATCTCCTCCTCGTCGGAGGCAATGGCGGCGCGGTAGGCGGCCATGCGCTCCACGCGCTGCTGCCGGTCCCCGGCCAGATCCCTCTGGGTCTGGCGGATGCGCTCCAGGCTCTCCCGGACCGCGGCGCGCTGGGCCCCCAGGGCCGCCAGCCGCTCCTTCCGCTCCGCCATCTCCGCGCTCAGCCGGCTGGCCTGACCCTGCAAATCCGTCTGGCCCGCCAGCTTCTCCTGGACGGCCCGGCGCAGGCGGAGGACCTCCGCCTCCTGCCGGTCAATGTCCGCCTGCACGGCGGCGCGCTGGTCCCGTCCGTCCCGGATCCGCTGCGCCAGGGACTCCTTTTCACCCGCCAGATTCTCCGCGCTGGCCTGGACGCTCTCCAGCAGGGCCTCGTACTGGCGGACCTCCCCCTGGCGCTGGAGCACCGCGTCCTCGGCGGCCCGGCGCTGGGCCTCGGCCACCTGCAATTCGTAGCGGGCCCCCTGGACCTCCCGGGCGGCCTCCTCCCGCTCCCGCTGGGCCTGGGCCAGCTCTCCGGCCAGAGCCCTAGCCCGGCTGTGGAGCCGCTCCAGCTCGTTGGCCCGGGAGAGGACCCCGGCGCTCTTGGACACGCTGCCGCCGGTCATGGAGCCGCCCCGGTTGATGATCTGACCGTCCAGGGTGACGATGCGGAACCGATGCTGGTACTTCCGGGCGATGACGATCCCCCGGTCCAGGTCCTCGGCCACCACCGTGCGGCCCAGGAGATTGCGGAAAATGCCGTCGTAGCGGCTGTCGCAGGAGAGGAGGCGGGAGGCGAGGCCCACAAAGCCCTCCTCCTGCTCCACGCCCCGCTCCCGCAGCTCCTCGCCCCGGATAGCGGACAGGGGCAGGAAGGTGGCCCGGCCGCCGTCCCGCTGCTTGAGGAGGTTGATAGCGCTCTTGGCGTCCTCTTCCCGGTCCACCACAATGTTTTGCAGGCCGGCCCCCAGGGCCGCCTCCAGGGCCACGGTATAGCGGCTGTCGGTGCGCATGAGGCTGGCCACCGGGCCGTGGACCCCCCGGAGGGAGCCGCTCTGGGCGGTCTGCATCACCACCCGGACGGCCCGGCTGAAGCCCTCGTACTCCCGCTCCATCTCCGTGAGCATCCGGATGCGGGAGGTGAGGCTGGACTGCTCCATGGTCAGCTGGAGGTGGACGTCGGCCGCGGCCTTCTCCCGCTTCTCCCGGCTCTCCATGCGCAGGGCGTGGCCGCCGATGACATTGGCCGCGCCGGCGGCCTCGTCCTGGGCGTCCTCCAGGGCCCGGCGGGCGGTCCTGGCCTCCTGCCGGGTGGCCTCCAGCTGGCTCTCCATGCTCTCCATCTCCCGGAGCACGTCCCCGTGCCGCCGCTCCATCTGTTCCAGGCCGGCGTTCAGAGCGCTCAGCCGCTCCCGGCCCCGGGCTGCGGCGTCGGCGGAGAGGGCCTCCTGGGACTGGAGGGCCGTGATCTGCCCCTCCGCGCTGCCGGCGCTGTCGGCGGTCCGGCGGGCCTCCTCCCGGAGCCCCTCCAGCTCCCCCTCCAGAGCGGCGGACTGGGTCTCCAGCTCCTCCAGGCGGCGCTCCTGGGCGGCCAGCTCCGCCTGGGCGGACTGGCTGCGGCTGTCCTGGACCGCCAGTTCCTGGGAGATGTCGGCAATGGCGGCGTTCCGGTTGTCAATATTGGTGCGCAGCAGGGCCACGGCGCTCTCCTCGTCCCGGGCCTGGGAGGCGTACTGCTCCGCCTCCCGGCGGGCCTGCTCCTGCCGGGTGTCGTTCTCCTGCATCCGCAGGGAGAAGCGGTCATTGGCCTCGTAGAGGGCGTCCTGGCGGGTTCTGGCCTCCTCCTGGCGGGCCTTGGCGGCGGCGCACTCGGCCTGGAGACGGTTTTTCGCGGTCTTGATCTCCTCCAGCCGGTCCATCCACAAGGAGATCTCCAGGGTGCGCAGCTCGTCCCGCAGGAGAAGGAACCGCCTGGCGGTCTCCGCCTGCTCCTGGAGGGGGAACACCTGGAGCTCCAGCTCGGAGATCTTGTCGCCGATGCGCACCAGATTCTCCTCTGTGCGCTGGAGCCGCCGCTCGGTCTCCTCCTTGCGGTGGCGGTATTTGGAGATACCCGCCGCCTCCTCGAAGATCTCTCGCCGGTCCGCGCTGCGCTGGGAGAGGATCTCGTCAATGCGGCCCTGGCCGATGATGGAGTAGCCCTCCCGGCCCAGGCCCGTGTCCATGAACAGCTCGTTGATGTCCTTGAGGCGCACGGACTGCTTGTTGATGTAGTATTCGCTCTCCCCGCTGCGGTAGTAGCGGCGGGTGACCATGATCTCGCTGCTGTCGATGGCGGGGAACATGCCGCCGGAGTTGTCCAGCACCAGCGTCACCTGGGCGAAGCCCACGGCGGAGCGCTTTTCCGTGCCGCCGAAGATCACGTCCTCCATCTTGCTGCCCCGGAGGCTGCGGGCGGACTGCTCGCCCATGACCCAGCAGATGGCGTCGGAGATGTTGGACTTGCCGGACCCGTTGGGGCCCACCACGGCGGTGATGTCCTCGCCGAAGTGGAGCACAGTCTTGTCGGGAAAGGATTTGAAGCCCTGGATTTCTAGTGCTTTTAAGTACATTCTTTTCTCCCTGCCGGGCGGCCTCGCCGCCCGGCCTATCAAACATGTCATTAACTAAGGTATTATATCAGAATCGCAATTCCTTGACAAGGTTGAATTTATGAACATTTTCTTGATTTTTCCGTCTCCGGCAGGGGAGGGGGGAGGTCACCAGGCCGCCGCCAGGGCCTCCTCCCGCTCCCGGCGGGCCTGGGCGATCTGCTCGTAGAGGCAGTCCAGAGCGTCGCTGAGGCTGCCGATGCTGTCAATAAGCCCCAGCTCCACCGCCTCCTCGCCGTAGACGACGCTGCCCACGTCGGCAGCCATCTCCCCGGTGTTGAGCATGAGGGAGAGGAACCGCTCCCGGGAGATGGCGCTGTTTTGGGCCACAAAGCTGACGATCCGCTCCTGGATCCGCTCAAAGTAATTGAAGGTCTGGGGGGCGGCGATGACCGTGCCGTTCATCCGCACCGGATGGATGGTCATGGAGGCGGAGGGGACGATAAAGCTGGCCTTGGGCGCTACGGCCAGGGGGATGCCGATGGAGTGGCCGCCCCCCAGCACCAGGCTGACCGTGGGCTTGCGCATTCCGGCCACCAGCTCCGCGATGCCCAGCCCTGCCTCGATGTCCCCGCCCACGGTGTTCAGCAGCAGCAGAACGCCCTCGATCTCCTCGCTCTGCTCCAGGCTGGACAGCAGGGGCATGACGTGCTCATACTTGGTGGTCTTGGCCGTCTCCGGCAGGACCTGGTGGCCCTCCACCTGACCGGCGATGGTCAGGGTGTAGATATTGCCCCGGCTGCTGCGGCTCACAGCGGAGCCGAAGTCGATGATCCGCTGGCGCTGGTCAGAGGCGGGGCTGTCGTCGTTCCCGCTGGCAGGGGCGGTGGATTTGGTCTCTTCTTCCATGGGATGATCCCTCCTTTTCCCGGGTAGTGTTTGCGGAAAGGGGGAAAAACATACGTCCCCGGCGGAAGACTTGCCACGGGCCGGAAGATGTGGTAGGATAAACCCCGCATTACTTTTGGGAGGCGGTACAGTGACGGGCATATACTTCAGCGGCACAGGAAACACCAAATTCTGTATGGAGCGATTGATCCAGGAAATCGGTGGCGAGGGTCCAATGCCATTAAGTTAACCAGAAGTTACCAAAAAGAGAGTTGCGCGGCAGGCA